>JABABK010000038.1:0-13503 GCA_014238285.1 Hellea sp.
TTTTTTTGTTCTAAGATTTTACCACTATCCTCACCACGCCATACACCGTTATCCATCTCAGCAAACTTATTCTCTTTTATTAATAACACTGTGTCCAATATTAAAATTATTTCCGTCAACATCACAGAATCCAATCAGGGTGAAAAACCCCATATACGTTTATTCGAAGGGCAAGATGATGTTTCGGAAAATGCGCTGTACAGCAAAGTTACCAATGTACTCCCCGATGATCCAGAGCATATTCTCATACCCGCGTGGAGTGATGAAAAGCTCGACCTTTGGAAAGTCAACGTAAATACCGGAAAAGGCATTCCTGTTGAGCGCGGTAAAGATGATACTTTTTCTTGGTATACTGATGCAGACGGAAAAGCTGTCTTGAGGTTTGATTGTAAAGGACGTCGTTGTAAAAAAGTTCGGGTCTATGCCCCTGACCCGGAAACAAATGATTGGGGAAAAATCCGTACGTTCGAAGTTAAACCTGGTGAAGGTGAAGACCAGTATGATTTTTGGCCTATTGGACCTGCTCCAAACTCCGATGAAATATATGTTTTGAGCGATGAAGAGACTGATCCCCGGCGATCGATTAAAACATTCAATCTAAATACTCAGCAATATGTGGCGACTGTTTATCAGCACGAAGAATATGATGTTGCCAGTGCTTTAATTTCTCGTAAATCAGGTGAATTTGCAGGGGCGCTTTATTATGACGATCGTCAACGCTACGACTTCATTGAACCAAAACGAAAGAAACACCATGCCGCTATTGATAAATATTTCGGCCACCAAGCCAATATTACTTATACGGGGTTTTCCGACGACGGAGAAATCGCCCTGCTTCATGTTTCAGCACATAATGACCCAGGCGGATATTTTGTTTACCACTATAATGAGACTGACATTCAGCCTCTTTTTGATACCCATCCTAAACTCAAGGAAAAATTAAACTCAGACGCCGAGATATTGAAAATTGAAATGCGGGACGACGTAAAAATTCCCGTTTATCACTATTACCCTAAAGGTAAAAAATACAGCAACCTTCCGCTTATAGTCATGCCTCATGGCGGCCCAGAAGTGCGAGATTATTTTGATTATGATAAATGGGTTCAGTATTTCGTGGCTCAAGGATATCAAGTCATACAAATGAATTTTCGGGGTTCGTCAGGTTATGGCAAAGAATTTGCCAAAGCCGGATATAAGCAATGGGGCGGCGTGATGCAGGATGATGTCACCGATACTGTAAAATACTTTCATGACCAAAATTTGGCCAAGGCCAACAACACCTGTCTGGTAGGCTATAGTTATGGTGGCTATGTCGCCCTTTACGGCGCTATGGCCACGCCGGAGCTATACAAGTGTTTTGTGAGCGGAGCTGGAATCAGTGACCTTTTATACTCACTCAAAAAAGGAAAAAGCGAGCATGGCAAGAGCTCTGAAATCTATTCTTACTGGATACGCTCAAAAGGTGATCCAAAAACAGATAAAGACATGCTCGAAACGAAATCTCCTATAAATTTCGCGGATAAATTTGAGGCCCCAATATTACTTATCCACGGCGAACTTGATGAAAACGTCAGATATAAACAATCTAAAAACATGAATAAGGCACTCGAAAAAGCAGGCAAAGACGTAGAATTTCTAACGCTCGAAAACGAGGGTCATTCTGGCTGGAGCACTGAAAATGAAACGCTCTACTTAGAAACAGTCAAAAACTTTCTAGACAAACACATTGGAAGGTAATCAATCTAAAAAGATCAAAATCAACATAGTTCCTCGGGAGCAGCCTAGACAATAAATGGACATTCCCGCGCGATTTTCTATAGGACTATAAGCTGAATGCAATGTCTGCTTTTGCCTCCAAAGCAGACATAAAGAGTGCGTCAATTGTGAGAGAATAGGTTGTCAGCCTTTGTCGGAACCGTGAGTCTGAATGTGTGGCATCTGTACTCTAATCAACCAGATTATCCCAAAAGTTTTTAGCCTTATCGAAAAAATTCTTACTTGCCGGGGAAATTTCGTCTCCGCCTTCGCGGGCGAATTCTTCGAGCAGTTCCCGTTGACGGCTATTCAGCTGTGATGGGGTTTCAACGGAAAGCTCAACATACATATCGCCGCGTTGGGACGATCTTAAAACGCTCATCCCTTTGCCGCGCAGGCGCATGCGCTTACCGGATTGAGAGCCATCTGGGATTGTAATTTTAGACCGCCCGCCATCAATGGTCGGGATTTCAACCTCCCCGCCTAGGGCCGCCTTGGTCATGGGCACCGGTGCGCGGCAATAAAGATGCGCGCCGTCTCTTTCAAAAATATCATGAGGCTTAACTGAGACAAAAATATACAGATCGCCGCGCTGACCTGTACCGCCGCGGCGCGGGGCAGCGTCGCCTTGGCCGGATAAGCGGATACGCGTGCCGTCTTCTACGCCGGCCGGGATATTAACGTCGAGCTCTGTTTCAACCCGTGTCTGGCCAGAGCCGTCACATTCACGGCAAGGATCAGAAACATATTCCCCCTGCCCGCCGCAAGTGGGACAAGCCCGTTCCATGGTAAAGAAACCTTGCTGGGTTCGGACACGGCCCGCACCGCCGCAAGTATTACAGGTATCGATACTGGCGCCAGGTTCAGCGCCTAAACCTTCACACCGGCCGCAATTTTCAGAGATCGGCACTTTGATATCAAGCTCTTTGCCCTTGAAGGCTTCTTCGAGAGAAATTTCCATTTCATAACGTAGATCTGATCCGCGCTGTCCACGTTCTTGGCGAGATCCGCCGCCGCCAAACATATCGGCAAAACCGCCGCCGCCAGCGCCGCCAAAAATTTGAGAGAATATATCGCCGAAATCTTGAAAGCCGCCACTACCGCCTGCGCCGCCTTGCTCAAAGGCTCTGTGACCCATGCGATCATAAGCCGAGCGTTTATCCCCGTCCGACAGAATACCGTAAGCTTCGTTTAATTCTTTAAAGCGAGTTTCAGCTTCAGGGTCATTTGGGTGTCGATCCGGATGGCATTCCATGGCCTTTTTACGAAAAGCCGATTTTAGCTCTTTGGCATCAGCCGCCTTAGCCACACCCAAAACTTCATAATAATCGCGTTTAGACATTGTCTGCCTCTTTCAAAGTCATAATCGTGTTCAGGCCATGGCGTGAGACCAGCCCATAGCCTTCAGTGTGGCATAAATCAATCAGCGGAGATGTCGGTTCTTTACCCGTCTCCAGAATGAGTAGCTTTGGAAATAGACTTCGGGGCGCTTCATTGAAAAACGCGGTCAGAGCTTTTTCGTCATGGCCCTCTATATCAAGCTTCATGGCATCGATTTTTGTCAGGCCATGAGCCAAGGCAATTCGCGCAAGTGTATCAATGACAACAATTTCGCCATCACTATCAGCGTCCATGAGATGAGCTTCGCCTCTATTGATCTCTCCTCCGCCGAGTTTACCGGTTCCGGGCTTATCAGATACGGCAGCGCGAATAACCTGAACACGTGCATCACTTGCCGCGATATTATCGGATAATCGATCGGCCATTTTAACGCCTGGCTCTATGGCTATAATATCAGAGTTTTTCTGCGCAGCTTTGCAATAGCTCTCAACAAAGAGCGAATAGAGCCCAACATTTGCGCCGACATCTAAAAATGAGAAAGTATCGTTCGCGCAATTTTCAACTGCTTTTTTAAGCGCGCCGCGTTCGGCGCTGTCCCAAACCTGCACGCCAGCAAAGGCGCGTTTTTCACATCGGTTTTGAGACGGATAAAGCCGCGCTTTAACATCCGGGGCAACGGTTACATCAAATGGTTCGTTGAGACCCTTAAGGGCGCGGCCGCGTAAATGAGAAATCATAGCTCGCCCCATGCGGCTATCTTTGGAAGCCTCTGCTTTCAGCCGCGATCGCTCCCTGGAGTCAGGAAGCGCATAGGTTCCAAAAGGAGGATTAAGAGAGCGGGCCATAAGGCGTTAAGTTAAGAATAGCTCCGGGTGCTGTGCCTTGGGGGGGCTGAGCGCAGCACCCGGAGCCGTACGGTAATCCCGTACTAACTTAAGCTTTATCGTCTTCTTTGACGTCTTCAAACTCGACGTCGACAATGTCTTCGTCTTCGTCAGAAGCCGTGTCAGCCGCGTCATCATCTTCGTTGTTCGTATTGGCGTAGATGGCTTCACCCATCTTCATGACAGCCGCTGTAAGTTCAGCCACTTTAGCGTTGATCGCTTCAGCATCATCGCCTTCAGCCGCCGTGCGAACTTCAGGGATAAGGTCTTCAATGGCCTTCTTCTCTTCTTCGCCGATTTTATCGCCGTGTTCCTTAAGGTCCTGTTCGGCCTTATGGGTCAGAGCTTCAGCTTGGTTTTTAGCTTCAGCAAGCTCGCGAACCACTTTATCGGACTCGGCATTAGCTTCAGCATCTTTGATCATAGCATCAACGTCTGCATCAGACAGTCCGCCGCTGGCTTGGATACGGATTTGCTGTTCCTTGCCGGTTGCGTTGTCTTTAGCTGATACATTGACGATACCATTGGCATCAATGTCAAACGTCACTTCGATTTGCGGCATGCCGCGCGGGGCTGGCGGAATACCGACCAAATCAAACTGACCTAGCAATTTGTTATCGGCCGCCATTTCGCGCTCACCTTGGGAGACACGGATCGTAACAGCCGCTTGATTATCAGCAGCAGTTGAATAGATCTGGCTTTTCTTCGTTGGGATTGTCGTATTGCGATCAATCATCCGTGTGAAGATGCCGCCTTCAGTTTCGATACCAAGAGATAGAGGCGTTACATCGAGAAGAAGAACGTCTTTAACATCGCCCTGTAAAACACCGCCCTGAATGGCCGCGCCCATGGCAACAACTTCGTCCGGGTTCACGCCTTTATGCGCGTCTTTACCGAAAAAATCAGTCACAGATTTTTGAACCGCTGGCATACGGGTCATACCGCCGACCAAGATCACGTCATCAATATCGCCAGCCTTGAGACCCGCATCAGCGAGGGCTTTCTTACAAGGCGCGATTGTGCGCTTGATCAAATCAGCCACTAGGCTTTCAAGCTTAGCGCGTGTCAGTTTCATATTAAGGTGTTTCGGTCCAGAAGCATCCGCCGTAATAAACGGTAGGTTTACTTCATAGGTTGATGCAGAGGACAATTCTTTTTTAGCCTTTTCAGCTTCTTCACGAAGACGCTGTAGCGCTAATTTGTCAGTCTTTAATTCAATGCCTGTGTCTTTTTTAAATTCGCCGCTAAAATATTCAACAAGGCGCATGTCAAAGTCTTCACCGCCGAGGAACGTATCGCCGTTTGTGGCTTTTACTTCAAAAACACCGTCGCCGATTTCTAGGATGGATACGTCAAATGTACCGCCGCCAAGGTCATAGACCGCGATTGTCTTGCCATCTTTTTTGTCCATGCCATAAGCCAGCGCTGCTGCGGTTGGCTCATTGATAATACGAAGAACTTCAAGACCGGCAATTTTGCCTGCATCTTTTGTGGCCTGACGCTGAGCATCATTAAAGTAAGCGGGAACCGTGATAACGGCCTGAGTCACTTCGCCGCCGAGGAAATCTTCGGCTGTTTCTTTCATCTTGGTCAAAACCATGGCTGAAATTTCAGCCGGCGCGTAGTCTTTATCGCGGCCCTTAACATAGGCGTCGCCGCCCTTGCCTTTGACAATGTCATAAGGCGTAAGCTTAAGGTCTTTTTTGACAAGCGGATCAGAGAATGACCGGCCGATCAGGCGTTTGACGGCATAATAAGTGTGGGATGGGTTGGTAACCGCTTGGCGACGGGCTGTCTGCCCAATCAAGCGTTCGCCATCTTCTGAAAAGGCCACAACAGAGGGTGTTGTGCGTTGGCCTTCTGAATTTTCTAGAACTCGGGCTTTGTCGCCGTCCATGACAGCAACACAAGAGTTTGTTGTCCCGAGATCGATACCGATAACTTTAGTCATCTATTCGCTCCTATTTTGCCTGGCTCCAATTAAGGGCCCCCTTATGGGCCGGCATGATTCATATCATTGATTTGACGGATAATTTCCGCTTGAAGCCGATATGGGAACGGAATCTATTCGTGCAAGGGATTCATGATAATTTTTACATAAAACTTTGCATTAGGTTCTAGTCAGGATTTAAGGATTATCAAAATTTGAGTCAAAATCGCAAAGCTCTAGGAAAGTAGTCGATGGCGTGCGTCGCACGGCAAGGCTATTTGACGACGAGATTGGCGGTTTTGGCCAAACTGCCGAGCAGTGGGGCCCTTTTGCGTGATTTTCGCCTAAAACTCACGCAAAATTGCACCCGTTTTAATAATTCTTAAATCCTGACTAGAACCTAGTGTATTTTCCGATTCCGTCTTAACGGGAAATGCACTAGTCCTTTATAAGGGATTACCCTATTATTAGGTCTAATATGAAAGTGGCGCGAAATTTATGATCAGAACAATACTTATAGCAACAGTTTTAACGGTTTCAGCCTGCAGCAAACCCGTTATCGATCCAGCGGTTCAATACAAGCAGGCCGTTGAGGCTTTCGGGCAGGCGGATTATACCCAGTCCATAAAGTTATTAGAGCCTATTGCCGAAAAAGATCATGCAGAGGCTCAGTATTTGCTAGCGGATATATATTTGACCGGAAAACTTGGCGCCGTTGATGACGTAACGGGCGTTAACTGGCTAACCAAAGCGGCCCAAAATGGCCATGTGCGCGCCGCCTCTATGATGGGCGTAAGATATTTCAATGGTGACGGCGTTGAGGTTGACCACGATAAAGCCGCTATCCTCTTAAAAGCCGCCGCCGAAGCTAAAAACGCCAAAGCGCAGCTGCTCATGGGGTTTTTGCACTTTCACGGCAAAGGCGTCGAGCAAAGCGATGACATTGCCAGCCGCTATTATTATGCGGCGGCGAATAACGGCGAAGCCGCGGCCGTCGAGCGCCTGATAAAACTATCCGAAAGGGGCAGCGCAGAAGCCCTAACCTATGCAGGCCTGTTATATAAAGACGGCATCGGTGTCGGCACAGATGCACCAAAAGCGGCGCAGCTTGTCCTGGGCGGCGCAGAGAAAAATTTCGGATTAGCGCAATATATGATCAGCCATGCCTACGGCTCTGGACAAGGCTTTGAACAAGATTATCTCAAAGCCCATATGTGGGCTAACCTCGCGGCCGCCAATGAACATGAAGGCGCGACCAAACGCCGGGACGTCTGGTCACAATTAATGACACCAGAACAAATTGCCGATGCCCAAGACATGGCCAGAGAGTGGACCGCAAAATTTGAGGCTGCGCAAGAGTGAGCCTAAAGCGGTCATTCATTAAGATACTGTTTGCAGGCTTGATGGCCTGCCAATTCTCTGTTGCGGGCAGTCAGCAGAACGAAACGCCGCCAGACATCACGTCTATTCAAATCTTAGCTGAATCTGGCGATGTCACGGCTCAATTTAGCCTTGGAGAAGCCTTTCAATATGGAAAAGGCACATTGCAAGATTATGAAAACGCAATTCTGTGGTACCGTAAAGCCGCCGATAACGGACATTTGCAAGCTCTAGCCAATCTTGGCGGATTAACGGCCGAAGGCCTAGGCACGCCAAAAGACTTAAAAACCGCCTTTAAAATCTATCAACAAGCTGCTGACAAAGGATTCGCGCCAGCACAGCATATTCTAGCCAGTATGATTGAAATGAGCCTTGGGACAGAGGAACCTAAGACAAATGCCGCAACGTGGTATGAAAACGCGGCTAAAAAAGGCTTTGCAGAATCTCAGGTAAGCCTTGCCGTGCTTTATCATCAAGGCGAGTTAGTTGATCAAGATTTCGCGCTTGCCAGACAATGGTATGAGCTCGCCGCCGAGCAAGGTCATGTTAAAGCGCAAAATAATTTGGGTCTGATCTACACTAAGGGTCAAGGGGTTGATCAAGATTATGAACGCGCAGCTGAGTATTATACGCTCGCAGCCGAAGCCGGGTTTCAGCAAGCTATGACCAATCTGGGTGTTCTTTACGAAAATGGTTTTGGCGTTCCCCAAAGTGATGAAGTTGCTCAGCAATGGTACCGTAAGGCCAGCGCCGAAAACCGGGCCTCTCGTAAAAGCGCTGATCTGCCAGATGAAGCGGGCATCAAAACCTATATTAACGGCGCAGAATTTAATCTCAAACAGCTTAAAACACAGGCCAATGGCGGCGATATTCCGGCGCAATATGTTCTAGGCAATCTTTATCTCAATGGGTGGAAGGTTCCGCAAGATTATGTCCTGGCCCATAAATGGCTAAATCTATCATCTCAAAATTCTGGGCCTGCGGCGGCCGAACTTCGTGACAAGGTCCAGAAACGCATGACCAATGGACAGCTTAATACAGCGCAAAAAATGGCCCGTGACTGGTTAGATAAGTAATTCAGCGCTCAATACGGTGAATGATATAATGCTTGTTTACGCTAAGCGGATCGGTGATGACGGTTTGACCCCCTTCAACCCAATCAACAATAACGGCGTCAATGGTTTCGTGAGCGCTTAGCCCAAAATGTAGATGGCTGGCATCAAAGGATTGAAAGCCGCCGCCAATTTGTACTTCCTGCTTTTGATGTTTTCCATCTGAGTATTTAATTGTCACTTTGTGTCCGACCCCGAAATAATTGCCAAGATTGTCCTGAAATGAAAACCTGACAGAATTTCCGGTTTGGGAATTATTGATGAAAGCCTGCACCGGACCGTTCACGGGCACAGTAATGACATCCAAATCTCCGTCATTGTCCATATCAAACTGCGTGGCAGCCGCCGTCAATAGAAAGTCTTCGAGGCCAAATTCACTAGCCCTTTGTTCAAACTTTCCGCTGCCGTTATTATGAAAAAACATATTGGACGGCGTGACCTCATTAGGCACCCACGTGCCATTGACGATTAACATATCCGCCCATTCATCACTGTCAAAATCTGCAATTTTAGTATCCCAGCTCCAGCCGCCAACTTCGAGGGCCGACTCTATGGCCCTGTCTAGAAATTTCCCATCTGCTTGACGTTTTAGCAGAACATTGTGGCCTTTGATTTGCTTAATATTATCAGCGATATCTTCATTGGTCAGAGGACGGCCCGGCCAAAAGTGAATCTGGCAATAGGCTTTGGCCTCGAGTTGAGCCGGCGAAATTAAATCACAGAGGGAAGGATCTTCGGCTTGAATGGCCAAATCTTTGACCAGCATGGCTTTACACTCAGCCTCGTATTTTGGCGACAATTCCAAACACTTGCCAGCATAAGTCGGGTCAAAATTATTGCCTGATTTATACCAGGCTTTAATCTCCATATTGTCCTCGCAAATCGCTTTGTCCGACGGACGGCCTATGGCGTCACAGTAATTTTCAATGGGCTGCATATTCAGGCGCTCGGAAATACCCGATGAACGGCCAGCAATTTGCGCGGCGTAAATCTCCGGCACAAGATCATTATCAAGATCATGATTTTTAAGAGCCATGGTTGTTGTGGTGGTTTGAGGAATAATGCCGTCTGATCTGGTTATACGCTGGAAATCACCTGTGCCATTTCCTTGGTAAAACATATCAGGAATTTCAAAGTCATTACCGACCAGTAAGTCCAGGTTTTGATCTTCGTTAATGTCTGACAGCAAGATGGTGAGCGTCTCTCCGGGTATCCCCGGAAGGTCTACATATTGCGATCCGTCCATATGGCCCTTATCATTTAAGACAAGCCGGTTGCGGGATTCTTCACCGGGAATTCTACGGTACCATCCGGCGGCCCAATTCCCCAGCGCCGCATCCAGATCGCCATCTTTGTCAATGTCGCCAAAGCTGAGCGACAATGTTAGGGGCGTTTTTGCATTATTGGCGACTTTACTAAGCTTGGTAAACACGCCTCCATGATTTTCATAAATGAAATTACCCGTGCCATATGTGGTGATGAAAAGGTCAAGCCAGCCATTATTATCTATATCGACGAGCGCGGCGTTGAATATATCAAGCGCCGAGACTTTCGGATCTGAGAGGGTTTTATGTTTGAATGAACCATCGCCAGAGCCTTCGTAAATATACAGTCCCTTTTCCGTTGAGGCGATCACCAGATCAAGATTGCCATCCATGTCAATATCGCCGGAGCTGATGCTGCGCCCTTCCCAAAACGGCGGCCACATATCTTTAAAGGAAAATTCTATGCCTTGATTGATACCAATATTATGGGCCTCAATTTTTGTGAACAATTTATCACCTTTGGGAGAGCGAGGCGAAAATTCTTGTGGGATCAGACTGACATCAAAATCTTTTGATAGAGCGTCTGACGCCGTTGAACGCTCTGGGTTATCGGCCAGTTCTAACGGAGTCGCCTCTGCGGCATTGCTCGCCAAAGCTGGGGCTGTGGCCGTGAGTTGCTTGAGCGCTTTTTGGGTTTGATAGCCATGCCATTGATGGACCCCAAGACCCGCCAGAATACCTAGCACCATAACGGTGCCGTAGAGCATGGCTGCAGGCCTCCAAGAGATAGTTTGCGTGACAATAAAGGCCGAATAAATGCTGAAGCTACCCAGCGTAAACAATAGCGCCATGACATAGCCAACGGGTAAACCTCCGGCGAGAAGCGCGCCGCATATCACCACGTCAAAGGCAATCGGCACCGGTAAAAACGTCCCGATCAGGGCCACCACCAAAAGACCCGCTAGTCCGTAGGTAAGATTACCAAGGGACTCGATTGGGACTAAAGTTGATATCAACGCCCCTAAAAAACCCGCCAGGATCATGAGCGGAACCGTCAGCCGAAATATGTACCAAAAATCTGCGAGGATATCTTTGACGTAACCCGCAACCGCGCTGCCCGCCGTCTCAGGATTAGCCTCTGACGCGCCCGCCGGGATAGGACAAACTCTTTGCGCGTCCGGCGCGATTTGCAGGTCTCTCTTTGGCAATAGACGGCAAATCATCGGGATCAAAACGATGATCAACAGGATCGATAGGGCGATTTTTGTCGCCGCCATATAGACAGGCAGAATGCTAAATAACATGGTCAGGACAACGATATTAAGCGTCGGCGAAGCGATCATGGCGGATAACGTTGTCTCTGCGCGCGCGCCGCCATCATACATGCCTTTGGCAATTGGCGCGGCGCAATTAACACAAACGCCCAGCGGCGTTCCGATCAAAAGACCCAGAGCAGAATTGGCATAGGGATTTTTGAAATTGATGGTCTTGATATAACGCATCATGCTCAAAAAAACCGACCCGAATAACACCCCAAATGTCATGCCCTGACGGTTGGTATCCAGCCAGTTCAGCGTGCTGAGCCCGATCTTTTTCCAAAACGGAAATTCCGGCTGTATGGGAAAACGCGCCACAAAGCTCAAAGGATCTTCAAGCTGAATACTGCCGCCCAGCAGCGCTTTATCGCCTAGGGATGGATATCGCGAGGATGACCAAAAAAGGTACATCAATAGAACCAGCAATAAGACAGCCAGAACAAATCGCAGGCGATAATAGCGATTAATAAAGCTTGGCATTTACGCTCCCGTTTGGGCCTCTTTAGGCTAAAAAAAGTCTCATGGGCAATCTAAATAAAACTGATTCTCGCCCTGATTGACCAAATGGCAATTTTAGTGTACTCTAGGGTGAAGTAAGGGGCGCAACAACTTATTTGTATTCCTCCTTATTGAATCGACCATTTATGGTCTTGGGCGCAATTTAAAAGGAGAACTCTCGTGAAAAAAGCGTGTTTAATAATAATGTCTATGGCGATGGGCGCTATGGTAGCAACGCCGGCTATGGCGAAATCAGTTTACGTTTCGGCCGGAAAAGTCAGTGTGCAGCCACAAGCTCAAGCCAAAAACCTAACACTGACAGTATCTGGCCCCAATGGATTTTTCGAAAAATCCTTTAGAAAAAATGGAACGCCTGACGTTTCGCTGATGCATAAAGGCCAAATGGCCGATGGGCAGTACACTTGGGAATTAACCGGTCATACAAATGAGCGCGTTGAAAGCTATAAGAACGGCGTCAATAATGGACGCGGCGATAATGCCCGTAAATTTAGCTATAAAGCGGTCCAAGAAAGCGGCAACTTTATGATTTTAAATGGTGTGCGTGTTCGCGCAGAAGACGCGCCAGCTGAAGTTCCAGCTAGCCGAGTAACCCCAAAAACCAAATTTTAGATAGAGGCGCATCATGACTTTTAAACATAAATTGAAATTAACTGCGATGACCATGGGCATAAGCGCCATGGCTCTAATGGCCGGTAACGCGGCGGCGGATATCGTTCACCTAGACGATGTCATTATAGACGGCAGCCTGTGTGTTGGCCTTGATTGCGTCAACGGAGAAGCTTTTGGGTTCGACACGATCAGAATGAAAGAAAACAACACCAGACTTCATTTCATGGACACAAGCTCCTCAGCATCATTTCCCACCAGTGATTGGCGCCTGATCGCCAATGATAGCTCTAACGGCGGCGGGAATTATTTAGCCATTGAAGACTCTGATAATGGTACAAAGCCTTTTCGGGTGGATCATGACGCCGGCGAGAATGCTATGCGCATCGATTCTCAAGGTGACGTGGGTTTAAACACCGCAAATCCAGTGGTCGAGCTTCATATTGCGGATGGCGACAGCCCCACGATCAGACTCGAGCAAAATGGCACGAGCGGATTCACGCCCCAAACCTATGATATGGCGGCTAATGAAGCTAATTTCTTCATCCGGGATGTCACCAATGGCAGCCAGCTTCCCTTTAGAATTAAGCCCGGTGCAGATACCGATTCTCTATTCATTGCAGCCAGTAATGACATTGGCATGGGAACAGACAGTCCTGGGCGTTCATTGCATGTCCGTAGAACAGATGACGCCACTATTTATGTGCAAAACACGACAGGCACGGCAGGTATCCGATCACAGCTTTTCCTAGAAAATGCTGGCGGCGCTATTGCAAGCTTTAGTGACCCAAGTAGCGGTAATGCCTGGAATGTTCTCGGCGGCGGCTTCTTTGGCATCCAATTACAAGGGACGCCAGGCGCCTTGTACTCCATTACGACGGCCGGAGATGCGACTTTGACAGGGACATTAACCACAGGCGGCGGCGTCTGCGGCGGCGGTTGTGATAGGGTCTTTGACGCAGATTATGATCTTCCCACCATTGAAGAGCACGCAGAAGCCATGTACGCTAATCGTCACCTTCCAAATGTTGGACCGACGGTCGAGAACGCGCCCATCAATGTCTCTGACAAGCTAGGGCGCATGCTCAATGAACTTGAAAAAGCCCATATTTATATTGCAGATCTGAACGAGCAAAATAAAGAGATGGCGGTTGAAAATGACGCGTTAGCAGCGGCCAACGAAGCACTAAACGCGCGCCTTGATCGTATTGAACAAAAACTTCAATAGTTTCAACTTAACACTTAAAATCTAAGACAGGCCCCTTTCTGGGGCTTGTTAATAACTGGTTAACCATAACCAATCTGCTTTTCCCCTGCATGCTGCATTTGATTGACTATTGAGATATCCTCGCCTAATTATGATCACAAATAAGGGGTCAGATTATTCGTACCCCT
>JABABK010000038.1:13603-33429 GCA_014238285.1 Hellea sp.
CCAATTTCAAATAGGGGCGTCATATGACTTTTAAGAAAAAACTAAAATTAACCGCCATCTCATTGAGTATAACAACTCTTGCTATGATGGCCAATACCGCTTCCGCCGATGTCGTGCACTTGGACGACGTCATCATATCATTTAGCCTTTGCGTCGGAAATGACTGTGTTAATGGTGAAAGCTTTGGCTTTGACACAATACGGCTGAAAGAAAACAATCTTCGCATCAATTTTCAAGATACCAGTAGCTCCGCATCATTTCCGACAAATGATTGGCAAATAACGGTCAATGATAGCTCAAATGGCGGGGCCAATAAATTTTCTATCGACGATATAGACGGCGGCCGAACACCTTTTACAATAGAAGCCAGCGCGCCGTCCCACTCTCTTTATGTGGATGATGGTGGCCGTATCGGGCTTGGCACTGCGACCCCGGTTGTAGAACTGCATATTCCAGACGGCGACACACCTACCGTCAGGCTTGAACAAAACGGCACAAGCGGATTCACGCCCCAAACTTGGGATATGGCCGGCAATGAAACCAATTTCTTTATCCGTGACGCCACCAATGGCAGTCAACTTCCCTTTAGAATCAGGCCCGGTGCAGATTCAAATTCACTATTTGTTGCCGCCAATAATGATGTCGGTTTGGGAACAGACAGTCCTGCTCAAGCCTTGCATATCAGAAGAACCGATGACGCCACGATTTATGTTCAAAATACGACGGCTACTCCGGGAATTCGCTCCCAGGTCTTTCTAGAAAATGCAGGCGGCGCAATTATGAGCATGCATGAATCCGTGAGCGGAAATATTTGGAATCTGGTCGGCGGTAGTTTCTTTGGCGTACAGCTACAAGGAACATCGGGCGCTTTATTCAGCGTTGCGACAAATGGAAATGCGACTGTAACAGGCACCATGACAACCGGCGGCGGCACTTGCGGCAGCGGCTGTGACAAAGTGTTTGACGCTGATTATGACCTTCCCAGCATTGAAGATCATGCCGAAGAAATGTACGCCAATCGGCACCTTCCAAATGTTGGGCCTACCGTTGAGAACGCGCCGATCAATGTCTCTGACAAGCTAGGCCGTATGCTCAATGAACTTGAAAAAGCCCACATCTATATCGCTGATTTGAACGAGCAAAACAAAATGCTCAAAGAACGCCTCGATAAGCTCGAAGCCCAAAATCAGTAAGTTTATCTAAAACGAATTATTTAGGCCCCTTAAAGGGGCTTATTTTTTGGGTGTAAATTAGCTATGATTAAACATGGCTAAAGCTCAATACCCAAAGGGCTTTGCCCATTACCCGCTTTATTTTGACGCCGCCCAGCAGGCAGGGCTGATCGAGGCTGTCAGCGCGGGCGCCAAAACCGCGCCGTTTTATCTGCCCCGCATGCCGCGAACCGGAACGCCCATGTCTGTGGTTTTGAGTAATTTTGGCACGCTCGGCTGGGTCACAGATAAAGAACGGGGTTATCGGTATGAAACCAATCATCCGGTTACAGGTAATCCCTGGCCCGCAATGCCCAAATTGCTGCAAGATTTGTGGGACGATGTCACAGACCATCCCGTACAGCCCGAAGCCTGTCTCATCAACTGGTATAGGGAAGGCTCCAAAATGGGCGCGCACATCGATAATGATGAACAAGACGCCAAAGCTCCGGTGGTATCGGTATCCCTCGGTGATCCGGCCCTTTTTAGAATAGGCGGGCCAAAACGCGGCGGACCTACCAACGGTCTTAAACTCTTCTCCGGCGACGTGGTCGTCATGGCAGGTGAAAGCCGGTTTTGCTATCACTCCGTCTCGAAAGTGTTTTACGGAGAAAGCGCGCTTGTCCCCAAAGGCGGACGGATAAATTTAACGCTCAGGCGCGTGAGGCTACCGACCTAGCGAACGGCTCGAACAAATATTTGTCTTTGCGCGCTGTCTCTGGCAAGATCACCTCATGAACAAAATGGTCATAATCTATGGCTCAGTATTGGCCGTCTTAGCCTTTGCCCTAACATGGCTCGATTATCGGTTCTGGATGCGAGACATCGGGCTGGAAGTCTACGGTATTTTTATCGCGATCATATTTGCAGGTCTCGGCATTTGGATTGAGCGCCAACGCAGCGCACCGTCACCTCGGGCTGAGCTCAACCCCATAACAAAAGATGTGTTGCAATTAACGCCGCGCGAAATTGAAATGCTAGAATTTTTGAGCCGCGGTAAAAGCAATAAAGAAATTGCCAGAGATCTTAGCCTTTCTCCGAACACCATCAAAACTCACCTTGCTAATCTCTACCAGAAACTAGGCGTTAAAAATCGCACCCAAGCGGCAACCTATTTTGCAAATATTTCGGATAATGCCCTCATCCAATCGGATGAAAATAGCCAACTCACCCATATGGGCGAGTGACAGAGAGGAAAATCGCGGGCAGGTTTGCCTTATTGAAACAGGGAGAACATCATGAACGACAGACAAGAAAATTGGGGATTTTGGAAAACGGCCTTTATTTACGGCACGCCGCCGGGCCTGATCGTCATTACCTTCATGATATGCAGCTTTACGTTCTTTGGATTTAATCACGACGCCTCGTCTATGGTCGTCGGGTTTCTGATGATGTTTCTCGCCTTTTCAATATTATTTTTAGGGATACGGAGATTTAAAAATCAAAATCTCGGCGGATTTATCAAGTTTTCAAAAGCGCTATCTTTGGGGCTCGCCATGGTCGTCTTTTCTGGCATTGCTTATGTCATCATATGGGAAATTTATACAGCCATGACAGATAACGCATTTATCGGTCAATATACCGACAATCTAATTGAATTAGAAAAAGCAAAAGACCTAGCACCCGAAGCTTTGGCAGACTTCATTGCGAAAGCCGAGGCTAGAGAAATAAAATATGCAAATCCATTTTATCGCATGCCCGTTACATTTAGCGAAATCGCATCAATGGGACTTATTGTAAGTTTGTTATCAGCGCTTGTTCTTCACAATCCAAAACTTTGGGCCAAAAAATAAGCGGGCTTAGGCTATTAAACGAATGGAGCAGAACATGAGTGATATAAAACAAAATTGGGGTTTTTGGAAAACGGCGTTTATTTATGGCCTGCCCGTGGGTCTTTTAATGATCGGCATGATGATCGGTAGTTTCACCCTATTCGGGTTTCATAGCGGCGCCGTATCCATGGCGGTTGGCTTCCTTCTCATGTTCCTAATCTTTTCCCTGGTCTTTTTCGGTATCAAAAGGTTCAGAGACCGAGATCAAGGCGGCTTTATCAAGTTTACCAAAGCATTATTGTTAGGCTTTGCCATGTCGCTAATTGCGGGCCTTGCTTATGTATTTGTCTCGGAAATTTATACGGCTATGACGAACAGTGTTTTCATTGGTAAATATGCGGATCATTTAATTGAACTGGAAAAAGCCAAGGGTGTTTCCGCAGAAGCTCTGTCGACATTTATGGCCAAAATGGATGCCATGAAAACAAACTACGGCAACCCGCTCTATCGCATGTCATGGACATTTACCGAGGTTTTTCCAATGGGCCTTATTGTGAGCTTGATCTCGGCTCTTGCGCTACATAATCCAAAACTTTGGGCCAAAAACTAATAGCGGGTATCAGGTGGTAGTATTGGATTACCGGGACAAGCCCGGTAATCCATTTAATTCTAATGCGTCAGTTTGCTCTCAAGCGCTGCCAGACGTTTATTCTGATCAATAATGTGAAGGGTTAGCTCTTCGATTTTCTCGAGAAGCTTGCCGTTCATGGCGTTGAGGTCAACGCCATTAGCTTGCATGTCTTGTGCTGAATCCATCCCCGGCAGATGACCTTGAGACGCGATGAAGCTCTCAACAACATCCAGAGACGCCAGTTCATAATTCGCGGCGAAAACATGATCCGCTGTGGCAACATGCTTGCCTTTGATACGGATAACACCGTCGCCCGCGTCAAGATGGATGACCGTATCGCCAGCATCGTTTTTAAGGGCGATATCACCCGCCGCCCCGTTACCACCAGCATAAATATTGGCACGCCCACCATCCAGGTGCATGCGCATATGACCATCGTCCGAAAACAGCGCCACATCTCCATTAGAGCCGCCGCCGCCGACCCGAATATTGCCGTCGCCGCCATCAAAGAATAAAGTCTGCGCCCCCTCGCCGTTCCAAAGCGCGATATCGCCAGAAGCCGTGCCGCCGCCCATTTGAAGATTAGCCGTGTGCCCATCCAAATGAACTGTGGTTTTTCCGTCAAAGTTCTTAAGAGCCAAATCGCCGCCTGCGCCTTCACCGCCCATATAAAGATTGGCCCGGCCGCCGTCCAAATGCACCCGTAATTTACCATCGTCAGAATACATGCCGATATCGCCGTTATGACCATGACCGCCCAGACGTAAATTGCCGTCACCGCCATCTAGATGAACCGTATCTTTACCCGCCGCGTCCCGTAAAATAACGTCGCCTTCCGCGCCGTTTGCGCCCAGAGCCAAATTGGCCGAATTGCCATTAAGGACCCCCGTTTCTTTACCGGCTTCGTTCCGGATATCCATTTTACCGATTAGGTTGCTCATAACGTTCTCCTGTTAATTGTATAAAGCTAGACCTATGATTTAACATAGAATTTTGCCATGTCGATGCTTCATTACACAGAAGTGACTTGCTAAAAGCTTTAGGCATGACAATATTGTCGTTATGCTTAATTTTGAAACATATTCACTGCTATGGTTTTTTGGATTTATTGCCTTATTGGCAGCGATCTATTTCATGCGGGCGTTTCTAGGCTACAGACAGGTCACCCAAGATGCTGAGGCAGATTATGACTATAAATTCAAGGAGGGCATGACCGATAAACGCCTCAGCCGCGACGGATATATTCGCGCCTATAAAAGGTTTTACGCGCCTCGAAATTATGCCTATATCGGCGGCGGCATTCTCGCCATTTTGATCTTAACCCCCGCTGGCTTAGCCCTATTAAACGGCATAACCACGGAGCTATGGATCTATGCCGGACGACCGATTATTTACGCCCCGCGCGGCTTTGTCTGGCAGTTTATTATGTTTTTTGGGGTCCTCGTGATTTGGGGCTTGATTGCCTATATGGCCGCGCGGCTCTACTATAGCCGCGCCCCCAAAACGCTACGTGATGAAATGATGAGGGAAATGCCTTAGTGCATTTCCTGTTAAATTATAATTATAGTGTGATCGGAAAATGGGCGAAAAAGGCCCAATTTCCGATTCCAAATTAACAGGATTTGCACCTATGGAATTTTTACACACAATGGTTCGTATCAGTGATGTTGAGGCCAGCTTGAAATTTTATTGTCAGGGCCTTGGCCTCAAAGAGCTCCGCAGAATTGATAATGAAGCCGGAAAATTCACACTGATCTTTCTCGCCAGCGAAGCCGACATTGAGCGCTCTGGCCTAAAAGAGATCACCTATCCCCTGCCCGCTGGCCTGCCCATGATCGAGCTCACTCATAATTGGGACGAAGCCGGATATGATGAAGGCCGTAATTTCGGCCACATGGCCTTTCGGGTCGAGAACATATACGAAAGTTGTCAGCGCCTCATAGATTTAGGTTTCACAATTAACCGCCCGCCGCGGGGTGGTCATATGGCGTTCACAAGATCGCCGGATAATGTGTCTATTGAGCTTCTGCAAAGCGGAGAACGCTTAGCACCCGCCGAGCCTTGGGCGAGTATGGAAAATAGCGGGACGTGGTGATTACTCGAAACTCGCCAAATAGGCAGTTACATTCAACATTTCATCATCACTGAGTTCTGCTTTTTTCGCAAATAATGCACTTTGGAAATCACATATCTTTTTGTGCTCCGAAATATTTTCGTTGCTCGGTAAAATTTCAGGATCAAGATCAGTGATGTTGTTTTCCTCGATAATTTTTGCAGCTATTTGGTCAAATAGAGATTTCCCCATTTCCAAATCGGGAACATAGCTTTCAGGCCTCGGAGACTCGGTAAACAGTAAGGAAAGTGCAGCTTGCTCTTTTGTAACGAAATCTGCTCCTAATATTCCGTCTAACCTTGGATACGGCCGCCCATAAAATATCAAAGTACAATAAGTGGGCTCTTTTTCTTTAAGGATTTCCAGTTGTAACGTGGCTACACTATCTGATTCTTTGAGGGTCTTTGCTGATGCAGTTTCACGTTTTTCTGTTATCACTGTTAAATAGACTTCCCGAAACTCATTCAACTCCTCTTGAGTAAAGTCATTATTCCGAAGCGCTTTGTCTAACGGCTTTAACATACTTTGGTATAGCTCAGGGTTTTGATCCTGAATTATGTCAAGTACAGGCATATCTTTATTGAAAGCTCGCGTGTCGATGGGCGCCAACCGAGGCAAGGTCATATCTTTGTAATACAGAGGAAGTACGTTCAGTCCAATAATAGTGAGGATAACGGTCAAGACCGTTTTGTTTCCCTTTTTTGTGTCATTGGACGACGAATCTAAAGGCTCAGTACTTTCTACATCTTTAAAAAATGCCTTACTAATCAATCGCCCTAACGCTGCTCCAATGGCAGCACCTAAACCCGAATATATAATAAGAGAAATATCCATTTTAACCCCACATAAAAATTATTCCCTACCCTAACGCAACCTTTTGCATTTCGCAAAGCTCACCAATACCCTTGCCCGCCAAACGCATAAGTTCCGCCATCTCATCGGCTGTAAACGGTGTATCTTCGGCGCTGGCCTGAACTTCGATGACGCCGCCCGTTTCTGTTAGGACGAAATTGGCATCGGCCTGCGCCGCAGAATCTTCGACATATTCCAGATCAAGACGACATTCACCATCGACGATCCCGCAGGACACAGCAGCCATATTATCGGTTACAGGGTTTTCATTAAGGGTGCCGTTATCCACGAGGCCCTGACAGGCTTGATAGAGCGCCACCCATGCCCCGGTAATAGAGGCGGTGCGCGTGCCGCCATCGGCCTGCATGACATCGCAATCGACAATGATTTGGCGCTCGCCAAGTTTTTTAAGGTCAATCGCCGCCCGCAGAGAACGCCCAATAAGGCGCTGAATTTCAACGGTACGGCCACCTTGTTTCCCCCGAGCCGCTTCGCGGTTATTACGCGTATGTGTCGAGCGCGGCAGCATGCCATATTCTGCCGTAACCCAGCCCTTGCCAGAGCCCTTCATCCAGCGCGGTACGTTCTCGTCAACGCTGGCCGTGCATAAAACATGGGTATGGCCAAATTTAGCCAAGCAAGACCCTTCAGCATAGCGAGAGCCGCCCGCTTCTAGAGTTACATTACGAAGTTCATCACGGGCACGGTTTTCGGGTCTCATTATCTTTTCCTTTTGGTTAGACGTGTCCTAACAAACTGCGGCGGAAAAGCTAGTGGGATATTTTGGTGATTACGAATTGCGGCAATGAATCTAAACCAATCTAAATCTAAATCAAACCGCCAATTTCATTATCTTCGCCATTTTCGGTTTGTCGATAGCCAAGACGTCACCGCCGGACTTTTGAAAACGCCGCCATCCAATAGCTATAGCGCTTTGGCGCGATGTGGCGAGGGGGTGGTTTCGGGGGTGGTAGTTTTTGGAAAAAACAGGCCGGACATCCCAGAGCATCATCGATAGCAACTTTGTCAGAAACCCAATGGCTCTTGCGGCTTTAAGCGGAGATTTAAAATAACCCTCAACCTTGCACATATGAAAATAAGCTTTGGCCACTTCTTTGATGATATGCGACAGCGCCTTTAAAACCATGCGTTTGCGATACCATTCGTGCTCGCCGTAAAAATATTTATAGACGTCAAACGCCACGGCGGCATGTTCCACCTCTTCGACTTGATGCCAGACCCAGAGAGCTTTGACAGAGTCGTCAGACTGCGCAAACCAGGCATCGTAATTTCCCAAAAACATCATGCCTGCCAGAAAGGTGAAGGTTTCATAGCCGGCCGTGAATCCCACCATGGATTTGAAATCATCAGACTTCATGCGCCTCGCAAAATCTTGACTGGCATGGGTTTCTAAGGCTTCGGCCTTGGGGTAACGGCGTTTCAAAAGCTTGTTAAAACCGATAAAGGCATTGGCATGATGGGCCTCTTGCCCGATGAGAGCATTTACATCTGCTAGCAAGGATTCGTCCGAAATTTTACGCTTTGCCTTGCCCATGGTCCGCACAAGATAACGTTCAAAATAAGGAACGTGTAATGTGAAGGCATTTGCAAATATGGCAAACAGAGGTGACGATTGACTCCATATGGCATCATCGGCGGTTCGGTCGTTAAAGTCGAACTTTAGCGGCCTGACCGGAATGTCGTCCATGGGGTGTATATCAGCCGATGTCACGAATCTGGCCCTTTACTTGGTCCTCGCGAGCGAAGCGGTGTTCTGATCAAAACAATCACCAAAGTGATGAGGGCAATGGCGGCGATCATGGCGACTATAAACCCTATGGCGCCGAATATGTTAGCTTCGCCTAGCGCATTATCACCAAGAGACAGGCTGCGATTGGCGGAAAATAAATTACAAATGTAAAAGACTGTATTGCCCCAAATCGCCGTGAGGACGCTATAAGCGATTAATTTGCCTTTCTTGGCGGTGAATGAAAACAGATTCAAAACACCGGCAAAGGCCAGTGCCATAATCCCGTTTAATAAACATCCCATATGAATGCTCCGCCACCGCACCGGATCACCCGGAAAACTATCCATGAACACGATGGGAATAGGCGAAATTCTTAGCTCACCTAGCAATGCAAACGCCCAGCCAAAGCCCGCCAACAATCCGACAAGCATGACGGCTAGCCCGTGTTTGGTAATTAGGCCTTGGATATGCTGTGGGTTTTCAGTGGTCTTCATAGGCGCCATTATCCGTATTTTCGTCGCTTAAAGCAAGCCACACTAGAATTTCATTCGGGTGATCGGCATGTGTTAAATAGCCTTATGAACACGCCTGTTATAAACAATCAAACTGGCGCCCAGCAGTAACATAACGGCGCCGTATAATAACAAGGTCATCAGCACCGTGCCGCCTAACGCATGACCCGGCGGAAACAAAGAGGCATTGAGCAGCAAGCCAAGATTTGTGTTACGCACCGTGATTTCTATCTGGATGGCCGTTCCGTCTTTGGCTGGCAGGTGAGCTAGCCTTGGAACAATTATGCTTAGGCACAGTAAAGCAAGGGCGAAGACCAATATGATCAAAATATTCCTCGCGCCAAATGCGCCTAGATCTAAACGGCCTGCCCCGACCGAGCCTATAACGATCAGGATAATTACAAAAATCGAACCATAAATGCCAAACTTGGAAATCCTTGCGGCATGGTTTGGAAGCTTCGAATAAATCAACATGCCTATGACCAAAGGTATGAGCAGAAAAATACAAATCTCAAACGCGATGCGTGCAACAGGCATAACAAAATCTGCGGGCATATGCTGGGAAATTAAAAGGTCCAAAACAATCGGAGTTGTGACGAGGCAGCCAATCGTCGTGATCGCCGTAATCGCAATCGAAAGTACAATATTCCCTTTGGCCATATAGGTAAATATATTCGACACTGTCCCGCCCGGGATAGCCGCGAGCAAAGCAAGCCCGATCAGAACCCCGGCCATAGCGCCAGATAAAGATATGAATAAAAACGCCACAAGCGGCACTAAAAGCAATTGCAAACCCATACCAACCGTAAAGGCGCGCGGCATTTCTATAATCCCCTTAAAGTCTTTCAAGGTCAACGTCGCCCCCATGCCGAGCATTGCCAGACTAAGCTGCGCCGCGGCAAACCAATATTCCTGGGCCAAAT
Source organism: Hellea sp. (assembly GCA_014238285.1). Lineage (GTDB taxonomy): Bacteria > Pseudomonadota > Alphaproteobacteria > Caulobacterales > Maricaulaceae > JACOMS01. The sequence goes on from JABABK010000038.1 coordinate 23,368, forward strand.
AGAAATCAAACATATGTGTCTTTCTGAGTGTTTACGGCAGAGCGGTTACGACGGAGCGTTCACAAGGACGTTTTATAGGTCTTTGCCGTCAATGATAGCAAGGTGATTAGGGGGATATAAATACGTGGTAAATCGCTAAGCGTACGAAGGTCAGTGACGCGAAACCTGCTAACATTTGCTCAACTCGTTAGTCACTGATTGCTCTGCCCCTCATTGCAGACATTATCTCAGTGGCTTATTTTGGGTTATTTTAAGCCGCTGAGTTGATACCTATTTCTGCATCAAGCCGCCTCTTAGTGGTCTATTTCGAGGGCTTCTACTGATATGCCAAAACTATCCAACACATCGTCTGACAGAAATTGTTCGATATGCTTTAGAACCCCCGCGTAACGGCCATCGTTGTCCATATGGTCGAAACGGAGTTGGTCGCCTTGGCGTTGCATCACGATTCCAAACCCCCAGACGAGACGCTCGAAGTGCCGTTCGAGATTGACCAGCAATTCAGACCCCTCCCAAAAACCATAGGTTCGCCAGAGCGCGTCCAGATCTGCGGCCAATAACGGCAGCCACGTCAGGGTAGAGCGCGCGTCCGCGGAGTGCGTGCCGAGGAAACGACACGCCGCCACGAGAACGGACATTGACGCTTCAGTTGCACCATAAACGCCAACCATAATCTCTTCCGAAGTCTGAGTCGGTTGCGGCGCATAAGCCGCCAAGACAGCTTCATAGGCGGTAACGGATGAATCCAAGTCGGCCGAATGGCCTTTTTCAAAAGGTTCCATCGTGCGGCCGTTCTGTCGTGAACGCCTGGCAATTAGATAATCGAGTAGGCCGAGATGCAGCTCTTCGGGAATACCATTTGCCAAACTCCCGTCATTTTGCCCGTTTAAATAAGCTCTAGCATCGCGATTTAGGACTGTGTTGACATCGACTGAGATGAGGGCATCTAGCAGGTTCTCGAATGCCCAATCTACCATATCCGCGTCCTCAGCAGCCAGGGCCTCAAACAAATTTGGGTTGACGAGCAACGCCGCTCCCCAAGCCTCGTCACGTTCAATCCAGACGCGCGACACTGCCTTTCCCTGAATCAATCCATCTTCGATGTGCGAGCGCAACGCGTCATTACCAATGTCATACATTTCCATTGCCACTGAGAAATCTTCAGCGATGACGAGCTCCTTCACGACTGATATGTCAAAATAGGGTGCAAGGCGGCCCAGAAGGCGGCCCATGGCGTTAGCGAATACTTGAACCTGGTCTTTGGCCAATGTCGAGAAATTCTGAACGGCAAGGGTCTTTTCCCCACGTGGACTACCGATCAGCCCTTCCGAAGAGATTACGTCCCGCAGCGGGTCGACGGCATCATGAGCCATCTTATCAAGCAGGCCTCTGATCATGTCTCCAGCTTGGCCAATGGATTGACAATTCTGTTCATAAGCCGTTGTACATATCCCAGCGATAAAGAATTCTTGGCTGCAGGCGCCAAGCGCGTTCAGTATGGCCGCGTCGTCCGGACGCTCATTGCCATGAGCCAAGCCAATTAGAAGACGGTTCGGCGATAAGGGCAAAAGGGTACAAGCATGATCACCATCCATCACAAAAACTCCTGGCGAGAACTCGCCATCAGTGTTGAAGGTTATGGTTGCACAATCAGGCAGGATAAGTGGTGTTTCAAAATTCCATTCGACAACGCTCCATATCATGGCCAGCAAAGATTCAGGCAGGTTCGGATATTCAAGTGACGACGACATTACGTCCTGATGGTGAAATGCCGCCTTATTGTCACTTAAATCTAGCATTGGCTTAAACTGCCTGGTCAGAGCTTGTCCAATTTCTTCGAGACGCGGGGCAAAGGCTTCACGAACTGCGTAAGAGAGGATAGGCGAAACAGCCTGCGGTGCGGCTACATCTAAACCTGCCGCCTTTACGGAGGGATCGTTGAGATGTTGCTCAACTTCTCCCTCAAGGTATCCCCTCTGTACCGAAAGTAGGTCCTGAAAGAAACCAGGTCGCGCCAGAACGTCCATTGCGCTATCCAGGGCTTCCGAGAGCCCATCCATGACAGTCGTCCTGACAGCGCGCGTCCGCATACCGAGATGTTGAACAAGACGAATTGTAGCATTTTCGTCTCTAACAGGTCCTATTTTCTGAGAAAGCAGTTCCTGATGAGTTAGTGCAAGCTCGTTCTCTAAGTCGGTAATTCTCATATCTAGATTTGGGCCTTCGGTAGGCCCATCATCCGAATAAAAGAAGCTCTCTGCTCCAACCTTCTCAATGCGTCGTGACTGGTTTGGTGGCGCGCTCTTCTCATACATGTAAGTTTTGGGTCTATTTCCCAGTTCGTTGGTTTTAAACGGTCGTTGCGCGAACTGGGGAAGATAGTGTTGATTTTTTCCAGCCATACCTATTCAAATATATGATACCAACGCCTAGTGCAAATCAATCTTGGGGCGATAAATAATAAGGTCGCATCACCCAGATCATATAGATCCCGCCAATGCCTTAACACCCGAAAGCGGAACTTAGATCAGCGTCCTATTATGAGCGTTTTAAGACACTGACCTGACGTCTGCTTCTGTCACCAAGCAGACTAAATTATCACTAACCCCAACATCCCCCTTGAAACCAACCCCTGTTTTACCACATAAGCGTGTGATGAGTTTTACGCCGGAAAATTTTACACTATCGGATCTGGATACGCGCACGCGCAGCATTTTTAAGACCATTGTCGAGAGTTATATTGAAACTGGGCAGCCGGTCGGCTCGCGCACGCTTTCTATGTCTGACGGTCAGAGATTATCTCCAGCGACCATTCGCAATACCATGTCGGATCTAATGCGCCTTGGGCTTTTACAGTCGCCCCATAAAAGCGCGGGACGTATGCCAAGCCAAATCGGGCTTCGTCTTTTTATTGACGGGCTTTTGGAAATTGGCGATTTAACGCCGATTGAGCGCACGGGTCTTGAAACCAATCTGACCTCTGCGGGCGAGAATCCTAATAAGATATTTGAGCATGCCTCCGCTATGCTCGCCGGTCTTGCCGGCGGCGCAGGCCTCGTCCTAGCTCCGAGCGATGTTTCAGCCCGCAGCGCGGCCGTCAAGCATGTTGAATTTGTCAATCTGGATATGGCCCAAGCCCTCGTCGTGATCGTCTATGAAGATGGCCGGGTGGAAAATCGCCTGATGGCGCGGCCTGCCGGATTATTGCCAGCGTCTCTGGAACGGGCCGGGAATTTCCTATCGGCGCGCCTTAAAGGCAAACAGCTGGGAGAAGCCCGGCTTCAAATCCTGGATGAAATACAGTCAGGCCGGAGCCAAATTGATCAAGCAGCCGCTGGCCTTGTGGCCCAAGGCTTGGCCGACTGGTCAGGCGCAGAAACCTCCGAACGGGCTTTAATCATACGTGGCCGCGCTCAGCTCCTTGAAAACATCGACGCGCAAGCCGATATAGAGCGCATCCAAATGTTATTTGAGGATTTGGAGCGAAAACAGGAATTAATCGAGCTACTTGATCAAACAGAAGATGCAGACGGCGTAAAAATATTTATCGGCACAGAAAATCCACTGTTTTCTTTGTCAGATTCATCCGTGGTAATTGCGCCTTATCGGGATTCTGATAAAAATATTATCGGCGCCCTTGGCGTAATCGGGCCAACACGGATAAATTATGCTCGCATTATTCCCATGGTTGATTATACAGCGCAGCTGGTTGGGCGATTGCTCAGGCAAGGATAAGGAAGTACAATGGCTAAGAAGTCAAAAACGGATGTGAATATGGACACGGATAAGCTGCCAAGTGATGCAGAGCTCGACGCCCTTCAAGCCGAGATCGCCAAAGCCCTCGACAATGTCGCTGATCGTAAATCAGCCGATAATGCTGCCGCCGAAGAAACAGGGAGCAAAACAGCCGACGAAATATTAGCTGACGGCGACGCTGAGCAAAAGCTAGCTGCCCTTGAGCTGGAAATGGCCAATCTAAAAGATCAAGCCCTTCGCGCCATGGCCGAAGCGGATAATGTCAAGAAACGGGCCGAGCGCGAAGTCGCTGCCGCCAAAATGTACGGCGTTGAGCGTTTCGCAACGGATGTTTTATCCATTGTCGATAGTCTTGGCCGTGCACTCCTGACCCTTGACGGTAAAGCCCGCGAAGATATGGGCGCAAATGCCAAAAACCTTCTCGAAGGCATTGAGCTAACCGAGAAAAGCCTCATGGCTATTTTGGCCCGCCACGGCATTAAATCTGTCCCCGGCAAAGGCTCTAAATTTAACCCGAACTTCCATCAAGCAGTGGCCCAAATTCCATCCGATGAAGACAAAGGCTATGTCGCCGAAGTTATGCAAGTTGGTTTTACCATTGGTGAGCGCACATTACGGGCCGCCATGGTCGCTGTGTCGACGGGCAAGACCTAAAATCAGTTACGGGATTTCCCCGAACACTTTGATCGTGAAGCTGGGGATATCCCCGGCGTCATTGGGGTTTAGAGATCCTATTGGTCTAAATCTGATATGGGTAACATTCACATCGAGCGGACTTGACGGCGCATAGGTGGTAAAATTTACACCATCCGTAGAAAACTCAACACCATCTGAAAAATCACTCGGACCGCCATATGGCAAGCTCAATCCTGATGGAATGGTTCCATCTTCCAGCGTAAAGACATCTGGCCCGCTGACCATAAGCGAAACATCCGGCGGAAATGTGTCTGTTAAAACAATGGTGGTCGCGTCGACAGTTTGCCCGGGATTGCTTATATTTAAATCATAGCGCATGATCGCGGTGGGAATGGCGTAATTCACAGGACTAGAGCTATCAATTTCAACGGCCTTGGAAGCATCCAATATGGTCGAGCAGCTTTCAGGCGCAGCGACATTAATATTCGCGTCGGGCATGGCGCAATAAGCCCCTCGCATTGTGAAATTCGCCGTTGTAAGGTTTTGCCAACTTCCGCCAGGGGCGCGCGCTTGAAACCCGACCCCGCCATCGCAACATCCTTCAAAGCCCATAGCCTCATATCTGTGCCAGCCCGTTGTGAGATTTATCGTCCCTGACAACGTTTCTGCTGTATTTCCATAATTGCCAGCCCACCATAAATCGTCATTCCAGTCTTCTTCCAGCGGTGTTTCATCAACATATAAATGGCCGCCGCGGCCAAAGTCCCCGCCATATCTGAAATCCCAATCACCGGCTGTCGGAACATTTATCAGGGCGCTAACACACCAACCAAAATTACCATTGGTTCCGCCGAGGGAGCGGTTATTCACCCCGTTAACAGAATTTCTTAGCGCGTCATAAACATCGGTTGTAGCCGCCTCAAACGCGGTACGGCCAGCGGCCGCATCAATGGGATCAACGGTTGAAACGCGGCTATGCAATCTTATGCCCGTTCCCGGAAATACGCTCGGGGCGTTACCGCCCGCGCACAGCGCATTATCACCAAGATAAATATAAATCGTTTCGCTATTGCCTGATGGTATGGTTGGCAGTCTTACATAAATCGTTGCTGTTTGGGCGGCCACGTCCCAGCCTGTAATAAAGAAATCAACCGGCGTTGTGTCATCTGACTCAAAAACACGAACATCATCACCATCTGCGGAAAAGACATAATCGGTCGGGAAATCACTGGCGAGAAGGTCTATTTTAGTTTCGATAGCATGGTCAGCCCCTGTAGCCGAAATGGTCACAGCTATCCTATGAGCAAAACTACAGCTTTGCTCCGACCATTCTGCGTGGGCATTAACTGCCCCCCCGACACTTAATGTCCAGAGAAAGACCAATATGGCCCAAAATCTAAACATAGCCGTCTTACTTAGAGGGAAATGCGTTAAATTTCTCTCTAGAAAGTCCTAATAGAAATTTACACATTTATGTGAGATTCTGTGACCTCACCAGGCGTATTCCTATGGTAGTAGAGGTCAAATTTCACGGAGGCCCTATGCGGCTATATGGATATATGATGGGTTTGGGGCTAAGCTTGTTTTCCCTTGCCCTCTCTCCTGCAATGGCTCAGGAGATAGAAATGAGTAAAACTTGGCCTACTTTAATGACAGACTATCTTTCAGACGTGGAAGAAGACGGTCTGGTAAGGTTTGATTATGCCCGGCTTTCTGAAACCATCGAAGATGAAGTCGTTTTGAACGATTATATTGATGGCTTTAAATCAGTTGATCCCGATGGTCTAAGCGATGCTGAAGCCACAGCCTATTGGGCTAACCTCTATAACGCCCTGACCGTTAAAGTCGTTGTCGATCACTATCCCGTGGAGTCTATTAAAGAGATAAAGTCAGGTATGTTTTCCATGGGACCATGGAAAAAGAACCTTATTAGAATTAACAGTGAACGTCTCAGCCTTGATGATATTGAACATGATATTTTAAGAAAGAAGTTTCCCTCGCCCCTCATCCACTACATGGTCAATTGCGCCAGTATTGGATGCCCGAATCTTAAAGCAGGTGAATGGAAAGCCGCCACATTAGAGGCTGATCGGGATGCAGCCGCCCGCGCTTTTATCAATTCAACCCGCGGCGTTAAAGTCACAAATAAAGGCTTGGTTGTTTCATCGATTTACAACTGGTTTGATAAAGATTTTGGCGGTAGTAAAAGTGCCGTCCTTGAGCATATTCGTGAATATGCCGATGAAGATCTCGCCGCTATCATTGATGATGGCGGCCGTATCAAAGGGTATGATTATAACTGGTCACTCAATGGAGCTCATAATGAGTGATAAGCCTTCAAGCCTGAAACGGTTTTTGCCCTTAGGCGTTATTGCCTTGGCCTTAGCTGCCTTTTTTGCACTCGGCGGGCCAGACTATATCAGTCTCGAATCTCTCAAAGAAAACCAAGAAATTCTTGCTGGCTTTGTGCAGGATAATTTTGTTTTAACACTCCTTGGCTTTATCGCGCTTTACGCATTGCTCGTAGGAATATCGGTTCCCGGCGCAAGCTTGTTATCTATTTTTGGCGGGTTTTTGTTTGGCACTTTTACGGGCGCATTTGGTATCGTCATCGGCGCAACTATCGGAGCCTGCATTATATTTCTCGTCGCTAGGCACGCCATTGGCAGTAATTTGACTGAAAAAATGGGGCCTTATATGCAAAAGTTTGAGACAGGACTAAAAGAAAATGAATTGTCCTATCTCTTTATATTACGATTAGTCCCGATATTTCCGTTTTTTGTGGTTAATGTTGTCCCTGCTTTATTTAATATTAAGTTTCGTAATTACGCCCTTTCGACTTTATTTGGAATTATCCCAGGTGCAATTGTTTTTGCAAGTATTGGCCGTGGCGCTAGCGCGATATTCGAACAGGGAGAAAACTTGTCATTAAAGGGAGCTATGACAAAACCTGAAATTCTCCTACCTATTTTGGGCCTGATCCTTTTATCACTCATCCCTATTGCCTATAAAAAATTTAGTAAAACACAGATGGTTTAAGCCGCATAAAATAAGAGAGCCTCATGACGAAAACTCATTACGATGTTGATATCTGCATTATTGGTGCGGGCGCGGGCGGCTTATCCATTGCCTCTGGCGCGGCTCAGCTTGGGCGCTCCGTCGTCTTATTCGAAGCCGAAGACATGGGCGGCGATTGTTTAAACTATGGCTGCGTGCCGTCCAAAGCGCTGATCTCGGCGGCTAAACACGCCCACGCTTTTAGTGACGGCGCGCCGTTTGGGGTTAAGCCTGCCAAAGCAGCCATTGATTTTGATAAGGTCAAAGCACATGTTCAGGGCGTGATCGATCACATCGCACCTGTTGATAGCCAAGAGAGATTTGAAGGTATGGGCGTGACCGTCCTGCGTGAACGCGCCCGTTTCAAAGACAAACGTACGGTCGAGTCAGACAGTCATAAAGTCCGCGCCAAACGCATTATCGTGGCGACAGGATCTCGCGCATCAGCCCCGCCTATTCCCGGCCTTGATAAAGTGCCCTACCTGACCAATGAAACCGTCTTCTCTATGGACAAACTGCCGAGCCATTTATTGATCATTGGCGCGGGTCCTATTGGACTTGAGCTTGGACAATCCTTCCGCCGCCTTGGCAGTGATGTCACCATTGTCGATATTGCCCCGCCTCTGGGCCGCAGCGAGCCGGAACACGCAGAGGCCCTGACCAAAGCGCTAGAAGCCGAAGGCGTTAAATTTTACGCGCCCGTTAAAACTGATAAAATTACCCATACAAAAACCAGCGTCACCATCCACTTAGACGGCGGCGAAAAACTTAAAGGCTCGCATTTATTGGTCGCCGCCGGGCGCGGCGCTGTTGTCGAAGGCCTCAACCTTGAAGCCGCGGGCGTAAAATATTCAAGACGCGGTATAGACACAGATGATTGCCTTCGCAGTTCAAACAAGCGCGTCTTTGCTGTTGGCGACGTTGCCACAGATCATGATGGTAGACCACGCGGCGGCCTAACCCACGCCGCTGGCTTTCACGCCGGCGCCATCATCAAGAGCTTTTATTTCTTACCGCCGCTGATTAACCGCTGGAAAGGCAAGGCCACCACAGACCGCATGCCCGCCGCGATTTACACTGCGCCGGAGCTGGCCTCAATTGGGCTGACAGAAGCCCAAGCCCGTGAAAAAGGCCATAATGTCAAAATCCTCAAATTTGAATTTGAAGAAAATGACCGCGCCATCGCCGAGCGCGACATGGAAGGCGAAGTTAAAATCGTCGCCACAAATAAAGGTAAAATCCTAGGGGCCTCTATCATAGGGGAAGGCGCTGGCGATCTTATTCAAATGATTTCTGTCGCTATGGCAGGCGGTATGAAAATATCAGGCTTAGCGCAGATCATTTCGCCCTATCCAACCAGAGGTGAAGCCGTTAAACGGGCCGCAAGTTCATTTTATACGGAAACCATATTTAGCCCTAAGACCCGCAAGCTCGCGGGATTGATGACCAAGTTTCATTAAATTGTTTTAAGGGTTACCTTGATTGTTCTTCAGCGAATCAAGCTGGTTAATGTTCCGTTTTGGTGGCAAACTCCGCCATTAGACGAGTGTCTTAAAACGCCCAAAATAAGACACTCATATTATGACGAGAATAGTTTGTGATTTTAATGTCACCCAGTATAGCATTGAACTAGAAAAGGGACATTATTGAGATAAAGCCTTCTCGCAAGTAATTAAAGTTGAATAATGAAAGAGCGTTTAGTTGACCCACAAAAAATCTACGGTGAAGGTTGGGATTTGCTTGAGGAAGGAAACTTTGAGCAAGCACTGGAAATTGGGAAAAGATTAGAAAGGCTTAGATGGACAGGGGCGTTTGAACTGCAAGCTGCTGTATATGAAGCACAAGACGATCTTGAAAGTGCAGTTGATATCTTAAAGCGAGGAATAGACAAAGTTGGCGGGCCCTATCCTTTATTCAGTCGCTTAGGAAATACACTTTCAGATTTAGGACGCTACGACGAGGCAATTCAGGCCTACAAAGATGGTTTGGCCTTAAATACAACAGATATCGCGCTCTTTAGAATGAATATGGGCCTTGTCTATTCTCGGATGGGTCAAAATGAAAAAGCACTTTCCGAATATCAAGCAATAGAGCAAGAAATTGCTGATCGAGGTGAGAATGAGCCAATCTATTGGCACTATATGGGAATGATGGCGCGAGTTCTAAGTGATTTAAAAAACCATTCCGATCTCGCAGAGTTGATACACCCTATCAGAACAAAACTCTTGGATGACGATTGTTTCGAACTTTCAAAATCTCGTATTGCCGCCGCATATGCAGTGAGTTTATGGCATACAAACGAAAATGCTGCCTCAATCCGTTGGTTGGAGAGCGCTATTGAACTTGATAGAAATGGATGCCAGTCAAAATGGCTTGCTCGCGAAAATATTTTGAAAAAGTTCTCACCAGGTGGGGTTCATTATTACATTACCTGTGACGGAATTTGGCCTGCTCATTTAACAGAGAATGGAGAGGACTGTGGTGTCTTAGCGTGTTTTGAAGTTGTTGCAGAAGATGATCCATCATCATATTTTCAATTTTTTCTTCTTCAGCATTTTTTGCATCAGATTCTGCTTGTGCTTTTGCTGCGGCTTCTGCTTGTGCTTTTGCGTC
>JABABK010000039.1 GCA_014238285.1 Hellea sp.
GCTATTTCTTTGAAAATCGCCATAAATGGCGGGGCTTGTAGCGGCTGTTCTTCGGTTATGGATAGACCGCCAGGTTTAAACCATGCATGAGGCGAAGCCTCTTCTATGGCTTCCAAAATAGATTGCTGCTCTCTGGATGATAATCCTATATAGGCCCGTTGATGTTTGTTTTGTGCGCGGGTTTCGACATCTTCTAATGCTTCATCAAACACGGCCTTTTCCCTTGGCTGCATCCAGTCTGAATAAATCAGCTCTATGAATTTCGGAACGCCGGCATCAATCGCTCCTGGTGTTTCGGTTCGCGGTAAAAGCGTTTCGCTCATGGCGTTGACCAATTCACGAATTTCGCTAGAAAATGCATCTACGGACTGGTTAAGATAGCCCTCCCAATCACCTGAATGACCCGAGGTGTGTGTGGGGTGGCTTCGTTGCTGTTGCAAATATGAATATAGGCTATGAGACGCAAAGCCGCCGCCTAGTATAGCTGTTGATCCAAGAATGACCCCTCGTCTATTAATGTCCATGAACGGCCCTCTTGTTTTTGTGTGTTGACGCGCGGGTTTGCCGCCATAACAAAATGAAATAAGCTATGATCCCGACAAGAAATGTGACGACCCAGCGATATTTCCAAAACACAAATTGATTGGCGATAAAGCGGGCTTTACCGTAAACTTCATAGAGTTTTTCACTTTGAGTGAGATGATAGAGTTCGAGAATAGCTGAGCCAATGAAATGGGCTCCAAAATGTACAAACAAGACAATCAACGACCATACAATAAGTCGTTTTCCCGACAGTGCTTTTAGTTTTTTTTGCATCTGATTTATTTAACCCGTCGCATAAAACAAAGATGGCTTCTGGTCTCGCCACGGCTGCGCCAGTTCAAGTTCATATGCCAGTTCAAGTAAAATTCGCTCGTCGCCAACATTGCCAGTAAAAAGCGCGCCTATGGGTAACCCGTTCTTTGACATGCCGAGCGGAACAGACATGGACGCAGCTCCTGCTACATTAGCCCATTGTGTGAAACCCGTATAGGCCGCCGTGCGATCCCAAACCAATTGGAAATCCTGATCTGCATTAAAAAAACCGATTTCAGGCGGCGGTGTTGTCACAACAGGCGACAGGAACAGATCAAAGTCGGTAAAAGATTGACCAAAATTATCGCGAATAGACCATAATGTTCTTATCGAGCGCCAGATATTACGCTTCTCTGCGAAGTATTTTTCTCTAAGCCCAAGTGTAAAGTTTTCAAATTCATTTGAAGTGGCCTTCCTGCCATATTCTTTTTCCCATGCTTTAATCATATAATGGGTAGCCGCTGCCCAATACACCCCGAATTCTTCCGCGCCTTTAATTCCAAATGGCGATTCAACTTCTTCAACAATATGGCCTAAGGACTGACAAAGCTTAGCCGCATTTTTTGTGGTTTTGACGACCTCTTGATCAACAGGATTACCTGTGTGCAGTTCGGTATAATAGCCGATTTTCAAACGGCGTTTTGATGGGCGTGTCACTAAACCAATTGGCGAGAGCCCTCCTTTGCCGTCAGTGCGTTCTATGCCAGCTAAAAACATAGCGCTATCTCGGACAGTACGAGTTACGCAGCCATTCACGGCAATTCTTACCGGAATGCCCCGCTCATTCATATCAGGCCGAAATCGATCAACTGATACTTTGAGGCCAAATAACCCGCAGCATGAAGCCGGTATACGAATTGAACCACCGCCATCACTTGCTGTTGCTAACGGGACAACGCCAGAAGCAACAAGCGCGGCTGCACCGCCGGATGAACCACCTGTTGAATGATTTAGATTCCACGGGTTTCGCGTTACGCCAGAACTTAAAGGCTCTGTTGACGCGGTCATACCAAATTCAGGCGCAGAACTTTTTCCCAAATTAATGACACCGGACGCAAACAAATCATCAAAAAATGGATATTGCTTTTTAGGTACATAGTTCGCGTAACCTCGTGAACCATGCCCCGTAGGGACACCGCTGATATCATATAAATCTTTGACGAAAATCGGAAGACCCGCAAATGTCCCGCCTTTAAGTGTTTTTGCGGTCTCGCGCGCTTGATCATAGGTTTTGGTGACGATGGCGTTGATATGAGGATTTATTGTCTCTGTGCGTGTGATTGCGTGTTCTATTGCTTCGCTAGCTTTAATGTCGCCATTTCTGAGTCTAAACGCCGTTTCAACAGCGTCAAACCTATTGATGTCAGTCTCACCTGTTTTGAAGGCCGATAAGTCGACGACGTCCAAAACTCTTGGTTTCGAACTACGGCCCGCCATTGTTAAGGCACCAAAAGCTGTTCTGGTTAAACCACCTATTCCAGATAAAATAGTCTTTCGCCGCATATTTACCTTCTTATTTTGAGGGGTATTTATCGATAGCTATGACTGTTTAGTGTTGATTGTCAAATGCAACCAATTGCTGGATTACTCAAGCTATGCATCTATGAAGCGGCCCTTAATACCCGTAGCGAATAGCGATGTTGCGCTTGCTATTTACAAGGTTCGTAATATCGAATGCCTTAAATCAACTTTTAATTTTGAAATATAACGACGCCAAACAATCCTTCTTTAATGCGCAGAGACCCTCCCCACCAGCAGCGTGGTGAGCGAACAATTAAACGATCTTAAGAAAAGCCCAAATCCGCACCAATCTCTGCGGCGAAAGCAACTTTTCCATCCGGACCACGGTCATCGAGGCGGATAAGTTCCGGCTTGACCCACTTACCGACTGGTGTTTCCGTTTCATTATTTTGCTCCGTCATCGCTTATTTCCCCGTTAACGTTCCGTACATAATATGACCTGTCCCAAATGAGTTCAAGGGAGTATTTTTGGTGAAGTTTTACAACTAGGCGGCGTTGTTTTGGATTGGGTTAAAGAAAAATAACTCTGATGGCCGTGCTTTTTGGTGAAAATCTATATACCCTACCCAATATAGCCCACCCATAAGGATTAGATCATGGATAACGACCTGTTTGAAAAAGGCCTGGAAAAACGCAAAGCGGTTTTAGGCGCGGACTATGTGGAAACAAACGTCGCCGCCGCCGATGACTTTACCCGCCCGTTTCAAGAGGCCATGACGGCTTGGTGTTGGGGCTTTGGCTGGAGTGATGATGTGATTGATCCCAAAACACGCTCTATGATGAACCTCTCCATGATCGGGGCTCTTGGCAAAATGCATGAATGGGAACTCCACTGTAAAGGCGCCATCAAAAACGGCGTCACCAAGGAGGAGCTCCGCGCCATCATTCATGTGATCGCGATTTACTGCGGCGTGCCCCAGTCTCTCGAATGTTTCCGCGTCGCTAAAAAGGTCTTGCAAGAAACAGGGATGGAATAACCCGCCCCTAATTTATCGGTTTTAACGCCAAATCATCTGGGCCATGAAGTTTCCGTTGGCCCGGTACGCGTATGTCATCGACTAAGTCCTGAATATGTTGCGGCGGCGCCTTGGTCATAAGCGCTACAGCAATGCCAACAATTAAAGCCACCCACATAAATACAAAGCCAATTCCTTCGGGTGAAACACCAAACCACCAACCGGATGGATCGGTATTGATGAATTTGAAATAATAGATGTAGCTAAATGTGGTGATCAGTCCGGTTAACATGGACGAGATCGCGCCTTCTTTATTCATACGCTTCCAGAAAATGCCGAGGAATATAATCGGAAACAACGAAGCCGCCGCCAGCCCAAAGGCAAAGGCCACAACTTGCGCCACAAACGGTAAGGAAGTGGCAAATATTCCCAGAAGTCCCGCCGCAATAACAGCGGCTGCTGCGGCTAGTCTCGCCGCCAGCATTTCTTGTTTCTCGGTCATATCGGGTTTAAACGTTCGTTTAAGAAGATCGTGGGAAACGGCAGAACTAATGACCATTAACAGGCCTGCCGCTGTCGATAAAGCTGCGGCTAGGCCGCCAGCCACCACGAGCCCGATGACCCATGCGGGCAAACGCGCGATCTGTGGATTGGCAAGAACAAAGATATCCCGGTTCGGCGTGACTTCGTTTGCGACGCCGTCTGGCGCATTGGGCCCGCGATACTGCATGATACCGTCACCGTTCTTATCATCATAGTCCAAAAGCCCGGTTTTCTCCCAGGTCTTATACCAATCCGGGACAGGCTTGCCGCCAGCATCAATGATCTGCTGGGCGCGCTGCTGATAGTCTTCGCCGTCCGTAATATAGGTGGCTTCATTGACGGTCTCGACAAAGTTAATCCTCGCAAAGGCCGCAACAGCGGGCGCCGTAGTATAAAGCAGTGCGATAAACACAAGTGCCCAGCCTGCTGAAACCCGGGCCGCCTGTGCCGATTTCACCGTAAAGAACCGAATGATAACATGAGGCAAACCAGCCGTCCCAAACATCAAAGCGGCGGTTATACAGAACACATCAATTTTCGCTTTGGTCGTGGAGGTGTATTCTGTGAAGCCTAGGTCAGTGACAACAGTGTTGAGTTTCTCCAGCATGGCCATGTCTGTGCCAGCCATATTGCCGATAAAGCCTAATTGCGGCACAGGATTGCTCGTGATCATCAAAGAGATAAAGATGGCCGGAACCGTATAAGCAAAAATCAGAACCACATATTGGGCCACCTGAGTATAGGTAATACCCTTCATACCGCCCCAAACTGCGTAAACAAATACAATCGCCATGCCGATCAAAATGCCGATATTAAACGGCACGCCCAGAAAGCCAGAAAATGCCACACCGACGCCTTTCATTTGGCCCGCAATATAGGTGAAAGACACAAATAGAGCGCACACCACAGCAATGACACGGGCAATTTTGGAATAGTAACGATCCCCGACAAAGTCAGGTACTGTGAACTTTCCAAACTCTCGTAAATACGGCGCGAGCAAAAGGGCCAGAAGAACATAACCGCCCGTCCACCCCATGAGATAAACAGAGCCGCCATAGCCCATAAAAGCGATCAGGCCTGCCATAGACAGGAATGATGCGGCGCTCATCCAGTCAGCGGCTGTCGCCATGCCGTTAATGACAGGATGGACATCATGCCCGGCGACGTAAAAGTCACGAGTGGACGTTGCGCGGGACCGAATAGCGATGATCAGGTAGACCGAAAAGGTTCCAACCACCCAAAATATTGTCCAAGGATCAGCCATGCTTTAGCCTCCTATTCCAAATTTTTTCTCGTATTTCGTCATCTTCACGCAATAGATGACAATCAGTAGAACGAAGACATAGATGGCACCGTTTTGGGCAAACCAGAAACCAAGCGGCGCGCCGCCAATGCTAAATTGATCGAGGAAGTCACGGAATAATATTCCAGCGCCGTAAGAGGCTAAGAACCAGATTGCCAATAGTCCGATAGTCAATCTTTTGGTTGCGCGCCAATAACCTTGCGGATCAGGTGTAATCGCCATGGTAGTCTCCCTTTGCATAACTTGCTAACGGGAATTAAGAGGTCTCTCAAGTGAGAAATTCCGATAGATTTGCGCCTGTTTTGATCAAGCGGCATAAATGGGCTAAGAAAGACTGAAAAACCGCGGAGGAATGAATGCGTAGAGCTGTTGTTTTTGGAAGTGTATTGGTTTTGATGGCTTGTTCTCAAGGCGTTGAAACGTCGCCGCTAGATGAATCCCCCATGAATTCTGTCTTGATGGATCAAACAGATGGATGCCTAAAGGGTCCGGTGGCTCAATTCGGGAAATATATTGGCGATTGGGATATCCAAGACTGGCAATTAGGGAAAGACGGCACGACGTGGACTGAACAGCAAGGCGCCAGATGGAATTTCACTTGTGTGGGCAACGGCGTTGCGGTTCAAGATTTTTGGATGCCGAATACTGGCGGCTATGGCACAAACCTGCGGATTTATGAGCCCAAAACTGAAAGCTGGGAGATCGCGTGGAGCGCAACAGGCTCGCCGGGTTTCTCTCATATTGGCGCCAAAGAAGATGAGAGTGGCAATATTGTCATGCATTATATCTCGCCGGAGCAAAATCCGTCGAGACGGATTACGTTTTATCCACCTGGTGAGAATGGCTGGGATTGGCTCCTCGAAATGTCATTTGACGGAGAAAAGACTTGGACTGCAGTCTATAAAATTAAAGCAACCCGGCGTTAGTCGTTGAGCGGTGATTGTTTAGAACGTCGCCGCAAAGCTGCCGCGCAATCTCATCAGAGCGGCGTTGCCATCCAGTAAATCGTTTCCGCCGACGCCGTAAATGATCACAGGTTTGAACCAATCATTAGAAATACCTTGATTGAGAATGTCTTCGGCGGACAGGTAATGGCGTCCGGCTTTGGATGAAAGTTCAAAATTGATCCCGCCTATGCCGTGATAGGCCCGGTAAATCACTTCCGTACAGACAATCCGGTCCGAAGTCCCAAAATCAAATATGAAATCATATAATTTTCCGGCGTGACTAAGGCCCCGCTCAATCGCCAAGTTGATTTTGGCTTGAGGTATTTGAGGCCGTAAAACCACAAACGCATCCAGTGTGAGCGTGTCTGCAATCTCTCTGAACAAGACGCCGTCTTTTTTGGCCTCAAGAACGTTGATCCCAGGCTCGTTACTTTTACGAAATCCGTCTGTTTCGACCTCTATACCGAGAGCCTGACGGTCTTCTTGTGAGCCAATATAAAAAGCACCATGAGGCCAAAATCCCGGTAAAAATAGGTTGCTCATGGCATCATCGTGGCGTGTAATAAACACGTCGCCGGGCCGCAGCTTGCTGCTGATTGTCTTGAGAACATCAGGCGTAACGCGTTTGGGGGCCCTTTTTGCTTTTACAAAAGGGATTTTGAGTTCAGCGACATCTTCTCCGGTACCTTCGAATAATTTGAATATGATGTTTCGCAGAGCAGATACGCCGCGGCGGCGTAGCGAGAACCCTAGAAAGCTCTGATACCTTTGTAAGTGATCGCCCCTTGAAGCCGTTGGCAGGTTCAACTGTGTCAGAATGAACTTAATGCGCGGCAAGCCGGCGCGATCCAATGATCCCAATATTTCTGCCTGATGTTTGTCAAAATAATCACGAGCATTGTAAAACTTACGCATTTTAAAGCTGGACGTTAATTGCCGGTAAAACCGCGTAAAACTCTTACGTTTTAAGCCGTACCGGACTTCCCCTTCGTCCAATTTTTTCCAAACTAAATCTCGCTTCTTGGCAAGATCGATCAAATACTCGCCCGTCCTAACAATTATCTCCGCGCCGCTAAAAGCCACACCAAAAGCTTGCAGTTGTTTGTCGGGTAATAAACCCCCATTTTTGAATAACTTGTAATTGGGTTTTAGGCTGTGAATAACCTGCCAAGCAGCCACTCTGATGCCAAGATAGCGGGTATATGTTTCTCTAAGCCGTTCATCTTCGACCGGGTCGTAATAACCGCGGGACTCTGCCGCTTGGCTATCTTTAACCAATTTTTGGATATCATCCAAAGTGGGCAGTGCCGCAAAGGAGGCTTCTATGGTTTTGGCTGCTAATTGTATCGATGATTCCAACATATTATCCCCCTAACCTATTTTCTCTGAAAATAATGCTAAAATAATCTTGATGGCGACACGAAACCCTCTTGACCTCGCTGTCAAATAAAGGCAAATGCCGCGCACCAATCATACTAGTAAGTGCGGGTGTGGCGGAATTGGTAGACGCGCCAGATTTAGGTTCTGGTATCTTAGGATGTGGAAGTTCGAGTCTTCTCACCCGCACCATTTATGAGTAGGGGCTCAATACATGTATTGTGAAAACTATTGATTCAAATTCTTTAAAGCCTTCTGTTAATTATATCCTCAATAGTAGCTTGCGCATACGCTACTTTAGCCGTTCATGACAAAGTATTATGCCCATTGAAAATATCCATACATTACAACGCTCTGCTTTGCTTATCGCCCATCCTGGTCACGAGGCCTTACTACATGGATGGTTGGAATGTGCTAAGCCAATAGTCTTTGTCATGAGTGATGGTTCTGGCGGTTTACTGTCCAGTCGAATGCAGCATTCAAGTGATTTAATCGCAAATACCGGCGCGCAATTAGGCCCCATAAATGGGACCATCAGTGATAAAAATTGGTATGCGGCCATGCTTTCGGGCGACACTTTCTTTTTCCGCCGTAAAATGGAATCCATTATTGAAACCTTAATTGAATCAAACTGTGATACTTTGGTTTTCGATCCGCTTGAATTTTATAATCCACTGCATGATCTAGCGAATGCTATGGCCCATGGTGCGGCTCGTTTAGTACGGCGTAGGACTGGTAAACAATTAATACTTTACACGTATCCAATCGAGAAAATTCCTGCCAAAATTGGAGATACTCTCCATGTACCGCTTAATGACAATATGCTTCAGCGGAAAAAAAAGGCAATATCAAGTTATGCGCCATTGGCCCGTGAAGCGACTGAAATGGCTGAAACGTTAGCTCACCCCAGTGAGCATCTCTATGCTGAACCCGTGTCTTATGCTTGGCCGGAGCACTTGTCTCACAAACCGTATTATGAAGAACGTGGTGAAGCTCGGATGAAAGACGGCATATATGGCGACGTAATTACTTATCGGCAACATGTGCGCCCTATAGCGTTAAAATTGTTAAATAGAGCTCAAGCCATGCGTGCCGCGGTATGAAGATTACGGCCATATTAGCTGTTAGGAATGAGCGCGCCTATTTATATAATTGCCTGTCTCATTTAATTGATAATGGCTTGGATTTCATACTCATCGACAATGGATCGACAGACGGGACTTATGAGCTGTTGCAAACAGCACCTTTCAAAGATCACATGGTTGGTTATATCCATCAGCCCTATAGTGGTTTTTTTGATTGGAAAGGCTTGATGGAAACTCGCGAGCTAGCCGCCAAAAATTGTGATGCCGATTGGGTCTTATTTGTTTCGGCGGATGAAATCATGCATTCCTATGTGTCGGATGAAACGCTCGCGGACGCTATCAATCGGGTCGCTGTAACCGGTGCTGATGTTATTGATTTTAATGAGTTTGTTTTTCTTCCCCTCGAAAACAACTATGTCTCAGACATTAGGGGGGCTCAGGATTTACGGCATTATTATTTCTATGAGCCTCGTAAGCCCCGTTTAATGAGGGCACGCCGTCGCGATCTTGATGTATCTCATGTAAATGCTGGAGGACATGTGCTGGATGGATGTGACTATCAACTTGCGTCGGAGTCTTTTGCCTTACGGCATTATGTCTTTAGGGATCAAGATCATGCGATAGAGAAATATACGACTCGGGTTTTCTCTCCTGATGAGCTGAAACGTGGTTGGCATCATAATCGTCATGAAAAGCCTGCAGGCGTTTTTACGTTTCCATCGAAATCCGAACTACATAAATTGTCTTCTCAAGACGAAAGGCTATTAGATCGTTCCAAGCCCTTAAACTTACATTATTGGGAATGGCCGGATCCTATTGTCAGGTTTTCGTATGTTTGGTTAAAGCGCCAGTTGAGAGTTTTTAGTCAAATTTGGAAAAAATCGAATAGGTCTTCTCAAAGGTCTTAATCTGCAGTATATTGGGCGCATGAATGACCAAGCTCCCACAAATTCAGAAAATTTCAACAGCTTTAAGGCTTTCTATCCTTATTACTTGGGCGAGCATTCAGATGTGACTTGCCGTCGGCTTCACTTTGTTGGAACAGGACTTATTATTGCTCTCTGGATATGGGTTTTTGTAACCCAGAGCTGGCTTTATTTATGGCTTACACCGTTGATCGGTTATGGCTTTGCTTGGTTTGGGCATTTCTTTTTTGAGAAGAACAAACCGGCCACCTTTAAACACCCCCTTTATAGCTTGTTAGGCGACTGGGTTATGTTCTTTGATATCCTGCGCGGCAAAGTCTCTATTCTGAAATAGCTAGCTTTTCTTCGCAGTCATCGGAACTTTGAACATTGTCCAGCCAATGGCGATGAAACCTGATATTACATTGGCCGCTGCTACGCCTATAAAGGCGCCTAACAGGCCAGCTGTGGTCACGCCAATATAGATGAACGATGTATAGAGTATTAGTGACCTGATAATCGTATAAACGAGCCCATATTTCGGACGGCCAAGAGCATTAAGGCCCGCCGCGCTAACAAATACAAATCCATAGGCAAAGACCGTGACAGGAACGATATAAAAATACGGTAAGGCCTTGGCAATCAGCTCAGGATCATCGGTGAACCACCCCGCGATTGAAGAGGCAAATATGGCCAATATAACAGCCATAAATGTGCTCCAGAAAAAGCTGATCTTGTAGCACGTTATAAATGTAGCGCGGACGCGCGTTGTAAGTCCCGCCCCGCCGTTTTGGCCTGTAATCGCCCCAATACAGGCTGACAAGGCGTATAAGAGACCTACGGACAGCATCTCGGCCCGGCTTGCGAGGGTAAAAGCGGCTAAGTCTTTGGTTGAGAGCTTTGTGCTGACAAAATAGACGGCGACGGCAGTTCCTATGGGGACAATAATGTTGGTGAACATGGCAGGCACGCCAACACTGCCAATGATCTTCACCGCGCGTCTGAACGTCCCCAGCGTCATGCCCACAAATGAAATGGCTTTCCTGTGAATACCGACCATGTAGAGGCCAAATATAGCCGCGATAGAGTTTCCGGCTAAAGTGGCTAAGGCTGCGCCTTGTATCTCCATTCTCGGAAACGGACCCCAGCCAAATATCAGGAACGGATCAAGGATGATATTTAAGATGGCACCTAAAATCATGATGGCGCTTGGCAGTATGGCTTCGCCACCTGCTCGTAAAATATTGTTACACATCATAGAGATAGATACGATTATTAAAGCCGGAAGAGAAATCATCAAATATTGCTTCGCCATATGCGTGACCTCTGGCTCTGCCTCAAAAACTTTGAGCAGGCTGGATATCCCCATCATCAAAATTGAAATCAGTATGGTCATGATCGTGAGGGCAAAAATAATAGCCGAAGCTGCGTGCCGGCGAGCCTTTTCTGGGTCGTCCTGCCCCAAGGCTCGGCTAACGGCTGAAACGGTTCCTGCTCCAAGGCCAATATTGGCGGAATTCCCTAGAAATGTGAGCGGAAAAGCAAGCCCAACGGCTGCAAGTGCCCAAACGCCCAGATCTGGCCTGGCCTCATCTTTGAGGTTGCCCAAATAAATTGTATCTATGATGCCTGAGGACATCAGGGCAAGAACGGCGACTGAAAACGGTCCCAGCATACGCAGAACGTGCCGCGTGATAGAGCCCTCAGTTAGATCAACCTTGCCCGCCACAAACTACCTATGAGACGGCGCGAAGGCAGCCAATGTTGCCATCTGAATGATTTCGGATGCTGTTGACCCTAATCGGCAAATTTGTACAGGTTTTTCAAGGCCCGTTAAAAATGGCCCTAGAACTGTTGCGCCGCCGACAGCTTGAAGAAGCTTTGTAGAAATGGATGCCGAGTGAATAGCCGGCATTACAAGCACATTTGCAGCGCCTGAAAGTCGTGAAAACGGATAAGTTAATGTATGCATCGGATCGAGAGCTACATCAGCCGCGATATCACCTTCATATTCAAAATCAACTTCACGCTCATCCAATATACGCGCGGCCTCCCTGACCTTTTCCATACGTTCGCCCACCGGGTTTCCGAATGTAGAATAGGACAATAAAGCAATGCGGGGTTCAAAACCAAATTGACGGGCAAAGCCAGCGGTTGATTCAGCTATATCTGCTAGATCAGATGCTGTGGGTAGTTCTGTGATATTAGTGTCGGCGATGAATAAGGTTTTACCTTTATTGATGACAACAGAAACCCCCATTGTGCGTTCAATTTCATCATGGCTGAGGACCATTCGAACGTCTCTAAGCGCTTTATCGTAGGTTCTTGTAACGCCGGTCACCATGCCATCCGCCAGTCCATGATGGAGCATGAGGGATGAGAAGATGTTTCGGTCATTATTGACAAGGCGCTGTGTGTCACGGCGCAAAAATCCTTTACGCTGCAATATCTGGTAAAGTGTTTCAGTAAACTCTGCATTTCGGTCAAATAGCCGTGCGTTTAAAATCGTCAGGCTTTCTGTGTCCTCTATGCCGAGAAGTTGCATGTTGTCCCGAACAGGCTTTTCACGGCCAATAAGAATGGCTTTGCCAAGGCCTCGTTGTTGGAAGGCTTGGGCGGCGCGAATAACAGCTGGTTCTTCACCCTCGGCAAAGACAATAGTTTTGGGGTCATCAACGACGGTAGCTGTAATGCTCTGTAAAAGAGCCGCCGTTGGGTCCTGTCGCCGTGCTAATTGTTGCCTGTAAGCATCCATGTCTTCAATGGGTTTGCGAGCGACACCTGTATCCATAGCAGCTTGCGCCACATAGGGCGGAATTTCTGAGATCAACCGAGGATCAAATGGGGCTGGGATTATGTATTCAGGGCCATATTGCGGGCGTTTACCATGATAAGCCGCCGCCACTTCTTCAGGAACGTCTTGTCTTGCAAGGTCGGCCAATGCGGTAGCGCACGCAATTTTCATTTCCTCATTGACGTTACGCGCGCGAACATCAAGCGCGCCTCTGAAAATGTATGGAAAACCTAGGACATTATTGACTTGGTTAGGATAGTCCGAACGTCCAGTCGCGATAATAGCGTCGCTGCGGACTTCTTTAATTTCTTCCGGGGTAATTTCAGGATCAGGATTAGCCATGGCAAAAATAATAGGATTTTTGTTCATGGATTTGATCATGTCTTTATTAACGATGCCAGCAACTGAAAGCCCTAGAAATACATCTGCGCCTTCCATGGCATCAGCAAGAGTTCGTTTGTCAGTGTCGATCGCGTGAGGCGCTTTCCATTGATCCATGGCTTCTTTACGGCCGCGATAAACAACGCCTTTACTGTCCAGAACAATCGCATTTTCGTCTTTAACACCGAGACGTTTGATGAGGCCCAGAACAGAAAGGCCCGCAGCCCCTGCGCCTGACAATACGACTTTGGCGTCTTCAAATTTCCGGCCGGTCAAATGGCAGGCATTAATCAGGCCTGCTGTTGCGATAATGGCTGTACCGTGTTGGTCATCATGGAATACGGGTATATCAAGTTCATCGCGTAACCGCTGCTCAATAATAAAAGCTTCTGGTGAGGCGATATCTTCGAGATTGATGCCGCCAAATGTATTGCCAAATCTTTTGACACATTGAATGAACTGTTCGGCGTCTTCTTCTTCAACCTCAATATCAAAAGAATCAATATCGGCGAAGCGTTTGAAAAGGACTGACTTTCCTTCCATGACTGGCTTTGATGCTGCGGCGCCTAGATTTCCAAGACCAAGTATGGCTGTTCCATTTGAAATTACAGCGACCATATTGCCTTTTGACGTGTAATCATAAGCAAGGTCAGGGTCTTTCGCGATTTCTTCAACTGGCACCGCGACACCGGGAGAATAGGCTAGAGATAAATCTCTTTGGGTGGCCATTGGTTTTGTGGGTAATAGAGCCAATTTCCCGGGCGTGGGTTCCGAGTGAAATCTAAGGGCTTGTTCGTCGGTAATATATGGTTTCCGGGTCAAGCTGAATCTCCGCATTTATAATCAAGCGGCTACTTAAACACAAAATGACTGTGTTCATAGCTTTATATTGCGAATCCTTGAGATGCGAACGTCTTTTTATGCACATTTTTTCATCACTGTCGGTGATGATGACTATTAAATATGCAAAATCTATTTGATCCTACTGGCTCGGCTTACTCATCTCGATTAACAAGTCGACAGGACATGTGAGTCGTCTAAACCAAGTTAAACAATTTAGGAGTCCGCCGTGAAAAAAATTGAAGCTATTATTAAGCCTTTCAAACTCGATGAAGTGAAAGAAGCTCTACAAGAGGTTGGCCTGCAAGGCATGACTGTTTTGGAAGCCAAAGGCTTTGGGAGGCAAAAAGGCCATACCGAACTTTACCGCGGCGCAGAATATGTTGTCGACTTCCTGCCAAAGCTCAAATTGGAGTTGGTTGTTGCGGATGATCAAGTTGAACCCGCCTTAGAAGCCATCCAAACTGCTGCTAAAACCGGAAAAATTGGTGACGGAAAAATATTTGTTTCCGATGTCCAGCAAGCTATTCGTATTCGTACCGGTGAATCCGGTGAGTCTGCACTCTAGAATATTTATTTTTAACTGACGTTTCAAAAAGGAATTTATCATGTCAGCAGAGAAAGTACTTAAACATATCAAGGATAATGACATTAATTTTGTCGATCTAAGATTCACCGACCCGCGCGGTAAAATGCAACATGTTACCTTCCACTCTGATCTTGTCGACGAAGATCTTTTCGAAGACGGCACAATGTTTGACGGTTCATCCATTGGCGGCTGGAAAGATATCAATGAGTCGGACATGGTTTTGATGCCTGATACATCAACGGCTAAAATGGACCCGTTCTATCAGCAAGATACAATGACATTGTTTTGTGACATTTTAGAACCAGATACAAATGAAGCTTATAACCGTGATCCACGCGGTACTGCTAAAGCTGCCGAGACTTATATGCGCTCAGCGAAAGTTGGCGATAAAGTTTATTTTGGCCCAGAAGCCGAATTTTTCGTATTTGATGATGTTCGCTGGAATACAGATCAGAACGTTACAGGCTATGAAATTGATTCTACTGAACTGCCTCAAAATACTGGTACTCGCTATGCAGGTGGTAATATGGGACACCGCCCAGGACCTAAGGGCGGATATTTCCCGGTACCTCCTGTGGATAGTGCGCAAGATATGCGTTCTGAGATGCTTTCAATCATGGATGAGCTTGGTCTTCGTCCAGAAAAACATCACCACGAGGTTGCCCCTGCCCAGCACGAGCTAGGCATGAAGTTCTCTACGCTCTTAGAGATGGGTGATAACATGCAGCTTTATAAATATATTGTCCACAATGTGGCTCATGCCTACGGTAAAACGGCAACATTTATGCCAAAACCAATGTGGAATGATAATGGCACTGGTATGCACGTTCACATGTCTATCTGGAAAGATGAAAAACCGTTATTTGCGGGTAATGAATATGCAGGTCTGTCTAAACAGTGTCTTTATTATATTGGCGGCATCATTAAACATGCTCGCGCGATTAATGCTTTCTCAAATGCCTCAACAAACTCGTATAAACGTTTGGTTCCAGGCTTTGAAGCGCCTGTTATGCTGGCGTATTCATCTCGCAATAGATCTGCATCCATTCGTATTCCATGGTGTGCGTCGCCAGCTGGTAAGCGCCTTGAAGTCCGGTTCCCTGATCCAGCGGGTAATCCATACCTAACGTATACGGCTCTACTTATGGCTGGCCTTGACGGTATTAAGAATAAAATCGATCCGGGCGACGCCATGGACAAAGATCTATATGATTTACCGCCTGCAGAAGCTGCACAGATTCCGCAAGTCTGCGGATCTCTGAAAGAAGCTCTGGAAGCTCTTGATTCTGATAGGGACTTCTTAAAAGCAGGCAATGTGTTTGATGACGATCAAATCGATGCCTATATCGATTTAAAAATGGAAGAAGTTCACCGCGTTAATATGCACCCTCACCCTGTTGAATTTGATCTCTATTACAAATGCTAGATTGATTTGCTTTTAGCTCAGGGAGTTGGCCTGCTCAATTCTCTGAGTTTCTAATGCGATAACTGCTAATCAAAGAACAAAAAAGCCGGGAAGTTAATTCCCGGCTTTTTCGTAATTAGAATAGATGAATTAAACTAAAGCTTAGTCACTGTTTCGTGAAAGCTTCTGAGTTTCCCGTCTGTAATAACGATATTCAATGAACTAGAAGACACTTTCCGCCCTTTTGTGACATTCAAAAAGAATGTAGCAGAATTATCGCCTATAATAGCGTGTACAAATTCCATCGTCATAGGCTGTTTCACAAGACGCATGATCGAAATGGTTTCCCGAAATTTTGCCGGCGCTACTTGTCCGATATATGTACGGCCTTCGCCGAATGTTGATGATCCAAAAACTTCGACGTCATCTGCATAGGACAATAATTGCCCGGCATCTCGCGTGCTTAGAAAGTGATTAAAGGCTTCAAATACCTCAGTTGCTTGCATGATTTACCCCAGCGATAAATTTGATTTAAAAACGACTTGATGAATCGTTGTCACGATCACCTTGAAGAGCTTTCAAAAGGTCATCCGCAGACATTTCTTTTGGAAGGTCAGATTCATTGTGCTCCAATGCCAAGATAGGAGCTTCTTCTTCTTTGGGTAGGTCGTCATCCATAATAACCCGTTGCAACCCTGTGACGAGCCCCGCTCGCAGGTCACCTAGGTCAAGAGTTTCGTCTGCAATTTCGCGAAGAGCGACCACAGGAGTCTTATCATTATCACGTTCAATTGTTAGGCTAGCACCTGCAGATATGCTTCTTGATCGGTGAGAGGCCAAAAGAACCAAGTCAAATCGGTTCGGAATGATTTCTACGCAGTCTTCAACTGTTACACGCGCCATATCAATCTCCTGAAGGGATATCACATAAAAAAACAACGGCAAAAGCCGTCAATACTTGGCGCGGATATAGATTGAAGTCCTTGGCTATGCAAGAACAATATTCACCTTATTGCTTAAACGCTAGCTCACTTGAACCACCATCTAATAGGGCTGTAGCCATCAAATTCAAGGCCTCAGAAATGCCAGTTGCATCGGTTCCTATAAAATAAAGATTTTCACTGCTGGCACAAGCCTCCAGTTGGGATGGAATACTACTCAAATATGGCTTAGCAAAGGCCTCATACCACGGTTGTCCGGATAAATCTGGATATGGCACATGTAATACGGCCACTTTTACACCATTATTTTTCAAATCACTGCAATAGTTTGCGTTAAAAGCGGATGTGATGATACCCGCATCGTAATTATTATTGAGACCATCCGTTACAATAATTATTGATTTAACAGGGTCTGATGACGTGGCACCCGAGCCTGATTCGCCTATATTTTGCGTGAGAGTTGAAAAAACAACATCAAACCGCGTGGCCCAGTAGGAAAGATTCATTCCGTTGACGATGCTTCTGATGGAAAAGTCGCTATTAGTTGGCGCCTTTATTTCTTCGACTGAATCGCTGAAGGCGTAAGCCCCTACTTTTATATTTGGATTACCTGTATCGAATATGTCCGATACGAGTGACGATGCGGCGTCAAGAATGTCATCTTCACGGAGCCTAATGTTGTTGGCTTTGGCAAAATCGTAGGTCGTAACACTGGATCCGTTAATAACTGGAGATATGAAAAACTCAGCCTGATGACAGGCAAAGGCACAGCCATCTTCAGCGCCAGGCATACCGTTGACAAATGGTTTCGTCAGAGTCTTAAGTAAATCAATTTCAGTCTGAGTAGAAGCGATGCCCACAGAGGCAGACATATCCATCGCAATGTAGACTTCATGGTTTTTCCCTGAGGCTGTAACTCCAACTTCGGAATAAGTCTTGAAGTCTAGCGCCTCCGCACTCAATTTACTAAGGAACAACGAGCTTGATGCGCCAGAATATTGCCCAGAGACAGAAAAGGACGCGTTGTCTGCGCTCAAGCTCTTAACCGTTATTTTTGGCTTTGCTTTTTTATCGCACTTAAAAGACTCGCAGTGTTCCTTAAATACCTTCTTAGCTAGTTTTTTGGCGTTTTTTGAACTTTGATCAACTTGGTAGGATCGTGCGGCGGCCATAACGCTTGCATCAAGCGCATATTGTGACTTGGCTTTGGTCGAGACTAAATTGGAGTGATCGATTGCAACACCTGTTGCCATTAGCAATGCCATGGAACTCACACCAAATATCAGTGCAAAATTACCAGATTCGTCGCGTAAATAACGCCGGACAAAATTCTTGTATGTTCTGAACATGTTTTTCCCACTATCAACCCGCTTAACCGATAGTTGAATTTTATTCGTCATGCCATTAAAATTGGAGAAGATGGTGACTAAATCGTTAAATTTTGCCATCCAGCCTAAACCAGTTATATATTTTGTGTTGAAATATGATATCAGTCACTTTTGATCTAAATAGAGAGCCTTATTGTGCGCTATCATTCTCATAATAATCCGACCATTACAGCTCAGTTTAGTCAGGCACTTCTGGCAAGTCTGGCACCAGATGGCGGTCTATGGATGCCAGATAAGATTCCAAATTTTGACACGGGCAAACAAGCACAGTTAGGCGCTATGTCTTTTGCTGATTGCTCCTCTAAATTGGCAAAGCACTTTGTAGATGATCATTTTTCGGATTCTGATCTAACAGATATTTGCCGAGATGCTTACGATTTTCCTGTCCCGTTAAAAACGCTTTCAGGGTACGAGCTTGATACTGCCACGCCTGAAAATGTGAATGCTGATTTTATTCTCGAGCTTTTCCATGGTCCTACGCTCGCCTTTAAAGACTTTGCAGCTAGGTTTATGGGGCGCGCAGCCAGTCATTTGCTACAAAAAAGTAAAGAAAAACGCACCATACTTGTTGCAACATCAGGAGACACTGGCGGCGCGATCGGAGACGCTTTTCTTCATCAAAAAGGTATCGATGTTTTCATACTCTTTCCTCAAGGGGGCGTGAGTAAAGTCCAAGAACAGCAATTAACAACGATTGGCGGCGGAAATGCCAATGTTCATGCGATTGCAATCGATGGAACCTTTGATGATTGTCAAAAATTAGTCAAAGAAGCTTTTGCCAATAAAGACTATACCGAACGTTTTAACCTAATGTCGGCAAACTCGATTAACGTTGGGCGCGTAATACCCCAGAGTTTCTATTATTTTTGGACCAGTTTGCAAATCAAAGCGGCTCATAATGACTTGCCGATTGTGTATTCTATCCCTTCGGGCAATTTGGGTAACCTTACAGGCGGCCTAATTGCCAAGGCGATGGGCGCTCCGATTGATAGGTTTGTCATCGGCAATAATGCAAATGATCCATTTGTCGATTACCTCAACACAGGTGAATATAAAGGCAGAAACTCTGTGCCGACATTATCTAATGCTATGGATATTGGCCGCCCAAATAACTTTCCAAGGATTGTGAAGCTTTATAATAGTGATTTTGAAGCTATCCAGAAAGTCTGTTGGGGCGCATCTTTTACGGACGAAGAAACAGAACGTCATATGCGAAGAGTATATGCTGAATCTGGATATATTATGTGTCCACACACAGCTGTTGGGCATATGGCGATGAAAGAGTTTTCGAAGGATATCGACATGCCTTTTGCCTCTGTTTGTGTTGCGACGGCACATCCAGCGAAATTTGCGAATAGTGTCGAACGCATACTTCGGACAGATATTCAGCTGCCTGAACCCCTAAAAAAGGCAGTTTCTCGCAAGAAGATCGTCCATATATCCAAACCTAGCCTTGACGATGTGATGAATTTCATAGAAAATAAGTCATGAAATTATCATCAAAAAATTACCTCAAAAAGTTTGACGACAACGAATTAAAACTCGCTTTTATCGGAATGTCAAATATCGGAAAGTCCTTTACAGCCAAACGCTTAGCGAAAGCTTTTAAGTTTAAACTGGTGGAAGTTGACCAATTGATTTGGAAGCGCCTTGGGCATGATACTATGGAAGAATTTGCCGAGTGGCAGGGTCATCCCTATGAAGATGGCTATGCGGAACGGGAGCAATTATCAATCGAGATGGAAACTCACGCAACGGATGCTGCCATCGCCAAATCAAAAGGCAATACGGTATTAGATACAACTGGTAGCCTCATCTATGTGGACCCTGCCCTACGCCGTAAAATTAAAGAGAATTTCTACGTCGTTCATATCAAAGCTGAAACAGCCGATTTAGAGCGCCTGAAATGGGACTATTTTGACAACCCTAAGCCATTGGTTTGGGCGCGTAATTACAGGGAAAAGCCAGGTCTTTCGGATCGTGAAAATATTTTGGAATGTTACCCGAAATTACTCATGTCACGGGCTAAAGAATACGCGCCTATGGCTGATGTAACTGTAACGTCGCGATTTGTTTTAGATCCAGATTTGACGGATGAAGAACTTTTCAAAGCTTTAAAGCCACCCAGATAGCAAGCGCTTTTCAATTAAGCCGGTCAAAAAATCTATGTGATCATCCCTCGTGTTCAAGCAAGGCACGTAGCTGAAATTCTCACCGCCGGCTTCCATAAAGACGTCTCTGGCTTCCATGTTGATTTCTTCAAGGGTTTCAAGACAATCAGCCGAAAATCCTGGCGTCATGACAGCGACCGATTTAATACCTTTTGAAGACAGACCTTGCAATGTTATGTCTGTATAAGGTTGAAGCCATTGCGTGGGCCCAAATCTGGATTGGTATGTCATCAAAAGCTTATTTTCATCCATGTTTAGGGACGTCCTTAAAAGCCGTGTGGTCGCTTCGCATTCTTTGGCATAAGGGTCTCCCTTATCGACATAGGCTTGAGGCATGCCGTGGTAAGAGGCCAATATGACATCCGGCGACCAATCCAGTCGTTCGATGTGCTCCTGCGCGCTCGCGGCTAGTGCCGCTATATAGTCTGGATGGTCGTGATAATCTCTAATGATACTAATCTCAGGAACATCTCGTGAAGTTTTAAGCGTCTTATAAACTGCATCATATATAGAAGCTGTCGTCGCCCCGGCATATTGAGGATACATTGGAAGTACCCCTATTTTACTTATGCCTTTATCTATCATGTCATTTATGACGGAAGGTATAGAGGGGTTCCCATACCGCATGGCGATTTGCACGTCGACGTCATCGCTTAACTTGGCTTGTACAGCAGCGCCCTGTGCTTGTGTTACGCGAACCAAAGGCGCTTGGCTATCGTCTTTGCCGCCTTCGTAATTCCATATTTTTTTATAAGCTTTAGCGGACTTTGCAGGCCTGAAACGCAATATAATACCGTGAAGAATCGGGTACCAAATCCATCGGCTTGTCTCAATGACACGCTTGTCGTGGAGAAATTCGCCCAGATAACGACGAACCGCAGCCGGGGTTGGCGAATCAGGAGAGCCTAGATTAACCAAAATTATACCTATTTTCGGAGCCATATATGTTCTTTTGCTATAAAATGCAGCTGTAGCCAGCCTGAGACTTGACCTCACCCATTTCCCGTTTACCAATAAAGATTGCAAGTAAAAATATAATCTTGGGGTATCGCATGCGAAAATATCTTATTCTAGCCGCCAGTGTTGGCGCCTTAACTCTAGCTGGATGTAAACCACAGCCAGCCTCTGAAACAACCACTCCGACGGTATCTCCGGTTACCGTGGCTGAAAAAGCGCCAGAAATACAGTCTGCACCTACTCGGCAAGAAGCCAAAGAATTTTTGGAAAATGCCGGCAAGGAAATGGCAGAGCTTTATGATTACGGCGGACGAGTTGCTTGGATTAAAGCAAATTTTGTTACGCAGGATACGAACTTCCTCGAAAGCAAGGTAGGCGAGCAGGCCGGGCTTTTGTCCACGCGGCTAGCCAATGAAGCCAAGCGGTTTAACGATCTTGATCTTCCGGCTGATATGGCTCGAAAGATGGATGGCCTGAAAAGAGGTAGCGAATTCCCGGCGCCAGAGCGTGAAGGGGCTGCCAAAGACCTCGCTGAAATAATGACAAAACTTGATTCTATGTATGCGGGCGGTAAATTTAAGTATATTTCCGAAGATCCCCAATTTGCCTCATTTTATGAAAATAACCCAGGCGGTGAGTTGTCTCTTGGGCAATTATCGCAAATCATCGCGCAATCCCGGGATCCAGAAGAGCTTAAAACAGTTTGGGAAGGCTGGAGAACCATAGCGCCTCAGATGAAAAAGCCTTATTCTGAAATGGTCTCCATTATCAATGAAGGCTCACAGGAACTCGGTTATCAAGATGCCGGTATGTTGTGGCGAGCTGGCTATGATATGGAAGGCGAGGCCTTCTCGGCCGAAGCTGACCGATTGTGGGGCCAAGTAAAGCCATTATATGACCAGTTACATTGTTATGTTCGATCAGGTCTTAATGAAAAGTATGGCGATGAAGTTGCTCCGACGGATGGGCCAATTAGAGCAGATCTGCTTGGCAATATGTGGGGACAGTCTTGGGGCAATATTTACGACGTAGTTGCACCTGAAGGCGGCGGCCAAGGTGTCGACGTGACAGAACTCCTCGAAGCAAAGGGCTATGATGAAATTCAAATGGTCAAAACCGGCGAGCAGTTCTTCACCTCACTCGGTTTTGAGCCTATGCCAGAAACATTCTGGGATTATTCTCTATTCACGGAGCCGCAAGACCGCGTAGTGCAGTGTCATGCGTCGGCGTGGGACCTTGGTTATGATGATTACCGCATTAAAATGTGCATCAAGAAAGACGGCGAAGACTTCTCAACGATCCACCATGAATTAGGTCATAATTTCTATCAACGGGCCTATAGAGATCAGCCGATTTTCTACCGTAACGGTGCTAATGATGGTTTTCATGAAGCCATTGGCGATATGATTGCATTATCAATTACGCCGGAATATCTGGTTGAAATTGGTCTTTTAGATGCTGGAGATGTTCCTGGCGCCGATGCCGACTTAGCGCTTTTGATGCGCCAAGCCCTTGATAAAGTATCCTTTTTACCATTCGGGATTATGATTGATCAGTGGCGCTGGAAGGTATTCTCTGGCGAATTTAGTCCCTCGGAATATAATAGCGGATGGTGGGAACTTCGCGAAAAATATCAAGGACTTAAGGCTCCGAGCTCACGTCCGGGCGATGCTTTTGATCCTGGAGCTAAATACCATATTCCTGGTAATACGCCTTATATGCGTTACTTCTTAGCTCACATACTGCAGTTCCAGTTCCATAAAACTGCGTGCGATATGGCTGGCTTTGAAGGCCCGCTGCACCGTTGTTCAGTTTATGGCAATAAGGAAGTCGGCGCAAAGTTCAATGCTATGATGGAAATGGGCGCATCCAAGCCCTGGCCAGAAGCTTTGGAGGCCTTCACCGGTACAAAAGATATGGATGGTTCAGCGGTTTTGGAGTATTTCGCCCCTCTAATGGCCTATCTAGAGGAAGAAAATAAGGACCGTACCTGCGGCTGGTAGCTTTTTTATCTAGAATTAGCGGGGCTTTAAAGCCCTGCTTTAACCTTTGGGAAACAATGTTTGCATAGGCATGTTTTATGGCCTTTGCACAACTCGTACCTGAAAACCCACGGCAATTCCTGCCCTATAAATCCATTCTCATTGTTTCTGACAATGCAGAACAAGCTAGGCATGTATCGCCTGCCCTACAAAATAAGGGCTATAAAACTGTTTCTGCTTTGTTTTCAGGCAAGAAACTAGAAGGTATTCCTAAGCAAGCCCCGGATGCTATTATCATTTACATGTCCGGCGCACCCGTAAAGGCTCAATCAGTCGTTACCGCTTTGCAAAAACGTTACGTGGAAAAATCCATTCCAATGATTGGCGTATGCTCTCGTGATTTGGACATGAGTAATTTGTCTTTTGATAGTTTGCTTTTGGAACCTGTCCACCCGGATCAAATCGCCCAACGTGTGGCAGCTATGCTGCGCCTCAGCATTATGCAGACCGAAATCGTATTGAGACAAGAAACTTTACGTGAAGATTTCGAAATAGATTATCACTTGGACGAGAATGTTTTCGCAGATCGTCTTCGCGTTCTTTTCATTGGCAAAGCAAGTTCTCAATTCATGGTTATGATCAATGCACTTGAGGAAAAAAATGTCGAAGTCGTCGCCGCGTTTACGTCTTTTACAGCCTTTGATTTTTTACACGAAAGCCGATTTGACGCTGTTGTCATGAACGCGCTGTCTCATTCTGAGCCCGCCTTATCCATAACGCAAACGATGCGAAGAAATTCAGCGCTCTTTCATACACCGTCCATTTTGTTGGCGCCTTCGGTATTTGAAGACGAGGAAGCAGCTTATGGGTGCGGTGTGTCTGACATTATTAATTCTGAATGCACGGAACAAGAAATACAGGACCGTATTTTGGAACTGGCAAGGTTCCACCGATTACATCGCCAGATTAAGCTCGAATTTGAAAAGATCGGCGTCGGCGAATGTATGGATGAAAGTGGTACCTATTCTACCCGTTTTTTCTCAAAACACTTAAACCGTCTTGTTGAGACTTACTCTGCGCAAGATCTTCCGGTTTCTATCCTGACAATACGTGCAAGTTTCGATGGTAATTACCCTGAGACGTCAGATATTACCAACGAAGTTTACAATCAACTGGGCCGCACAGTGAAAAACATGGTCCGCGTTTATGACGTTACAGCGCGCTTATCTGAAAATATTTTTGTAATTGCCTTTCCAGGGCAACCAGCCTCCAGCTTAGCCCCAGTTATTAATCGCATTGAGGGCATCACCTCTGTCATGCACTTCGGCCCAGAAACCATTAAAGGTCCTGGTATTAAACTTAATCTGAATATAGATGCTGCGGAACTTGGTCACGGCGTCACGGGTCAAAGCTGGCTTGCTCAACAGCTCAGTGACGTAGACTTAAATTAACCCGTTAGGCTTCTAAGAGCTTTCAAGACAACGCCAACTCTCTTAGCCGGGTTCTCTAATTGTGAACTTATGAATATCGTTTGATCTGGCCGTAAACGCCATCCGATATTTTGTGTAATAGCGTTGAGTATAACGGACGGGTCCTCAACATCTTGGTGACGCATGGTCAAAACTATGCCTTTGGGCCCCACATCAATTTTTTGCACATGCATTTTTCGACATAAGCGTTTGATTTTCATAACATTTAAGAGCGCATTGGCTTCTTCGGGCAATGGACCAAAGCGGTCTATTAATTCAGCGGCCAGAGCTTCTGAAGCCTCATCATTCTCAACATCTGAAATACGGCGATAGGTTGCCAGACGTAGATTAAGATCAGAAATATAATGCTCAGGGATCAACACGGCGACACCTAGATTAACATTGGGTGACCAAGACTGATCGGTAACCTGAATGTCATCTCTAAGTTCAGCAACGGCTTCTTCGAGCATATGTTGATAAAGCTCGACCCCAACATCCTTGATATAACCGGACTGTTCTTCACCCAGAGGGTTACCGCCGCCTCTTATATCAAGATCATGGCTGGCCAGCGTAAACCCTGCACCTAAAGTATCGAGAGACTGCAGGATTTTTAACCGCTGCAAGGCCCCTTTTGTGGCAATGCGTTCATCCGGAATAGTCATATAGGCATAGGCGCGGACCTTAGAGCGCCCTACTCGGCCGCGCATTTGATAGAGCTGCGCCAGACCAAATTTATCGGCTCGGTAAATGATCATGGTATTAGCAGACGGTATATCAATGCCGCTTTCAATGATCGAGGTCGATAATAGGACGTCATATTGCCCGTCATAAAAGGCGGTCATAATGTCTTCGAGCGCGCTACCTGCCATTTGCCCGTGAGCAATGACATATTTTACTTCGGGCACTTGTTCGCGCAGAAACTCTTCAAGACGTGGTAGGTCGGCAATTCTTGGGGCGACGAAGAAGCTCTGTCCGCCGCGATATTTTTCCCGCAGAATGGCTTTGCGGATAGAAACCGCATCAAAAGGTGAAACATAAGTTCTAACCGCCAAGCGATCTACTGGCGGCGTCGCAATCAATGACAAATCCCGAATGCCGGATAAGGCCATTTGCAGAGTTCTCGGTATGGGCGTGGCTGTGAGTGTTAAAACGTGAACATTGGCCCTGAGCGCTTTCAGGCGTTCTTTATGCTGAACCCCAAAACGCTGTTCTTCATCCACAACGAGAAGGCCTAGATCGGCAAAATTGATACTCTTGCCTAGCAAGGCATGTGTCCCGATTACTATATCGCAGCGGCCCGTAGTGATTTCTTCTTTGGTTAAATTGGCTTGCTTTGCCGGAACTAAGCGCGATAAATGCCTAACGGTCACGGCCATACCGCGAAAACGATCGCTGAATGTCTTGAAATGTTGCCGCGCTAAAATCGTTGTCGGCGCGACGATGGAAACCTGCTGTCCATGCATAATGGCGGCGAATGCGGCTCTAAGCGCAACTTCCGTTTTGCCAAAACCAACATCTCCGCAAACAAGACGGTCCATGGGGCGACCTGATGATAAATCTGTGAATACGTCTTCGATGGCGCCCAATTGGTCATCTGTCTCCACATAGGGAAAGCGCGTGAGAAATTCATTGTAATCTGACGCAGGGACTTCGATAGGCTCGGCCGTTTTAAGGGCGCGTTTGGCTGCAATTTTAATAAGCTCGCCTGCCATATCGCGCAAACGTTTCTTGGCCTTGGCTTTACGGGACTGCCAAGCCACACCGCCGAGCTTGTCAAGAACGACCGTTTCGCCGCCGGCACCATATCGAGATAGAAGCTCAATATTTTCGACGGGCAGATATAGTTTTGATCCCCTTCCATATTCAAGCTCAAGGCAATCGTGAGGCGCCGACTGAACATCCAGTGTTTTAAGGCCCAAATATCGACCCAGGCCGTGATCAATATGGATGATAAGATCGCCCGGCTGCAATGCAGAAGCTTCAGAGATAAAATTCTTGGCTTTGCGTTTACGCCCGCGATTAACCAGTCGGTCGCCAAGGATGTCTTGTTCCGATAAGACGCTAAGCTTACCAAATTCAAAGCCGTGCTCGATTGGCAGAATAATGCGCCGAACAGATCCATCAGGCAGCTGAAGAAGATCAGGTCCACGGGTTTCCAGCGGTGTTCTAAGATCATGCTCTTCGAATATATTTGACAATCGGTCAGAAGAGCCTTCGGTCCAGGACGCTAGAACGACGATTTTACCGTCTTTACGGCGGTTTTGGATATGCTCTGTGACTGCGCTAAAAAGATTGATACCTTCAGTTTTACGTTCATTTGAAAAGTTTCGACTGTCCGTGCCTTCAAAATTGACCAGGTATTCTTCATCCGGCGGAATAAAGTGAGAGTGCCACCGTATAGTATGTCCATGAGCAGCCGCGTTAAGTTGGTCGGGTGAGAAGTATAATTGGTCCGTCGTTAAAGGCCGATAAGTACCTGCGGTCTTACGAGGATCAGTTGTTCCAGCATCAAGCGCTTCAACATGGGCTTGGCGCGACTCGTAGAAATCTACGATAAGATCATGGCGCTCACTCATGGCTTCTCTGGCAAGGCTATCAAATGCAATGAGCGCGCTCTCGCTCATATAATCGAATACTGTTTCAAGGTGATCAAAAAATAACGGCAGAAAGTGCTCGATGCCTTGAGGTCTAATGCCTTCAGTGATAGCGGCATAAATCGGATCTTTGCTGATCCCGCCGCCAAAGCTGGCAATATAACTCGTCCGAAATCTTGACATGGCCAAGTCAGTCATGACCACCTCACTGACAGGAGCTAGATCAATCGCGTTCACCTTACGAGTGGTTCGCTGTGTCTCCACATCGAAATGACGAATGCTTTCAAGCTCATCCCCAAAGAAATCAAGCCTAACGGGTTCCTCAAAGGCCGGAGAATAGACATCGATCAATCCGCCGCGAATGGCAAAGTCACCTGGTTCGATTACGGTTGAAGCGCGGCTATAGCCATTATGAGCCAAATAGTGCTCGAGCTTTTCGCGCGATAACACCTGCCCAGCCTTCGCGCTGAAACCTGATTTGGAAATGGCATCCCGTGGCGGAACCTTTTGTGTCACGGCGCTTACGGTTGAGACGATGATAAACGGTTTGTTCTGATCAATTTGTGTCAACGTATATAGCGCAGCACTCCGACGAGCAGCCATTAGCCGGCTGGGCGAAACTCTGTCATACGGCAAGCAGTCCCAAGCCGGTAAAGAAATTACCGGAATATCCGGCGCAAAGAATCGACATGCCGCCATAAAGCTTGAAGCCCGGCTGTCATCTCTGGCTATGAATAGCGAAGCTGTTCCTCTTTTACGAACAGCCCGTGTAAAGATATGCGCGTCTAGCCCTTCAGGTAGACCTGCGGCCGTGAGCTTAGGCTCAGTGCTGACATATCTTTGGAGCTGAAGCATTAAAACGTCGGACGGTATTGACGGATTTGAGCGAGTAGCGGTGTATCGTGTTTTTCGGGAACCGGAAGACTCTCGGTAATCCAAGCATAAATGTCATGGTCGCGGGCTTCAAGAAGCTCTTCAAACTGCCGTAACTCTACGTCGGAGAGTTCACTAATGTGAGCTTTCAAAAACCCGCCCAGCATTATATCGGCCTCTTTAAAGCCCCGATAATTTGCCCGGTAAAGCAATCTTTTTTTTTCGTTCTCAGTCATGATTCACGCGCTAAGCCTAAGTGAGCGTCTCTATAGGCGGCGTGCGTGTTAGGTGCAATGGGGTTTACCTAACATTCTAAACCGTGATTAATCTCACACGGATTTTCCACAAAAAATGATAATGGAGTTTACGTTCAATTTATTCAGGCGGGGCCGTTATGACTTTTTCTACGCGTATATTATGCATTTTTTTTGTGATGACAATTTCATTGGTAACAGCTTGCCAGGGACAGATAATTTCGACACCAGCCTCTCCAGCACTTGTAGAAAATTTTTGTCCCACCCCGCTTCCAGCACCCGGAACTAGCCCGATATGGAGTGGTGAACATCGCACATGGGTGGCAGGCAGCCCAACGCGCCCTCTAATTAAGGTCGTACTGACACACCCCAGCGCGGTCTGTAATGATGGCTCCCAAGCTGTCATGTTTGTTCGTCGTGCGTCCGCCAGCTGGGGCGGGCAAGATAATCAACTGAGCGACGCCTATCACATTCACTTTAAAGGCGGCGGCTCATGCAAAAAGTTTGAAGATTGCGCCAATCGTTGGTGCAATGCACCTGGTACTAGGATTTTTGATAAACCCGGACAGATGAGTTCGCGTGGTTATGTTGATGCCATTGAGGGCGAAGGTCTATTCATGGACCATCCATCCAATCAATTTGCCGCCGCCAATCAAGTTATGCTGGGTTATTGCAGTTCAGATGGTTGGATAGGCTCCGCCCCGGCAGGTACGGCGGTGTCTATAGACCCGGACGATGATCCCGCTTATGTTTCAAAGATCGCATTTATGGGAGAGCATATCACGCAAGCGGCGTTTAACGCGCTTGATAGCGGGGTTTGGGCCGGCGGGGTCGTAGACGCTCCAAGTTATCAAATGCCGCCATTGACTTTGGCAAACCATATTCTGATATCAGGAGACAGTGCCGGAGCGAGCGGTGTTCGTTCACATTTGGACAGAATTGCAGCTAGATATTCAGATGCCGACGTTGTTTCCATTCTTGATGCTGGTGCCTCAATAGATATGCAAGATCCAAGAATTAGCTATACGTCTTTAACGGCAACTCCGAGCTACAATCAAATGATGGACCTTGCCACTGAGCAAGCACGCCAGTTTCATAGTGTTAATGATACGGCCCTTGATGTTAGTTGCAAGACTGCAAATCCAGGAATCGGTGCTAATGATCGTCCTTGTTTTGATCAATACCGTTTGCAAAGATTCCACATTACAACACCAACTATGCAGCGAACGTCACAAAGAGACACAGCTACCGCCACTAAGCTCCTCACCATGCTAGCACCTCCTGCTAATCAAAACATGGCAATTATTTCGCGTGACGGTATGTTAGCGGCTGCATCGACGCGTCCAACTCTTTCAGTTCTGAGCCCCAATTGCGGTCGGCACGTAACATTTAGAACAACCAATCAAATTAGGAATATGGAGGTCCTAGCGCCTGGACCAACACTCTATACAGACCTTAGAGACTGGGCATTGCCCTGCCTCGCTGGTGCTTGTCCAGTACAAGTAAGGAAATTAGCAAACCCTGCTCCCACTGGTCCGCCCGCTCCGTCCGATTGTCCGTGATTTGAATAAATACTCGACTTGATTACCAATTGTTCCATGGGTTTGCTTGTGCCACAAGCTGCCCATGTCTCAACAACCCACAGATTCCTTATCAAGTTTCGAAATATTCGCCGCGTGCGCACCCGGACTGGAAGGGTATTTACTGGCGGAAATTGAGGAAGCAAAATTCGCTGATATCAAAAGAATGCGAGGCGGAATAAGTTTTACAGGCGGTTGGCCAGAAGTTTGGCGTGCGAATTTAACCCTGCGAGGTGCTTCAAAAATCTTAGCCCGTATTGTAGGTTTTCGCGCTTTCCATTTGGCGCAGCTTGATAAACGATCCCGTAAGTTTCCTTGGGGTCAATATTTGACGTCCGGCCACAAAGTAAAAGTCGAAGTCGTTACTAATCGTAAAAGCAAAATTTATCATGCCGGCGCCGCTATAGAGCGCATAGAGCGCGCGATTACCGAGGAATTTGGATCGCCCATAGCCACTTCTATGGACGAAGCAGAAATTATCATCAAGACACGGATTGATGATAATAATGTCATGTTCTCTATCGACACATCAGGCATAGGCCTTCACAAGCGCGGCCATAAACAAGCCATGGGTAAGGCACCTCTGCGCGAAACTATGGCAGCATTATTGCTGCGCTCCTGCGGCTATACTGGTAATGAGCCTGTGATGGATCCCATGTGCGGGTCAGGGACTTTGATCATAGAAGCGGCAGAAATTGCACGCACTTTAATGC
This sequence comes from Hellea sp., assembly GCA_014238285.1. Taxonomy (GTDB): domain Bacteria; phylum Pseudomonadota; class Alphaproteobacteria; order Caulobacterales; family Maricaulaceae; genus JACOMS01. The sequence goes on from JABABK010000039.1 coordinate 30,424, forward strand.
CGGGACGAACCAGACGTTTTTCGTTTGAAAAACTCGCAAGCTATGACGCGGATATTATTGAAGATATGAAAAAGAACTGGATGAACGCTGAAACTGACCAAAAATTTTACGGATCAGACCGCAATGTGAATGTCATTCGCATGGCTAATGAAAATGCTGCGCGCTCAGGTGTTGATGATATTTGCGAATTTCGTCCTATTCCGATTTCTGCGATTGTTCGCCCCGAAGGTCCGCCAGGACTCGTGGTCGTTAATCCGCCTTATGGTGAACGTGTGGGTAAGAAGAAAGACCTTGTTGCGCTTTACACGGCTTTTGGTGATGTCATGCGCGAGCGCTTCACGGGCTGGCGTGTCGGTATGGTTACGTCAGATATGAACTTAGCCAAGGAAACCCAATTGCCGTGGCAGCCGTTAAGTCCGCCAATAGCTCATGGCGGGTTAAAGGTGCGGTTCTTCCACACCAAGCCTTTATAGTAACGTCCTATATCATCTTGCCCTCTTCGTCATTCTACTCCAAAATCTGACTTATGCGGCCTGACGTTCTATTTCCATTTTTTGCTGATGTGACTGTTTTAAACGGCGTGGGTGACCGCGTGCGGGAAGCTTTGGGGCGGGCCATGGGGACGCGGATCAAAGATCTGCTCTTTACGCCCCCGAGTAATATGATTGACCGGAGTTACCGTCCTCACATTGCAGGTGCGCTTCAGGATGAAATTTGCACATTTACCGTAACTGTAGGACGCCACAATCAACCGTCAAATCGTCGGCACCCCTATAAAATCAGAGTGTTTGATGAAACGGGTGATCTGACCCTCGGCTTCTTTCAAGCTCGCGCGGATTATTTAAAACGAATTCTGCCAGAAGGTTCAGTACGTTTGATATCGGGCAAGGTGGAGTTCTTTGGGCCTAACATCCAAATGACTCACCCGGATTATGTGCTCTCGCCGAAGCAAGAAAGTGAGCTACCGCTTTATGAAACCCAATACCCTTTAACCGCAGGCCTATCGCAAAAGGTCGCGCGTAAGTCCATGATGCAAGCCATTGAAAAAGTACCTGAATTGCCGGAGTGGCAAGACGAACGGTTTTTGGTGCAGCAGGACTGGCCGAATTTTAACAACGCCCTCTCTCATCTTCATAAACCGGAGCATCCTGTTGATGTGAAAGCAGGTTCACCCATTCGTGAAAGATTGGCTTATGATGAACTTCTGGCCAAACAACTGGCCATGGCTTTGGTGCGTGAGACATCCCGCAAGAGACAAGGCCGCGCACTTGAGACTAAAGGAGAATACCTCAAAGAGGTTTTGGCCGGCGCGCCATTTAAGCCAACGGGCGCTCAGGAACGTGCATTTGATGAAATTCTAGCAGATTTGAAATCGCCTTATCGTATGTCGCGCTTACTGCACGGCGATGTGGGCTCCGGTAAAACATTTGTAGCAGCTATGGCGGCGGCATATACAGCCGAATCCAAAGTGCAAATCGCGTTAATGGCGCCGACAGAAATTTTGGCCAGACAACATGCTCAGAGCTTCAAAGAACTGTTAGCACCTGCAGGCTTGACCGTTGAAGCTCTAACAGGCCGAGATAAAGGCAAACCTCGCGCCGCTCTTTTGACGGGTCTGGCGGAGGGCTATATCGATGTCATTATTGGAACCCACGCTTTGTTCCAAGAGACTGTTGAGTTTCACGATCTTGGGCTTGTCATAATAGATGAACAGCACCGCTTTGGCGTTCATGATCGATTAAAACTGACACGAAAAGGTCATGCGCCGGACTTGTTGATTATGACGGCAACGCCTATTCCGCGCACCCTCGCGCTTACGGCATATGGTGATTTGGATGTTTCAAAACTGGATGAAAAGCCTGCCGGACGGAAACCGATAGAAACGCGCATTTTGCCCCTGCAAAGACTGGATGATGTAATCCAAGGTGTTGGCCGCACTATAGAGCAAGGCAATCAAGTCTATTGGGTTTGCCCGCTCGTTGAAGATAGCGATCTAATTGATCTGTCCTCTGCGGAAGATCGTCACAGAGAATTAACGGCCCATTTTGGTAGCCGTGTTGGCTTGGTCCATGGCCGGATGAAACCAGAAGAAAAAGACCGCGTTACCGAACAGTTCAAATCTGGCGATATAGATGTACTTGTGGCAACAACCGTGATCGAGGTCGGTGTTGATGCGCCCAATGCAACCGTTATTGTCATCGAGCATGCGGAGCGGTTTGGACTCGCGCAGTTACATCAGCTCAGAGGACGTGTGGGTCGATCGGACAAAGCTTCCACCTGCCTCCTGTTATATAAGGGGCCACTAGG
>JABABK010000003.1 GCA_014238285.1 Hellea sp.
TCACACAGCGTTCTTCACAAACTACCGTCCTCAGTTCTACTTCCGTACAACGGATGTGACAGGTGTTGTGACATTGAACGAAGGCACAGAAATGGTTATGCCTGGTGATAATGCAGAGCTAAACGTTGATCTGATCGTGCCGATCGCCATGGAAGAGAAGCTTCGCTTCGCTATCCGTGAAGGCGGCCGCACTGTTGGCGCTGGTGTTGTAGCTACAATCGTAGAGTAAAGTAAATTGGGGTCGCTCTTTTGAGCGGCTCTTTTGAGTTGTTTGACAGCGTTAATCGGACCCGAAAACTGGATTAAGTTATGGAAAGTCAAAATATTCGCATTAGGCTAAAAGCCTTCGATCACCGCATTCTGGATAACTCCACTGCGGAGATTGTGTCCACTGCTAAGCGCACAGGCGCGACAGTACGGGGCCCGATTCCTTTGCCTACACGTATTGAAAAGTTCACGGTGAATCGCTCACCGCACGTAAACAAAAAGTCTCGCGAGCAATTCGAGATCCGCACACATAAGCGGATGCTTGATATTGTCGATCCGACACCGCAAACTGTTGATGCTTTGATGAAGCTCGATCTTGCTGCTGGTGTGGATGTTGAGATTAAGCTGGGAGCATAAGATGCGCTCTGGAGTAATTGCTAAAAAACTGGGTATGACCCGAGTTTATGCCGAAGATGGCGCCCACATTCCAGTGACTGTTTTGTCTCTAGAGGGTTGTCAGGTTGTGGCTCATAAAACAACTGAACGTGACGGTTATTCTGCGCTTCAGCTTGGTGCTGGCGAGGCGAAAGCTAAGCGCGTGTCCAAGGCTGAGCGTGAGCGTTTTGCGAAGGCGAATGTAACGCCTAAGAAAAAACTGGTTGAATTCCGCGTTAATGACGACACTTTTATGGGTGTTGGATCTGAAATTACGGCTGATCACTTTGTTGTTGGCCAAAAGGTTGATTGTTCAGGTACGTCAATCGGTAAGGGTTTTGCCGGTGCGATGAAGCGTCATAATTTTGGCGGTCTTCGCGCGACGCACGGTGTTTCTATCTCTCACCGTTCCCATGGTTCAACCGGTCAGTGTCAGGATCCTGGTAAGGTTTTCAAAGGCAAGAGAATGGCTGGTCACATGGGTGCACGTCGCCGGACGATGCAAAACGTCGTTGTTGCGCGTGTTGATGTTGAGCGTGGTCTTTTGTTGATCAAAGGCGCTGTTCCTGGATCAAAAGGGGGCTGGGTTGAAGTTCGTGATGCTGTTAAAGGCACGAAAGTTACGGATCTTCCAATGCCTGGTAAATTTCGCGAGCCAAAAGCTGTTAAGCCAGCTGCTAAAAAGGCTGCTAAAGGCGAGGAAGAATAGTCATGAAAATGGACGTTCAAACATTAGACGCGAAAAAGTCTGGGTCCGTAACGCTTGATGATGGCGTTTTTGGTCTCGAGCCCCGCAAAGATATTCTACACCGCATGGTGCGTTATCAACTGGCTAAACGCCAAGCTGGAACTCACAAAGTTCAAGAACGTGGTGATGTGAAGAAAACAACTAAACGTATTGGTGCTCAAAAGGGCGGCGGTACGGCGCGTCACGGTAACGGATCTGTTTCTCAGTTCCGTGGTGGTGGTAAAGCGCATGGACCTCGTGTTCGTTCACATGCGTTCAACTTGCCGAAAAAAGTTCGCAGTCTTGCGCTTCGTCATGCTCTTTCAGCAAAAGTTACCGCTAAAGAACTCATCGTTTTAGATGATGTGGTTGCTAAGTCGCCTAAAACGGCGGATCTTCGCAAGACACTTGAAAAATTGGGTATCACGAATGGTTTGATTGTTGGTGGTGTTTCCATCGATGAAAACTTTGCCAAAGCTGCCCGCAATATTCCTAACCTCGACGTTCTGCCAAGTCAGGGCGCTAATGTTTACGACATTCTTCGTCGTCACACATTGGTTCTCACGACCCAGGCCGTCCAAGATTTGGAGGCTCGTTTAAAATGAGCGTAGCTGCCCGTCATTACGATGTTGTCGTTGCTCCGGTAATCACCGAGAAGTCCACTATTCTTTCTGAGAATAACCAAGTGGTTTTCGAGGTCGCCATTGACGCCAATAAAACTGAAATTAAAGACGCGATTGAAAGTTTGTTCAAAGTCAAAGTTACGGCTGTGAACACCCTTCGTGTTAAAGGTAAAACTAAGCGCTTCCGGGGCATCCCTGGGCGACGCAAGGATGTTAAAAAAGCTGTTGTTACTCTGCAAGATGGCGACACAATTGACATCGCATCTGGATTGTAGGGGAAAACAATGGCTTTAAAGACATTTAACCCGACATCACCGTCACGCCGGAACTTGGTTCAGGTTGACCGGTCTCATCTTTATAAAGGTCGTCCTGAAAAGGCTCTGACTGAAGGTCAGTCCAAAAAAGGTGGTCGTAACAATACTGGTCGCATCACTATGCGTCGCCAGGGCGGCGGACATAAGCAACTTTACCGGAAAATCGATTTTAAACGCTCTAAGCGTGATATGGATGCGACAGTTCTGCGTCTTGAATATGATCCGAACCGGACAGCCTTTATTGCTCTTGTTGAGTATAAGGATGGTGAAAAGACGTATATTATTGCACCGCAACGCCTTGCTGTTGGCGATAAGATCGTGTCATCAGACAAGGCGGATGTGAAGCCGGGCAATACGATGTCCCTTCGTGTCATGCCAATCGGTACAATTATTCATAATGTTGAAATGAAGCCAGGCAAGGGTGGTCAAATCGCCCGTTCTGCTGGTACTTATGCTCAACTCGTTGGTCGCGATTCTGGCTATGCTCAGGTTCGTTTGAAGTCTGGCGAAATGCGTATGATTCACCAGGCCTGTCTTGCGACTGTTGGTGCGGTTTCAAACCCGGATCACATGAACATCAATCTTGGTAAGGCTGGCCGTAAACGCTGGCTTGGCAAACGTCCTCAGGTTCGAGGCGTAGCCATGAACCCGGTTGATCACCCACATGGTGGTGGTGAAGGCCGGACATCCGGTGGTCGTCACCCGGTTACCCCTTGGGGTAAGCCAACTAAGGGTGCCAAGACACGGTCTAACAAGGCCACTGACAAATTTATCATTCGTTCGCGCCACGCGAAGAAGAAACGCTAGGGAGAGCCGGTTATGCCACGCTCAGTATGGAAAGGTCCGTTTGTTGACGGATACCTCCTTAAAAAGGCCGACGCCGCCCACGCCGAAGGCCGCAAGAAGCCGATCAAAACTTGGTCACGTCGTTCAACGGTTATGCCTCAATTTGTTGGTTTGACATTTCAGATCCACAATGGCCACAAATTCATCCCTGTCATGATTGACGAGGATATGGTTGGGCACAAACTTGGTGAATTCGCCCCTACACGGACTTATTATGGTCACGGCGTAGATAAAAAAGCGAAGCGGAAATAGTTATGTCAAAATCTAATAACCCACGCCGCGTGGCTGATAATGAGGCCATGGCGAAACTTAAAATGGTTCGTACTAGCCCTCAGAAATTGAATTTGGTGGCTCAAATGATCCGTGGTGCAAAAGTTGAGAAGGCTTTGGCTGATCTAACGTTTTCACCTAAGCGGATTTCTCACGATGTTAAAAAGTGCCTTGAAAGCGCGATTGCCAATGCTGAGAACAATCACGGTCTTGATATTGATAGCCTGATTGTTTCCGAAGCTTATGTCGGTAAAAATCTAGTGATGAAGCGTTTCCGTGCCCGAGCTCGTGGCCGCGGTGCTCAGATTCTGAAGCCATTTTCCGAGTTGACTATTGTCGTCCGTGAAGTTGTTGAGGAGGCCGCGTAATGGGTCAGAAGATTAATCCAATTGGACTGCGTCTTGGTATTAACCGGACTTGGGAATCTCGCTGGTATGCCAATACGGCTGAATATGGTGATTTATTACACCAAGATATCGCGATCCGTACTTTCTTGAAGGGTGAGCTGAAAAACGCGTCTGTTTCTCGCGTTATCATCGAACGTCCGCACAAAAAGTGCCGCATTACAATTTACACGGCTCGTCCGGGAGTTGTGATCGGTAAAAAAGGTGGTGACATCGAAAAGCTACGGAAGAAAGTAGCCCAAATGGTAGACGGCGAAGTCTTCATCAATCTTGTTGAAGTTCGTAAGCCAGAAGTCGATGCTAACCTTGTTGCTGAAGGTATTGCTCAGCAGCTTGAGCGCCGTATGTCTTTCCGCCGTGCTATGAAACGGGCGATGCAGTCTGCTATGCGTATGAACGCGATTGGCTGTAAAATTAAAGTTGGCGGCCGCCTTGGCGGTGCTGAAATTGCTCGGGTTGAGCAGTATCAGGAAGGTTCTGTGCCACTCCACACAATGCGCGCCGATATCGACTATGGTGTTGCGCGAGCTTTGACGGCTTACGGGATTATTGGAATTAAGGTTTGGATCAATAAGGGTGAAATTTTAGAACACGACCCTTATGCGCATGAAAAGCGTATGAACCAGCAGGGTGACACACGTTCACGCGGAAATGATCGCCCTCGCGGCAATGATCGTTCACGCGGCGGCGATCGTCGTCCAAGAAATTAGAGGATTGAGTCATGTTACAGCCGAAACGGACTAAATTCCGCAAAGCTCACAAAGGCCGGATCAAAGGCGTTGCTAAAGGCGGGACATCTCTCGCTTTTGGATCCTATGGTCTAAAGTCTTTAGAAGCTGAACGTGTTACGGCACGTCAAATTGAGGCAACACGTCGGGCCATTACGCGTCATATGAAGCGTTCTGGCCGTGTATGGATCCGGATTTTCCCGGATGTGCCGGTAACGAAAAAACCAACCGAAGTTCGGATGGGTAAAGGTAAGGGTTCGGTCGAATTTTGGGCTTGTAAAGTCAAACCCGGTCGGATCATGTTTGAAATTGACGGTGTTACTGATGCAGTCGCTCGTGAAGCTTTGCGCCTTGGCGCAGCTAAGCTTCCAGTGAAGTGCAAAATTGTCACCCGTCCAGGCGAATAGAGAGGCGATCATGGCTGATAAAGATTTGAACGTCGAAAACCTTCGGGCCCTAAGCGATGACCAATTAGGTGATAAGCTTGTTGCCCTGAAGAAAGAGCAATTTAATCTGCGCTTCCAAAAGGCTACTGGCCAGTTGGAAAAAACGGCGCGGGTTCGTGAAATCCGCCGAGCAGTTGCTCGTGTTAAAACATTGCAAGCTGCTAAAAAAGCCGCTGCTAAAGCGAACGGGTAGGTCAAGATGCCAAAACGTATCCTACAGGGAACGGTTGTTTCAGACAAAGGCAATAAAACGATTGTTGTTAAAGTCGAGCGTGCTTATTTGCACCCACTGTTCAAGAAGACGATTCGTCGGTCGAAAAAATATCACGCGCATGATGAAACGAATGTGCACAAGGTGGGGGACATGGTTCGTATCATCGAATGTCCGCCAAAAAGTAAACTCAAGCGGTGGGAAGTTGTCGCCAATTAGGCAACTGACTATCGGGCTTTAGCTCAAGGGAGACGTCGCATGATACAAATGCAGACAAATCTAGATGTAGCCGATAATTCCGGCGCCCGCCGCGTTCAGTGCATTAAAGTGCTGGGTGGGTCTAAGCGACGCTACGCCTCTGTTGGCGATGTGATCGTTGTATCAATCAAAGAAGCCGCTCCGCGCGGTAAAGTTAAAAAAGGTGATGTACGTAGAGCCGTTGTTGTTCGCGTCAGAAAAGATATCAAACGGGCTGACGGTTCTGTCATTCGTTTTGATGGAAATGCTGCTGTCATCATCAATACAAATGGTGAGCCCCTCGGCACACGGATTTTTGGCCCTGTGCCGCGTGAACTTCGCGCGAAAAGCAGCCCGACTAAAAATCTGATGAAGATCGTGTCTTTGGCTCCGGAGGTGCTGTAAAATGGCCGCTAAGATTAAAAAAGGTGATCACGTGATCGTCCTGACCGGCAAAGATAAAGGCCGCAAGGGTGAAGTCACGAAGGTTTTCCCTAAGGAAAGCCGTGTGATCGTTTCAGGCGTGAAGATGGTGAAACGCCATGTCGCCCCGACGCAGTGGGACCCAGATGGTGGTATTCGTAGTTTCGAAGCGCCCATTCATGTTTCCAATATCGCGCATTTAGATCCAAAGGATGGCAAGCCAACCCGTGTTGGTTTTACGACTTTGAAAGATGGTAAAAAGGTCCGTGTGGCCAAGAAATCCGGTGAGGTTATCGATGACTAAACCTTATGAACCCCGTTTGTCCGCGATTTATCGTGACGAAATTCGTAAAAACTTAAGAGAAAAGTTTTCTTATACGAGTGACATGCAGATTCCTAAAGTTGAGAAGATTGTTCTCAATATGGGTATCGGTGAAGGTGTTGGCGACAAGAAAAAAGTCCAAGCAGCTATCGCTGATCTTGAACTGATTGCTGGTCAAAAAGTCCTTCCGACTAAAGCTAAGAAATCTATCGCTGGCTTTAAGCTACGTGAAGATATGGTGATCGGTGCTAAGGTAACTTTACGTCGTGACCGTATGTATGAATTTATGGATCGTTTGGTCAATATCGCGCTTCCACGCGTTCGTGACTTTCGCGGCCTGAATGGTAAGAGTTTTGATGGCAATGGCAATTATGCTATGGGCCTGAAAGAGCATATCGTATTCCCAGAAATTAATTACGACTCTGTCGATTCTGTTCTGGGTATGGATATTGTGGTGCAAACAAGCGCCAAAACTGATGAAGAAGCCAAGGCACTGCTGGCAGAGTTGGGATTCCCTTTCCGCAACTAACGCAGCAGGCTAAGCAAGTACGAACCTAAGGTTCGACTTCGCATAAGGAGTAAAATGAATGGCTAAAGTAAGTGCAATAGAGCGCAATATGAAGCGTCAGCGTCTCGTGGCAAAATATGCCGCTAAGCGCGCTATGCTAAAAGATATTGCCCGTAATAAAGACCTTCCGGTCGAAGAGCGTTTTGGTGCCCAGCTTAAACTAGCTGCGCTACCGCGTAATTCTGCCCCAAGTCGGGTTCGTAACCGTTGTCAGGTTACGGGTCGTCCGCGCGGTTATTACCGTAAAATGAAAATGTCCCGTATCGCGCTTCGCGAATATGGTTCTGCAGGTCTGATCCCAGGCTTGGTTAAATCTAGCTGGTAGGGGGAGAATATGTCTTTTAGTGATCCTCTGGGCGATATGCTCACACGTATCCGTAACGCGATCATGCGTGGACGGAACAATGTTTCAACGCCTGCCTCTAATCTGCGTGGCCGCGTTCTCGATGTTTTAATCGATGAAGGCTTTATTCGCGGATATACCGAAGTCGAAAAAGACGGTTTCAAAGCTTTTGAAATCGAACTTAAATATTTTGAAGGTGAAGCCGTTATCCGCGAAATTAAGCGGGTTTCAAAACCTGGACGTCGTGTCTACTCTTCAGTGAAGAGCCTGCCGCAAATCCGTAACGGTCTTGGCATTGCCATTCTATCCACCCCTAAAGGCGTCATGAGTGACCACGCTGCCCGCGAAAATAATGTCGGCGGCGAGATCCTCTGCCAAGTATCTTAGGGGAGAATTGAATTATGTCTCGTATTGGAAAACAACCTATTGAAGTCCCAAGTGCTGTAACGATGACCGTTAATGGTCAAACTGTTGCTGTTAAGGGCGCTAAGGGTGAGCTTTCGTTTAAGCTGCCTGCCTCAATCGTTGGTACATTGAAAGACGCTACTTTTACAGTGACGCCTGCTGATGAAAACGATAAAACAGCCAAAGCCATGTGGGGAATGACTAGAACTATGGTTCTAAACATGATCACGGGCGTGACTGAAGGTTACAAAAAACAGCTACAGCTCAGAGGTGTTGGTTATCGTGCGCAAGCACAAGGCGACACGCTTACGCTTCAGCTCGGCTTTTCACATGATGTTGTCTATAAAGCCCCGGCTGGCATCACCATCGAAGCGCCTAAACCCACTGATATTATCGTCAGCGGAATTGACAAACAAAAAGTTGGTCAAGTCGCAGCTGAAATCCGATCATACCGTAAGCCAGAGCCTTATAAAGGCAAAGGTGTTCGCTATGTTGGTGAATATGTCCGTAGTAAAGAAGGCAAGAAGAAGTAAGCCATGAAGACTGCATTAGAAAATACAAAGCGCCGCGCACAACGTGTCCGTCGCCGTTTGAAAAAACACGCCAATGGCCGTCCGCGCCTTTCAGTGCACCGCAGCAGCAAGAATATTTCTGCGCAAATCATTGATGATGCAACGGGTACAACTTTGGCATCGGCCTCAACACTTGAGGATAAAGCTCAAAAGGGCTCAAACATCGACGCCGCTGCGCGGATTGGTGCTTTGATCGCTGAGCGCGGTAAAAAAGCTAAAGTCGAAGATGTAATCTTTGACCGAGGTGGTTATCTTTATCACGGCCGCGTTAAGGCCCTCGCTGAAGCGGCTCGTGAAGCCGGATTGAAGTTTTAGGAGTTATCATGGCACGTGAAAATAATAGACGTCGTGATCGCGATGAAGACAATGAATTTATCGATCGCTTGGTTCACATTAACCGCGTTGCGAAAACTGTAAAAGGTGGCCGTAATATGAGCTTCGCCGCTCTTGTCGTTGTTGGTGATGAAAAAGGCCGTGTTGGTTTTGGTAAGGGTAAAGCCCGTGAAGTGCCAGAAGCCATTCGTAAGGCGACTGAAGAAGCTAAACGCACAATGATCCGTGTTCCTCTACGTGAAGGCCGGACATTGCATCACGATTTGAAAGGTCGCCACGGCGCCGGTAAAATTGTTATGCGGGCAGCGCCTCCAGGTACTGGTGTTATTGCCGGTGGTCCAATGCGCGCAGTGCTTGAATGTCTCGGCGTTCAGGATGTTGTTGGTAAATCTATTGGGACATCTAATCCTTATAATATGGTTCGGGCCACGTTCGATGCACTTAAGTTTGCTGAGAGCCCTCGGATGATAGCTTCTAAGCGCGGCAAAAAAGTTGGAGACCTTGTTGGTCGCCGTCAGGACGGCGCCAGCGCCCCTGAAGCTATAGATACTGCTAGCTAAGGAACATATCATGGCTGCTAAGAAAACACTTAAAGTGCGTCAGACCGGAAGCTCGATCCGACGCCCAAAAGACCAGCACCAAACTCTTGTGGGTTTGGGACTGGGTAAAGTCGGTCGCGTGCGCGAACTTGAAGATACTCCGTCTGTACGTGGTATGATCAATAAAGTTTCGCACATGGTAAAGATCGTCGAAGAGTAAAATTTGAGGCTCTAAACGTAGAGCCTTCTGGAGAACGACATGCGTTTGAACGAATTAAGAGATAACCCGGGTGCTACTAAATCCAAGACACGTCTTGGACGTGGTATTGGTTCCGGTAAAGGTAAAACTGGCGGCCGTGGTGTCAAAGGTCAAAAATCTCGCTCTGGTGTAGCCATTAAAGGCTTCGAGGGCGGCCAAATGCCAATCCATATGCGCCTTCCAAAGCGTGGTTTTAATAAACCAAACCGGAAGCGTTGGGCTGAGCTTAGTATCGCCACTCTTGAGCGTGCTATTCAGGCTGGCAAACTTGACCTATCCAAGACGATCGATGCTGAAGCACTTGTCAAAGCGGGCGTCATGCGCCGTGCTCATGATGGTGTGCGTCTAATCGGCGGCGGCGAGCTGTCCAAAGCTGTCAAATTGATTGTTGGCGGTGCGACGGCTGGCGCGACTAAAATTGTTGAAGGTGCCAAGGGCTCCGTCACGATTACTGACGTTAAGCCAGTTCGTGCTAAGCTTGATGACGATGCCAAGCCAGCTAAGAAGGCGGTAAAGAAACCTGCGGCTAAAAAAACTGCCGCTGCAAAGCCGGCTAAGGCTGCTGCGAAACCAGAAGCTGCGCCTAAAGCTGAAAAAGCGCCTGGTAAAAAGGCTCCGGTCAAGAAGGCAGAAAAAGCGTCTAGTGATTACGACAAGCACGTCCCATATTTCGAAAACATTAAAGAGAAATATGACGCGAAAGCTGATGAAGCTGTTGTCATGGCAATTACAAAATATTTGGGCGCGTCACTCAATGACCGCGATTCTAAATATGTGTCTTGTACTGACGAAACAGAGCGTAATACCGTTCGCGACAATTTTTTGAAAAAGAAATTGGGCCTAAAAGATGATAATGAAGCGCTTGATGCCAAAGTTATGGCGGTTTGCGATGAAATGAAAGCTGCTAAGCAGCGCATGAAAGACCGTGTTAGCTTCTATTATCTACTTGCTAAGAACGAAGGAAAGCTGGGCGACCTTTAATTCCGAAGATAAGCCCCTATATAGGGGCTTAATCATTAATATGGGAACATAGACTTATGGCTTCAGCCTCCGAACAGCTCGCCAGAAATATGAATTGGGGGACCTTTGCTAAGGCAAAGGAGCTTCAGCAACGCCTATTGTTCACATTATTCATTCTCGTGATTTATCGATTCGGAACTTATGTTCCAATTCCCGGTGTTAATATTGCGGCCTTCCAAGAGCTCATGGGCACTGGCGGCGGCGGCGGATTTCTAGACCGCGTCAACCTATTTGCCGGCGGCGCCGTAGAACGTATGGCGATTTTCGCTCTAAACGTTATGCCGTATATTTCGGCTTCCATTATTATGACCCTGATGAAGGGATCTATTCCTTCGCTGAAGGAGCTAGATAAAGAAGGCCAGCAAGGCCGTAAGCAAATCAACCAATATACCCGTTATTTGACCGTCTTTTTGGCGGCATTTCAGGCCTATGGTATTGCGCGCTTCCTAAGTTCATCAAATGGCGTCGTCATTAATCCTGGCGCATTCTTTGAAGCCAGCACGGTTGTGACTCTCGTTGGTGGTACAATGCTGCTGATGTGGATGGGTGAGCAAGTGACAGAACGCGGTGTCGGTAACGGCGTTTCTTTGATCATTTTCGCGGGTATCGTCGCTGAACTTCCAAAAGCTATTGGTCAAATCCTGCAGCTGAATGCGAATAACTCCCTTTCTGGAACATGGGTTTTGTTTATTATCGCGCTGTTTATTTCTCTATCAATGGTCATCGTCTTTGTTGAGCGCGCGCAGCGTCGCTTACTGGTTCAATACCCCAAACGCCAAATGGCCGGCGGTAAGACCTTTGGTGGTGAAAGCTCTTTCATGCCGCTTAAGCTCAACACACCAGGTGTTATTCCGCCGATCTTTGCAAGTTCATTATTGCTCTTGCCAACGACCGCTGGTCAGATCGCATTATCAAATGCACAGCCCGGTGAATCCAATGACGTGCTGACAGGTCTTTTGGCTTTTCTTGGTTACGGATCACCTGTCTACCTGGCTCTTTATGGCCTTTTGATTATATTCTTCTGTTTCTTCTATGTGCCGTATGTTTTCAAACCTGATGACGTTGCTGAGAATCTGCAGAAAAATGGTGGCTTCTTACCGGGTATTCGCCCAGGTGCGCGTACATCCGAGTATTTATCTTATGTCTTGTCTCGGCTGACATTCATCGGCGCGCTTTATGTGGCCTTTGTTTGTGTCGTGCCGGAAATTGTTATCGCTCAAAGCGGTAGTGTTCCGCCGTCTGTCGCTATGTTAATCGGCGGTATGAGCCTATTGATTATCGTTTCCGTGACCCTTGATACCGTGTCGCAAATTCAGTCCCATCTCATCGCTCACCAATATGAGGGACTGATCAAAAAGTCCCGCATGCGTCGGCGTAAGAAATAAGGGACCGGATATGAACCTCGTATTATTTGGACCACCCGCCGCTGGTAAGGGCACACAGGCTAAACGCCTTGTATCTGATCGCGGGCTTATTCAGCTCTCCACAGGTGATATGCTACGCGCCGCCAAAGCATCAGGATCTGACTTGGGCAAGAAGGTTGCTAAGATTATGGATGAGGGTCAATTGGTTTCTGATGAAGTCGTTATTGCGCTCATTGAAGATCAACTGGATAGTAACCCAGAAGCCGCCGGCTTTATTTTTGACGGTTTTCCCCGCACGGTACCACAGGCCGAAGCTTTAGATGTAGCGCTGAATAAGCGCGGTCAAAAGGTCGATAGTGTGATCCGGCTCTGCGTTGAAGACGAATCAATTATTACGCGGATATCTAAGCGCTTTGAAGAACAAGGGCGTTCGGATGACAATCCAGCGACCTTTAAAAAGCGCCTAGACGCCTATACTGAAAATACAGCTCCGCTGCTGCCTTTTTACTCAGCTCAGGGAAAACTGACCGAAGTTAACGGTATGGCGGATATAGAAACAGTCGCGGGCTCAATTGCGCGTGTTTTGGATAACCATGGAAACGGAAAGACCGAAAAACCTAAATCTTTTTGGGCCCGTCTCTTTGGTAAATAAAAGAGTCTGAATCCTGTTGACTGAGCAGGGTACAGGCATTAAGGAACCGCTTTCTTGCGGATGTTGAAGACAAGCCGCCACTTTCGTGTGGCATTACTAGGTTTTGGGCTTCAATATTAAGCAAAAACGGATTTAAGGAGGCCAATGTGGCACGTATTGCGGGTGTAAACATTCCCACAAATAAGCGCGTAGTAATCGCGCTGACATATATATTCGGCATCGGCCCTGCTGGTTCGAAGGCTATTTGCGATAAAGTTGGTATCTCAGCTGAACGCCGGGTCAACGAGTTGACGGATGCAGAAATCCTTCAAGTTCGCGAAACAATCGATGCGGATTTCATGGTTGAAGGCGACCTTCGTCGTGACCGCAGCCAAAACATCAAACGTTTGATGGATATGGGTAATTATCGTGGCCTGCGCCATCGTCGCGGCCTTCCGGTTCGTGGCCAGCGTACGCACACAAATGCGCGTACCCGTAAAGGTCCCGCTCGCGCGATCGCTGGTAAGAAGAAGTAGGAAACGACTATGGCAAAAGAACCAGGCCGCGTTCGCCGCGCCGACCGTAAGAATATCACATCGGGTGTTGCCCACGTGAATTCTACATTCAACAATACTATGATTACGATCACTGATGCTCAGGGTAATACTATCTCTTGGTGTAGTGCTGGTATGATGGGCTTTAAAGGCTCTCGTAAGTCAACGCCTTACGCGGCTCAGGTCGCTGCTGAAGAAGTGGCTCGTAAAGCTCAAGAGCACGGTATGACGACACTTGAAGTCAATGTTAACGGTCCAGGTTCTGGTCGTGAAAGCGCTGTTCGTGCATTGCAAGCTGCTGGCTTTACCATCACGACAATCCGTGACGTGACACCTATTCCGCATAATGGTTGTCGTCCACCTAAGCGCCGCCGAGTATAAGCAGGCGCGTTTAGATATTTCGAGGGTAACTTCGAAAACAAAATTTTCGTGCGGGCACTCCTTGTGATGGCCCGCCATTTGACCTTAAGAGGCAACACTGTGATTGAAAAGAACTGGCAAGAACTTATTCGTCCGATCAACCCGGAAATCATTCCAGGCCGTGAACCGGAACGCTTTGCAACTATCACCGCTGAACCGCTAGAGCGCGGCTTTGGTATGACAC
Organism: Hellea sp.; assembly: GCA_014238285.1. GTDB lineage: Bacteria > Pseudomonadota > Alphaproteobacteria > Caulobacterales > Maricaulaceae > JACOMS01. Next base: position 13,386 of record JABABK010000003.1, read on the forward strand.
TTGGTAATTCACTTCGTCGTGTCCTACTATCATCTTTGCAAGGGGCTGCTGTTAGCGCCGTTCAAATCGATGGCGTTGTTCACGAATTTACATCCATTCAGGGTGTTCGCGAAGATGTTACCAATATCGTCCTAAACCTTAAAGATCTCGCTGTGCGTATGCACGCTGAAGGTCCTAAGCGTCTTTTGCTGAAGAAATCTGGATCTGGCCCCGTAACTGGCGCCGATATCGAAGAAACAGCTGATGTTGAGATTTTGAACCCAGAGCACGTTATCTGTAACATGGATGAAGGCGCTGAGCTTCGTATGGAGCTAACAGTTACGACTGGTAAGGGTTATGTACCTGCTGCGGCGTCTCGCCCAGAAGATGCGCCTATCGGCTTGATTTCAATCGATGCGCTATACTCACCGGTTAAGCGGGTTGCTTACCGCGTTGAAGATACCCGTGAAGGCCAGGTTCTTGATTATGATAAACTGATTATCGACATCGAAACAAACGGTGCTGTCACGCCAGAAGATGGGATCGCTGTTGCGGCCCGTATTCTACAAGACCAGTTCCAAGTGTTCGTCAACTTTGATGATCCAGAAGATAGTGTCCGCGAAGCTGATAAGCCTGAACTAGACTTTAACCCAGCGCTTCTGCGTAAGGTCGAAGAGCTTGAGCTGTCTGTTCGCTCTGCGAACTGTCTGAAGAACGACAATATTGTTTACATTGGTGATCTGATCCAAAAATCAGAATCGGAAATGCTACGCACGCCAAACTTTGGCCGTAAGTCTCTTAACGAGATCAAAGAAGTTTTGGCGGCTATGGGTCTGCACCTAGGTATGGACGCGCCTAACTGGCCACCAGAAAACATCGAAGAACTAGCCAAGAAATATGACGACCGTATCTAGGTCAGTAATTAGTATTTAGAATAAGAGGATACAGCCATGCGCCATCGCATTGCCCATCGCAAATTAAATAAAACAGCGTCGCACCGTAAAGCGATGTTCGCTAATATGTCTTCCAGCCTGATCGAGCACGAACAGATTGTCACGACTTTGCCTAAAGCTAAAGAACTTCGTCCATTTGTGGAAAAGCTTGTAACATTGGCTAAAAAGGGTGACCTTGGATCCCGCCGTATCGCGATTGCGCGCACACGCAATAAGGAAATGAGCAAGAAATTGTTTGATGTCCTTGGTCCTCGCTACGCGGATCGCCAGGGCGGATATATCCGTATCATGAAAGCCGGTTTCCGTTATGGTGATAATGCACCAATGGCAGTGATCGAATTTGTTGATCGTGACGAGTCTGCTAAAGGCGCCGCTGATCATGCCCGCACAGCGGCAATGGAAAATGAAGACGCTTAGTCTTTGCTTTAAACTGAATTAGAAAAACCCGGTTCTCCTTTGTTGGAGGGCCGGGTTTTTTATTGCCTGAGTATCGAGCGGTCATGTATTTTGGGAAATGAGTTGTTATACGGAGTCAAACTTCGCCCCAAATCTCCAACAATGTGGTTTGTCGCCAATAGCCGTAATTCAGCTATGTTTCTGATATAGTCTAGGGACTTTGTGTTGGCGGTTGTTTCACGGGGCAATCTAGTGGCATGCACTCATTAATCTAAGCGTTTTGTACCATATGGGATATTTTCTTTTTTGTATTCCTATGTCTTTAGTTTCCATGTCGCCAATTCGGGGAAGAATTCGCACGTTTATAAACAACCTAGGAGAATTTACATTGTTTGCAGCATCACGTTTTAGAAATAAATTTTTCACATCCGCAGCAGTGACCGTTTTCGGCTTAGCTTCAACGGGGATTACTGCAAATGCTGCAGATGAATTAGCTCTCAAGTTTCCAGACGCGTCAGTCACAAGCTTTTACTCAACAGTGACGGGTACTGATGCCTATAATGTAACGCCTATTACGGATATCGCCATTAAGTCGCTTTGTTACTATGATCGTAATGGAGATGGCATGACGCAAAATCATGAAGTTGCGCTCTACGATACAACAACGCAGAATCAAATCGTTTCGACTATCGTCACGTCATCCAGCCCATTGGTCGATAACTTTAGATGTGAACCTATCACGCCAACCCTTCTTAACGCAGGCACTACCTATCAAGTCGGTGGATATACGGAATATGATGCTGCTTTAGATTGGGCTTATGCTGTGCTGAATTTAGGTGTTTCTAGTTCAATCACTTATGATGGTTATGTGAATTCCTATAACCAGAATGGTCTACAATATGTTGTTAGAAACCCAATCAATATCTTTTTCTTTGGGCCAAATTTCCTAATTACGGATGAAATTGGTGATGGTCATACTCATGGTAATGGCCATGGCTTTGGACACACTCATGGCAATGGTCTTGGCTTCGGTCATGTGCACGGGAATAGTAGCGGTAAAGGCAATAATGGGCGGTAACTCCTTTTAACGAAGCCTCTGTCGTAGTATTCCTGTTCGAAATGAATTATATGAAAACAGAGGCGACAATATGATCATAGTCATTGGCAGTATAATAGCGAAGCCAGAACACCGGGATGAAGCGCTCAGGCTTAGTTTGGAGCATGTTCAGAGATCCCGCAAAGAGCCCGGCTGTGTGGATCATAATGTGTCGGTTGATTGTGAAAATGATATGCGCCTTGTGTTTGTTGAATATTGGGAAGATATGCCGGCCTTAATGAAGCACTTTGCTTTGGATGCCTCTCAAGAATTTGTTGCGGCGTTATCTGCCTGCGTATCCGCGAAACCAGAGATGAAAATTTTCGACGCTAAGGAACTACAGGTGAGCTAACCGCCAACTGACCATAAGATTACATCTTCGTCATACCTGCATTAATATCTTTACCCCCTGGGGGTATCGTGCTGTATATACCCCAACAGGGTATATAATTATGCGTGAAGACACACAGACATCGACGAAGAAACGGCTCGCCCGTATTGAGGGCCAGGTTCGCGGTGTGGCCAAAATGGTTGAGGACGATCGATATTGCATCGACATCGTTCGCCAGGTTCAAGCGATCAAAGCGGCGCTCTCAAGCCTTGAGCGTATTGTGCTGGATGATCATCTGGAAACCTGTGTGGAAACCGCGCTTAAGTCAGATGACATGAACCAAAGACGGGCGAAAGTTGCAGAACTTGTCGCCATTTTGGACGGCCGTAAAAAATGATAAAGTTGCGCCTAGCCGCTCTTCTGCTGACGTTAGCCGCGGGAACCAGTGTGAGCGAAGCGCGCCCGGTGTCCTATCCGGATGGCTGGACCGTGATGCAGCGTAATAATGGCGACCGTTCTGCTTTGCATATACATTATTCACCCACGGCCCGCGATTCTATCGGTCTTTATACGGAGCGCAACTGGACTGATGATATTCAGTTTACAGGCCTGCAATATAACCGACTGGTCAAACGTTGGAACGGCAAGGGCAGCCAAGCTAATCTCTATGGTAAAGTCGCCGTCGGCCAAGCTGATCCATTTGGTGATAAAGATCCTGAATTGTCTGGTTTTGCCAGTATCGCGGCGGATTGGGAAACCCGGCGCTGGTTTACATCCTATGAGCTGCGCGCGAGTGACTTTGCGGGTAATGAAAGCCTCTCGCATAGCGCGCGGGTCGGCGTTGCGCCTTATATAGGCGATTACGGTGATCTTCACACATGGTTCATGCTCCAAGTGGATAATAGCCCTGAAGCTGATGAGCCCCGTACGATTACGCCACTCGTAAGATTTTTTAAAGGCGTTCAAATGGTCGAACTCGGTTACACGATTGAGTCCGAAGAATTCCTCCTCAACTGGATTGTCCGGTTCTAATGACTAAAAAGGAAATAATATGTCCCTGATGAAATTTACTGGCGCTTTGGTCGCTCTGACATTCATAGCTACGCCCGTTTCGGCGCATGAGCCTGATGATTTCATGGACCAATCCCAAATGAAACAAACGGTTTCAAATCATGGCAAGATGGAACATTCTGATATGAACTCTGGCGCTATGGATCACTCTAACATGGATAAAATGGACCATGGCGATATGGATCACGCAACCATGGACCATTCGGCCATGGATCATTCTAATCATGATATGTCTGCCGTGCCGGAGAAAGCGGCACCTGTGCCTATTGGAGCCTCAACCATAACCGCCAAAGTGAACGGCTTGGTCTGTGACTTCTGTGCTCAGGCCCTACGCAAAGTCTTTAAAAAGGAAGATGCTGTCGATGATATCACTGTCGACCTTAACTCTGGTGAAGTCGTGGTCGCCTTAAAAGCCGGCGCAGCCCTTGACGATGATAGGGTTAAAAAACTAATCCGTAAATCTGGCTATTCTTTAGTCTCGATTGAGAGAAACGCAGGGGAATGAACCCTGAAGCTCAAACAGAGGTTAACTCTCCGAGTAGCCTGCCCGCATTTCTATCCCTGTTCACCTCGACGGGCACATTGATTTGCTGCGCTTTACCGGCGCTGTTGGTAAGTATAGGCGCAGGCGCTGTTATGGCAGGGCTGATTGAAACTGTCCCGCAGATCACTTGGCTAGGTAGGAACAAAGTCTATGTCTTCGCTTTCGCCGCTCTTATGCTCGCCGCATCAGGCGTTATGCAGTGGCGCGCTCGTTCTATGCCATGCCCCACTGACCCTGTGAAAGCCAAAGCCTGTACACGGACAAGACGTGTCAGCTGGATCATCTGGTGGATCAGCGTGGCAATGTTTGCTATCGGCGCGTTCTTCGCCTTCTTTGCCAAGTATTTTTTGTTTTAACCGCTTGCAATTGGAGTTAAATGCTTTCGTCATTACCGCCCTTGTGGCGGTAATCCGTCTTTCGGTAAATTATCTGAAATCACCGCTTATGGATTACCGGGATTAACCCGGTAATGACGAAATTTGAAACGTCGCCTCAAGACGGCTTATGCACCACCAATTGCGGGAAAGGGATTTCCCATCCATTTTCGAGACAGGCATCGATGGCGCCATTGGCGATATCTGTCCGGATTTTCTCCCAGTGCTCGCCTTGGCCGAGACCAACATCGACGAGAATTTTAAAATCAAGTGATGAACTCCCAAGTTCCACAAGGCGGGTTTCGATTTCCAAAATGGAATCTGTGTCTATGCGCGCGGCCACTCTTTTGCGAACGGCCTTAGAGAGAATACCTGGGATGACATCTGATGCGATATCTAAATGGTTATAAGACAAGCCAATAATGTGAGAGCGGCGATAACCGTCTGATAAGGTTTCGAATAAGGTATCCAAAAATTCTTGTACCGGGACGAAGTCTTCAGAGCCTCCGGGACGTTTTAGGATGACATGTTCAGGTGATTGGTTGGTAATCTCGTAATGTTTGCCGTCTCTGACAATCCATTCACCGATTTCTGTGGGGAACCAGGCTTCGCCTTCAATAACGGGCCGTGAATGCATATTGATCATCTCGCGGACTGGAAAAATCAATGATCCGCCATTGAGCGCAGGATTCACCAATTTAGAATAAAGTGAGAGCCGCTCAATCCGGTAAGGTAGGCCGTTCACGATTGTGCGTTCACCTTCGCGGACGGAGCCCAGGTTCAGCAGGACGCGGGTTTCTTCCATCATGGTTGGCAGAGCCCGTACAAATGACCAAGAGATAGCAAGCGCCAAAAGCAGGCTCATGGCGAGCATCAGCCAATCATGACGAATGTTGAAAATCGTGATGGCGATTACAAAAGCGCCGACAATACCAATCATGGAAATCAGCATGCCGATAATACGCACTGGCGCTGACACGACCCCTGTTCGTTTCTGCCGGTAAACATTGGCTAGGCCAATGCGCAGGAATTGACAAAGGATCAAAAACCCTAAGCCGCCGCCTAGCGCGAGTATAAGGTTGGCGCCACGGTTTATCACGAAATTCCCGAAGTCTTCAGCAAAGCGCGTTAAGGTATTGCCCTTGGCGCGCTCCGCCGCATCTAGTTGCTCGGTCAGCGCATTGCCAAGGTCGATAGACTCTTGCAGGCGCGTGCCCCAATTTTCTTCATAGCCCGTGAGCCGCTGTTCCAAATACTCAGGGTATTTGACGTTCTCTAATCTAAACTGCTGGATGTGCTCCAGTGTTGCATTGGCGATCTCTTGCTTGCGATTAGTTTGTTTGGAAAGCTGGCGCAGTTGTTCCATTCGGCGGGATGGTTCGGTCGCTCTTTCTAGGGATACGATAAGGGGTTGAAAAATTGCGCCGACTTCGGTGCCTAGATCAAATTTATCTGTTTGGTTTTGCTCTTCACCAATTTCTGTAAATTCCCGAGATAGCAGCCCCAAAACTACGATCTCGATCTCGCCCTCGGCCTGGGTTATTTCGGCTGTGAGTTTGTCTATCTCGCCCTGAAACTCTGTTTGTTCGGCCTCGTCTTCTGTTTTCTGCAATTGATCTGAAAGCTCCCCAAGGCGTGTGCGCCTGGCTTCTAAAGTTTGCCCAAGTGATAGAAGAGAGTCTTTGAGCTGAATTCGTGTGTCGAGCTCTTCGCTCGCAGCCTTTGCGTCTTGCTCGCTTGGGACGCTGGCCAATGGCATATCTGTTTCTTGGGCAAAGCTTGCAGCGGGAAGGCCGAGTAATAATAGAGTGTAGATGACAGCGCTCAGGAGCCATGAGTACACGCCACGCCGCATTTTGCTGCTAAACCGATAATTCCCCATATCCGCCCCTTTTCGCAAAAGGGTAGCGAGGCAGGCCTATTTCGTCAATAGAGGCGAAAGATCACTGCATCTTAAGCAAACTGCCTTCTCTTGGAATTGTGCAGAGATCGCTTTCACCAACGGCTCTTGCTATTCTATAAGGCGAACACCTTCATCCGAGCGCGGTAAAAGCGGCGGGATGCCACCGGTTTCGTGATCCACATTGACAATAGTGTTCGATTTCCCGGCAAACTGGATATTATAGGCGATGAAGGATGTCGCAGGAGATTGGGACGCAATTGAATTATCACTGGCAATGATCAGTTCCTGGGTCGGAAAATAAGCCGTGCCAACAATTCGAACGCTGGCGGAAGCGCTAATTTCACTTTTTTCTGTGGCGGCGAGAACGGACCCTCTTTTGCGCGATGGTTTTTGCCAAAAGACCAAACCGGCCGTTTCTCCCGTATTGGGGGCTGTTAAGTCAATTTTTGCGGAATTGTCCATTTTTAGTTTTGTAGTGTCGCCATCCAGAAGGAAGGTGACACCCGTACCCGAAATTTCAGATGTGCTGGTAAAAATAAGTTCGCCAATAATATTGTAAACACCGGGGTCAAGTTTGATTTTTGCTCCGTCAAATTTTAGGCCGTTGCAAAAATTACCGGGACTCAAACTTCCAGTGCCTTTGATTGTGTCGGGCCCACAACCTGGCGGGATAGAGGGAGCCGCCAAGTTTTCATAAGGATCGTCTATCTGTGTGCATTGACTTTTGACAACGGATGCAAACCGCCCGCTGGCACCTCCTGCAGAACAAAATGACTTTGCCGCAGGCCTGCTTGATACACTGGAATATAAAGCCGATGAACTGGTCGAATTTGTTTGAACAGAACAGGACGGTGCGTTAAATTGGGCGTCATCTTTAAACTCAATAGCGCGATCGAGTTTTGGCGCTAATGCCAAAACGCAAATGACATCACTTGTCGTTAATAAGGCCGCGCTCGTCGCGGCAACATCAATGCCTTTAAGTCCAATAATATCGGCTAAAGTGACGGGCGATGTTCCATTAGCTGACATTTCAACCTGTTGATCATCGGCCTTGGGCGTCAGTGCTATATCCAGCTTGCCAGCATAATTCTTTTTAAAAAATTCTATTGCAAAGGCTTCTTTTTGAACGGGCGTCAATGCATTGTTGTTTGTCGCCGCCAGAACAGCAGTGTCCAGAGCGTTTTTAATATCGGATTTTTCAGAGACAGCTGTATTGTAATCCAGCGCGTAGCTAATGGCGCCCAATAACGGTAAAGCCAGCAGTGCAAAATGAACCGCAAATTGTCCGCTTTTATCTCGGATATAGGTGTGCAGCATTTTTTTTAAACGCTTTCCCATTTTCCGCGAACTCCAACCATTTCATAATATTTGCGTCGGGGGAGTATATAATGGGTCCGCTAAACAAGCGTTCAGGATTGTAATTAACAATGTATTGATGGCAGACGCGAAGATTGTTTATTCTTTGGTCAATATTTGCTCAATTACATCAGGCTGATCTTCAAACGCCTTTTTCATACGCTCAATATCAGCGGCGAGTAGCTCGTCTTCTTTTAATACTTTACGAGCGCGGATAAGTTTGGCCCATTCTTCGGGCGGGCCGCCATCAGCGTGGAGGCGCTCGGCCAGTCCATCGACCATGTTTTTGATCATGGCTTGGCGGTCTTCAGGCGCCATGGTTTGGGCCTCTACCATCATGGCCTGTCTTTGTACGAACTTTTGCGCCTGCTCATATTCTGCTGTTACAGCTGGGTCATTCTCTGTGATCTCTCCCAGAGTCTCATAGGTCTGCAGGGCTTCTTCATATTGACCGACTTGCATTTGACTGCGGGCTAATAACCGCCAGCCCTTGGGGTCTTTTGAACCGGTTTGCGTGAGCCGGGTTTGAAGCTGGGTCACAAGTTCAGGTCCTGATGGGGCTTGTTGGTCAATTTGCGAAATAGGTTTTTCTGCCGGTCCTGTCAGATCAGGCCGCCCGAACTGACTATAAATTCCAATGATGGCGGCCATAGATAGGCCCGCAATCCCCGCCAGGACTGGCTTGGAAGCGGCTGTGTTGTCACCCTTTAAGAGAGGTCCAAATAAAAAGACCATGGCGCAGAGCGCGCTGACAATAAGTAATATCCAAATCATAGGTCTCCTTAACGTAAAACTCTGGGATGGAATAGGCCGGATTTCCTGCTAGAGCTATGTTATGATTGATGTGCAAAAAATATTAGCCGGAATTGATGCGCTCGGTGATGAGCTAATGCAAAGAGCCGATGAAATGGAAGAGGCGCGGTTATTGCCGGCTGATTTGGCCATGAAACTAGCGCGGACTGGCGCGTTTAGATTGATCACGCCGGAATCTCTTGATGGTCCTGAATTAACCCCAACCGAATTTGTAGAGTGTCTGGAGCGAATAGCGCTCTCGAATGCCGCCGCTGCGTGGTGCGCCATGATAGCTTCGACTGCGGCGCTGAACGCAGCCTTTTTACCTAAAGATATGGCGGTTGAAATTTACGGTGACCCAGAGATTATTACAGGTGGCGTCTTTGCCCCTATGGGTAAGGCCGTAATCGAGGGTGATGACTACCGAGTTTCAGGGCGGTGGTCGTGGGGGTCGGGCTCAGCCAATTGCACGTGGATTGCTGGCGGTTGCACGATTTGGCAAGACGGCGAAATGTTACGCCTGCCATCAGGCGCGCCGGATACGCGGATGATGATGTTTCCGGCGGATGATGTTGTCCTGCATGACACTTGGCATGTTATGGGCTTAAAGGGTACAGGGTCGGGTGATTTTGAAGTCAAAGACTGTCTTGTGCCAAAACAGCGATCCGTTTCACTGGTGTCTGATGAGCCGCGTGAAACAGGCGCTCTTTATAAGTTTCCGGTTTTTGGATTGCTGTCTTTGGGGATTGCTGGTGTTGCGCTGGGAAATGGCCGCGCGGCGATCGAGGCATTTCAAGAATTGTCCAAAACAAAGAAAGGGTTGGGTGATCGGTCGCAAATTCAATCCTCTTTAGCAGAAATGGAAGCTGATCTGCGAGCCGCTAGAGCTTATCTGTTCAGCGAAGCTGCACGGGTTTGGGAGGTCGCTAAAACTTCAGGGGCCGAAATTCCAGTTAAAGACCGGGCTGATTTAAGGTTGGCCTGTACTGACGCTGTCCGTAAATGCGCAGATATTTGCCGGAAAGCTTATGACCTTGGCGGCGGCTCAGCTCTATTTAGCAGCCATGACTTGCAGCTGCGCTTTAGGGATAGCCATGCCATCACCCAGCATATTATGATCGGCCCCGGAACCTATGAAATGGTCGGCAAAGTGCTGCTGGATAAGCCCGTCAACACGTCGATGATATAAACCTCCAATTTAACTGTCATTGATAGATGCAACGGCACACCTCTTGCATTATAAAGCGTTCAAACGGGGCTTATTGGAGGATCACCGTGCTGAAACGTTCAGTTTTTATTTCTTTACTCCTAGGTGTAGGAGTTCTTTCAACGCCAGCTATGGCCCAATCTAGCGATGTGAGCCCGGTTCTGTTCTTGGAAAGCGGCCCGTCCGACAATCCAGAGTATCGCCGTATGGTTTTCGTCAAATATTTATCTGGCGATCAAGTGCGTGTCGGCTATAAAGCCTATAACCGCACTGAATTTGCCCAAATCCGTAATACAACACCGCAGGATATTATCCGTCAATGCGCCGCTGGACCTGCGACGAGCTTCTCAGATATCAGAGCTTTTGAACGGGCTGATGCCCGCCGCGCCCGCAACGGACAGCCGCCTGTCGTGACGACATTTTGCGTCAAAAATGTCAGAGGATGGGAGTCGGAAGGCAACCGTAAAAAATATCTCGACCCGATTTTTAATGGTATGCCCTACGCGGCAAGTTTGAAGTAAGCTATAGGTCGTTCATCCTGGACTAGATCCAGGATCTCTTGGCAGTCTTGGATAAGATACTGGCTTTCGCCAGTATGAACGGATAGAAAATACTCATTTCATTACAGCTTTGTAAGTTGACCACAGATGTAGTCGTTCGTATGACTACATCTGTAATCAATAAGAGGGCGAAATGAAACGTATATCTCAAGCCGAACTAGATGTGATGGATGTGTTATGGGGCGAAAGCCCGATCGCGGCCAGTGATGTTGCGGCGCGGCTTTCCCAAAAAGACTGGAATATACGCACTGTTAAAACGCTCTTGTCACGGCTTGTGGAAAAAGAAGTTATATCGACCCAGCAAGACGGCCGCCGTTATCTCTACGCGCCTTTACTCTCTCAAAAAGACTATGCAAGACGTGCAGCCCGTAAACTGACCAACCGCCTATTTGGTGGCCGCGCTGCGCCGCTCGTAGCGCATTTGGCCGAAGGTGAGGGGTTGACAGAGCAGGATATAGCCGAGCTTGAAGCCCTGATTCAGGAGCTAAAACGATGACCTCTGCGAGCTTTATCGAATGGGCGCTGCAAACAAGTCTGGCGGTTTCAATTCTAATAGCGCTGGTTCTAATCGTTAGAAAACCTGTCGCTCGCATCTTGGGCGCGCAAATGGCCTATGCCCTATGGCTCTTGCCTTTACTGCGTTTGGTGATGCCCGCAATTCCTATCCTTAAGGCTAAGCCTGCACTTATCGAACCTGCAATAGTAGACAGCGCAGTTTACGCGGCAAGTGCCAGTCCTCTAATCAATCCATCCAGTCAGAATTTACCGGTTATAAATTGGGAAGTTACATTGATATCCATCTGGATTGCTGGCGCTGTATTATGGGCGGGGATTCAGATTTTTCGCCAAAACCGCTATCGGTTTGAACTGGAAAACCATAGCGCGCCTATTGATGGAAGGCTGCTGAGTTTATCAGCCGACGTCACCCAAAAGATCGGGATGAATTACCTGCCGGAGATACGATTATCCCGCGGTCAAAATGGCCCCTTAGTGACGGGCTTGTTCTATCCTGTGATCGTTTTACCGCGCGGATTTGAACAGGACTATTCGCGCGAGCAACAAGAATTGACCCTTGCCCATGAGCTATCTCATGTCAGGCGTGGGGATATTTGGGCGGCTTTGACGGCCCTGATGTTTCGCGCCCTAAACTGGCCTAACCCCTTGGTCCATATAGCGAATCAAGCCTTTCGCTCCGATCAGGAAGCGGCCTGTGATCAGACTGTATTAAAGCGCCTTGGCGACGACCCTGTCATTAAAAATACCTATGCCCATACCCTTATTCACGCTGCCAAGTTGGCAGGTCATTCCGTCCAGCCAAGCCCCCTTGGTTTGACAATTTTTACCCCCCTAAAGGAGAGACTTATGATCTTGAAAACATCCCAGAAAAAAAGCGCGCCATTGCGTATAACTGCCAGCCTATTGGCTTTAGGCACCCTTATAGCCACGGCTCCATTTACCGCAGTGGCAGGCCCGGATTCGTCTGAAACTCACGCGGTTGAAAAGAAAGTCATGAAATGGATCACAAATGAAGACGGCGTTGAGAGCAAACGCCATATTGAGATCACCACCGAAAACGGTGTCACGACCGCTTATGAAATTGATGAGCTTGGTAATAAAATGCAAATTGATTTGGACACAATAGATATGCCGGACATGCCGCATACGTCGGGCGACCATAAAGTCCGGGTCATGGTCAAAAATATGGGCGATGGCGATATGAGCGAACTAGACCTTTCGCAATTAATTGGAGAGCATGGCGACTTTGACATTGATATTCAGGAATTAATGGATGGCCATGACGGCGAAAGAAAAGTCATTGTCCTAAAATCTGGCGATATGGATATGTCCGAAGATGGCGAGCGAAACGTTATCATCAGGAAAATGCATGGCGATGGACATGTCATGGCCTTTTCAAATGATGACGAATTTGAGTTTCATTCATCAGGCGAAGGCAAGGCCAAGATGATGGTCGGCGTCGCCTCTGACATGTTGGAGAACGTCAATACAGATGACATGGACCGTGCGACCCGTAAAAAGGTTGAGGAGGCACAGAAGGCGTTGAAAGAAGCGCAAGAGGCTCTCGAAGAAGAATGAGAAACTCAATTAATTCCTAAACTGTCATCCCGGACTTGATCCGGGATCTTAAATTTTACTTCAATAGTAAATATCCCGGATCAAGTCCGGGATGACAGATATTGTTTCTTATGTGTTAAAACGTGTTGTCTAAATAAATATCGCCACAGATTGAATGCCCTCCGCAACCAATACGCCAGTCCTATTCCAGAACCGCATAATCTGGGATGAGTAACCACCTTGAACGGCGGTTTGCGCGGTCTCGACCAAATACCAACCATCTTCACTGTCAACGTCATCGACCAATATATTCACCTGCCAATTCATGGAGCTGATCGGTCCCATTTTCTTAAATGTCGGAGCGGCGGCAGGCGGTAGAACATCGCCTAATGTTATAAAACTATCAATTCCGTTTTGAGATGCTGGATCAATATGGCGCGACCAGCAGCGAATATAGGCTTTATCCGCGCCGCTTGCAGGTCTACCGCCTTCAACCAGTTTTGTTTCAAATTGTAGAAAAAATTTTGGCACAAAAGGCCGAATATGCTTGGGCGTGAAGTCTTCAAATATTTCAGGCGCGGGATCAGAATAGGCCGGAAGGGTTTCGCTAATGTCTGACTCTCTGGCCGTGCCAAACATGAAGATCGCGCTGGCGCTAACATCATTATCACTAAGGGCTTTGACCTCTATGGTTGTCACATTGCGGCCTTGTCTTAAGAGCGAAGTTTTAAATATCGGCGTTTCATTGACAGGGCCGACAAAGGTGATTTGCATAGAGCGTAGGGGCGGGAGGTCTGGGAAGTCCCGCTTTGCTGCCGTAAGCGACAGTCCAGCTGTTAACCCGCCATAACAGGTCCGTCCCTGCCGCCAGGCGGCATCAATAGAGCCTTGATAATGGTTGCCATGAAGCTCCAACCTATTGGCAATATCGCGAAAACCGGAAATTTGAGCAGATTGTGTCATAGAGGCATTATAATCATGATGTTAAAGAATAGTATGCAAAAATATGCATAGGTGTGAGGCGTTTTAGAGTTGTTCTATTTGTGTTTTCAATTTCTGTTCGCTGGAATAACGACGGATTTCCTGACATAGAAATAGGTACGGGAGTGAAAAACATGCCAGACAAAAAAGATACACAAATTGAAACCATCAAAAAATGGATCAAGCCAGAACTTATACGGCTAGATGACCAGGACACAGAAGGGAAGTTGATTGTAAATCCCCTTGAAGTTGATTTTTTTGGCCCATCTTAAACGGATTTAAGCATTGTGATTTGAGTTGGGACTGATCAATGAAGGGATTTTTTCTTCGTTTAGAGATCAACTCTATTTTGCCAAAAAAAATGAGCGCTCTGAGGCGCTCATAGAGGGGAATAACCACTTTATAGAGGAAGTCCCTAATTAAAACTGTGATCTAAATCACGCTTTTGGCGATTTATTATTCTGCTGCGCCGGATTGCAGCTGGATATAGTTTTGAATGCCCATTTGCCCGATCAGTTCCTGCTGGGTTTCAAGCCAGTCGACATGTTCTTCTTCGTTGGTCAGGATTTTTTGCAGGAGGTCACGACTGACATAGTCCCGCACTTTTTCGCAGTGCTCAACACCGTCACGCAAAAGCGGTATAGCGTCATGTTCGAGCTTAAGATCACATTCGAGGATTTCTTCGACATTTTCTCCAATGCGAAGTTTGCCAAGATCCTGTAAATTCGGCAGGCCTTTTAAGAACAAAAGACGGTCAATCAGCCAGTCGGCGTGCTCCATCTCCTCGATGGATTCTTTATATTCTTTTTCGGCCAGCTTGCTAACGCCCCAGTCTTTGAGCATTCTTGAGTGGAGAAAATACTGATTAATAGCCGTCAGCTCATTTTTGAGAGCTTTGTTCAAATAGGTAATGACTTCGGGATTGTCGCGCATATCTGTCTCCGTTTTTTCCAAAAGACTAGACTATGTTTTGATCGTCAATCAAAAAGCGGGCGACTCATTCTCAATTGCGCAAAAAACTGCGCAGCTGCAAATCATGTGCAATAAATAGGTTTATTCAGCGGCCATAAGAGGCTGAGAACAGGCTTTTAGGAGGGCCAGGCGCTCTTCAATAGAATCGCGGCACTGTCCGCAATTAAAGCTTTTACCGCAGTGTTTTTGGACCTGCACAGCGGTTATTGCGCCGCAAGCTGCAGCTTTATCGACGGCGGCCGTATTGATGTTATTACAAACACAATGGATCATGTGTGCGTGTTACTGCAACTGCGAATGATTGTCAATCCAATCTAGCCCTGATTTGCAGCTGGTTTGATTATAGACTAAGGATAGAATCGAGGAGAGGGTATGAGCGCCATAAAAAACCTAAAGGTCAGTGTTTTAGGCGCAGGATCGATTGGCTGTTATGTGGGCGGATATTTGCAATCCGTTGGCTGTCAGGTGACATTTATTGGCCGAAGCCGAGTTAAGTGGGATGTGGACTTGAGGGGGCTGACACTCACACATTACCGCCGCAAGCCGATAGATTTACGCCGAGAGGACATGAAGTATGAAATGGGGTATGATAACCTTGACAGCGCCGATGTAATTCTGATCTGCGTAAAGTCTCAAGATACGGCGGCCATTGCAGAAACGATCGCCGAAAATTTAACAACTACGCCGCTTTTAATTAGCCTTCAAAACGGCGTTAACAATCAACATGTGCTTGAGCACCAAACAGGGCTTTTGACATTAGGCGCCATTGTACCTTTCAACGTTACGCCCGTTCATAGGGGTGAGTTTCACTGCGGAACCGAAGGCAAGTTACTTATTGAAGCTTCAGATGACTCCCGTTTGGCAACTGTCGTTAAGGCATTTCGGAAGTCCAAAATGGGCGCGAAGACAACACCCAATATAGCCGATTATCAATGGGGAAAGCTGCTTGTGAATCTGAACAATGCTCTAAGTGCATTGTCAGGCGGAACATTGCGTGAGGGATTATCGCAAAAAGACTACCGTTTAACGTTAGCAGCGATGATGGAAGAGGGGCTTGAAATTTGTCAGGGCGCAGGCTTAAACCCCAAAACTTTCGGTAAAGCTTCAATACATCGGACCATTTCCATATTGCGACTACCGAATATTGCCTTCGGCCCGATCATGAGCGCTATTCTCAAAATTGATGCAAATGCCCGATCCTCTATGCTGGATGACCTTGAAGGTGGTAAAGATAGTGAAGTCGATTTTCTGCAAGGTGAAATTGTCAGATTAGCGACCAGCACGGGCCAATACGCTCAAATTAATGGTATAGTCCTTCAACAAGTTTACGCCGCTTTCAAAGCACATCAATCGCCAAATATGAGCGGTCAAGAGATGCTCGAATTAATCCAAGGGAACGTTTGAACGATGATCTATTAGGCCATCCCAGCGGGAGTATCTATGACAACGATTAAACGTGAAGCATATGGGTTAACAGTCATTGGTATTGAGCCCTTCGGATTTGATAAATCTAGAACCGATTTTGATCTCATTATGGTTAAAAACGCTCAGCAGGTTGCGCTGTGGGAAGCGCGGGTAAAAGAACGGAAACAAGGGTTTGGTCAGGTCCTTGAACTTGGTATTCGCCACGGCGGTAGCATACCCTATTTGTCCAATCTATGTCAGGCTGATTTTATAGTTGGTGTGGATATTGTTAAAGAAGATCCAAGCATTCGCGAGGTTCTTGATGGCTCAGCTTTGGCTGGACAGTATGAGTTATATTTTGAAACCGAGCAAACCGATGAAATTGCTATCCCAAAAATAATAGAAAAACACTTTTCGAACGGCTTGGATATGGTGGTAGATGATGCGTCCCATTTATTGGACGAAACGAGACGTTCGTTTGAGTTATTATTCCCAAAAGTTAAACCTGGCGGGCTATACGTTATTGAAGATTATGCTTGGGCGCAAAATGAAAGTTTTGCTTATCTTGCCGAGGATAGATTCCGTAATAAGCCAGCTACAATTCAAATCGTTTTAGAAATAACAATGCTCATGACAACACAAAAAGATTGGGTTTCGAAAGTCTCATGTGACTTTAACACTATCACTGTTGAGCGCGGTAAAGCAGAAATTCCCAACCCGTTTTTTCTGAGAAAAAATATTATGAATTGGGCGGGATGGGATCTTGAATGAGGGGCTTGAGTTTCCTAATCGCAAATGGCTTCTTTTAGAGGGCCTTCTTGCGGCATGCCGATGGCGTGGAAACCGCCGTCCACATGATGGGTTTCGCCCGTACAGGACAGTCCAAGATCAGACAGAAGATAAAGCGCTGCGCCGGCAACGCCTAAAGGGTCCGTGTTATCCTGCATGGCGCTGGCGGCCTTGTTGAATTTAAACATATGACGACCTGAGCCAATACCAGCCGCCGCTAGTGTTTTGATCGGGCCTGCTGAGATAGCGTTGACGCGAATGCCGCGAGGTCCAAGGTCAGCTGCGATATAGCGCGTACAGGCTTCAAGAGCGGCTTTGGCGACGCCCATAACATTGTAATTTGGGATAACCCGCTCTGAGCCCAGATAGGTCAGTGTCACCATAGCGCCGTCATCATTCATGATCTCGCTCGCGCGCTTTGCCGCGTCGACGAATGAATACGCAGAAATATCGAGGGCGGATTTAAAGCCTTCGCGCGTGGTCTGGTCGATGAACGATCCTGCGAGTTGATCTTTACCAGCAAAGGCGATGGCATGAACCAGAAAGTCAATTTTACCCCATTTTTCTTTTAATGTAGCAAAGGTGGAATCCATAGTTTCGTCATTGGTGACGTCACATTCGACCAAAATATCAGACCCGACAGATTCTGCCAGTGGTCCAACCCGGCGCAGTAGTGCCTCGCCCTGATAGGTAAAGGCAATCTCTGCGCCCTGCGCTGCGAGTTGCCGCGCGATCGCCCAAGCGATGGAGTTTTTATTGGCAACGCCCATGATCAGGCCGCGTTTACCCTTCATCAGATTTCCAGTTGGAAAATTCTGTTCCGCCATGATGATATCCTTATTTTATCTTTTTACCGTAAAGTTCAAGTCTATGATCTACGAGTTCATAGCCTAACTTACGGGCAATTTTTTCCTGAAGTTCTTCAATTTCAGCGTCCATAAATTCAATAACTTCGCCGGAGACGACATCGATCAAATGATCATGATGGTCTTCATCGGCGGTTTCGTAGCGCGCGCGACCATCACGAAAATCGTGAGTTTCGATAATGCCGGCGTCGGCGAATAGACGGACGGTACGGTAAACAGTCGCGAGCGATATTTTTGGGTCAACGGCGGCAGCGCGGCTATAAAGCTCTTCGGCATCTGGGTGGTCGTCTGAGGCTGATAGGACTTTGGCGATCACACGTCTTTGATCTGTCATACGAAGGCCGCGTTCTGCACATTTATCTTCTACCCAGCTACCCATGATTCTCTCTTTTCTCTTACGCGGCAATCTATAGACCTAGGCCCTAGACGTCTAGCCTTTTGCGATAGGTCACGGCGGCTACACGTCCTTTTTCTCGCCGGTAATAGGCCGGACGCCGTCCATAGGGTTCATAGGCACATGATTTATAGAGTTCTATCGCAGGGGCATTGTCTTCTGCGACTTCCAAAAATAGGATGTCAGCCCCTTTTTGACTTAGGACTTGTTCGCCGGCGGTTAATAACTTTCTACCGATTCCTTTTTTGCGGTGATCAGGGTCAGTCACAATGGTTAGAACTTCAGCTTGATCCATTGTGTGCTGTATGATGATGAATCCGCTTAGAAGCTCACCATAGCCTATACAAATATCCCGCTGCAAATGGGTTTCCATATCCTGATGAGGCCAATTCGGTGTAATTGCTTTTTCGTGAAGCTCCGCCATAGCCAGAGCATCTTGTAGCTTAAGTGTTCTAATCAAGGGATTATTCCGCCGGGCAGTTTCGCGTCTGGCGGCCGTGAATAAAGCGGCGCTGCCGGATGGGTTTGAGGCGTTCTTTCTATGGAAAGCCACGCTAATGCAGGCGCAGATAAATGCTCTACGGAATTTTCCAAGTCAAAATGAGCCAGCCCATCGCCGACCATATGATCAAAAGACAAGGCGTTAATCGCCGTTTTGGCATCGTCAATAGATTGCGTTCGTGGCGCGTGTATTTCGACGCCGCGGGTATAGGCGGCCCAGCACAATTCTTTACGCCTGACATCCATAATGCTCACGACGCGCTTGTCTTGACTCGGGTCAATTTGCGCGGCTAAAACTTCTAAAGCAGATAGGCCGATAACGGGAATTTTATGTGGCAATGCAAAGCCTTTGGCAAAAGCGAGGGCGACCCGGAGGCCAGTGAAACTTCCGGGGCCAGTACAAACCGAAATACGGTTTATATCGGAGGCTTTGATTTGCGCGTTTTCCATAATACCGCCCACCATAGGGGCAAGGCGTTCGGCATGGCCTCGGCCAATTTTTTCGCTTTTGTGTGCAAGGATACGCGCCTCGTTAACGAGGGCGGCGCTGCACCAAGGGCCAGTCGTATCCAGAGCCAAGACTATCATGAATGATCAAATGACTTGTTCGACCCGCGTAACTTCCGGGACGTAATGTTTGAGCAGGTTTTCAACACCCGATTTTAAGGTCATGGAGGATGATGGACAACCCGCGCAAGCGCCGCGCATTTCCAAAAAGACCGCGCCGTCTGTTTCGTCAAAATGTTTAAAGACGATGTCGCCGCCGTCTTGAGCTACGGCAGGACGGACGCGAAGCTCAATCAATTCTTTGATTTGCTCGACGATTTCGAGGGTTTCGCCTTCATAGGTATGCTCTTCATCAAGTTCGGCTGCAATTTGCTCCGTTAGTGGGGTGCCGCCAGCGACAAAGAAATCCATAATAGCGCCCAGGGTCGCCGGTTTTAAATGTTTCCATTCCGATGTTTCAGATTTTGTCACAGACACATAGTCTTCACCAAAGAAGACGCGGGCGATATCCGGGATCATGAACAGCATTTCGGCCAGGGGCGCATGATTGACATCATCACCACGCTGAAAATCTTGCGGCGGACGACCTTTGCCGGCCACATCGCGGCCCGGCAGGAATTTCAAGGTTGCGGGGTTGGGGGTATCCTCAGTCTGGATAAACATCAAAGGCTCCTTCATTTCATCGTTGTACATGGCGATTTTAGGGGCCAACTGCAATAGGTGTGTTAAAAATTATATCAGCCGCTTGACCCGCGCCTTTGTCCGCGCTTTGTAGGGGCGTGCGATTATTTATTTTCATTCCCTTATTATTATCGGCATGTACCAGCCTCAACACGCGCCTGCCTGACGTGCCCCAAAGCGCTATCAAGGCAGAGCAAGCGGAGCAGGAAAAGCTCGCTTTTGCTCAAATTGACACCCTAAGGGAACGGCTTGACCGTGTCGCCCACAAGGTTTTGCAGGCCAATGTTGATTTATGCGAAAAACCCGGTCTTGATATCGGCGTCGTGACTCAGACGGTTAAATCCTTTCCAAAAGAACTTCGCGCGGGCGCGAAAAGAGAACTTGACTTAACCGAAGACCCCGTTGTGGTTTATGTTCGCTTTGGGTCCGTAGGTCAGAGAGCTGGCCTTAAAAAAGGAGATCAACTGCTGGATGAAGACGGTAATGCTCTGGCATCTCCTAGCAAAGCTCTAACGCGGCATTTATCCGCTCAGCAGCCTATAAGCCGTTCCCGAGATGATCAGATTGAAGTTATCGAGCTTAAACCACAGACGAGCTGTGATTACCTCGTCATGCTTAAAATGAGTTCAGTGATTAATGCCTATGCTAATGGCAAGGCGATTGCTGTGACGGCAGGCATGCTGGATTTCGTCAAATCAGACGATGAGCTGGCCTATATTATAGGCCACGAACTCGCCCATAACACTCAAAGCCATATCCGAAAGTCTATCACCAATTATGTTTTGTCTTTGGGGGGTACGCGTTATACTCGGCCATTTGAAGCCGAGGCGGATTATGTAGGTTTATATTATATGGAACGGGCAGGTTTTGACAGCGCGGGTGTAGAAGACATGTGGCGACGACTTGCAAAACTATCCATTCGCCCGATTGGCCGCGCTAAAACGCACCCTGCCTATCCATCCCGCACAGTACAAATTCGTGCGACGCATGATGAAATCGAGGCAAAACGGGCTATGGGTGAAGCTTTGCGGCCTGAGCCTAAAGAGGCGAGCGATGAATAGAGCGTTGTTTAAATTTGTGCTCGGGATAGGCATTTTTACACTAGTGTCTTGTTCCCCCAGCACGGCAAAACCTGAGGCCGAAACAGTTGAAACGTCTGATATTGTGACGCCTACGCCGTCTGAAACACTTGATGATAAAGCTGCAGAATTTGGAACGCTCTTAAATGAATATATTGGCTTAAACCAACGACTAGAAAATGTTGCTTATAGAGTTCTGAGCTCAAATGCTCAAAGCTGCCCAGAAACCCGTAAAAGCATCGGTATGAAAGTACATACCATTCAGGATTATCCCGAGGCGCTTCAAGCCTATGCGGGCGCATTTTTTAAGCTGGATGGTCGTCCGGCAATCAGAGTAGTCGCTGCTAATTCACCGGCCTTTTTGGCTGGGCTTAAACCGGGGGATCAAGTTTTGAAACTTGGGGAGTTTGCACTTGTTTCAGGGGAAAATGCCGGGCAGTTTTTTGAAGCTCTACAGACAAAAGAATTTCGGTCTTCCTCGAACAACATTGAGATTAAACGAGGTACTGAAAAACAAGTCTTGGAACTTAGATCCGAGACCATCTGTGGTTATCCGGCCCAGCTGTTTTATTCTGAATTGGTCAATGCGCATACAAACGGTGAAGAAATATGGGTGACGTCAGAATTACTGCGCCAGGTCGATAGCGATACTAGCCTCGCGCTTATTATCGCCCATGAACTGGCGCACGCGACGCGACGGCATATGGATTTGAAACCGACTAAAGCTTTAGAGCTTGAAGCTGATCGTCTAAGCCTGATTTATCTATCTCATGCGGGATATAGCCCCGCAGATGCGGTCCGGCTTTGGCAGGAAAATCCGCTCAACCATGAGCAGGACGAAACTGGGTCTCATCCATCACGGACTGAGCGGTTAGCTGTCTTAAACAACACTTTGTTAGAGCTCGAAATTAAGCCCTAATTAGAGGGCTAGTGGTGGGAGGCGTGCGCGGCGGCGCCAGCAATTTCAGCAATAATCACAACATCAGGCGAGTGTTTAAACTTGAATGTTAGCGCAGCATCTTCGGCATCGTGAGGCAGTTCCACGCCAAAAAACATGACGTGATATCCGCCCGGTTTAAATGAAATTGTTTCGCCGGCTTTTAGATCGACAGAAACTTGGCGGCGCATTTTCATAACGCCGTCAACTTGCGCGCTTTTATGCAGCTCTACTTTGTTTGAAATAGGACTTTCAATGCCAATGATCGCGTCATCCACTTTGGAGTGGTTGGTGATGTCAAAATATCCAGCTGTGATGGCTTTGCCTTTTAGAGGCGCTTGTACGCGCGCATCCGAAATGACTAAGCCTTCCTCGATCGGCTGGGCTGGCGTACAGGCCGTTATGGAGAGGGCCATAAGGGTTAGAAATAAGCTACGTAATTTCATATCAAACTTTCCAAAAACCCATAATATCGCGGACATCTGCCACGATTGGGGTTGCGATTTCTGAGGCTGCGTCAGCGCCCGCGGATAGAATTGCGTCGATTTCATCCGGCGCAGAGAGGTAGCGTTTCATCAAATCAGTGATCGGTGCCATATGTTCAACGGTGAGATCAGCCAAAGCAGGCTTGAAAACACCAAAGCCTTGCCCTGCATATTCCGTCAAAATGTCTGCTTTAGATTTGCCCGATATAGCCGCGTAAATGCCGACGAGGTTTTTAACTTCGGGACGTTCGGCAAGTTCTTCAGTTGTTTCAGGAATAACGCCAGCATCTGTTTTGGCCTTGCGAATTTTTTTAGAAATCGCGTCAGCATCGTCTGTCAGGTTAATCCGGGAATTATCCGACGGATCTGATTTTGACATTTTATTTGTGCCATCACGGAGAGACATAATACGCGCGCCAGGTCCTTGGATGATCGGCTCAGGTTGCGGAAAAAACCCTGGGACGTCAAAGTCATTATTGAACTTGGCGGCAATATCGCGCGAGAGTTCCAAATGCTGCTTTTGATCTTCGCCCACGGGAACATGGGTGCCTTTAAAGGCCAAAATATCGGCAGCTTGAAGCACAGGATAATCAAACAGACCCACAGACATTTTTTCAGAATTTTTACCAGCTTTGTCTTTGAACTGGGTCATGCGATTAAGCCATCCCATACGCGCGACGCAGTTGAAATACCAAGCCAGTTCCGTATGGGCTTTGACGCGGGACTGCGGATAGATAATGGCTTTCTTCGGATCAACGCCAGATGCTAGAAAGGCTGCTGCAATATTGCGGGTCTGGTTTGGCAGCTCTCTAGGGTCCTGCCAAACGGTTACGGCGTGCAAATCGACAATGCAGTAAACGCAGTCATGCTCATCTTGCAGCGCGACCCAATTTTTGAGCGCGCCTAGATAATTTCCAAGGTGTAAGTCGCCAGATGGCTGGACACCGGAGAAGACCCGCTGGGGCCCTGAATATTCGACAGGTTTTTCGCTCATAACAATCTCTTTAGAAAGATAGCGGGCTTTTAGCAGGCGCGGCTATTTTCTCAAGCGATATTTGGAAACCTATTCCGATGTGCGTCGAAACGCATATCTGAAATCGGCCATGCCAAAAGCGCGGAAGATAAAAGAGAAAATAATGTAACTTAGGAGACCCAGCGCGCAGACTAATAGGAGCAAAAGATAGTCTGTCACAATATGCCCGCTGAGCATAGGTTGTGCCCAGCGCGCTAAGAACCAAGTGACAACGCCCATAACCAATGCCGCGGCGATGATGCGGGGCAGTCTTAGTTTTAGCCGCTTGTCAAGTTTCAGATGGCCGTTGCTAAAAAGGGCGCGCGACAGCAGGACCACATTGGTCCAACCGGCGATGGTGGTGGCTAAGGCTAAGCCGAAGAAGCCCAAAGTAAAGAACATCAGCGCGCCTAGGCATAGATTAAGCACAGCTGAAATAGCAGCATAGATCATTGGTGTCTTGGTATTCTCTCTGGCGAAAAAGGCCGGGGTGAGAACCTTTAAAAGTACAAAGGCTGGTAGACCATAGGCGAACATATGTAGAGCTTGGGCTGTTTGGTTGGTGTCTTCCGGGCCAAAACGACCTCGTTCAAACAGGCCGCCAATTAGAAACTCTGGCATGACCGCGAGAGCAACAGTTGCGGGGAGTGTTAGATAGGCGGTTATCTCAAGGGCGCGGTTCATGGACGACATGGCGCCAGCATCGTCGCCAGCCCGTAACCGTCTGGATAAAGCAGGTAGTAAGGCAACGCCCATGGCGATCCCAATGATGCCAAGAGGAAGTTGATAAAGGCGGTCTGAATAATAAAGCCAGCTAGGCGCGCCTTCCTGCAGGGTCGAGATTGAGTGGCTAACCATGATATTGATATGGGTAATACCGGCAGAGAGCATGCCAGGCACCCCTAGAATCCACAGTCTTTTGACGGCAGGGGTCAGGCGAGGTCGATAGAGCGGCAGTCTGATACCCGCGCGTCTAAGCGCGTAAATCAGCGCTGCGAGCTGCAAAAAACCTGAAGCTGTCATGCCAATGCTAAGGTATAGCGCAAGTTTTTCTAACGGCATCTCTCCGCGTGTCGCCAGATAAAGAATGGAAATAGCCACTATATTATAAAGAACAGGCACAAATGCGGCCATAGCAAAGCGGTTATGGGTGTTGAGCATGCCCGATAAAAGCGCGCCAAGTGACATCATCAATAAATAGGGCATGGTTATCCGGGCGTAAACCACAGCGAGTTCATAAACAGATGACTCGCCAGCGGCGGCGATTTTGTCGAGACCACCACCAATTAGGTTAAGTGTCCAGGGCATGGTGATTTGAAACCCGACCACGATCAACGCGACAAGAAAGAGCAGGGCAGACAAGGCTTCGCCGGCAAATTGGGCGGCCTGATCGTCCCCTTCATTTTCTATCCGTTTGGCATATAGCGGAATAAAGGCAGCATTAAACGCACCTTCGGCGAACATACGGCGAAATAGATTGGGAAGCTTGGTGGCTGTGATCAAAGCATCATTAATAACGCTCGCACCCAGAAAATTAGCCGTTAATATATCGCGTACTAAGCCAAGTATGCGGCTCATCAGTGTGAAAAAACTTATGATAGCGGTTGAACGGATCAGCTTCATAGGGCTTTTGCCTCAACTGAAATATCTAGAACAGCCAGCAAAGTCTTCTTTAGGCGTTTCTTTTGAGTTGCCGTGAGGCGACCATTTGGCCCTGCCACGTAGAACGCGTCAATGGCGCGATTTCCAACCACTTCAATGTGGGCGGATAAGAGGTTCACTTTTTCCTGTAAGAGCGCATTGCCCAGCGCATGCAAAAGGCCGGACCTGTCACGCCCTTCGATTTCAATGATGGTTTGATCTTTCCTTGCGCTTTTTTCGATAAAGCGAACTTCTGGCTTAACAGGTATGGCGGCAGCTCTGCGGGTAATTTTCGAATTAGGGAGCTTTATCTCTTGCGCATGATTTTGGATGACATCGAGAATTCGTAAGCGCAAAGAATCCAGTAAGTGAGCATTAATACGTCCAAACGCTAGGCTTTCGGTATTTTGCAAGTAAAACACATCCATGACCCGCTGGTCGTGGCCGGTATGAAGGCGCGCGCCCACAATCTGTGCTCCGCTGGCGGCTATTGTGCCGGTTAAGTCAGCAAATAATCCGACGCGATCTCGGGTTAATACCCATAGCTCGGTGATGTCTGTTGGTTTATGTACGCGTGTGTGAACGCCGTAATCTAAACCGGAGTCTTGGACGTTGTTAAAGAAGCGAGCATGGCGCACCAGAGCGGTCATGGTGAAGCCGCGCCAATAGGCATTACCAAGTTCATCTGTTATGGGCTCAATGCGGGGCGACATGTCATCGGGCAAAAGCTCGGTGAGCTGTTGTTTGGCAGCGGCGGTTTTGGCCGCGGGTTCAAGGTCATCTTTGCCGTCCAGGAAACGTGCCGTTGATTTATAGAGATTCCGCAGCAGGCTGCCTTTCCAGTCATTCCAAACGCCGGGGCCAACAGAGCGAATGTCAACGACGGTCAGGGCATATAACATTTGCAGCCGCGATAGCGACCCAACCATTGTGCCAAATTCTGCGACGGTTTCGGGATCTGAAATATCCCGACGCTGGGCTGTTTCGCTCATGTCGAGATGCCTTCTGACGAGCCATGAAACCGTATCTTTAATTTCCATGGACATTTCCATACGGCGACAAGCCCGGCGGGCGAGCTGCGCGCCTTCGATACATTGGTCGCCCTTACCTTTACCTGTGTCATGGAGAAGACAGGCCAGATAAAGACAAAGGCGCTGGGTTTCTGAAAACTCTCCAATGATTTTACTTAAATCCGGATGGTGGTCTTTGAGATCGCCATATTCCAAGTCGCTGAAATTATCCACCAGTCTTAATGTATGCTCATCAACCGTATAGGCGTGGTGCATATTAAACTGAGTTCGGCCGACAATGCCGCCAAATTCTTGTAGGTAACGTCCCAAAACGCCCGCTTCATTCATAGCCTTGAGGGTCGCAAATGGGGCTCTGGCTTTGAGCAATATGTTCGTGAATATTTTTGCTGTTTCTGGATCTTTACGAAAATTATTGTCGATCAAATTACGTCTGAAATCAATGGCAGAAAACGCTTCAGGATGAATGTCGAGATTTCGCCGTCCGGCGACTTCAAATAAATGTAAAATTAGATCAGGTTTGTCTCTAATCTGCATTGGGTCTTTAAACATCAGACGGCCATGATCCAGAATAAAGTCTTCTTCCTGCATATTACGTCTGGAGTTAGGTAAAAATGCATCAAGCCCTTTGGGCAGCCGCAACGATTTTTCGGCTTCGAGTTTAGCGCAAGCAATCCGGGTCAGCGCGCCAACTTCAAGGGCGTTTTGAAAATACTCCCGCATAAACCCCTCGACGGCTTCTTCGATGGCGCCGGAGGCATAACCCATTTTACGAGCTATCGTCGTCTGTCTATCAAAGCTTAGGGTTTCGGTTGGACGGCCAGCGTCAAGATGTAAATGGATTCGGGCGCGCCACAAAAAATCGGCGGCGCGTTCAAACCGTGTGGCAGCTGCCTTGTCAAACAGGCCCATATCAACATAAATGGACGGCTTTTGAGCGTCGGTGATTTTCCCGTCTTTATCTAGAAAGCGCGCGATCCAATAAAGCACATGTAGGTCCCTAAGACCGCCTTTGCCTTCTTTGATATTAGGTTCGATCACATAGCGCGAGTTGCCGGCGCGTTCATGGCGACCGTCGCGCTCGTCGAGCTTGGCCGCGATGTAATTTCGGCCTTTACCTTTGGTGACATTTTTTCTGTATTTTACAAAAAGCTTCTCCGCGATTTGTTGATCTCCGCAAATATATCGAAGATCAAGTAGGGCGGTTAAAATAGTTTGGTCTGATTTCGCGAGTTGTATGTTCTGATCTATCGTCCGGATGGATTGTCCGACTTTGAGCCCTAAATCCCAGAGAATATAGAGCATATATTCTGTGACTTCTTCTGCGTAGTCTTGCCCCTTTTTGTCGGGGACCAAAAATAATAAATCGAGATCTGATCCGGGGGCCATTTCGCCTCGGCCGTAACCACCAATAGCGCAGACCGCCATGACTGGAAGTTTTCCAACAGGTTTAGGAATAACATGCTGGTCTGTAAAATTATAAAGCGCTTGAATAAGCCGGTCGTGGATAACGGCAATGTGGCGGGCCGTTTCAATGCCGCCATGTCGTCCTTGCTCGAACATGGTAATCGCGTCATCCATGGCGGATTGGCGGGTTTGTTTAAACAGATCGAGGATAGCGCCGCGATTTTGTTCCGGACTTTCGCCAAGTTTACTCAGTTCGATTTCAAGGAATTCGAAATCGATGCCGCTGTGAGGCGCGCCTGAACGCGCCGGGATGGCGTGTCTATTCTGCGGTTTTCGCTTGAATATGGGGCGGCGCGGCATCGTCTATGACTTTTCTTGCCGGGCTTTTAATTCGTACAGCAGGTCAAGAGCCGCGCGCGGTGTTAGATCATCCACATCAAGAGCGGAAATAGCTTTATCTATCACGGATGGCTCTTGTTTGGCCGGAGCTTGCGCTGCTGTGAACAGCGGCAGCCCGCCTAATCGATCCTGCGTGCTATCATGGCTATCTTCGAGCATGGATAAGACGTCTTTAGCGCGACTGACGGCGGCGGGCGGTAGGCCTGCGAGTTTGGCAACCTGTACGCCGTAGGATTTATCGGCGGCGCCTGGCTTTACATCATGCAGAAAAATCAAATCGCCATCCCACTCTTTGGCTCGAAGACAAGCGTTACCTGCCGTGTCGAGGTTTTCGATAAGGTCCGTTAATTCATGATAATGTGTTGCAAATAGGGCGCGTGAACCATTGATTTCATGTAGGTGTTCGGCGGTGGCCCAAGCGATGGAGAGACCATCAAACGTCGCCGTGCCGCGGCCAATTTCATCTAAAATGACAAAACTTCGAGGGCTAGCCAGATTTAGGATGGCTGCCGTTTCGATCATTTCCGTCATAAAGGTCGAGCGGCCTTTGGATAGGTCATCTGAGGCCCCGACGCGAGAGAACAGGCTATCAGCTATACTAATATGGGCGCTACGGGCAGGGACAAAGCTTCCAGCTTGAGCCAGAATAAACATCAGCGCGTTTTGCCGAAGATAGGTTGATTTACCCGCCATGTTAGGGCCGGTAATCAAAGTTAGTCGATCGGCTGTTTTACCAGAAGCATCCAAAGCACAATCATTTTCAGTAAAGCTGGTATTGCCATCTTTTTTCAGAGCCATTTCCACGACAGGGTGACGACCACCTTTAATGTCAAAAGCTGTGCTATCATCGATCTTTGGCCGGACCGCATTGTTTTCAACGCCCCAATGGGCCAGAGCGCTATGGACATCAATTAAGGCAAGACTGGCGGCGGCTCGGCGTAGTACTTCGGCGTGGTCGGTAATTCGGGATGTGAACTCAAGGAAAATTTCATTTTCAACGGCCAGAGCTTTATCCGCCGCGCCGGATATTTTACTATCAAGTTCCGCCAGTTCTGTCGTTGTGAACCGTATGCCGCTGACCAATGTTTGGCGATGGATAAAGGGGCTCTCTTCAATTTTTGACAGCATTTGATCGGCATATTTGGGCGTGACTTCAATGAAATAGCCCAGAACATTATTATGTTTGATCTTCAGGCTCGGGACATCTGCAAGGGAGGAGTAATTTGCTTGTAGGCCAGCGACGATTTTTCGGCTCTCATCTCTGAGCGAGCGCAGCTCATCAAGCCCGCTATGCCATCCTTGTTTGATGAAACCGCCGTCACGGGCAAGCATGGGAACGTCTTCTTTAAAGGCGTTGTCGATGTCGGTGAGCAGGGCAGCTATATGTGGAAGTTGATCCAGATCAAAGTCTTGGATAGCTTGGGCTAGATCTTTTGCCAGTTCTTTGGGATGCTCGCCGCTTAATATGTTGGCTCGGATATTTTGAGCGGTGATCAATGATTGTCTTATAGCCAGCATGTCTCTGGGGCCGCCGCGCCCTAGGGAAAGCCGGGTGACGGAACGCGCCATGTCCTGACTTTGTTTAAGAAGGTCTCTTGTAGAATTTCGGTGGGTTTCATGATCGGTAAACCAAGCAACAGCGTCGTGTCTTGATTTAATTGCTACAACATCCAGAAGGGGTCTGGAAATATGGTCGGCGAGACGTCTGGCCCCGGGACCAGTTACTGTGCGGTCAATAACGGCCAATAGAGACCCTTGTCTTTGGCCTTGCTGCGTGCGGTCGATCTCAAGACTGGCGCGGGTTGCAGGATCAATAGCCATAAAGCCGGACGCTGATCTTTGGCGAAGGGGTGATAGGCGAACGGGGTTTCCCGCTTGGGTTAGTTCAATATAATCTAATAACGCGCCGGCGGCAGAAATTTCGCAGGAACTAAAGCTGCCCCATCCATCTAGGCTGGCGACGTTAAACGCTTCTTTAAGGCGGCGCTCAGAACTCTTTTTGTCGAATTTGGTTTTTGATAGCGGGGTCAAGGCGGCGCTAGGGAGGTCGATCTCGGCCATAAATTCTGGCGTTTGATAGAGGTTTTCCGGTAAGAGTAGCTCTCTTGGCGTAAGGGCCGAAATTTCGCTACTGATACGATCTTCGGGGACTTGGCACACGATGAAACTGCCATCGGAAATATCGGCCCAGCATATGGCTGTTTCGCCCGTGAGTGATTTGTATAAGCTGAGAATGTAATTCGCGCCGCGGGCGTCGAGTAACGCGTCTTCGGTCAAGGTGCCGGGCGTAACGGTGCGAACTACTTCGCGGTTCACCACAGATTTGTAACCGCGTTTTTTGGCTTCGGCCGGGCTTTCCGTTTGCTCGCAGACAGCGACGCGGAAGCCTTTTTTTATCAGGCGTTGAAGATAGGTTTCCGACGCGTGAACCGGAACTCCGCACATAGGAATATCCGCCCCGTCATGTTTACCGCGTTTGGTGAGCGCAATGTCTAGGGCTGATGCTGCGCGGACAGCATCATCGAAAAACATCTCATAAAAGTCACCCATGCGATAAAACAAAATAATATCGTCTCCGACATCCTGTTTGATGGTCAGGAACTGCGCCATCATCGGGGTGACTTTGGCCGCCTTGGCCGGGTTATCTATCGGTGCATTCATTGGGAGTAATTTGCGTATTCACGCCCCCGAGGCAAGTAGCTAGAGTTAATCTTCGGCTTTCATTGCCATAATTTTGTCAGTAAATCCGTTTTGCCAAGTAAAAATAACGAATAATAGGGCGGGAACGCCAAATAACGCGGTCACGATGAAGAAATTTTCATAGCCGATTTTATCGGCGAGCACGCCTGAAAACCCAGCCAGGCTCTTACCGTAAAACGCGAAAAGAGAGCTAAACAAGGCATATTGTGACGCCGAGTATTTCCGGTTGGTCATAATAGACATAAACGCAATGAAGACTGATCCGGCAAATCCAGCCGCAACATTATCAGCGCCAATGGTGACGAGTAAGTAATAGGCTTTAGGAGATGAAACGTTTGCAAGCCATGCGAAGGCAAGGTTGGTAATAATCGTTAGAACAGCCCCGACAATCATCGCTCTTGCGAGCCCATATTTGGTCGCTGCCCAGCCACCGAGAAAAGCGCCAAAAATCAATACTGATATTCCGAAAAGACCTTTGACTGATCCAATCACGCTTTTATCGTAACCTAGATCTATATAAAGAGGCATAGCCATGACACCCATTGTGGTATCGCTTATGCGATAAGTCGCGACAATCCCAAGCACAATTAGAGACATCCAACCTGTCCTGCGAACGATGTCAGCAAAGTCACCTAAAATTGGAATTGAAAAAGTTGCGTTTTGATTCAGTAACTTTCGACCTAGTGTGAGAAAATAGGCGGCAGTCAAAAAGGGTAGGAGCAATATGAAGCCGAGAAATGTCGAGCCAATAACGTTGTGAGAATTTTCCGGAAAAATGTTCATAACTGCTGCGAACACCTTAGCTAAGGCGTGCCCGACATGCCGGAGGAAGCCGCCTTCTGACAACCCAAAATAAAAGAACAAGCCAATTGCTGCTAGGCAGGCCAGACCTTTTCCAAGAGCTGGAATTGCCACGGGTAAACTTAAATTCGTTTTGCTGGAATTAGGATGGGTGTTTTGCTTGTTAGGTTCTCCTGCCCATAAGATAGTTGATGCGCCGATAGCAGCGACCACGGCAAGGCCAAAATAAGTCCATTTAAAACCTCCGATATCGGCTAGCAGTAGGCCGCCAGAAACTGCCGTGATCATTCCGAATCGATAACCGAGTTGATAAACGGCCGACATCATAGCTTGTTCTTCGTTCGTGGCGCTATCTACACGCCAAGCATCGACACAAATATCAAGCGTTGCAGATGAAAGGGCGATAAGGACAGCGCAAACAGCGATATTAGATAAATTGACTGCTGGGTCTTGGAAACTCATTGCAATCATTGCGAGCGATGTGCCGAGTATAGAGAATAGCGTCCATCCTCTGCGATTTCCGAGCCATTTTGAGAAGCCAGGAATTTGGAATCTATCGACTAGGGGGGCCCAAAGAAATTTGAGGGAATAGGCAAACCCGACCCAAACAAAAAAACCGATGGCCGTACGGCTGACACCGGCTTCTCTCAACCAGGCAGAGAGAACTGTATATACCAACATGATTGGTAGGCCGGCGCTAAAGCCGAGCCCCAGCATTGCTGCCATTTTACGGCTAGCAAAAATTTGAGAAATTAAGAAAAATTCATCCAATTTATGAACGATTGAATTTGAAGGTGCAGACATGCACCTTCATTGCCGTAGTTCGGTATTCTTGTCTATGGCAAGCCTGCGCTTAACTAGCGATGGCTTGGGCTTCTAGGCCAGTATGGCTTTTGACCATATCTGATAGCTCTTCAGCCGAGACGGGTTTGGTCATGAAATCATTCATGCCGGAATCGAAACAAGCATTTCGATCATCGTCAAAAGCATTGGCTGTTAAGGCAACAATCGGTAAAATTTTTGCGCCGTGACCCATGGAGCGAATCTTGCGCGTCGCCTCAAGGCCATCCATGTTTGGCATGCGCATATCCATAAAAATCATGTCATATTGATTGTTCTTCACGGCTTCAACCGCAAGAGCGCCGTCTTCTACGACATCACAATGGCAACCTTCTGCTTCGAGTAATGTTCGGGTCAGAAGCGCGTTAATGGCGTTGTCTTCGGCCAAGAGAACTCTGATGCCAGACGTCGACGAGGCTTGAGATTGAGGTGAGGGTTTCTTTTCAGAACTCTCATCATTGTCCTGCGGAGAGGCGTCCAGTCCGGCAGCCTTAGCGATAACGGCATCGCGCCAATTATTGCCTAAAATAGCGTCCTGGTTTTCGATAGGTAGAGCTCTTCGTTCAAAATCTCGAGTTTCTTGAGAGACCGGTTCAGGCGCGGCTTGGGCTAGCTCGGTGTTTTCCAAAGGTAGCGGCGCGACAATAGGAGGTTTTTCACTTGGGGCCGGCGTAAATGGAGCGCTGGCAATAGGTTCTGCAATCATCTCTGTCGGCGCGGGAACAGGCGCAGGTTCCGCAATAGGCGTGGCTTGAACCACCGGATCTTTTGGAGCAGCTTGAGCGGGTTGATGTATAATCTCTGAGAGTATTTGTGCCGGTGCAGCAGGTGGATTATCAGCTTGAGCTGTTGGGGCCACAGTCGGTGCTATGCTTTGTTGCGGCACGGGATTGGCAATATTTGTTGGTGTTACAGAAGCGGGCGTTTGGACAAAGGCGGAAACATCACGGGCCAAGGTCAAGGATGTACCATCTGTTAGTGTACACTCTACCCAGTCATACACGGTTTCACCGCCAGCCTGTAGCGGGATGCGGGATTCAAAACGTGCAACGTGTCCCGGGCCTTGTGGATCGGGCCAGCCCGCGATTGGACTTCCGGTCCAGCTTTCAACGGATCCACCATAAAGCTGTAAAAAGGCGGCATTAACAACTAATATCCGGCCATGGCTGTCCCGTTTGATCATCGGTTCGGGCCAAGTCCACATCTGCGCTGCAAAAATGTGATCAGTCGACATGCATACCTCTTTCGTCCCAAAAGGGCTCAAGTTCAGGGCTACAGTCGAAGATTAGTCTGAAAATTCTATTACCAAACGGATTTTTTTAACCCGAACAGTCAATTTTTCTCTTTTGGACCGCTAAAAAAGGTACGAAATTAGCCTAAAAGGGATAATTGCCCTGTTTCTGCTTGAACTTTACGATGGTGGCGCTGCGCTTCGGCTGCAGCAATTAGGTGAACCTCTGCCCGGGCGACTAGTTTTGTTTTGGGCGCGCGCCAGCTTAAAATTCGAGACAGGTCACTACCATGGGGGCAATACCAGCGTTTGACACTGGCATCCCACCGTCCGCCAAGACGCTTGACCATATCCTTGTCTTTATAGGCTACATTCAAATATTGTTTGGTCATGTTCTAACTCCGTTTGAGATGAGAACATAACAAGAACATTTAATGTGTGCAAGAGATTTATTCAGGTTCACAAATGCGGATAGACCGTTTATGAAATGCATATGTTTGAACCCATATCCTATAATTTGTGGCAATCGGATAAAGTTGCGTTCGCAGGCGCGATCGGGGCTTCATTTCGCGAAACGGGTTTTGCGGTTATCTCTGATCATGTCATTCATTCGGATGTTATTTCTAAGGTTCAAAATAGCTGCAAAGATTTCTTTGCGCTGCCTGTAGCCACAAAAAACTCATATTTTGAAAAGGGCGGCGGCGGCCAGCGCGGCTATACGCCTTTTGGGATTGAAAGCGCCAAGGGCGAAGCGGCTATTGATCTGAAAGAGTTTTGGCATACAGGGCGTCAGCTCGAAACTTATAATGACATAATGAAGCCAACGCCTTTAGTGACGGAAGTTCCGGACTTTGACAGGACGACCTATGGTTTGTTTGAATCTATGGACAGTTTCGGCGCGGATTTACTCAAAGCCGTCGCGCTCTATCTTGAGCTTTCCGAAAACTATTTCGAGCAAAAAATAGATCATGGCAATTCGATTTTACGTTTATTGCATTATCCGGCACAAGATAAGCCTTTTTCTAAAGGCTCTATGCGGGCTGCAGCCCATGAAGACATTAATGTCATCACGCTTTTGCTTGGCGCGGAAGAAGCGGGTCTTCAGGTTAGACACCGCTCGGGCGAATGGCTCAGCGTTAACCCGCCAGCCGGTAGCGTTGTCGTTAATTGCGGTGATATGTTGCAAAGACTTACGGCAGGGTATTTGCCATCCACCAGCCACCGCGTTTTAAACCCTGCGCCGGACCGTGTGCATTTACCGCGCTATTCCATGCCGTATTTTTTACACTTTAATCCGGATGTTTTGATTGAAGCCCTGCCGGGATGCGCTGAAAAGGGCGGCGCGGCGGAGCCGCCGATTACGGCAGCTGACTATCTCTATGAGCGGCTTGTTGAGATAGGGTTGATCAAAAAGTAGCTAATTTGATAGTCGTGGGGTCATTTACTTTTTAGTTCTCGTATTACATAAATACGGTTGAGGACAAAAATAGGGACTACAGAATGACATTTTTGGATAAATATAAAGATCACACATACGCTTTGCTTCGAATACTGGCTGGGCTGATGTTTATGGCTCACGGCGTTCAGAAGTTTTTTGATTTCCCAACGGAGTTTCCATGGCCTCTTAATCCGATGTCCACAGGGGCAGGTGCCATAGAATTGGTTGGCGGCGCCCTCATTGCTTTAGGGTTTTTGACACGTCCAGTTGCCTTTCTGGCCAGTGGTATGTGCGCCGTCGGTTATTGGATGGTTCACGGTTCTACGGGGTTATTTCCGATTGCAAATGGCGGTGAGGTCATCGCCCTTTATTGTTTCATCTTTTTATTCATAGCGGCGCAAGGTTCTGGTATCTGGAGCCTTGATAAAAAATAGCAGTTAGGCGACGAATAAAATTCCGGCGATAGCAGCGTTCATCAGATTTGCAAGCGAGGCTGCGATAACGGCTTTGACGCCCATTTCCGCGATCTCTGGCATACGGTCTGGGATGAGCGTGCCAAGCCCGCCCATTAATATGCCGATAGAGCTTAGATTGGCAAACCCGCATAAAGCGAAGGTCAGAATGACAACTGTTCGGGGCGATAAAGTTTCCTGAATTTCTTGTAGAGAAATATAGGCAATGAATTCATTGGTAACGATTTTTTCGCCAAATATGGCCCCGGCCTGTCTGGCTTCTTCCCAGGGCACATTTAGCGCCAGCATAATGGGAGAAAATATCCATCCCAAAATAAATTGAAGCGTTAATCCATCAAAGCCAAAGAGACTACCAAACCAGCCTAAGATGCCGTTGAGGAGCGCAATCAAGGCAACGAAAGTTAGAACCATTGCGCCAACATTCACGGCAAGCTTTAAGCCATTTTGAGTGCCGACGGCGGCGGCCATAATCACATTAGCATGCCGTTCAGTGTCGCCCATTTTAAAGATCTGATTGGATTCTTCGGCAGTTGGGGCATCATCAGGCATGATGATTTTTGCCATTAAAAGCCCGGCTGGCGCAGACATGAAACAGGCGGCGATTAAATATTCCGGATTTATGCCCATGCTCATATAGGCAAGTAAGACGGACCCGGCGATTGAAGCTAATCCTGAAACCATAATTGTGAAAAGCTCAAACCGCGATATGGAAGGCAAATAAGGTTTAAGCGACAAAGGCGCTTCTGTTTGGCCGACAAAGACATTGGCGACGGCGTTAATCGATTCGATAGGTCTTGTGCCTGTGATGAATCTGAGGGCTTGACCACCATACCGCACAATGATTTGCATGATTTTCAAATGATAGAGCACTTCCATCAGTGCCCCAAAAAAGACGATAACAGGCAAAACTTGAATTATGAAACTAAAGCCCGAGTCACCTGGAACCAAGCTACCAAATAGGAAGTTGATGCCGGCGCTGGAATAATTCAACAGGGATTGGAACCCCTCTGAAAGGCCTTGAAGAATCGATTTCCCCCAAGGTGTTGAAAGCACAAAAAATGCAATGATGAGCTGAAGCGCAAATGTCGGCGCAACGGCGCGCAGCCGAATGCCTTTGCGATTATTGGAGAGTGCGTAGGCTATTAAGAAAATGACGGCAATGCCGATCAAACCAAATGCTGGATGATTCACCTAGGGTCCCCTTTTTGAATAACCTACTTTGTAACTAAATTTTCCGACCTGTCCAATGTTCTATCAAACCGCGAGCCAGATTATTGCGGCCGGTCAAATATTCCTTTTGGGCCAAGATACGCGTCGCAAATTTCTGGGACGGTTCGACCCAGCGTTTATGGCTAGGCTCAACGGTTTCATTAAACTGATTGAGAACACATTCTCGGGTTCGGCCGCGCTTCGAAGTATCACGCTCGATACGTCGGGATAGGCGAAGCTTTTTCGACGAGGATATAAAAAGACTGTGATCTAGATGCGCCCGTATTTCCGGTTGATTTAGGACTAGCACACCTTCGACGACGATAAGCGGTTTAGGGTCAATGGCGGTAAACTCACCTGTCCGAGAGTGGCTCGGGAAATCATAAGTTGGAACTTTAATGGATTGTCCTGCTTTTAGCGCCGCCAAATGATCTGCTAATAGAGAAAACTCCAAGGCTTCAGGTGCATCGAAGTTCGGTAGAGCTCCGTCAGGGGATAAAATAGACAGATCTATATAATAATCATCCTGCCTAATGAGCGCGCATTTGTCGTGTCCGGCCATTTCAGTGATTAGACGAGCAAGCGTGGTCTTACCTGAGCAACTGCCACCAGAAATTCCAACAATGATAGGACTCATAAAATGCTCGGGCTTAGGTAATTGAGTGAACTCCATCAGGTTCTTAGCGGCAATTAGATGAATCAACAATGCTCTCGATCAGGATTATTTGGCTAGAAATAGACGGATGAGCCGTTCCACTTACGTATGGTACAAAAATTGCAGTTACAGCGCTATGACTCTTTCAATAAAACATCCCAATAATTTTTTGGTCGGACGAGAGGGAGCAAATTGTTCTGCTATCGCGCGCCCTCCACTTTTGCATTCTATACAAGCTTTACGGGGATTGGCGGCTTTATTAGTTGTTGTCTTCCATTTGGTTAAATTCAAAGTCCACTTTGAAGATGGTAGTTTTCAATATTTGTTTGGAAACCTACCTGCAGTGACCCGTGGTTTCGTGGGAGTCGACGTGTTCTTCGTAATTTCTGGTTTTGTCATGGTTTATATAACGCAATCATTTCAGCGAACACCTGGGAGTGTTCTTAAATTCTTGTATTCGCGATTTAGTCGTATCTATCCGGTCTGGTGGATATTCGCAGGTTTAGCGGCCCTACAATTATATCTTACCCAAGGTATGATGGTTCGTCCTGAATATGAGACGCTCGTCAGTTCTCAATCTTCATATTTAGCGAAGTCATTTTTTCTTATTCCGCAAAGTGCTCCAATTGTTTTAGACATTGGCTGGACCCTCATTTACGAGATGTATTTCTATCTTGTTTTCGCTGTACTCTTGTGTTTTTCAAAAAAGAGCTTGTTACCTGCATTGGTTGCTTGGTTTGTAGGAATTTGCGCGGTTGCAATTGTTATACCCACGCCTGAAGTCGCGACGTCATTTGCGACGCTCGCATCGTCACCTTTAACGCTCGAATTTTTGATGGGCGCTATTATTGGTTGGCTTGTGATTCACGGTATCTATATTTTTTCTAACCGAATTGGCGTTATTGGATTGTCTGCTTTTATCCTATTTTTGTTTCATGATTTTGGAGTTCTTGCTGCGCAGCCACTGTGGGGTAAAATAGTTCTGTTTGGAATACCGACGACGATGTTGGTTTACGGAGTTGTGAATGCAGAACTAAAGGGTAAATTTAAGAGTCCGGCTTGGGCGAACGCCCTTGGGGATTGGTCATACTCTTTGTATTTGTCTCATCTATTTGTGCTTTCCGCTCTAGGAAGAATATTTGCTAAACTAGCCGAGAAGCTACCTGAGAATTTGAGTCTCTATGTTGACTTGGGCCATCCTTCAAATACTGCAAAGTATTTGTTTGCGTCAGTTGCAATATGCGCCTGCATTATCTTTTCAGGGCTTTGCTACCGCTTGATTGAAAAGCCGCTAATTAAACTGTCTAAAAACGTGATGAATTTAAAAGGGACATCTCTAAGGCCTCTGACTAGTTGATTGAAAAATAATTTCCACAAACAGACCAGGATCGTTTTCTCGTGCCGTGATTTTCGCGTCGTGTAAATCAGCTACCGCTTTGACAATCGAAAGCCCGAGGCCGTTTCCGGGGTTTTGGCGGCTTTTATCGCCCCGGTAAAACTTGTCGAAAATGTTGGGCAGGTCTTCTTGGGACACGCCGTTGCCATTATCCGCTAGGGCGATGATGATTTGGCCATCGAGTTGTTTGGCA
The DNA here is from genome assembly GCA_014238285.1 of Hellea sp. Taxonomy (GTDB): domain Bacteria; phylum Pseudomonadota; class Alphaproteobacteria; order Caulobacterales; family Maricaulaceae; genus JACOMS01. The sequence goes on from JABABK010000003.1 coordinate 52,040, forward strand.
GACAACTTGATTTTCAAATTTTGACCGCCATGTTCGAAGCTGTTCTCCACTAAGTTTGATAGCATTTGCGTGATCATTTCTTGGTCCCCGAACAAGGCCATATCATCTGCACTTGTGTGGCATTGTAGGTCATGGCCATTTTCTTGGGCTTGCGGCTCATAAATTTCAGAAATGAGATCAATCGTGTCTGACAGATTGAAATCTTGAAACTTGGTTTTACGTTTACCGGTTTGGATTTGCGAGACGCGCAATATAGCTGAAAACGTTTCAAGCAAGCTATCGGTTTCATCCAGCCCTTTTTGTAAGGCCGTTTGCAAATCAACCTTGGTGCTGGATTTTTTTGATAAGGCTGTTTCAAAATTATATTTGAGGCGGGCCAGGGGCGTGCGTAGATCATGGGCCAGATCATCAGAAACCGCTTGAATGTTTTGCACCGCTTTATCGAGGCGTCCCAGCATGCCGTTAACATGGGAAGTTAAAATGCTATACTCATCGTCAGGGCCAGTATCGGGCACACGAAGTGATAGGTTGCCGCTCGTCTCGATTTCATTGCAGCGATCATTGATGACTTTTAAGCGGGCACGCACATTACGGCTAACGAAAAGTCCAACGAGCAGCGCCATTAATAGGGAGATCGGGATGATGATCAGGGTTAGAAAGCTAGCCGCGTCACGGGTCTCATCCACAAGATCAAGACTGCGGCCAACCAATAATTTATAGTCTCCAATTTTACCAACGCGTCCTACATACCCTTCGGTTTCATTGGGCAGGGGTAAAATTTCACTTATGCTGGAAATGGAAAACCATCCTAAGTTCGGACCTTCATCATGTTCTTCATGAATACTATCTTGGCATTGCAGGGGCAAGCGGACTTCATTTTGAAGGGCCATCAACCGTTCACAACTGTCTTCGTCGAAATCGTCTAGGACAATCCAATCATCGTCGAGAATGGCTTGATAAGGGTAATTGGTTTCGACGGTTTTGCCGTTCCTGTCTTGCAAGATATAAATTTCGGCAAAGGGATCGGAGGTTTTGATATAACTTGAAATCCGCCGACGTATTTCAGATTCTGGCGATGGGCCTAGATCAGACGTTAAGGCTTCATATTTCCAATCAATATGGGTTTCAGTGTTTCGCCAAACTGTCGTGGAGATATAAGAAAACATCATCCACAGAAAAATAATGGCGATTAAAAAATAGCCAAGCATAGCTATAAAGACTAGGCGAAAGCCCGTCGCGGTTAAGTGCTGTTAAAAGGCATGAAGCATATAGCCTGCGCCGCGCACGGTCTTGATCATGGGTTCTTGGTCATTGCCATCGATTTTTGATCTAAGTCGGCTAATATGGCTTTCGATAATATTGGTTTTGGGATCAAAATTAATCCCCCAAACTTGCTCGAGTAGCATGGTTCTTGTGGCAACCTGACCGGCATTACGCGCGAGATATTCGAGCAGCTTAAACTCTCTGGGCTGCAAATGAATATCTTCGCCGCCGCGCCGGGCTATACGTTTGACCAGGTCAATCTTTAGATCGCCGATTTGAATAGACTCTGTTGGTACCGGGTGCTTCTCAAACCGCCGCATGACCGCGTCCATGCGGGCTCTAAGCTCGGAGAAGGAAAATGGTTTAACCAAATAATCATCGGCGCCGGCATCAAGCCCATCGACGCGGTCATCAATGCCGTCCATTGTCGTCAGAAATATTAAAGGTGTTTTTATGTCGGCCGCCCGTAATCGCCGTGCGATAGAAAGACCGTCGAGCGATGGCAAGCGCCGATCAACCAGCAAGACATCGTAATCACCGCTGAGCGCAGCAACGAGACCTGCTTGCCCATCAACATGATGCTCGGCCTGATGGCCGAGCTGAGAAAGGCTGGAGACCACAAAATTTGCGGCCTCCTGATCATCTTCAATCAGTAAAACTTTCATTCCCCCTATTAGTCCCCTAGTTTTGCTGTTGTCCATCGCTGAACTGCAAGGTTTCAATACTCTTCAGGATATTTCGACCATCTCGGCCAGGCACTTGATCCGTCACAATCGTCCGGACATTGGTTCTGTGAATCGTATATTCATAGGACGGGCCAGTAAACACAGCGGTGTCTGTCCCGCTACCGCCGAGCAAAACATCCGTTCCGCCCGCGCCTCTTAGAGTGTCATCACCGGAAGCCCCTCTGATTTTATTCTTACCGCTATTTCCGGTCAGTTTGTTGTTTTGGTTGTTGCCTCTTAAGCCTGTAGGGCTGTCACCGGTGAGCGCTGCGTCCAGAAGATATCGAGATTTATGGGTATATTTTTTATTGCGGTTATAGCTCATAAAAAATGTCCCGGAAAAACCGCTATCGATTCGCGCTTCATAGGTCACATATTCGCTAAAAAATTTCCTCGGATTATCGCCGCCGACAAGTTTCCAGCCTTTTTTGTCTTTAAACCTTATTTGGCGTCGGCTTTGCGGGACATATAAATCGTTGGACCCTTCCGCTGAGGAATAGCCAGCCAGCCCATAATATGTATCAATCACGGACGCCAAATATTCTTGGGTCAGACTGTTCTCGTCTCTTAGTTCTCTGAGCCAGGCTTTATCTATGGCGCCCCAAAGACCTTTTTGAGCCCCCTCACTTATAACGCCGGGCGCAATCGCGTCCTGCATGGCTTTTCGGACTTCCGTTTGATAGGCGGGCCTTACACCGGGGTAACTATTGGCTCCGTCTACCCCAATGCCTGTGTCATGCATTAAGTGCAGTATTTCTTCAAACGCCGCGTCACGCGGATCATTGGTTATATAGGCCGCGCTGCCTTCAACGATGTTTTCGGTTTCATAAAGTGTCTGGCCGTCCGCTGGTGGTTCTCCATCATCAGATCCGTTCATCATGATCATCGTGGCTTTATTAGTGGCCATTTTATTGAAAATATCGGATTTATCCGTGCCATATTGAGAGCCAGGAACGTCCGTGAGATAGAAATTTAGTATTCTTCGGGCCCGCACCATTTGTTCATTGCTGATTTTATTCTGAGCAAAGAACCGGATCTTTTTTCCGCTGGGGGCAACGAGTTCGGTGTATTTACAAAAGTTCCGCTTATAGCTGTTCGCTGATCCGCCCGGTATGGCTTTAATGCCAAGGTGCGCCCCTTCGACGATTTGGTTGGGGCAACTCCTAATGGTTTCTCTTTCGCTGCCGATGCCATCAGCCGCGCTAGATGCCATAAGAGGTAAGGTGAAAACCGATGTTAAAAATAAACTTAATACTGTGCTACTCATAATATTTTCCATTAATTTGATTGTTGTCCATCACTGAACTGAAGGGTTTCGATATTGATTAGGGTGTCTTCGCCGTCTCTATCAGCGGTGTTATCCGTGACCATTGTGCTGCCATTGGTGCGAAGGATAGTGTATTCACCGGATGGGCCCGTGAACACGGCGATGTCTGTTCCGTCTCCGCCGTCCAGCGTATCACTACCGCTGCCGCCGCTTAAGGTGTCATCACCGTCGCCGCCATTAATCGCGTTCGCAGCTATGTTACCGGTTAGCTTATTGGCTTGGGCGTTACCTTGTAGTCCTGTGGTTTCTGAACCCGTCAATGTCGCGTTGAGCAAATATTGGGATTTGTGGGTATATTGTGTCCCAGCATCAAAAACCAATGTAAATGTTCCGGTGAACGCGCTATCAATACGGGCATTATAGGTCACATATTCGCTAAAGAATTTGCGCGGGCTATCACCGCCAACCAAGGCCCAGCCCATAGGGTCCATGGTCCGGATTTGATCGCGGGTTTGCGGCTTATAAAGATCGTTGGACCCGCCAGATGTCGATTGACCTGCTAGTCCATAATATGTGTCGATAACTGAAGCTAAATACTCCTGGGTCAGGCTATTTTCAGCACTGAGTTCCTGAAGCCAATCAATAGCGATGGATCCCCATAGGCCAAGCTGAGCGCCTGATGTAATGACGCCGGGCGCAATGGCATTATCGGTCGCGGCCCGAATTTCAGTTTGATAGGCCGTGCGAACGCCAGGAAAGCTGTTCGCGCCGTCAACGCCTATGCCCGTATCGTGCATCATATGCAGAATTTCTTCAAACGCAGCATCGCAAGGGTCATTGGTCATATAGACCGCGCTGCCTTCGACAACATTTTCAGTTTGGAAAAGTGTCTGACCATTGGCAGGAGCTTCGCCTTGATCAAAACCATTCATCATGATCAAATTAGCACCATTATCAGCCATCTTGTTTGCAATGTGTGACTTGTCAGCCCCATATTCAGAGCCAGGAACATCCGTCAGGTAAAATTCCAAAACGCTTTTGGCACGGACGACTTGTTCATTGGTCACGAGGTTTTGCGCAAAGAAGCGAATGGGCTTGCCATTGGGCGCTAGGATTTCTGAATATTTGCAGAAGTTATTTGTATAGCTGCTATCAAGGCCAGATGGGAGGGCTGTAATGCCTAGGCTGGCCCCTGCTGTGATTTGATCCGGGCAGTTAGAAATTGTTTCGCTGCCGCCTGTACCTCCGCCGCCAGTGCCGCCGCCTCCAGTTCCACCACCAGGTGGCGGGGTTGGTGTCGTCGTGCTGCTACTGCCGCCACCACAAGCCGCGAAGGTTAAGGCCAGGGCAGATGTAAAAACCAAGTTGCGAATTGAACTATTCATTTTTATCTCCATCAAATTTCAGTTTTTCTTTGATGAAGAATTTTCACGCTGCAAGCACAATTGCCAAAGGTTGGGGAATGACAATGTTTGAGCCATATTTGCCAATATTACCGTAAGTTTCTGGCAAGTTGGCTGTAAGGATTTGGTAATTTAGCTACACTGGGCCTGGAAAACAAAAAAGCCCCGGACTAGGTCCGGGGCAGTTGCGAGAAACTGTTTTTTAATTAATGAAATTCAACTGTGAACTTTTCCCATGGTCCGATGGCTGTCCTGTTGGCGAGGGCGTTTTGGTTATTGCCTTCGGCGACCACGAACTTGTTATGGAAACTCTTAAGGGAAATGGAATCGCCTTCTTCGAGACAGCCCGTGGTGTCGGTATTGTTATAGAAGGTGAAGCTCTGCCAGTCATTGGCGTTGCCGCTATCAGCCCATAATTCACCGGAGCCCCAGGCGCCCCAGTAATAATTATCATAACCTAAGAGATAAACTTTATCGCCGTGGGTGACGCATTCTCCGTCAGTGGAGATCAGGTCAAACTGAGCCCAGACACCCGGAGAAGATGTTTTGGTTGTGACGCGCTGGCTTCCACCGCCGCCGTTCTCAGCGCGTAGGTAATTGCCATGATCACTCTTAAGCGCGACTTTGACCTGATTGGTAAAGCCAAGTTCTGCGCCTTGGGCATTATGAGTGGCAGCATTCCAGAGGTGGTTACCATTCCCGTCATAAATCGCCAGATTACCGTCACCTTGCAGTCTTAATGTCCGGCCGCCATTTCCGCCATGAGCAGCGTCTTGAGTGTTAGTCGCCCATTTCGGGCCGTTCGGGCCGTAAACCACAAAGTTACCATCACCTTGGAAGACGGCGTAAGAGTCGGTATAATTCTCATCGGCCACTTGCCAGATCGCGCCGCCTTCAGTCTTGGTCAGATAGTTATATTTGACAACAAACAGACTACCATTCGCGTCATGCATTTTCAGGCGGCGGTTCAGAGTTGTAATGCTTTCACCCTCATTCAGGCGGAAACCATCTGTGTTTGAAAATGAGAGACTGTCAGGTTCGCGGTTATCAACAACCACGCGGTCACCGAGCGATAAGATCCATTCGCCTTCGACGGCTTCATCCGTATAGTTCAAGAATACTGTGCCTGTTGTGACGGCCGTGAGTGCGTCGTTAGATTCGCTATTGGTCGGCGCGCTAAAGAACCAGTCATCACCAAGGCTCTGACAAGTCAGCTCGCCATCATCAAAGGTTCCAGCAGGGCCAGCCACCTCCCAATTGCCAGTATCGTCTTCACAGGCAAATTCTTTTGTGTAGCTGGCGTTACATTGCCAATTGACCCATTGCCCATTACTTTTGGCAAGAGCGCAATTACGCAAAGTATCGTCAATTTTGGGGTGACCTGCTTTCCAGTTCCATGAGGCAGAGGATAAATCTTCGGCCAGAGATGGGTTCATATTGGTCCAGCCCAAAACAGCTGAGTGCGGACGGTGATCGCTCAACTTATCCTGGCTAGGGTCTTCGGCAAGATTATCCACATGCTCAGTGCTTGAGTTCCAGGACAATTCAAATTGGTCATTGCCGCGAAATGCGATCAAGTCGATTTTATTTCCGCAAGGCTCGCTCTCATACTGGCATGTAAAAGTCATGCCAGTATCAGCCAACCAATTGTCGAGTTGTACGGTCTGTTCAGTGTCATCATAACCCATGTTGAAATCTCCGACGACAACCACGGGATAATCAGCGGAGTAACCGTTAAGGGCGGCCTTCATGTCATCCAGATCAGACTGGTTGATGCTCTCAGTATCGCCTGTATTGCCGTGCATATTATAAAAATGAACGACAAAATCTTTGGCGATGGCGACCTCAGCAATGGTAAAGCCCTTTTCGGTAATACAGTCGGGGCTATTCACTTTGCCCTCAATATATTCGAGCAGGGTTCCGTTACATTGGCTCCACTGACGGCGCTGAACGCTATCACGGTTCATCGGGTGTTTGGATGCGGTCATAAGGCCATCGCCCAAAGTTCCCGGTTCTCCGGCAAAATGGTTAGAACGGTAAGGATAAGTTTCATTGGTTAGGTTGGACACAAGCGCCGGATTAACCACCCAATCTTCCTGAAACCCGACGATATCAAAACCCCAGCGCTCCACCAGCGTGCTCATTTTAGCAACATCTTCGTCGGTTTCGCCGTTTAAGACTTCGGGAAATCCGTGAACATTAAACGTGGCGACGTTTAAAGTGCCGCTGTTTGCCGCCCAATCGGTTGGCGCCGTGTAACTTAGACCGCCAGAGCTAGTGTAGCCATAATCCCCGAGGGAGTCGGCAACTAATTCTTCATAGGCAATAACACCGTCAATTGTATCAAAAACCACGCCGATCGGCGAAATAATGTTTTCATCAAACCAGTTGGCTGTTTCGGCTGCCGCGTCTTCCGTCCATTCGACAATATCGGTTCCTGTGTCGACAAACCAATCGGCGACATCGTCATACCACGCCGCTTGGGCGGTTCCTGCTGTTGTTAGCATTAGGCCAGTTGCGAGCGTTGCTTTTGCAAATAATCTATTCGTTTTCATCTTTGTTCCCCTGTATGGCCATACATTTTAAGCACGGTAATTTCCCCAGAATATTTCATTAAGTTAGCATTTACTAACTTTTATTTGTAATTGCAAGCGATATTTGAATTTCCCTCACATGCCCCTATGACGGTGCCGCATTCGCCTTCCCTCCACAAATTTTGACAAAAATAAAGTTCTTGTTTTGTTCTGTTTGTTAGGTTAGATATATTTATGGTCGCGAGAATTTCTACTGTTGCCTTTGAGGGCACTGACGCACGGCATATTGACGTCCAGGTTCAGATCATGCCAAGCGGCGGCCAGAACCTGTCTATTGTTGGTCTGCCGGATAAGGCCGTTTCGGAAAGCCGGGACCGGGTCACGGCCGCGTTCTCCGCCATGGGGCTCATGATGCCTTATAAGCGAACGATCGTGAACTTGGCGCCTGCGGGCATCCCCAAAGAGGGGGCGCATTTTGACTTGCCAATTGCATTGGCATTGATGGCGGCCATGGGGGTCATCCCCGAAGATACCACAAATGGTTGGTCCGCCATCGGAGAATTATCACTGGATGGGTCTATCACGCGCGTACCCGGAACATTGCCAGCTGCCGTTCGTGCAAGTGCTCAGAACCTTGGTCTGATATGTCCAAAGGATAATGGACCGGAAGCCGCGTGGGCAGGGGACCTCCCGATTTTAGCGCCGCAAAATCTGGTACAGCTTCTTAATCACTTTAAAGGCAATCAAATTTTATCTCGGCCTGAACCAGGTGAACTCCTAGATGAAGAGAGTGAGCTTGATATGCGCGATGTGCGCGGACAGGAAATTGCAAAACGGGCATTAGAAGTCGCCGCCGCTGGTGGTCATAATATGTTGATGGTTGGCCCGCCCGGGTCTGGCAAATCCATGATCGCGTCGCGCTTGCCGGGACTTTTACCGCCTCTAACACCGAGTGAGCTTTTGGATGTTTCCATGGTTCATAGCGTGGCCGGACTATTGGAGCGCGGGAAGCTTTCTCGTAAGCGTCCGTTTAGAGATCCGCACCATTCGGCTTCTATGGCAGCCATGGTCGGAGGAGGAGTTAAGGCAAAGCCGGGGGAAGTGTCACTGGCTCATCGTGGCGTTCTGTTTTTGGATGAGCTTCCTGAGTTTACGCCGCAAGTTCTGGATAGTCTACGCCAGCCTTTAGAAACCGGGGAAATATCCGTTGCGCGGGTTAATGCCCATGTGACTTATCCGGCGCGCTTCCAGTTGATTGCGGCGATGAATCCTTGCCGCTGCGGAACGGCCGGGGCCAATGGTATTGCCTGCCGCCGAGGTGAGCGTTGCGCCATTGATTATCAGTCCCGCGTTTCAGGGCCATTTATGGATAGGATTGATATTCAAATTGATGTGCCGGCTGTGACGCCGGCTGATCTGGCACTGCCGCCATCAAAAGAAACATCCGCCGATATTGCCCAGCGCGTTACGCAGGCGCGAGAGATTCAGCAGGCCCGGAACGGCGGGCTCACCAATGCAGAGATGCCGCAAAACCGCCTCGAACATGTCGCCGAGCCTTCTTCTGATGGGCGCAAGCTTCTCATTCAGGCGGCAGAAACCTTAGGCTTGACCGCGCGCGGTTATCACCGCGTTTTGAGGTTATCCCGTACCCTAGCCGATTTGGCGGGATCGGAAGATGTTCACCGTCTGCATATCGCCGAAGCTTTATCCTTAAGGCGAGCGCGAAAAGGACTGCCACAGAAGCCCGTAAAGTTTCAGCGAAATAAAGTTCGTTGACAGGCTAGTATTTTCTTACCCTCTTTTTCGTGTTAGAGTACTCTCTCACAACTCTTGGAGGGGCGCGTGACCAATCAAAGTAAACATGAAAAATCTCACCAAAAATCTCCCCAAAAATCTAAAGGAAAACTCGCGCTAATCTGGTGCGGTATTCTTATATTGCTCGGCATCATTTTGTTTGCGCTTCTTAGCGCATTTGGAGCTTTACGTTACTGGCAAGCCGAGAAAGCGCCGCAAGGCGAGACCGATTTGGCCTTTGAAGAAGCTAGCTTGTCGTTTCACCACGAAGCTGACTTAGTCGGATCATTACCGTTTCTAGGCAGCGCCGCGCTCGATATAGATGGCGATGGCCAAGATGAATTATTTCTGGGCGGCGGCGATGATCAAGCGGATCAAATGCTTGCGTTTCGCGATGGCGGTTTTGTAGCGCTTCCTCTGACATTTAAAAAGGGTGGGTCTGATGCCACACATGGCGCGGCCTCAATGGATATTGATAATGACGGCGATGTCGATTTATTTACGGCGCGTGAAAGCGGAATTTGGTTTCATGAAAACAATGGAGGTGAGTTTGGTAGTCAAAACCTGAATCTGCCGCTGGCTGATAATACAACGCCGCTTTCTATTGGTTTTGGCGATATCAATAAAGACGGCCTCGCGGATATGTATGTGGCGGGGTACCTTAAAATTGAGCTTGTTGAGGGCGAGACAAATTTCTCCAATGGTTATGGCGGTTACAGCTCGCTCTTTTTAAATGTAAGCAGTTTAACCAGCGGCGGTATGGCATGGAGCGATATTTCAAAATCGGCAGGGGTGTGGCGCCAACACAATACATTTATCGGCTTGTTTGCCGATCTTGATAATGACCTTGATAGCGATTTGATCGTGGCGCAAGATACAGGCAAGGTCGAAATGTATGAAAATAATGGCGACCTAACGTTTAGCCCGATTGATAACCCGTCAGATTATTCTTACCCGATGGGCGTAGCCGCCGGGGATTATGACAATGATGGTCTGATTGATCTTTATTTTTCAAATGTTGGCTATACGTTACCGCCGGCTTTGCTGCGCGGAAACCTAGCCAAGGATGATGTCTTTAACCCATCCTATATGTTGTTTCACAATGATGGAGATTTAAAGTTCTCGGACACATCCGAAGATATGAATGCAGCCAAATATGGATTTGGCTGGGGGACTGTTTTTGCTGATATGAACTTGGATGGTCGCGAGGATTTACTCGCCGCGCAAAATTACGCACGTTTCCCAGCAAATCAATTGCTGGATCATTACCCCGGGAAAATCCTGCAAAATTACGGTGACAAATTTATGCCGGTTGAGAAAGTGGCTCATGCGGAGAACCGATTATTTGGCATTGCTCCCATTGTTTCAGATTTTAGCGGTGATGGCTGGCCAGATCTAGTTTGGGCAAATTTGAACAGTCCATCCTTAGCCTATATCAATAAGGGCGGTGATGGAAACTGGATTTCCATTAGCCTGCCTAATCAAGCGAGCTCCATAAATGCAAGGGTCACCGTCACGACAGTCGGTGGAGCGGTGCAAACTAAACAGTTTATTACCTCGCAAGGACTCGGTTCTGATCAAACTCGCGATCTTGTTTTCGGGCTTGGAGACGCTAAAAATATCTCATCTGTTCAGATTGATTTCCAAGACGGTACTTCGCGCAATATCGATAATCCCGCTTTGAATAAACGAATTTTAGTGGGGGCGAAATAATGGCTCAAATAAATTGGATTAGGCTTGCGGGTTGGGCAGGATTGTTCGGCGCTATGCTGGTCGGTATTGGTGAGTTCTCCATGCAATATACGCCTAATGGCGGCATTGAGGATGTAAAAGACTATCTTTACTTCAATGATATTTCAGAAAAGCGGTTGAGCTTTGGGCATTTCATTGCCGTGTTGTCTGCGCCACTCTATATGCTCGGCTATTGGTTTTTATCCAAGCAGTTGGAGCCAGCAGGGGCGAAACAGTCCAAAGCCCTTTTTCTAATAGGGGCTTATGCCTTTGCTGTTGGCACGGCATGGATTGGTCAGAGATTTTTCCTAGCCGCGACCGTCCATGAAATTGCGGCAGGACAAAACCTTAAAGGACTTCTGACCTTATTTTCAGAACATAATGAGCCGTTTGTGAATGTCCTGAGAATTGCCATGCTTATTGTATCAGTACTTTGGGTAAAACTTATCCTGAGTGGCAAAACCAATTTTCCGAAATGGCTAGCCATATTCAGCCCGATAGTCCTTCTGGCACTGATGTTTGCGCTGTATTTTTTCAAAACTAAAATTGGGCTTTATGTCTTTCCAGCTGCCATGAACGTCGCGCATTTCATCGTCTTTGGCCTCGCCCTTTGGACAACGCGTTCTCACAAGGGCATCGCATGAAATTGATGCGCGGACTGCTTTTACTGATTTCCGGGTTCGGCCTAATGGCCGGAGCCAAATTATCCCTGGAGCATATTCAGCACGGCGAAGTCTGTCCGATGCTGGGGCCTGTTCCGGCCTGTATCATTGTATTCTTGGGGTATCTCGCTGTGTTTCTGGCAGCTGTTTTTATTCAAAAACCATGGGCAAAAAAGTTATTCTATACAGGTTGGACGCCCGTTTTTCTCTTGGCTTTCATTGGCGTTGGCTTAGAACTCATCAAAGGGCAGACCTGCCCACCAGGCCCGGCCGGAATTCCTCAGTGTTTCTTTTCACTCGCTATGATTACTGCTTGTTGGCTTATGTTTAGGTTCTATCAGGCCAGTGCACCGCGAAAATAAGTCAGAACTTCGTCAAAAGCGGTGCGAGTTGGATGTCCTGTTTGGTCGACAAAATCGAGGGTAAGTACAGAATGTCCATTGCCGGGTATAGTTGTTAACTTTACGCGCGGTGTATCATCATTAAAAGTTTGATCAATCGCTTTGAACTTTTCCGCTTGGCAAAATTTATCACCTTCAAAGCGGTAAGCTAGCATAGGTCCTTTTTGATCAAGTTGTTTGCGAATTTCGCTAATGTCTTGAGACGACATGTGCAGGGCGTCATGCTTGCCAAGAGGCATAGAAGGTTGTGAAGAAACGCCTGCGAGTACGCTATCGTCGGCCATCAGAGAAATCGCGAAATTTCCGGTTAGGCACATGCCAATCACAGCAACGCCTTTTGTTTGGTGTTGTGTTCTTAAATCTTGGCACAGAGCTCGAAGCCAATCGACAATCGGGCTCGTCTTACCTTTTTCAAACAGGTTAAATTCTTTGCGCATACAAAAGACCCGCAGCAAATTACTGTTCATGGCCGTTTTACCTAAAGGGCCAAAGAGATGAGGCAGTACGGCGGTGAACCCTTCATCTACAAACTTGCCGGCAAGCGCCAATGTCTCTGGGCCAATACCGGGCAGTTCTTGAATAATAACAACGACCGGGCCATCGCCCTTAGTGTAAACTGTATGAGAGATGTTTTTCCCGTTATTGGCCTTGAAACGAAAACCGGATTTGTCAAAGCCGTCCACTCTTAATCCCAATTCCCAGACGTTGGTTGAATCCCGAGTGTCATCGCCACGCACATGCCGTTCCAATAGGATGGGTTTTTGTTTTTCTCTGCAAATGAAACCTTTTTTGCCGTTTCGAGATTGCACTCTTCTTTCAGGCTAGCCTGCGCGTCTTCGGACAATTCCGGCAACTGCCCGTTTTTGTACAAAAATCTATTAGAACCGCCCGTTCGTCCGATTGTCGGGTATAATTTCCTAAAAGCATCCAGCGCTGCGACGTGATAAATACTGCCGTGATGCTCTGAATTGCTACGATCAAAGAATGTCCACTTTAAATCTTTTGGGGCTGAGGTTTGCAGAGAAGAAACCAGTTGATTCAATCCCTCGCGCATCAAAAAACCTTCATCTGCCATGGACAAATATAGGCGCCGATCACCCTCGGGAAATTTATCAAATACCGGTTTCAGGTTTTGCACGGGCCTGGTTTCGTTCCACCAAAGGCTTGGGGAAATAGATATATAGTCATCAAATAAATTTGGTCTCTTTAAAAGCGTGTCGATGATAAAAAGTCCAGCCAAGGATTCGCCGATGACCGCTTTTTGGGCGTTGGTGCGATATTGTCCGTCGACCCAAGGCATGACGTCTGTTTGTATAAATTGCCTGAACTGAGCCGCGCCGCCGGGCATGGTCCCAATTAATTCTCGATAACCATTAGGATCATCATGGGGCGGCGTAAGTTCGAAGGCGCGATCAAGTGTTTCGACACCGACTAATATGAACGGCTCAAAGGACCAGTTCATATCCCGGGATTGATGGATGCCGGCAATATGTAAAAAGTCCTGATCTACACCACCATCAATCAAATAAACCACAGGATAGGATTTATCCGGCGTTTCGGCATAGCCCGCAGGCAGACGGACAGTGAGGCCGCGATCATCATTAAATGTCTTGGACTTGATTTGATAGCTATGCCCCATGCCGATGACATTTGAGGCGGTTTCAGCTTCCGCCTCTTGTGTCGATACCGCAGTTTCAGGTGATTCAATCGTTTTAATTTCCGGCGTTGACGTTTCCGGGGAACTACAAGCGACTAAAGCCGTCAAAAGCCCGGCAAATAATAGGCGCATTAGCTGTCTTTCTTTTTTGGCGTAGGCTTTTTAGCGGATGTTTTCTTCGTCGCAGTTTTCTTAGCCGGGGCTTTCTTGGCCGTGCTCGACTTAGATGTAGTTGTCTTCTTTTTTGCGGGACTCTTTTTCTTGGGGCTAGCAATCTTCTCCGCCGCCTTTTTTACGTTGTTTGTAGCTTCTTTGACAGCGTCATCAGCATTATCAGCCGTCTTTTCCGCGCCGTCCTTGAGGTTGGAGGCGGCCGCTTTGGTTTTATCTACGGCACTACTGGTGAGCTCTCTAGCCTTTTTGGTGGCTTCTTCGGCTGCTTTTCGAGCTTCCGCTAGAGGATCAATGTCCGCAGTTTCTGAAACGCCTCCATCGGGCGATAAATTGTCATTGATATGGAAAATGGCGATGGCGAGTTCACATAACAGACGCAGACCAACAAATGCCAAAACAATCAAAGAGATTGTTTGCAAAGGCGAAATCAACCAAGCGAGAGGCTTCAGGTAGATGCCTTTCAAAAAGGCCCGAATGAAGAAAATAGCTAAATAGATTAGCGCCGACCAATAAAAGGCGGGGACTAATTTGTCCTTCATCAATTTATCAAAGGAAAAGAAAAAGTTGACCAGGTCTTTCATGGGGGAGCTCCAAATTATTTTGGCTATTAAAGCATCAAGGCCAACAAGCTACAAGGGCTAACAAATAGACCTACGTCATTACCGACCTTCGTGCCGGTAATCTATCTTGCAGCGGCTTAATGAGTTCAGCATGGATTGCCGGGACAAGCCATGACAATGACGAAAAAGTGAGTGCTAAGTTAACTGCGCGTAGAAACCGCTTAATCCGTAAGCGTGTTTGCATCCGTGTTTTGGCGGTTTGATCCTCTAAGCTCAGCGCTGAGAACAGGTTCTTTTGTCAGAATTGCCGATATTGCCTTCAAGGCCTCTATTTCAGCGCGGCGCTTTTTAAAGGCTGGCATTTCAGAGCTGGATAAAGGTTTACCGGAAAGCTGGGACAGGGTCCGTGGATTAATTTTTTTGCCGTGGCGATGGACTTCATAATGTAGGTGCGGACCCGTGGAGCGGCCAGTTGTACCAACATAGCCAATGGTTTGGTCTTGGGTTACATATTTTCCAACACGAATACCGCGGGCAAATTTAGACATGTGAGCATAAGCGGTTTTGTAGCCATCGCTGTGACGGATGCGGATATAATTGCCATAGCCGCCATAACGGCTGGCATATTCTACAGTTCCATTACCAGCGGCCATAATCGATGTTCCGCTGCGCGCGGCAAAATCCACGCCCGTATGCATTTTACGGTAGCCAAGAATTGGGTGACGGCGTTTGCCATAGGATGATGAGAGACGAGCGCCGTTGATCGGTGTTACGCGGAGCTTTCGTTTCGCGGTTTTACCACCAGCATCATAAAAGTTTTCACGACCTTTAGCGTCTTCATATAGATAATAGTCCATTTTCTTACCGCGGGGCGAGAAACTGGTGAATAGCAGATTGCCAGCTTTGACGATATTGCCTTTATTGTCTTTGGCGACCTCGAAGAACATTTCAAACTCATCGCCCGGCTGAATATCACGCTGAAAATCCACAGAGTATTCGTAGATATTGGCAAATTGCTGGATCACCTTATCCGGCGCGCCTAAATTATTGGCATCAAGATATATAGAATTCTCAATCGAGGTTTTGACGCTGACGGTCTCCATTTTGAACTCGGCCGTAATGTCTTTGCTTTCAAACGTGCCGTCATCTTGTCGGCTGACATAAACCGTTCGCTCGACCGCAGGCTTATAGGTTAAATGCTTAAGTTCATCGCCGTCAAAGTAGAGATTGAAATCCTGACCAGCTCTAACTTTGCGTGGATCATAAACGTCTGAGAAACTTTTGGTGATTTCATAGGCTTGATTGGGTTCTAGTCCATTTTTTTGCAATAACGGCCCAAGAGAGTCCCCGGATTTGAGGGTCAGAGTTTTCGCGGCCGTTTGAACCGGGTGGCTGATAAGATATAAGTCATCCCGGGATAGGTCTATAAAACTGGCGGCCGCAATGACATTGGGCTCGGTTTTGGCTTCGGCAGGTGGGCTATCCGGCGAGATCATAAATAAAGCCAACGCAAAAACAGAACAAGCTCCGACAAATTTAAAGCGATTGTCATGATAAATGCGGGTGTTACTCATAGTTATAAAGGCCTCTAACCGTATTTTAAGGGGTGCGTTGACATATGCCTGCAAAAACGGCACCAACTTTTCTTTGACAAAAATCATTTATATCGAATTCTTCCAAGAATTTCATTTTAAGATTTCCCCTCAATGCCCTAATTATGGTTAAGGCTTTGTCAAAATTCGGCCCCGATTTAACGAATTGAAGCCTTGTAAACGAAAAAGATCAGGACTCGCAAATTAAAATGTCGTTACACAAGACAAATAACAGAGAGAAACGGCCAAAAACCCGCCGAAGCCTTTGGGTATGGCTGCTTTGGGGCTTGTTATTTTTGCTGTTAGCGGTTTTTTTGCTCGGATTATGGGTATGGATTCAGCGATTTAGCCTAGTTGAGACCCAGCTCAGAGACAGGCTTGCCGCTGAAGGGATCGAATCTGAGCTGAGCATTACCGAATTATCCAAGACAGAAATGAAGGCGGCCAATATAACTTTGGGCGATCAAGGCCGCGAGTTTTTAAAAGTAGAAGAAATTCATATAGCTTATGATTGGCGTGAATTGCTTGACGGGAAAATTAAGTCTTTTTGGATCAAAAACCCTGTGCTGGATATTACAGTCGACCGAAAAGGAAAGCCTGATTTGTCTTTCTTAACCAATGGTGGCGGATCAGGCGGGCAGCAGGTATTTCCCGAAGATGGCGTAATCATCGAAAATGCGCTTGCCCATGTGAGTACACCTTATGGCCAGATTGCAACAAATTTAGACGGCCAAATCATGTCAGAGCGCCAATATAACTTGGCGCTGAATATTTTGCCGTCGAGTGTTCTATACGGTGATGTTAGCGCTGATTTTGAAGGTCCGGTCAAGATTACTCAAAACGGAAAAAGCCCGGAGTTTGAACTGGGACTTTTAGCAACAAAATGGGCTTATAAAGAATTATCAGGGCAGAATTTAAGGCTAGAAGGCAAGGGAGAGGCGACGCCCTCTGATGTCGGTATTGTTGTGAGCGGAGCTTATAAAGCCGAATTTGATCGGTTTATGGGTAAAGCCGTCGGTAGTGAAAAAGGAGTATTAACGTGGGACGGTGACTTAACTATTCCGCGCCAAGACGAAGGCGTGTTATTGGCCGATGGAAATTGGGCTTTGAATGTTGACCATGTCGCCATGCCGGAGGCTGCCAAGCGCCAAAAATTGGCGCGGCGTCTTATGTTGTTTGATAGTCTCGAAAAGGCACCGATAACGTCAGATTTCGCGGTGCCGCTGGCCAATGTCGTGGCCGATCTATTATCGGGAGGCATGGTCAGTGGTTCAGGGTCTGTCCAAAAGCATAAAGACACAACCCATATCTATTTAGACACGCCTCTGGTTTGGGAAAATGCGAAGAATGCTATGAGGGCTAAGGCTCGGCAAGATTTAGCCTTTTATGATTATCAAAGAGCTGGGGACAGTTTGGCTCTAAACTTTGACGCGGTTGTTAAGTCATCTTTGCCCATGAATATTAGCAATGCCTATCTAGAATTTCGCTCGACCAATGGACGCAATATTAAAGGAGCCAATGCTTTTACGGGCGATGTTGTCATTCCGCAAACATGGTCCGGTAGAACCGCGTCTGGAAAGGCCCTTCGCCTTAGACCTATGACGGCCAAAATTGACTATAATAATACCCAAAATAATGCCGAGAAACGATATTTGAATCTGACCGGCAAGATCAATTATGACGGCGATATTCCGGGTGGATATGTGACCGGATTGGTGACAAGTGGTCAGGTGAAGCTTGATCTGGGAGACCAAACGAAAGTTTATTTCTCGCCCTCAGGCGGCGGCGAAATTACCATGAAACGCTATGAAATCGAAGCGCCCTGGGTTGCCGAAAATGTCAGTCTAAGACTAGCAGATCAGCAATATAAACCGCTTTATATTCGCGCCCTTGGGGGCGGACAGCTTTCGACAGCTGTGCATGATTTGGAAACGGACCTTATTAGCACAGACGGTTTAAAGGCTCTGCACTTAACTTATGATACCGCTGATATATCAGCGAAAATTTCCAATACTTTACAGACATGGAATATTGAAGGCTATAATGTCTTGATGACGTCTGACACCGTGCCAAGCCTTGGCACGGTCATGAAGGCCGAAACGTCTAATCTGACGGTCAATTTGAAACCTGACAGCGCGCCAGAATTTACCGTCACGACGCCGGAAGCGGACGTTGAAACACAAATCGTTCAGGGCGAGGGGTTGGCAGTGAAGGTCAAAGGAACACCGGAACATTTCAAGGTGGATTATGCCGATGGATTTGTGAAATTTAAGGCCACTGATCTGCCGCCTGTCCGTATGACTGGAAGTGTCATATTTAAAGATAATATTTGGCAGGGAAAAGCGGTCAGCTTTATGGAAATGGCCAGAGGTATGGGCAAAGATACACCCATTGACGTAACCTATAGTCTGGAAGATGGCCGAGGTAGCGCTGACGTTTCAATCCCAGAGATTTTCTTCAGACCATCAGGGATGCAGCCGCAAATGTTTATTCCGGCTTTAAGCGGGAAAGTTGCAGAGGTCGTTGGGCGTGCGGATGTGAATATTCATCTGGAGTTTGCAGAAGGCGAACCAATGAAATCATCGGGAACGGCCAAGTTAATTGACATGAATATGGGGACATTGCCGGGGCCTTTGACTGGAGTGAATGCCGAGTTGAAGTTTTCGTCTTTTTTCCCGCTCGTGTCCGAAGGACTTCAGACCGTCACCATAAAATCCTTTGATCCCGGCTTTCCGTTGCCTGATGGGGAAATGACATTTGAAGCCGTGCCAGACGGTCTAAAAATTCACTCTGCGCGATGGCCTTTAGGGTCTGGTTTTGTGTCCCTTGATCCGACGGATTGGATTTACACGGCAGAAGAAAACCGCATGCAGCTGAGAATTGAAGATGTGTCTCTGAGCGAGTTTTTGGGTGATGTTACGGGGGAAAATTTCAGCGCGACGGGTAGTGTTAGCGGACTTATGCCTGTGGTGATTTCTGGTATAAGTGTTTTAGTCGAAAACGGCCGCCTTGAAGTCAAAGATGGCGGCATCATTAAATTCCAATCACCGCAAACGAATGCGGCTGCAGAAAAAAATGAAATTGCGGGTTACGCTTTTGATGCGCTTAAAGAGTTTCACTATAAAGAGCTGGAAGTAATTATGAACGGCCCTCTCGATGGATCTCTTATCATAAGGCTTTTATTTGAAGGCGCCAATCCGGATGTTTTGGGCGGGGCCGTCTTTAGGTTTAACGTGAAGCTTGAGGGGGAGTTATTAAACATTGCCCGTAGTTTCACACTCATGAGTCCTGATATCTCAAAAATCAAAAGCCTTTTAGACATTCAGGGACCATTTGCGCCCTCTCCACCCGATGAATAAAGACGTGTATTTTAGTGAACAGCGTGTTAATCGCCAGTTCAGGCTTAATTTGATAGGGAATGAATGATGAAAAGGTTTGTTTTGTCGACGGCTTTAAGCCTTGTGTTTTTAGGAGCTTGCGCTCCCAAGGTTCAAATTGTTGCGCCGGACAAGCCAATTGAGATTAATCTGAATGTTAAGATTGATCAGGAAGTGCGCGTTAGGTTAGATAAGGAAGTCGAAGACCTTATCGCAGATAACCCAGACTTGTTTTAGGTGAAGATTATGAAAACTAAATCTATCATATCGACTTTAGCGGCGGCGCTTGTTCTTGGCGGCGGCGTAGTTCTTGTGCAAAATATTGCACCGGTGCAGGCAGAAGCCCAAACCAACAACGCTAAGCAAATCGTCGATCAAGCCAAAGCCAGCGGCGTTCTTGGCGAAACGATTGCAGGTTATTTAGCGGCTCCAGGGTCTGCCAGCTCTGATGTTGTGAACGCCATGAATGAGATTAATATTCGCCGAAAGTCACTCTATACGCGTATGGCGCGCGACCAGAATGTTCAAATTGAAGTTATTGCGGCTTTAACCGGTGAAAAAGTAATTGCCAAAGCCCGCAGCGGCGAAAAAGTTCTCGATAAAAATGGACAATGGATCACAATTCCGTAATTTTTTTGATCTTTAACAATTAGTTTACCGGATGGGGTGATTTTGCGGGTTCATTGTCCCCCAAAACCGAGGTCCCATGTCCGAGACTATTGTAAAACTCACACCATCTGATTTAGCCGCCTTAATGTGCGCCCGTATTTGTCATGACCTTGTAAGCCCCATCGGGGCTCTTGGGACCGCCCTTGAAGTCCTTGATGACGAAAGTAATGAAGACATGCATGAAGACGCTATGAACCTCGTGCGTCTTTCGGCAGGGCAAGCCTCTGATAAACTTAAATTTTTGCGCATGGCATTTGGGGCGTCCACCTCCGCGCCGGGCGTTATTGCCATGAACGAAGTCCGTGATTTAATTGGCGAAATGTATAAAAATGGCAAAGCGAAGTTTCATTGGGATACCGCACTTGATGGGCTTGAAAAGAACCAAGCCAGGCTACTTTTAAATATGGTTATGATCGTGGTTCAAACCATACCGCGCGGCGGAGACCTGCGTATTCAATGCGATAAAACAGGGGATGCCGTCATCCTGACGATGATCGCGGAAGGACCAAAAGCTCGTATTTATGATGATTATACCCGTAGCCTTAGCGGTAAGGCCCCGGGCGATGGTTTTGACGGGCGGACGATACAGCCTTTTTATACGGGTATGCTTGTCCGGGAGATGAAGGGCCGTATTGATAGCATGATTGATGGCGATAAAGTCACCTATACGGCGTTTTTACCTCAAATTGCGGCTAAAAACGCCGCCTAAGCCAATTATAATTACTAATTTCTTTAGGTCCTTTTAACCAATTATTGGCACTGTTTGGTAGGCTAAACCGCGATGACGAATCGTGAGTTTCAAAAAGCCAAAGGTTAGTATGGTAGAAAAATGTGGAGACGATCTGGTTGCCGCTCGCAGATTTATGAATCTGTGCAGTAATCATATGCGTGAAATCTTTTCGGGCGGATCATTACCCTTAACAGATGTAATCAATCGTTTGGCCGATATTCAAAGCCAAGCAAAAATCATGCAGGCTCGCGCCGTATATAAGGCTGCGCAAACAGTGATTGACGATTTAACCAAGCGGTGTTCAGTCGAAGCTTGTGCGGGTTCTGTCGTGGCACTACAAGGTTTGATCCGTCAGTATGAAACAGGACTGAACGAGATCGTGCCCAAAATCATTCCAGCGATTGTTAAACCAGTTATGAATTTTGAAAATAGTAATATTTTGCCCATGGCGGAAAATGTACGGCAAAAACAAGCGGCTCAAATTTTAAAGCCTTTGGTGAAATTTGCGGACCCAGCGGAACAAGTTCCGTTAGTTCAGCTGCTGTCTTATGCCGCGAATGATCAGGTCGCAAAGCCAAAACTACGGCGCAGTAAAATTGACGCTATCATGCCAGGTCTAACCAATAATTTACTTAGGCTTGCGCGGACGGATGGTAAAAGTGTCAGCATTTCCTACGCCTCTGATGAGAGTCTACTGGACCAAGCAGTTTTGAATTTATTGCAAAACCAGATCGAAAACATGGGTAAGGCTATGATCAAGCACTGTGTTGAAACTCCATTATCTCGTCAAGAAAAAGGGCAAAGCCAATCAGCACATCTCGCGATCACATCGCGGATCAATGGAGATAGGTTGGATGTTCTTGTGTCTTGTGACGGTGTATCTTCTCAAACATTCGAGGGTACAGACTTGATATCCGCGCTAGCGGAATTAGGCGCTCAGTCATTAGTGAGCACTAAAGACGGTTTAACTCGCATCGAAATTTACCATATTCCGCTTAATGCCAATAATGTTGGTTGTCGCCCTAAACGGGAGGCCGCGTTATGAGAACTTGCCTTGTTGTCGATAATTCCAAGATGATACGCCGGGTTGCAGGACGGATTCTATCCGAGCTAAAGTTCTCGACCGAAGAAGCTGAAAATGGCCAAGTGGCTTTGAACCATTGCCGCTCTAAAATGCCAGATGCTATTTTAGTGGATTGGAATATGCCGGTTATGGACGGGCTCAGTTTTGTAAAGGCACTGAGGCTCGAAACTGGCGGTAAAAAACCGATCGTTCTGTTTTGCACGGCGGAACGGGACGTCATTAAAATCGCTGAAGCCTTAGATGCTGGGGCTGACGAATATATCATGAAACCTTTTGATAGCGATATTATTGCGAGCAAGCTTCATCAGGTCGGTTTATTAGTGTCATGAGTGTCGTCCTTAGCCTTAAGCCTAGTTATTACGAGGCCCTAAAGAGGCTAACATTGGAACTTGCTGGGATCCATTTGGGCGATGACCATGCCTTTCTTGTTGAAACCCGGTTAAGTGTCTTAGCGCGCCAAGAAGGCTATCAAAGCCTAACTCAGATGATAGATGATTTGTTTGGCCAAGGGCAAACACGCCTCGCCGTGAAAGTCGTTTCTTCACTGCTGGAGCGCGACACACATTTTAATCCAGACCCTAACGGGATGGAGACAATCGAGCATTTTTTACTGCCGACTCTGCGTAACGCTGCCCAGAGCCACGAAATTCGGATATTGTCATTTGCCTGTAGCAGCGGACAGGAACCTTACTCTCTGGCCATCCAAGCCGATAAATTTTTAATAGAATATCCTGGAATGGATATTACTATTTTGGGGGTTGATTATCCGTCTCCAGCCTTGAAGCGCGCGGAAGAAGGCAAGTATACGCATTTTGAAGTACAGCGCGGCCTGCCAATTAGAGACCTTATTACATATTTTGACCGAGCCGGAGAAGATTGGATTGTTAAACCTGTATTGAAAGACTTTGTGAGATTTAAAGAATTTCACTTACTCTCAAAACTGGATAGTCTTGGTCAGTTTGATTTGGTCCTCTTTCGAAATAGCTTGCCCTATTATTCCTCACCCGCGCAGATAAGGGTCATTCGTAGTCTTGCCTCAGTCGTTCGGCCTGAAGGGTTTTTGATGTTTGGCTCCAAAGAAGATTTTCCTCAAGTGAGTTATGGCTTTGATGTTATGGAAGATTATCCTCACATGCTTCAGAAGAAACCCGCAGAAATAATAGAGCCAGTAGAGGTCACCATACCGGCGCCGTTAGTGGAATATATACCTGGGCAAAGCGCCTAAGCCTAACTATTTTAAACTAGCGAACAGCCACAAATAGATTTGTCCCGCTTCGTTCTATGGCGAGCGCATAGGGGCTCTCATCTTCGCTGATCGCTTGTTCAAATTCATTTAAGTTTTGAACCGTCTGATTGCTAACTTTGCGGATGATGTCGCCTTTTTGAAGGCCAGCGCGTGCCGCTTTAGATCCGGATTCAACTGACACAACATAAACACCCTCTTCGCCGCCGCGAAGTTCCATATCTTCTGGAATATTAGTAAGCTTCGCACCCGAGAAACTCTCAAGCGACGGAATGTCATCGATAGATTTGGCGTCGAGTACATCGCGCTCTTCTTTGGTCTCCTCGACGGTAATTCTGGTTGTCCGGCGACGTCCGTCCCGTAGATATGTCAGATCAGATCGCGTGCCGGGTTCAACTAATCCAACAGCATTACGAATATCGTTAGAATTTCGAATATCGTCTCCGTTAAATTCGATGATGATATCGCCGGGCTCAAGTCCTGCTTTTTCGGCAGGACTGTCGTCACTGACATCATTGACCAATGCGCCGTTAAGCGTGCCAAGGCCCATGGCTTCTTGGAGCGCCGGATCGATATCGCGAATAGTCACGCCAATGCGTCCTCGGCGAACTTCACCGTATGAGACAAGTTGGTTCATGACGGTTTTGGCGATCTTAACAGGGACCGCAAATCCGATGCCGTTATTGCCGCCTGAGCGTGAAATAATCATGGAGTTGATACCAATAAGCTCGCCTTTGGAATTGATCAAAGCGCCGCCCGAATTGCCTGGGTTGATAGAGGCATCGGTCTGGATCATGTCTTGAAGACTGTCTCCGCCCATATAACGGCCCGTCGCGCTAACGATTCCAG
Source organism: Hellea sp. (assembly GCA_014238285.1). Classification (GTDB taxonomy): domain Bacteria; phylum Pseudomonadota; class Alphaproteobacteria; order Caulobacterales; family Maricaulaceae; genus JACOMS01. The sequence goes on from JABABK010000003.1 coordinate 75,755, forward strand.
AGGTGACTGTATGCTCAAACCCAAATGGATTACCAATAGCAACCACATAGTCGCCAACGCGTGTGGAGTCCTCGGGCGCAAATGGTACATCCCGCAAATCACTACTGTCGATTTTTAAGACCGCAATATCGGTTTTTTCATCACCGCCAATCAGCGTGGCTTCAACTTCGCGTTTGTCTTGTAGGGTAACGGTAATTTCGTCGGCATTATTGACGACGTGGTGATTGGTCAGAACATAACCATTTTGGGCGTCGACGATGACGCCAGATCCGATGGAGCCTCTACGGCGGTTATCTTGCTGCCGCGGCTGTCCAAAGAAACGTTCGAAAAATTCATCGGCTTCCGGACTGCCACTGCTATTGGATTTGGCTTTAGCCTTGCCTTCAGTCCTAATGCTGACAACGGCTGGCGTGACTTGATCCAGCAGCGGTGCCATGGTCAGGACGCCTCGGCTTTTATCCATGGTCAGAGCGCTGCTTTGGCCAATGGCGATTGCCGGGCTAAAAAGATTGTCTGAGATCGCGATAGGGGCTGCGACCAGTAGGGCTCCGATGGCAGAGGCCAGCAAAAGTTTTCGCATGTGTATTCCTTTTATGGGTCTTGTTTTTGTTTTAGGGTCAAACGGAATTTAATTTATCTATGCAAATACACAAGTAATGTGGGCATATTCTGAACGCTTTTTAATAATTATATCAAAAATCATTCAGTTTTGAATAACGATTAAAGTGTTTTGTGTTTTGACCCAACTAAATGGATGACCTATTAGGCTGCTATGACCATAAATATTGATACAAACCGTCCCAAAGCTAAAATTCGTCCTGTTAAGGCCATGCAGCATATGAAGCTTCTGCTCGCAGATAAAGAAGATACGCTTCAAGTCTTCCATATCATGGAAAATCTCAATGGGAATAATTCGGTTAGAAAATTAAAACAATTTGTTAAAACTGAAAAAGGCGCCGCGCGGATGAGTGAACGCCGGGAGCTTCCAGCGATTTTGGATGATCATGAGGCTTTAAAAAAGCTTCCAGAAGGAACTGTAGGCCGCGCCTATGTTAATTTCATGGAGCGTGAAGGATTATCAGCCGCAGGTCTCGTTGAAGAGAGCGAAAAATGGTATGACGGGGAAGACCGTTATGAAGATGACCTCGCCGTGTATGAATGCCGTATGCGCGACACCCATGATCTTCTGCACGTCCTAACCGGCTATGGCCGGGATCAGCTCGGCGAAACCAGTGTTCTTGCTTTTAGTCACGCTCACAATGGCGGGCTTGGTAATCTGTTCATCGCTTATATGGGTGCACGGCAACTTGCTAAAATGACGCCTAGAAATGCAAAAGTCATGGCCAGCGTAAAAGAAGCACGTAAAAATGGCCGTGAGAGCCTACCGCTCATGCATGAAGATATTGTTGCTCTATTGCGCGAGCCTTTGGAAGCTACCCGTAAGCGTATGAATATTCGTGAACCACTGGCGTATAAATATGCGCTTAGCCATTTGCACAATGTCGGATATGACGGACAGCTATCTGCCGCTTAAGGCATTACTAGTTGAGAACTAATTACGTCCTGTTTCCAATCCCATCAGATTGACCAGGTGAACCAAGACCATAAAGCCTGTGGCGAAAGAGGCCAGGCAAGGCAGTATCCACGGGATAAGCGGCGCCGCTTTAAGGCTCTCTCGTTTTTGAAAGTGCTTATAAAAACACCCGGCTGCGATGAGCGCGCAAGTGGCCAGAGCTATAATGGAAAGAATGAGGTCGGTCATTTTGGGTTTCTTGTAAGATCCAATTATTACAGCGTTGAAAATCCGCCAATATCTGCCTGTTCGAGTAAACGCAATATATTCTTTGTCGCATCATCTGAATACGGTTTCAAAGGGTGCTTACCCCATATCGGTCCCGGCCAAGCAGGATCATTGTCATAGCGCACAATATGGTGGATATGAAGCTGCGGGGTGACATTGCCAAGGGCAGCTACATTGAGCTTCTGACCGTCGAATATATCCATGATTGCTGTACTAAAAATTCGGCTTTCAAGCCATAGCTGTTCATGGTCTTTTTGCGTGAGGTTGATTGTGTCTTTGACGTTGTTGCGTTTGGGTACAAGCACGAACCAAGGGTAGGTCGCGTCATTAATCAATAGGACATGACATAACGCAAATTCGCCCATAGGAATACCGTCACGTTTTAGGTCTGAATGTAGTTCAAAGCTCATATCAATGTTCCAAACGTTTTTTCGCCCAGCTTGCAGCATCTGCCAGCACAGGATCAGAGTGATCTATATAAGGCGTGGTTGATGTTTTTAAAGCTGAAACACCACTATTTCCTATGGCGTATAAAACATTACGAATGAAACGTGCCCAGCCAATTCGTTTGATCGGCGAGCCGGCGAACTTTTTACGAAACTCTTGTTCGTCCAGGGCGACGAGCTCTTTAAGCCTCGGCGCGTTAAGATCATCCCGGGCTTGCAGCTTTATCTCGTTTGAGGTTTGTGCGAATTTATTCCATGGGCAGACGGCCAAACAATCATCACAGCCATAAATATGATTGCCCATGAGAGCGCGCAGCTCTTCATCTATGGGCCCTGCATGTTCAATCGTTAGGTAGGAAATGCACTTGCGAGCATCAAGTTTATAGGGAGCCGGGAAGGCATTGGTTGGACAGATATCTAGGCAGGATGTGCAGCTGCCGCAATGATCAATCTCCGGCGCGGTGGGCTCGATGATCGCGTCCGTCAAAATCGTACCTATAAAAAGCCAGCTCCCAAAGTCACGGCTAACCAAATTCGTATGCTTACCTTGCCAGCCAAGCCCTGCCTGCGCGGCGAGCGGCTTTTCCATCAGCGGGGCTGTGTCCACAAATACTTTCACATCTGCGCCGAGTTCACGGGCCAGCAGGCCCGCCAATTCCTTGAGCCGGCCCTTCATTAGTTCATGATAATCACGGTGGCGGGCATATACCGATATGGTCCCAAGTTCAGGCTTTGACAGAGTTACCATCGGGTCCGTCTCCGGCCCGTAGTTCATCCCAAGCACAATGGCTGACTTTGTTTCTGTCCACATGTTTTGCGGATGAGATCGACGGTCCTGCGTACTTTTCATCCAGTCCATCGTGCCGTGATGATTGTTGGTAATATACTCAGCCAGCCATTCAGGGATGCGCCTATCAAGGCCCGTGACATCCGCAATAAAGGGAGCGGTGAAGCCAAGTTTTTCAGCGCGGGTTATGAAGGGTTTTGGTAAGGACATAGCCAAGCTTGATAACGCTACATAACACGATTAATTTCGGTGTACTCGCCCTTAACCCTTAGAGTGACGTCAACGGTTACATCGCTTCTATTGCGCCAATACCAGCCATGGACGCCGTCAAATTCGGCTTTGAAGGAGCCTGTATCCGAAGTCTCAGCTTTGCCTTGGCGATAGCTGATAAAGGCTTTGTTGTCTCCGTCGGCGTGGAGGTCGGAGTTTAGATGACCCTGGTTTGTCACCCATTCATAATCCGCAAACCCGCCTTTGATCATGGTGAGTTTAACTTCGGCCGCTGCGCCGGGTTCAAGGGTGACCGTTGTTTCATCGCTCCAGGCAATCACAACGATCTCTGGCTCAATATTAGCAGTCTCTACTGTTTCGACGATACCCAGAGCAGATTGTTGATTTGCTTCACTAGCAAGCTGCTGCTTAATTTCGCCCATATCAGTCAGGCCAAGAACGCCGCCGATACGGGTAGGGTCAATGCCGTACTCAGCAGGGAGGATAACCGTTACCAGTAGAGCGGCCGCCGTAACCGCAGCAATAATCGTTGAGCGAATTAATTTGCGTTTGGACGGTAGATCCGCGCGATTAGGCTTGTCTGAATTATACATAGTATGCTCCTAAGCCGAGATAGCATATCCGGCAAGCTGATAACCGATCAAAACAAACCCTGCGCTCATCAAGACCACATTGGCTGTGTAAGCATGTTTTAAAAAACTAGACCTACACCGCCAAAATCCCATCAAGATTAGTATAAGCGCGAGCGCTAGTAATTGACCTATTTCAACGCCGACATTGAACGCCAGTAAATTGGGCCAAAGTCCATCAGGCGAGATGTCGTATTCGATGAGTTTAGATGAGAGCCCGAGGCCATGGCAAAACCCGAAAATAAGCGTGGCGAGTTTTGTATTAGGCTGATGTCCAAACCAGCTTTGATAAGCGCCCAAATTATCCAGGGCCTTATAGACAATCGAAAGGCCGATAATGGCGTCAATGATATGGCTGTTAATGCCAAAGTTAAAGAAAACACCTGCAAGCATTGTCACCGAATGGCCGATAGCAAACAGGCTGACATAAACGGCTACGTCTTTTGCTTTGTAGAGGAAGAAGACAATCGCGAGTAGGAATAAGACATGGTCATATCCGGTGACCATATGTTTGGCTCCTAGATACAGAAACGAGATCAAATGCACGCCCGTTATCTCTTGAATATACCCTTTATCACCGAGCGCTACGCCATGGGCGAAAGCATCAGTCGAGAAGGCTATGAGGAGAACGCAGGAGAATATAGCGACATAAAACAAGCGCCTCAATAGGCTTGAGTCCAATTTTCCATTGCGGGTTAAAAAGGAGTTGGTGAGGGGCAAAAAATTTTAGTCCTTACTATAATACGATTTCTCTATTTGTCATCCCGGACTTAATCCGGGACCTTTACTCTTGAGGCAATATTTAAGTCCCGGATCAAGTCCGGGATGACAGTTGAGTGAACTATCACTATGCCTAAAAATCCAAATCCGCATAATAGCGCGGCGGAATCAATCCCGGTAGATGATCTTTTAGCAGCGGCCTAAAACTCGGCTTAGATTTTAACTTCTGATACCATTCTTTGACCTTCGGCCAGTTCTTCCATGGGATTTCACCGAGATAATCGAGGCATGAAATATTCGCGCCGGCCGCTATATCCGCGAGTGAAAAATCATGTCCTGCGAGCCAGTCTCGGTCTTTGAGGAGCCAGTTGATATACTCCAAATGAAACTGCAAATGCTCGCGGCCTTCACGTAGGGTTTGCGGGTCAGGGGCTCCGCCGCCCGTCAGAGTTTTTTCGAGGCGCTCATGCAGAATATAGGCGTTAACTTCGTCTTGAAACTTTCCGTCAAACCAGCTGCATATGCGCCGGGCTTCGGCGCGGTGTCCGGCATTGCCAGGGAGCAGGCTTTGCTTGCCGCCATGGTCTTCGGCATATTCGCAAATCGCCCGCGCGCCAGCTATGGTTATTTTACCGCCGGGAATAACTTCCACTAAAACAGGCGGTAGCCCTTCGGCGGCAATGCCTAGAAATTTTTCATCAACACTCCAAGGATCAATGGGGATAAGCTTAACGCGCAGCTTTTTTTCACCCATAGCGAGGCGGGCTTGGCGGGACTGCGGATCAAGTGGCCAGTGATAGAGGGTGCGCATAATTTCTTATATCATAGATTGCTGTAATGATTCATTAATCATCTGAGCGAAATCGTACATTACCATGTGTATGCCCGCAACCTGTTGGGTGCGGGTGGATCAGGATGTCAGCGGCCTTATAGACGTGCATCATACGCTCTTCGGCCATCAAGATCACATCATGGGCGGCGGCTAGGGATAGGTCTTGATCAAGATCAAGACGCATTTGAATATGGATGTGCGGACCAGAGGCGCGGGTGCGCAAATCATGGACTGCCATGACCGCTTCGTCTTCCATGGCGAGCTTGATGATCATGTCGCGTTCTTCCTCTGGCAATTCTTTGTCCATGAGCTGTGCCCAAGCTAAAACTGCCAGACGGTATGCCGTGAATAGAAGCCAAACTGCCATGAGGATCGGCTCGCTTGAACGGTGTATAGGTGACAAAGACAATGCCCGCGATGACGAATAGATTAGCGACCATGTCGGCGAGATAATGGGCACGGTCACCTTTGATGGCGATAGAGCCCGTTTCTCGAATGGCCCAGCTCTGCGCGATCAGAAGCCATGTGCTGACGAAAATAAATAGGACCATGGCGCAAATGGCGAGGACGGATTGCTGAACGGGTTCAGGATTTCCAAGATGAGAAATAGCTTCTTCAAACAGGTGTAAGGCTGCGATGATAATCAAGAGAACTTGCAGCAGAGCCGCAAAGCTCTCGGCTTTGCCGTGACCATACCGATAATTATCTGTCGGTTTTCGCACCGCATAGCGGACGGCGATAAAGGTGGAGAAGGACGCGAACAAGTCGAGTGCCGAATGAATCAGAGATGACAAAATGCCGATTGAATGGGTTTCTTTCCAGATGAAAAACTTTGTCACCGCAAAAAACAATCCTACCGCCATGGCGAGCGCTGTTATCTTACGGGTAATGGCTGCAGATTCTTCTGGCGGTGTACGGCCAGGCCGTCCGCGCAGGCGCGGCGCGACATAGTCTTTTTCTGATTTGAGGAGTTCCTCAGTCATAGGCCCGATAATACCTGCTATAGGTCTAAATTGAGCGGGCGTTATAGCATAACTTTTGGACGTGAATAGAGGAAATGTTATCTTATTATCATCTTTACCCGATCTACCTACGCGGATAAGAATAAAGAAAATTATCATAACAGTATTAGAGACAATATGACTTTACGCGCATTATTCGCAGGCCTTTTAGCTGCGTTGTTATTGGCAAACTGCAAACCTGCCGCAACGATTGAACCCGCAGCCAAGGTGAATGGCAAGGTCAATGAAACGACCGACGTTATTCCCCATGCCATGCTCGGCGACAATGTAACGCCAACCGCTTATCGTCTGGAGCTCGTCATGAACCCCGATGATGACGGCTATAAAGGCGTCGTTGAAATTGATGTGATTATTGCTAATCCTACGTCGAAAATTTGGCTGCACGGAAAAGAGATGACCGTGACCGGAGCAAAAGCGCAGTTAACCAGCGGCAAATCTATTGATTTGAAATTCACCAGCCTGCCGAGCGATGAAGCTCCGTCGGGAATTGCTAAACTGACCTCTGAAACGCCGTTACCATCAGGTGCAGCCACGCTAATCTTGCCTTATGAAACGCCCTATAATATGAATTTGAACTCGGCCTATAAAGTCGAGCGAGATGGTGAAGCCTATATTGTCACACAGTTTGAACCGCTTGGCGCCCGTGAGGCCTTTCCTAGTTTTGATGAGCCCCGTTTCAAAGTCCCGTTTACACTTTCGATCACTGCCCCGTCCGATGATTTTGTTTATGCCAACACGCCGGAAAACCTATCTGTTGTTTTAGACAATGGATGGATCAAACATGATTTTGATACTACGCCGCCGCTCCCGACTTATCTGGTCGCCTTTGGCGTAGGGCCTTATGAAGTCGTTGAATATGTTGATCTGCCGCCGACAGATGTAAGAGACCGTCCTGTTAAACTCAGAGGGATTGCGGCTAAAGGTCAAAAGGACCGGTTCGAGTATGCCCTTAAAAATACGGCGGGCATTTTGGAAGCTATTGAAAACTATTTCGGTATTCCTTATCCTTATCAAAAACTCGACCTGATCGCTGCGCCGGACTATGCCTTTGGCGCCATGGAAAACCCCGGCGCGATTGTTTACCGGGAATATCTTTTGCTACTGGATGACAATGCGCCTTTATCGCAAAAGCGCTCCTATGCGCGCGTCCATTCCCATGAGCTCGCCCATCAGTGGTTTGGGAATTTAGTTACGCCGTTTTGGTGGGAGGATATTTGGCTCAACGAAGCCTTTGCCACCTGGATGGGCAATAAGGGCACGTCGCTGTGGCAGCCCGAAGGCAATTTTGATCGCGGGACATTAAAGTCAGCGCTCGGCGCGATGAACCTCGATGCTCTGTCCTCAACGCGAGCTGTCCGCGAACCGCTCGAGCGCACTGAAAACGTCATGCACCAATTTGATAGCATTACTTATCGCAAGGGCGGCGGCGTGCTTTCTATGTTTGAAAGTTATTTAGGTGAGGAGAATTTCCGTAAAGGGGTGCAGCTTCATATGAAGCGATTTGAACACGACGTAGCAACAGCCGATGACTTTTTCCAAAGTTTGGCTGATGGTTCAAGTAATCCAGATGTTGTGTCAGCGCTGAAAAGTTTTGTGGATCAGCCGGGACTGCCTTTGGTTAGTGCAGAGATATCATGTGATGGCACTTCCACGAAGGTTGAACTGACGCAAAGTCGTTATGCGCAACTTGGATCAGATCCGATATCAAATCTTTTTCAAGAGCAAAAGTGGCAAATTCCAGTTTGCATGAAGTATGGCCGCGGTTCTGAATCGATTAAAAGCTGTCATTGGTTAGGTGATTCACGACGTAGTTCCGATATGAAAGTAATTGTGAACGTTCAAGGTGAAACCTGCGTGGATTATGTGATGCTCAATGAAAACGGGTCGGGTTATTATCGCTTTTCCTTAGATGATGTGAGTTGGGCGTCTCTGCTAGCAAATCTTGATCATTTGAACTCTAGGGAAGTACTTGCGACGCAAGACAGTCTTCTAGCTGCATACCGCGCGGGAGATGTCAAATCTTCCATCTACCTAAAAGGCATGGCAGCTTTCGCCTCTCACCCTGAATATGATGTGGTAAGTAAATCCGGCGACTTGCTGAAATGGATGGGGACAGAACTGCCTGATAGCGCCAAGTCTGATTACCAGAGATTTGTAACAGGCCTCTATAAAGACCGTTTCAATACTTCTGTCGGGCAGAATAATTTGGACGGAGCGCTATTAGCACCGTCGCTATTGGATGAACTTGTTTACTACGCCAAAGATTTGGAAACCTTAGCCACATATGGCGCGCAAGGCGCAGCCTATTTAGGTTTAGATGGCAAGGCCGATAAAAATGCCGTGGAGAGTAATCTCATGTCCGGCGCCTTTGCAGCAACTATGATGATCCGCGAAGAAGATGCTTTTGAACCTTTGCTCGATATGGCCGTGAGTGGGTCGCCGCTGGAAAAAGGGGCGGCACTGGCAGCTTTATCGGATATTGCGGACGCAGATCGCGCGCAGCGGTTATTGGAAGTGGCTTTAAGGGATGACGGCGCGATGACTGGTCGGCAGGCTACAGCTATTGTCAATGGATTATTAGTTCACGAAAAACACCAAGGCTCGACTTGGGACTGGCTGAAAACCAATTTTGAAGCCTATGTAACGGCCCGCGTTCCAGATGTCAGACGGTCCCGTATGCCAGCTTATGCCAAAGTTTTTTGCTCCAAAGAAAAACGCGATGAAGTCGAAGAGTTTTTCACTCAAAACGCCAGCGTTATTCCCGGATATGAGAGAAGCCTCGCGCAAACCCTCGAATCTATCGAATTATGCACGGCTCTAAAGGCGCACAAGGGTCAAGAAATGGCGAAAGCTTTAAAGCATTTCACATTTGATTAGGCCGAGAAACTCCTCAGGAAATGGGCAAGCTTCGCCCAATTCCTGAGTCTCTTAATGTGAATTGCTTTAAAAGAACTTTGAACTGTCATTGAACTGTCACGGCTCTGTCACAAAAGTTTGAGATAGGAGGCTCAGAATCGTATTGCTTAATTGCAAGCTAATTAAATAAACTGAGTTTCTATGTTTGACATTTCCTTATTCGCCATGCTGGGGTTTTTGTTTGCTGCTTATGCCGTTGTTGGCAATGATGCACTGCAAACCCTCGGCACATTTATCAATTCTAATTCCAGACTGCACTGGTTTTGGCTTTTCCTATTCGCCGCGGTTATTTTAGTGTTCACTTTTACCTATGGGTGGGTGATTAATGGTGGTGATCCGTCTTGGGGCCGTCTGGCGAACGTCAAAAAATATCCGATCTTGGATATTCAGTGGTATCATACCCTACCGCCGCTGGTTTTGGTGATTATTACTCGCTACGGCATTCCTGTCTCGACATCCTTCATGGTTTTAACCGTGTTTGCGACCATGAGCGGGATGACATCCATGCTCAAAAAGTCTTTGACGGGCTATGGATTGGCATTTGTTGTCGGCCTTGCGCTCTTTTTGATCTTATCAAAAACCCTTGAAAAACACTTCAAAGAAACGCCTTTGGATGCCAAAGCGCCCTTCGGGCTTGCAAGTGTTATGGCGTTTTTGATCGGCCTTATGGTCTATTTTGTACCGCCGCTGATCAATCCCGAAATGAACTTCTCGATTACGACCGCCTGCAATATTTTCATCATAGGCGCGATCGTTGACATCGCCGCATTCTTCGCGGTCAAAAAATTCGGTAAAGGCATGTATTGGGTCATCCTGCAATGGGTGACGACAGGCTATTTGTGGGGCATTTGGCTCATTCAAGACTTCGCCAATATCTTCGTGTTTCTCCCAAGACAGCTCACATGGGTGGAAGGTTTTACGGGTCTCGGTGTTATCCTAATTTTGCTCGCCTATACCTTCTGGAACAAAGGCGGAGCCGTTCAAAAGATTCTGAGCTCGAAAACCGCTGTAACCGATATCCGGTCTGCAACCGTTATTGATTTTACTTACGCCTCGCTTTTGTTTTTCTTCAAAGAAGTCTCAAATATTCCCATGTCCACGACATTTGTTTTCTTGGGATTAATCGCAGGCCGTGAATATGGCTTCACTTTGCTAGATAAAGCCATGTCTTTCAACAAGGCGACAAAGCACTTTGTGTCTGATGCGTCCAAAGCCTATCTTGGTTTGATGATTTCCATCAATATGGCTGTCGGACTACCGCGTTTGTCACAAGCCATATCAGGACAAGAGGTCGATCCATTGTCGACAGACTATCTGGTCTTCATCTGTATCGCGAACTTCTTGATTGTTCCAGTCGCGTGGTATTTCCAGAAGCGTAAGAAAAAACGCCGCATGTATTTTGCGGGGGCAACGCTGATTGCTGCGGCTATTTCATTCTTTATGTTTATGCCGGGGTAGAATTTTAGGTCAAACTTTCGAGCGGCGGATTATTCCGCCGCTTCAGATACTGACTAGAAAATAGGCGCTTGATTATTATTGAATATCGATATATATTTATCGAATGACAATCAATAATATGCCGTTTCCGAAGTCCGTTAGAGCTTTAAGCCTTGCTGCAAAGGCCTGGTATACGCCCGTGCTTTTAGGGCAGTGGATATTTGTTGCCTATATTATCTATGCCTATGGGTGGCCTGTTGTCATGGGCGAGATCGGTGCTTGGAACAATCATATTTCCGAGGCTTATGTGCCTGGCCGAACCATGGGTAATATAGCTGTCGCGGCTCATTTGGCCCTTGCTATTATCATTCATTTTTTTGGGCCGCTTCAATTGGTTCCATCTGTCAGATCACGATTTCCGGCTTTTCACAGATGGTCCGGGCGCGCTTTTGTTCTTAGCGTAATAATTGTTGTTGCGGCTGGCGCCTATATGCTGGTGGTGAGAGAGATTGGTAGCTGGACTCTTAAGGCTGGATTTATTTTCCAAGGATTTCTGATTTTATGGTTTGCATGGCAGGCCGTACACTATGCAAGGCAGCGGAAATTTCCTGTCCATATGCGCTGGGCTACACGTCTATTTCTGGCCGCCAGCGCTGTCTGGTTCTTCCGGGTTATGATCATGATCTGGTTTGTCCTGACGGGCGGGATCGGTATTGATCAGAGCGATGGTACGGGATGGTTTATCGATGCCATGACAGGGTTACAATTTTTACCATTAGTTCTCTACGAAATCTATTGGCGCATAAAGGCTGGCAATAGTAATCGCGCCCATATGACCTTTGCTGTGTTTCTTTGGCTGGCGGCTATTGCCACGACCATCGGCGTCGGCCTTGCAGCGCTTGGCATGTGGTTCCCTGTATTGGGGTGATGGTTGGAGCCGTTAATTGGCGGCATGTCCTAGGGGTTGACGATTTATTCCACAATATATTGACGTCTGAACATTCCCCAATAGGGGATATTCTGGATTTTACGTGGATGCGTATTGTGGGGCCAAAACTGAAATGAAGCCCATATATTTAGATGAATTGAAAATTTTTACTTTTTATGATACAGTAGTAACCGAATTTGTCAGTGGGGCGTTTTATGCCAAGTAATCGATTACGTGTTGTGTTCTTCAATATTGAAATAGTTGTTTAGCAATGGACGACCGTAAGATCAGAAAAGTTCTGCGGGATGCAATGGGTAACCGCCAGGCTAAAATTGGGCAGGGGGTGTTGTCTGAATTACGATCGGCACCGATTGATTTGTTTGACAGTTTGCCGGAACATGAGAAGAGCATTGCGACGACAGCTTTTATGGCTGCGGCGGCGGCAACCCAATACGCTAGCGATCAGTTGAGCACGCCCCAAGAACGCTCCGAGGCCTTCGTTACGCCCACCCTTGGTGAGGACCGCACTCGTGCAGGTCTTATGGCTGCGGCTGCGGCATTGAACCGAATACCCGAAAATCAGCGCTCTGTATCATTGACCAAGATACTTGATCGTTGCCATTGCAACCCAATACCGGATCTTGCCTAATGGCTATTCTCGATTTCGACTCGCATGCTAAACATATCGGTTATACAATGACATTGGCAGCCGGTGGATTTGCTTACACTGATGCAAAATATCAAGACGGCGATACCCTCTTTGCAATCGTGCCGGGAGCCTCGCTTCCTGCTTCGATAATTGTCTTAATCGCCCTACTTATGTTTGTATTTGCTCTTATCTCTGGAGCGTTTGCCCTTTTTGGTATGAGCGGGCTCAATCAACTCACGGCTCAGAAGGATGTGGTGAAATCGAAAATCAGTAGTGAAGAATTAAAGCGTGCAGTGTCGGGAGGGCCACCCACTGAGGAAGAAAAATCCAATTTTGAGTTACTGAAAAATATTACGAAAGAGATTGAAGATTATACTAAAACGCTCAAAAAATACAGCAAGCGTCAACTAAGTTTCTTAGTTACCGGACTTGTTCTATCTACGATACTTTTTGCTGATTCTAAGTTCGACCCCAATACATCCCCGCCAAAATGCCAGTTGCAAATCGACTCGCACGGAAAATTGATTTTACCAGTCGCATGCGTACCTAAGGCGCTGAGGTGACAGGAGTAAAGACTTCAGTCTTTGCAGTTTTTGTTTTCTTTTTGTTTTAACCTTGGAATTAAATCCCATTCCGGAATTATTCACCTATTCCCCCGCGCTTTCTCCCAACAACCCTTACCCCAAACCGACCATGAAACCGCGTATCATATAAAACATGGCGGCTGCAAAGACAGCCGATATGGGCACGGTCACGACCCAGGCCACGACGATTTTAATCAAGAGGGAGCGCTGGACCAGTTTTTCGCGATACGCCCGTTTAAGTTTTTTGCGGCGGCCATGGCGTCTGTCTTCGGCTTTAAGCTCATCGAGAATACGCTGCTTTTCACTCATGGAAGCCTCATCAAAAATCCGTACGAATTCAGCGGCTGTTTCTTCGGTTTGGCTTTTCTTTTCCGACATATATTCTCGGACAAGTTCAAGTTTCTGATTATAGCGATACGTTAAAGCTTCCCGCAAAAATCCGACACCAAAAATCGCCCCGACCGCAATATGGGTTGAGCTAACCGGCAATCCAAAATGGGTCGCAATAATCACCGTGATCGCCGCCGCGAGAGACACGCAAAATGCTCGGATCATATCCAGCTCTGTTATCTCGGTCCCGACGGTTTTAACAAGCTTGGGCCCGTAAAGTGCCAGACCAACTGCAATACCCAAAGCCCCGATACCCATCACCCATAAAGGTATGGCCGCCTTGCTGGCGATTTCGGCGGAACGGACGGCTTCATTAATGGCCGCCAGAGGGCCAATGGCGTTGGCGACATCATTGGCGCCGTGGGCAAAACTTAAAAAACAGGCGCCGATAATCAGAGGAATAACAAACAGACCGTCTATGCTCTCGCGGTTGTTTTCAAGTTTGGTAGAGGCCTTGATAATGATGGGCCGCGTGATGAAAAATATCGCGACAGCGGCCAGAAACCCTATGCCAACAGCCATTGGCGTATCGACTTTGATCAGCTTTTTAATGCCTTTGAGAATAATATAAGTGGTAAACGCCCAGCCCATAATGCCGAGCAATATCGGCACCCGGTTTTTACCGGCCGCCAGCATATCGTCCTTATAGATGATTGAGCGCTTAATGCCGTAAAGAAACGCTGCTGCGATTAGCCCGCCAAGCGCCGGCGAAATAACCCAGCTGGCAACGATTTGTTGAACTTTGCCCCAATCGGCAATGGCCCAGCCGCCTGCGGCTATGCCGGCACCTAAGACGCCGCCGACAATGGAATGGGTGGTCGAGACAGGCGCGCCAACCGCGGTGGCAATATTAAGCCAGACGGCAGCGGCAAAAAGTGCGGCGAGCATGGCCCAAACAAAGGTCTGGCTATCCGGGATTAGGGATGGATCAATAATGCCCTTTTTGATGGTATTAACAACATCGCCCCCGGCAATAAGAGCGCCTGAACTTTCGAATATAAAAGCCAAGAAAATTGCGGAGGTGAGGGTAAGTGCGCCCGAGCCGACCACGGGCCCGATATTATTGGCAACATCATTGGCGCCGATATTCAGAGCCATATAGCCGCCAATAACCGCGGCGATCATCAGAAAGACCCGTCCGGTTGGATCTGTAATATCCCCAATAATTGTGCCTGTGACGAAAAAATGAACCGCTGCCAGAAACGCCAACGCCAGAAATAAGCGAATAAGCTCATCGCCTCGAACGATCGAGGGGGATAGCTTGGGTTTGTTCTTTGGTGTGAGCATGCGTTTTTCTCTGATCTCTTTTGGAATCAGTCGGACATTAGGGGGAATTTTGATGACTCACTAGAGGCAAATGAGAGATATGTTTAATTTATATAGTCTTTGGTTTTCAGCTATCGCCACGACAATAGATGTTGGTTCCAGTACTTGACATGTGGTTCTTGTATTGGAAAGCGCACATAAACTTCAAAATGATTTATTATATCGAAGGTCAACGTCCGGCATCTGGAGTTGCCCATTCCCGCCCTTCTTGTTTGAGAAACCTTCGGTACATCTTGCGAAATTCAGCACAGACAGAATCCGACACCTGAAATACGGGGCGTTCGAGTCCGCCAGGTCGATCGGTTAGAATAAGATCACTCACTGCAACTTCATCCTCATCGAAAATTTTGTTCGCCAACAGCTTCAACACTAATCCGCTGAGGCCAGCCTTGTTCAGAAATTTATCCAGTTTTGTGTCACCACCTTTGGCCGCCGTTACGGCAAACCACAACTCAGTTTCATCGCTCGGCGTGACAAAAATACCGACACTCGTCCCATCCGAAAAATGCTGGCGTACATGGCCGCCCATGAACCATTCCGCCTTTTGCGTATCGCCGATGCGTTTAACGTGATTCTTCAATTTTCTGCTCTTGGGTAAGTCTGTATCGATCCACCAAGCACCCTCCCGGTCATAAAGGGCGGCAAACCCGCGCCCGTCGGGATAATGCTCAAACTTGTACGGGGGCACACGCACCACGGGGAAGTTGAATGTGGATTTATGAAGATAAGGCAAGTGGCTGTCTTCAATTGCCGTTTCGACGGTGACGACAAAATCCCCCTTTTGGTGACGCGTCCAATATTTATGAGCGTAGTCTGTATTTTGTGGATCAAATATGTCCGCAACGGGTGGTTGATGATCTGGTTCAAACTTGCTGTCCATCCATATCCAGACAATTCCGTCCTTTTCTACCACTGGAAACACGTCGACTTTGGCGGTTCTGGGAATACGTTTGCTTGGTGGCTGTGATGGAATTTCGACACACCGACCATTGGTATCAAACTTCAGGCCATGAAACGGGCATTGAATGCAGTCATCTATCACTTTCCCCTGCGAAAGATCAGCCCCGCGATGGGGACACATAGCCCCCATTGCCTTGATCGGTTTTTCGGAATCGCGAAACAGCAAAATCTGTTTACCGAGGAATTTGCGACGCATTGGCTTTGATTTGATTTCATGAGACCAGCCCGCCCAATACCAAGTTCTGTGTACAAACATAATTCCTCACTCCTCAAAATATGGCCACTCCAGAGCCTTTGCGTCAGGACATGGCCTGTTGCGGGTCTGGTGTCGTAACTAGGTCTATTGACCTAATTGTCAAGTAAAATAGGTTGACTGACCTATTTTGTATTTGTAGACATAAACCATGCAAACACAAAAAAGACGGACCAACGCGAAGGGCGTTCGGCGAATAGAGCAGATATTGGCAGCGACCCGAAACATGATCATCAATGAGGGGGCGGGCGCTCTGACTATGCGCCGACTTGCTGCGACACTTGGCATGAGCTTAAGCAATTTGCAGCACTACTTTCCAACCAAGGAAAATCTGATCAATGTCTTGGTTGATACGGCTTACGACACTCACATAGAGCGCGTGCAAAAAGAGGTTTTTGTCCACGGCGATCCTAGGGATCAAATGAAAGCCCTCGCGCATTATCTGGTTCAGGACACGCAAGTTGCCGGAAATTCCGTACTGCTCTGGGAGCTATGGGCCTTGGCGGCACATAATGACTATATTGCTTCAATCATAAATCAGGCCCATGATGGAGAACGGCGTCTCATTCAGCAGATTGTAAAGACCGCCGCCCCGCATCTCTCAAGCTCACAGCTTGAATTAAAGGCAATTGCAATCACGTCCATGTTCGAAGGCGTAGGGCTTTTTATCGCTCCGGGGAAGCCGTTCAACAAACGCCGAAAAGCCGTGGTGAACCAGCTCACCGAAGCTGCGATAGCGATCATCCATGCGTGAAATTTAACGTTGAAGTAAGTTGAAACTAATGACTGTTCTGCCAAAAACATATACTACGAGTTACAATTTTACTCCGCCGCTTCAGACAATGACTGCTCTAGCCGTGTCAGCATTTCTTTCGGCACGATTTGCCAGAAGTGACCGCGTTCTAGTTCCCATTCCAGTAATAGCTTGGCTGAAAATTCAGAACCCGTTGCTTTGGCGTGTTCTGCTATCAAGTCCTTACATTCTTTTTCCCAGTGCTCAGTGCCAAAGCGCTGCCAGACCACGCTGTCCGGATTAACCGCTGTTTCAAACCGGTTTTTTGGATCATAGACATAGGCCATGCCGCCGGTCATGCCCGCGCCGAAATTATCGCCCACAGCGCCGATGATCACAATCGCGCCGCCTGTCATATATTCACAGCCATTGGTGCCGCAGCCTTCGACCACGGCCTTAGCGCCGGAGTTTCGGACCGCGAAGCGTTCACCCGCTCTGCCAGCGGCGAGCAATGTGCCTGCTGTTGCGCCGTAAAGACATGTATTGCCGACAATGGCTGATAAATGCGCGTTAATCGGCGTGCGGCCTTGCGGGGCGACGATGATTTCTGCGCCGGATAAGCCTTTACCAACATAGTCATTGGCATCACCATCAACGATAAGACGTAAGCCTCTCACGCCAAAGGCTCCGAGCGACTGACCTGCGCTACCGCGGAGATGAACGGTTAGATGCCCTGCCGGTAAATTTGCATCGCCAAAGGTTTGGTAGATTTCAGAACTTGTCCGCGTCCCGACGGCGCGGTGCACATTTTGCACGGTATAGGTCAGATGTGTTTTTTCTTGACGATCAAAGAATTGATGGGCGTCTTTGATGATCAGAGGATCAATACCGTCAGGGACTTCAACGCGGCTGCTACGTGTGTCTTTGACAGGACGATTATCGACCCGCGCCAGAATGGGATTAAGATCAAGATCATCCAAATGTTCTGCGCCGCGAGATACCTGTGCCAGCAGGTCTGTACGGCCAATAATGTCTTCGATCCGCTCCGCGCCAAGGGCGGCGAGAAGCTCGCGCACCTCCTCGGCAATAAAAGTCATGAGATTGATGACTTTTTCCGGTGAACCTGTGAACTTTTCACGAAGGCGCGGGTCCTGAACGCATATGCCAACGGGGCAAGTATTGGAGTGGCACTGACGCACCATGATACAGCCCATGGCCACAAGACTTAAAGTGCCAATGCCATATTCTTCGGCGCCGAGCATGGCGGCAATTACAATATCGCGGCCGGTTTTCAGCCCGCCATCAGTCCGCAAAGTTACATTGTCACGAAGATTGTTGAGGGTTAAAATCTGGTGGGCTTCTGATAGGCCAAGCTCCCAGGGCATGCCCGCATATTTAAGCGATGTATTGGGCGACGCGCCTGTACCGCCATTATGGCCAGCGATCAGGATAGTGTCGGCTTTGGCTTTGGCAACGCCAGCGGCGATGGTACCGACACCGGATGAGGCGACGAGTTTAACCGCAACGCGAGCCGTAGGATTGATTTGTTTGAGATCGTAAATCAGCTGGGCCAAGTCCTCGATGGAATAGATATCGTGGTGGGGCGGCGGACTGATCAGAGTGACGCCGGGTGTGGCGTTTCTGAACTTGGCGATCATTTCCGTGACTTTGAAGCCGGGCAGTTGTCCGCCTTCGCCGGGCTTTGCGCCCTGAGCCACTTTAATTTCGATCTCGCGGCATTGGTTAAGATATTCTGCTGTGACGCCAAAGCGGCCAGAGGCGATTTGCTTGACGGCTGAGTTTGGGTTGTCCCCATTGGGCAGCGTGACATAGCGCGAGCGATCTTCACCGCCTTCACCAGAGACAGATTTCGCGCCGATCCGGTTCATGGCGATGTTAAGTGTGCCGTGGGCTTCGGGCGATAAAGCGCCAAGGGACATGCCGGGCGTACAGAAGCGGCGACGGATTTCATTGACGCTTTGAACGCTGCGTAGAGGGACAGCTTTGCCCAGTGGTGTGATGTCTAAAAGATCACGAATTTGAATAGGGTCCTGATTATTCAGGACTTCGGCATAGCGTTTGTAAAGCTCATAATCGCCTCGGCCAACAGCCTCTTGGAGCATGTGGATCATATCGGCCGTATAGGCGTGACGTTCGCTTTTGGCGCGGACGCGGTAAAGGCCACCAACAGGCAAGGCGACAACAGATCTGTCATAGGCGCGTTCATGGATTTCAAGAAGTTTCTTCTCAAGGCCTGCAAGGCCAATGCCTGAAATTCTGGAGGTCATGCCGGGGAAAAACTCCCCGACCAAAGAGCGTGATAGGCCCAGAGCTTCAAAGTTATTGCCGCTGCGATAAGAGGAAATAACCGAAATTCCGAGTTTGGAAATAATCTTTAAAAGTCCAGCTTCGATGGCTTTTTTATATTGCTGAGCCGCTTCATCCGCGTTCATCTCTACAAGGCCGCGATTAACTCGGTCCGTTAGACTGTCCTGCGCCATATAGGCGTTAACGGCAGTCGCGCCAGCGCCAATCATGACGGCAAAATAATGTGTGTCGAGGCATTCTGCGGACTGAACCACAATAGAACAGGAAGACCTGAGGCCTTCTTTAACAAGATGAGAATGTATAGCGCCAACACATAAAATCATCGGCAGAGCCGGGCGATTATCACCGACGCCTTTGTCTGATAGGATTATGTTTTCAGCGCCGCCGCGAACGGCCTCTTCGGCCTCCTCACGAATTTTATTCAGAGCCTTATGAAGCGAACGGCCAGCGCGGACATCATTGGCAGGACGATCAAATGTACAGTCAACCAAATGAGATTGATCGCCAAACATATTCATGAAACGCGCATACATGCCGTTCGTCATAACCGGGCTGTCGAGCACGAGCATTTCGCGGGTCTGGCTCTCGCCGTCCGAGAGAATATTACGTAGATTTCTAAACCGAGTCTTGAGGCCCATGACGCGGGTTTCGCGGAGGGGATCAATCGGCGGGTTGGTGACCTGTGAGAACTTTTGACGGAAGAAATGGGATAATGGCCGGTAGATTTCGGACAGTACCGCGAGCGGTGTATCATCGCCCATCGAGCCAATGGATTCTTTTCCGTTCTCTGCCATAGGCGAGAGGATAAGCTCCATGTCTTCGAGGGTTTGACCGCAAGCGACTTGGCGGCGCATCAGACTTTCACCGGTTAATTCTGGTTTTGGTTCTGGACCTGCGAGACGGATATCCAGATCAACAACCTTTTCGAGCCATTTCGCGTAAGGGCGTTCGCCCGCCATTTTTTCAAGAATTTCAGAAGAGTGGTAAAATTTGCCTTCGTCCAGATCAACGGCGATTAGTCGTCCTGGTTTGATGAAGCCCTTTTTAATAATCAGCGGCTCTGAAATTGGGCACATGCCAGTCTCTGAACCGACAGCCAGAATGCCGTCTGATGTAATGGCATAGCGCATGGGGCGCAGGCCGTTGCGATCAAGCCCCGCCATACACCAGCGACCATCATAGGCGGCAATAGCGGCTGGGCCATCCCAAGGCTCCATGACGCCATTGCAATATTCATAAAGCTTGCGCCAACTATCAGGCATGAGATCGCCGCGCTTGGAATAGGCTTCGGGAATTAAGAGTGTTTTAGCCAGCGGCGCAGAGCGGCCCGCCCGGACCAATAGTTCAAACACAGCATCAAGCGCCGCAGAGTCCGAGCTGCCTTTTTGGATGATAGGTTTGACGTCTCCAGCGCGCGCGCCAAAGGCGCTGCTGGCCATTTTAATTTCATGGTTTTTCATGAAATTCGTATTGGCTTTGACCGTATTGATCTCGCCGTTATGGGCGATCATGCGAAAAGGCTGCGCCAGCCACCACTGCGGGAAAGTATTGGTTGAATAGCGCTGATGATAAATCGCCGCGCGTGACTCAAACCGCTCATCCTTGAGGTCGGGGTAAAACGCGTCGATGTCTTCGGCCAGAAACATGCCTTTATAGATGATGGTCTGGACGGAGAGCGAGCAGATATAAAAACTTGGAATCGCGGCGGCAATGACGCGCTTTTCGATCCGGCGGCGAACGATATAAAGTTCGCGCTCTAGCTTGTCGCCTTTGCGGCCCCGGCTGTCACGGAACATAACTTGTTCAATAGCAGGACGCGTGGCTTGAGCTTTCTCGCCGATAACATCGATATCGATCGGCACTTGTCGCCATCCGTAAATATAGAAACCTTCATTCAAGAGTTCAGATTCCACGATGGTTCTGGCTTCTTCTTGAGCGGCATAATCTGTGCGCGGTAGAAAAATCATACCGACAGCAATTTTTGAATTACCGGATTTATGACCCGTGCGTTCGACCTGCGCCTTGAAAAATTTCTGGGCAATGTCGAGACGAATACCCGCGCCGTCACCTGTTTTACCATCGGCATCAACTGCGCCGCGATGCCAAACATTTTTCAGGGCCTGAACGGACATTTCAACGACGTCTCTACGCGGTGTTCCATCAATAGAGGCAACTAAGCCAACGCCGCAATTGGCGTGCTCATCAGCCGGATCATAGGCCCCGACTTTAATCAGATTGTCGCGGTTTTTTTCGTAAGTTTCTAGCCAGTTACTCATCGTCATTGCTTTCCTCAAAAGATGCAAAAACTTCTTCGCCGGTCAGGCGCGGACGATCACCTTCTAGGGCGTAAAAGGCCGGTTTTTGATCGATGAAATATTCTTTGTGTAGCATCATGTCTTTGGGCAGGTTTGTAATGGTGCCGACGGATACGGAATAAAACTCTGAGCCCTTAAGGTTATAAACCAGATTCGCCCCGCAGGTTCCACAAAAGCCGCGCCGCGCCCAGTCAGAACTGTCATACCATGTCAGAGCCTCGGATTTGGTAAAATTTATACCTTCATGACAGCCAAGTCCGAAAAACGGACCGGATGTGAGCCGTCTACATGTGCTACAATGGCAGCTATCCATATCAGCATAGGAAGAGATTTCATAGGCGACGCTGCCGCACTCACATTGTCCGTTTAATTTGGTCATGATTGATCTTGTAAAGGATTAGCAAGCACGTCGGCATGCGTTAAATGGGGTGCATTGTTTGGCACAGTTTGATAGGGAGCGCAGTCATCCACGAAGATGTGGGCTTCAAGTTTTAAGTTGGAGACATCATCTAAGACTCCAAGGCTAATATCAAAGTAAGTGGGATTGATATTGGATTGCCAGAACAGGCTGGAGCCGCAATTCGCGCAAAAGCCACGACGCGCTTTATCTGAAGAGGCGTACCATTTCAGCCCTGTAGTGTTTGTGATCGTGAGTTCGCCGCGTAGTTCAGCGCCGTGAAACGCGCCGCCGCCATTTTGTGTTCGGCACATACCGCAATAACAGGCCGAAACCCGTTTCGCCTCACCTTTAGCCGTGAAAGTTACGTCGCCGCAAAGGCATTGTCCGGTATAATCGGTCATTCTGCCGCCTGTAGCTGTTCGCGCTCAAGGCTCATCAAATATTTATGCATGTGCTCTGCCGCTTCTCGCCCTTCTCGGATGGCCCAAACCACAAGGGAGGCGCCGCGCACTATATCACCAGCCGCGTAGACGCCGGGAAGATTGGTTTCAAAGGTCACAGGAATAACCCGTAATGTACCCCAGCGCGTGGTAGTGAGTTCCGGTGTTAAGTCCTTCATGTTTTCAGGACTAAACCCGAGGGCTTTAATGACGAGATCCGCTTTGACGTTAAAATCTGCGCCTTTAATGGCCTCAACACTTTCACGTCCTGAGGCGTCTTTAAGACCAAGGCGCATCTTGTCCGCTTGCACGGCAATCACGTCACCATCTTCAAGGACAATAGATTTTGGAGAGGCGAGCCATTTAAACTCGACGCCTTCTTCTTTGGCATTTTGTGTTTCGCGGGCAGAGCCGGGCATATTAGTTTCGTCGCGCCGATAAAGGCAGGCAACAGATTTAGCGCCTTGGCGAATAGCCGTACGGACGCAGTCCATGGCCGTATCACCGCCGCCAATGACTACGACGTCTTTGCCTTCAGCTGTCTCGCCGCCGATTTTATCGCCGAGGCCGCGTTTGTTGCTATCAATAAGGAATGATAGGGCAGGGCGCACATTGCTCGCATCTGCGCCGGGGCAATCGAGATCGCGGGCTTTGTAGACGCCTGTAGAGATCAAGACAGCGTGATGCTTTTCGCGGAGTTTATCAAAACTGATATCAAGGCCAACGTCGATGCCGAGTTCAAATTTCACCCCGCCATCGATAAGACGCTGCGTGCGCCGTTCGACAATGGATTTTTCCAGTTTGAAATTTGGGATGCCGTAAATCAAAAGCCCGCCGGGACGATCCGCGCGTTCATAGACGGTCACTTGCCAGCCTTGTTCGCGCAGCTGCTCGGCGGCAGCAAGACCAGCTGGTCCTGATCCGATAATGCCAACGGATAATTCCCGTTCTATGCGCGGGGCGAGAGGCTCTATCCAGCCCTCTTGCCAGGCTGTGTCCGTTAGGAAGCGCTCAACGGAGCCGATGGTCACGGTCCCGTGGCCGGATTGCTCGATGACGCAGGAGCCTTCACAGAGGCGGTCTTGCGGGCAGATACGGCCGCAAATTTCGGGCATGGAATTGGTTTCGGCAGAAACGGCGTAGGCTTCTTTGATACGGCCTTCAGCGGTGAGGCGGAGCCAGTCTGGGATGTTGTTTTGGAGCGGGCAATGATTTTGGCAAAACGGCACGCCGCATTGCGAGCAGCGCGAGGCCTGTTCCTTGGCCTTGGCATCGATATAATCGCCGTAAACCTCCAAGAAATCGCCTTTGCGCTCATTAGCGGCGCGTTTGCCGGGCATTTGGCGGTCGGTCTCGACAAATTTTAACATGCGCTCGGGCATGTGCAGCTCCATTAAGGTCAATCGGGAAAGGGATTTCGCCCGATTGACCTTATAGCAGGGGATCGAATTTGCCGTCAAAAGGCATAAAGTACCTGTTATGAGAAGGTTATTGAAAATTTTTGCTTAAAAACCGTAATTTGCCCTTTAACGACTAGGTAAGATTTGAGCTTTTGAGGATTATTATAGCGAGTTACTGGCAATAGGAAATATTTAGCCTGCGACAAAATGTCAAACATTGTTACAAAATAATTCTATGAACATTATAACTTATTGAAAATTAAATGTTTATGGTTGCATAATTGAATTATTTCAATGCGACAATCTGTCAAGCGCGTCAAAATGTACAGATTGAAACACAGTCTGACTGCCATTTTTCGCTGACATTTGGCTGGCGGCAACCTACAGAATGCTAACGCTCTAGTAACGCCTGCGGCCTAGATAAATGACATGTCGATATACTATTTGATTCTTTTGGCCATTATTCAGGGTCTGACCGAGTTTTTGCCGGTTTCAAGCTCGGCGCATTTAATTTTGCCAGCTCAGATTTTGGGATGGGAGGATCAGGGGCCGTTAATTGACGTTATGGCGCATTTTGGGTCGCTTTTTGCCGTTTTGATTTACTTCTGGAAAGACGTGGTCAGCATGGTTTCCGGGTTTTTTGATCTTCTGCGGCGGCGTCTCAATAAAAACTCCGCTCTAGCGCTTAATCTAATACTCGCAACGCCGCCCGCTCTATTAATGGGGTATTTCCTAACGAGCGGCGGTTGGGACACTGCGATGCGGCGGCCCGACGTGATCGCGGCTACATCTATCATATTTGGATTATTGCTGTGGTGGGCGGATGTTAAATTTGCGCGGACAAAAACGACAGAAGATCTGACATGGAAAGGCGCCATTGGCCTTGGCCTCGCGCAATCCATCGCGCTTATCCCGGGAACGTCCAGATCAGGCATCACAATGACAGCGGCGCGAATGATGGATATGACCCGGGTAGAGGCGGCTAGGTTCTCTATGTTGATGAGCCTGCCTATCATCGGCGCAGGCGGTCTATATTCGCTTTATAAATTATCAGGTGCTGAGACTGGTGCAAATGTTAATCTCATGACAGGGGTGATAGTGGCCGCGCTTTCATTTATCTCAGCCTATATCGCGATTTCGTTTTTCATGAAATTGATTAGCCGGATCGGTATGTTTCCCTTCATGGTTTATAGGGTTTTACTTGGCCTAGCGATCATTCTATGGTTGATCTTCTAATATGCGCCGCAAATTCTATATCACGCTCCTGTTAGCAGTATTGCTTTGCGAGCCTGCCGCCTTTGCTAAAGATATAAATATCCAGGAAGTTGATCGCCGCATCAAAGAGCTGATGCAGCGCCCGCAAATGTCTGGCCTTGCCATTGCGATTGTTCAAGACGGCGAGATCATTTTTTCCAAAGGATACGGCGTCACCGAAAGGGGTAATAAAAGCGCCGTCACGGACGACACAGTTTTTCGCTGGGCGTCCTTGTCAAAATCAGTAGCCGCAGCGACTGTTCTGCAATTATCCGAAGACGGGAAGATCGCGCTGCAAGCTCCGATTCAAGATTATGCGCCATCCCTCAAACTGCCGGAGTCAAAATTCATCGTCACGGTCGAAGATGTCTTGTCTCACCGGACGGGCATCATGAATAACGCCTATGACAATCTGATCGAAGGCGGCCGCCCGGCCAAGCTCGTCAGAGGCGCACTAGAGCATACTGAGCGCTTATGTGAGCCGGGCGCGTGCCATTCATATCAAAATGTTGCCTTTGACGCCACTGCTGAAGCTGCCGAGACCGTGACCGGCCTTCCTTATAAATCCATAGTCTCTGAGGCGTTGTTTGCGCCTTTGAAAATGGAGACGGCGAGTCTGACTTTGGCAGGGCTGGAACAATCCGCCCACTGGGCCAAGCCCCATAACAGCCGGGGTCAATTGATCGGCAAGGTCAAACCAACTTATTACCGCTTACCGGGCGCAGCGGGCGTCAATTCATCGGTGAATGATTTGGCGCGCTGGATGATAGCGCAAATGGGCGACAATCCGGCCTTCAGCGAATTTGTAAGGGTCTCCATGCACACGCCGCGTATGGAAACGCCTTATGAGAACCGTAAAATGCGCGCCTATTATTCGTCCCTGAAAAACTCGCGTTATGGACTGGGCTGGCGAATTTATGACTATAGCGATCATGAAGTTATTGGACATCGCGGCGCTGTTGAGGGTTATCGATCTAATGTTCTGTTTGATCCCGAGCTTAAAACAGGGGTCGCGCTTTTATGGAATAGCAATCAATCCAGGCCCAATGGATTGGCGCTCGAGGTTATGGATCAAGTTTACGGTTATCCCAAACAGGACTGGATGCGCCTTGGCGGCCGGCAATTACAAGTGCTTAAACCAGCGCTGTCGGGTTCGGGTGGGTAGAGACGGGACTGGCTTTGTATGTCGGTGAGGTTTGCTTTGGGGGTTTCAACCAAGACTCTTCGCGACCGCCGCGAAAACGGAATCTGGATTTTGGTAAAGTAGGAGGTGACCCGTACCGGGAATGATTTCAAGTTCCAGTGACGGGTGGTCTTTGATATAAGCCTGTATGAGCTCAGGCGGATAGCTTATATTGTGCTCAGCCACTAACAGCTTTACTGGGCAGGATGTTTGATCCAGCAGATATTGCCAATTTGCCGTAATTAGAGTCAGTTCATGGGTGAAGCTATCATAGCCTTGGCGCACAGTGGTTTTAAAGGCGCGTCGAAAGCCTGATTTTATTTCTTCGTCTTTGACTGTTTCCAAATCAATCGAACTGTCTTTAAAAAATAAATTCATAAATTCTTGGTCATAACCCGCATCAATTTTTACCATGGTTGCATGAAGGATCATTCGACCTACTTTGGGAGAATGCCGCGTTAAAAACTGCGCGAAACGCTCGGACTTTTGCAGGAACTTTACATGAGGCCCTTTAGTGGTGGGGACAATTCCATTGACGCTAACAATATTTGAAATTCGATCTGGCGAATTAGCGGCGACGCCATAGCCATACATGGCTGAAGTGATATGACTTATGAGAGGGCACGTTGTAATATCCAATTCGTCTAAGAGAGCCTCAATATCATTGGCGTAGTTTTTAAAAGAGTCTACCTTGTTGTCTGGATCGCTACTGTGATCTGGACCGCTATTAGAAAAATTCGGACGCCAGACCATAATAAGTTTGAGGTTCGATTTTCTCAATGCCTCAAACATTTTTTTTGTAACCGTATTGCCACCAATAAGAGCGGGGAAAAATAAAACGGGGCGAGCTGATTTACCTCCCACGATCTCATATTCTATTATACGTCCGTGAGGCCGCAGCAGGACGTGTTTTGAGCGAAGAGGTTCATCTAGGGCGTTATAATTTACCTTGGTTTCATGCCCGCTTATCGCAAATTTTGAAAAACCAGAATAAAGGCAGACTAATTCTGTTTGGGAGTGCAGGTTGAGCTTTCTAAGTAGGCTCTTGGTCTGCTGACGGATCGTTCCAATGGAACGACCTCTTTTTTCGGCAAGATCATTTAGGGATATTCCGGCAATTATGGCCTTTGTAATTTCAAGCTCTACAGGGGTTAAGTCAAAAAGTTCTTGAAATTGTTTTGAAATTGAATTGGACCATCCAACATGGATGGCAGAAATTTGGGCCATGACTTGCCCGTCTGAAATCAGTTCTTTTGTTAACGCAAAATTTATGATCCCTTCTTCATTCGCGGATAAAAGGCCGAAAATGCTCACTATTTTACCGATATCGTATTTTTCCAAATTACTCAGATATTGCAGGAGCTTTTGTGTTTTTCCGTTTTCAAAGGAACTCGGGGCGATTTTAGATCCTATCACAAATCCCATTTCGTGAACGGCGGCTTGATTGGCGTGATAAATACGGCCATTTGAGTCAATAAGCGCTATCGGGCGAATGTCTTGATCAATCATTTTCAAGGCCGTGCCAGCAAAATCTGTCCGGCGGCCTTGTTGTTCCATAAGGCGTTGGGCATTTTCAAAATGAAGCTCTAAAGGCTCGAAAGCTTTTTCTAAAATTTGGTTTTTGATTTTGGAATCTTGAGAGCCTTCGGTTTGGGATGCTAATATTTTCTCATATTTGTCATTAACCGCCCCGTACATTTCATGATAACGATGTTGTCCGACAACCATGGCATAGGCCAGTTTTACGATATTCGCATCTGAGGTTTCGGTCATGTCTTACATTCATTTGGCGTTAGGTCTTATAACCCCAACTTGATTTAGTGTAATCTACCATTTGGTATAAGGGTGGACTTTAAACGCGCAAACGCTTCCGTGTCAGTACGCTAACTAGTCTTTTATGAAGGGCTGCATCAATGATGTAGAATTTCATGACCAATAATCCGCAGATTGACCCCAGAAGCGGGATAAGCGTAATTATCATATGAAAGCCTCTTAAGGTTTGCTCGGATTGAACGACGTTGGGCTGATATCCGATGTTTTCCATAGTAAACCCAATCGTGATGGCGGCTAAAGCGGCTCCAAGCTTAAAAGATAATATGCCAGCGCCGTACACAAGGCTCTCCGCTCTGATGCCGGTTAAAAACTCGCCAATTTCAATGGTGTCGGGGAGCATTGACCAAAATGCAATCGGTAAGGCGGCCGTACCGCAGGCGATGAAGGCGATCAATATGAGAACAATTTTCGGATCGTTGCCTGAATAACTAAAAAATAAAACATTCCCGATAATGGTGATTCCAAACCCCATTAGGCTAGCATTTCTTTTTGAAGTTTTGTGGCCTATCCGGGCCCACACTGGCGTTAAAATTAAAATGACAGCGGCAATTATCGCAAATGCTAAACCTGCTAAGGTCTCAGAGCCTAGATTGTACTTGAAGTAATAAACTAAGGTTTTGGAATTAACGGCAGCCGTAAAACTTATGATTGTTGAGGTGATGATAATGACATGAAATGGGCGGTTCTTGACCATAAAATTGGCAAGCTGTTTAAGGGTATCGCGCGATTGAGAGCGGACTTGTTTCATGCCCTTTGTGCCTCGATGGCAAAAATATAAAGCGACACTGCCGAAGGTTGTATATATTAAGCTTAGTT
Source organism: Hellea sp. (assembly GCA_014238285.1). GTDB lineage: Bacteria > Pseudomonadota > Alphaproteobacteria > Caulobacterales > Maricaulaceae > JACOMS01. The sequence continues at coordinate 104,368 of JABABK010000003.1, forward strand.
TGAAGAAGCCTACTCCGTGCGAGCCTTCCCCTAGAAAGTTTGACAAAGGCAAAAACGTTAAAGCAACAATAATAGCTGCGATAACGCCGAATATTATCCGCCAATTTGAAAGCTGTGTTCGTGTATGGGAATCCTCTGACAGGCTCGTCATGGCGCCGTATGGGATGCAAACTAGTGTGTAGGCGGTTCGAAATATTAAATGGGTGATGAGCGCAAAATATATAATCCCGGCGCCCGACAAACCTAAAAGTGATTGGGAAAATATGGCAATAAATGACAGGCCAATAGGGAAAATGCCGATTAATATCCATTTTCTGTATTCAGAATAGGGACCGCTAAACCGAGTGAAGCAATATCCGATTGCCAGATCTGTAATGGCATCCCAAATAAGAGCGATCGTGAAAATGAGGCCAGCGGCAACGGGCGATATTCCGAGCGTGTCCGTGTAGTAAATTAACAAAAACAATGTGATAGAATGCCAAAATATATCGGTTCCGAATGAGCCGAGTCCGTAAGAGACATTTTGCTTTTTGGTTAATAGAATTGGCATTTAGACATTTGGGTTGGCGGTGGTTTCACCGGTAATCTAGTGGCATTCACGCATTAATCTAGGCGCTTTGTACCATATGGGATATTTTCTTTCTTGTTTTCCTATGTCTTTAGTTTCCATGTCGCCAATTCGGGGAAGAATTCGCACGTTTACATTGGAACACAGACGTCATTACAATCATGGAGATCATTTTGAAACATCTATCAATCATTAAAATAGGGACCGTTTTAGGTCTTACGCTGGCTATGGCTATCCCGGCACACGCCCAGTTTGGAAATTTGAAAAAGGCCATTAAAAAAGAAGCTGTCAAGCAAGCCGTGCAAGAAGTTGAGAAGGAAATCCAAAAATCATCAACACCTGCTCCGGCAACACCTGTCCCAACCTCAACCACGGCGACCACAGTTAGTCATAGTCCTCAGATGTCCGGCGCGCCGGCGGCTAACCTTCGGGCCTTGACAACATGTGCGAGCTTAAAGCCGTCAAATATTGTTATTGGCAAGCTCGGGGATTATACGTTTCAACAAGGTATGAGTTCTGAAAGTCGTTCAGGCTTGATCGGTCGCCGCTCGGCTCAGCTTTCTGATGGATGTATTTTACCGTCACTTAATCCGCGTGAAGTCGTTTATATGGAAGTTGATAGCAGTGCTATGCGGGCCATGGGCAGCTCTAATGATTGGGAAATGCAGTGTGTCAGATCTGCCAATCCAAGCGCGGGCGTTGTTGGCGCAACGCAGGGGTTTTCTGAATACCCCCATAATGTCAATTTTCTAAGCGGTAAGGCCATGATGCTTCATTGCGGTAATTCTGAAGGCGTAACTGAATGCGCCACCGGCAGTAATAGTAGTCGTAGCGGTGCTTGGAAAAAGAAGGTCGATAGTCGCAGCGCAACTATGCTCAGCTTCTACGCGACGCCAAGTACTTTAGCGCCAGCTGGCGGAGAAAAGCTGTATTGCCAGTATTACAATAAAACATCTGGATCCAGCTTGTTTGCATTTGAATATCTTAGAACGCAAAATTAGGGCAGCCACAAACCTCAGCAATCAAAGAGATTCTGTTTTTGTTTAAGCTGCTTTAAGGGGCGTTTGGGTCGTGCTGCTCCGTTGCACGGCCCATTTTTCTGCGGTGTTATAAACTCCCGCCGAAGAAATCGAATTTGCCGATCGGGACGCCGTTATGGCGCAATATGTTATAGGCGGTAGCGCTGTGAAACATCACATTGGGCAGGGTGAATTTTGAGAAATAGGCCAGTCCCGTAAAGTCTACATCCATAGGGCCGAGCTTGATTGTAAACTCACGCTCTTCTTTGCCGTCGAGATCAGATTTTGAAAATCCGTCAATTTCTTTGCGGGTTTTTTCAATAAGGGCATAAAGATCAGCAAAGGTTTTTTCATCTTCTTCAAACACAGGCGGCTCTGTACCCACAATTCTGTGCGGGCAATTTTTTGCTAGTGAGGCCAAGGTTTGAATTTGTTTCGTGAGACTATACATGTCGGGTGCAAGGCGGGCATTGAGGAAAATTTCAGGCTCGATGCCGCGCTCGGTTGCGTTAGCTTCGCCCTTTTTTAAGATGTGTTCGACATTGCCCATGAGGCGATCAAGTGTCGGAACGCAGGTTTCATACATTGAAAAAGAATATGTCATGTCGGGAGCCTTTTAAGTTGTTATGATTTATGTGTGACGTAGCGGGTATTGCGGTAAAAAGAAATAATCTACTCGCATAGGATCGCCATGCATGAATGAATGCGGGTATAAAAGGAGGGCGCCCTCCTTAAACTGCGTCTTGAGAGAGCCTTTATTTCTGACGAAACTTTAGCGTCATGCGATCTGACTCGCCGATGGTTTCCATTTTGGCTTTAAGTTCTGGATCATCTCCGCTTGTACCGAGAGTAGGCGGTAGGCGCCATACTTTGTCACCCGCGGATGAGCTGGCTTTATCCCGTGGATTGGCGTTAATTTCGCTTGGGTCTGCGGCGAGCTCAAAACCAGCATCTTCCATGATTTTGATGACATGGCTTTGCTTGAGATAGCCATTATCGCCATTGGCCCAAGCATCATCTTGGTCCTCGGCGGCCCGGTGCTGCACGATGCCAACAATGCCGCCGGGTTTCAGAATGGATTTAATATCGGCTAGGGCGCCTGCCAAATGAGCTTGGTCAAAACGGTTTAAGTGGTGCATGGCCCTGATGAGGACAACGGCGTCAACGCTGTCCTTCATATCCTTGGAGACGCGGCTAAAAGCAATGCCGCTAACGTTTGGGCCGTTATCGCCGCTCCAGCCCTTGGCATCCACAACAAAGGCGTCGCTCCAGTTTTTACGATCTACTAGGAATTTTTCATCTGCAAATCCGCCAAATTTTGCCCACATATCGATATCATAATCGATGCCAATAAGATGTCCGTCTTTGCCTAGGTAAGGCATGATTATTTTTGTGTACCATCCGCCGCCGGGCAGGGCTTCCGCGACTGTCATGCCTGGCTCAATGCCGAAATAGCCTAGGGTTAGTTTGGGGTTACGGTATGTGTAGCGCGCTTTAACGGCTTCGGGCTGGTCGGCCAATATGCTTGCGAGGGTAATGGTCGATGCTTCTGCTGTCGCAGATTCATTGCTGGGCGTTTCGGCCGAAATGGTTTCGACGGCCTCAACTATTTCCGCCGTGCCGTCATCTGATTTATTTTTACAGCCCGTTATTGTGAGAGCTGCTAGCGCCGCCGTTAAGGCCAAGTTTGCTATCTTCATTGTAGTCCCTTTTTATCTCTTCAAATTTTTGCGCCCGACCTTAGATTAAAAATTATTGGCCGTACAGGCCTTGTAAGTTGAGTGCTTCATTACAATATTGACATGGATGATATCAAAATGATATCAATATATACGTAGGAGTTAATTATGAGTGATATAAGAGAGAGAAAAGTCGGTTCCGTTAGCGGAATTCCGTTTTTGGTTTTCCTGATTGGGATGTTGGGCGGCGCTGTTTATTTGTTTGTTACTGGCGTGGACGCTAGGTTTACTTTGAAAATACTGGGCGGAATTGGTCTGTTTCTCGCCGCATTATTGGGTTTTGCGGGACTGTATAAGGTAGAGCCAAATCAATCGGCTGTCTTATCTTTGTTTGGCAAATATATCGGGACTGTCAGAACGCCCGGCCTTCGATTTAATAATCCATTTTATAGTAAAAAGAAGGTCAGCTTGCGGGTGCGAAATTTTGAAAGCGGCAAATTAAAAGTTAATGAACTTGACGGGTCGCCCATTGAAATTGCCGCTATTGTTGTTTGGGAAGTTTCCGATAGCGCCGAAGCTGTGTTTAATGTCAATAACTATGAAAGTTTTGTACAAATTCAGTCAGAAGCAGCCATCCGGGCTATGGCGACAAGCTATCCCTATGATCAGCATGAAGACGGGCAGATATCCCTGCGCTCTCATCCGGCTGAAATTTCCGAGCGTTTGAAGGATGAAATTCAAGATCGCCTTACTCAGGCCGGTATCAATGTTATCGAAGCGAGAATTTCGCACTTGGCTTATTCGCCGGAAATTGCCCAGGCTATGCTACAACGTCAACAAGCTGGCGCCATCATTGCAGCACGGCAGAAAATTGTTGAAGGCGCGGTTGGCATGGTGGAGCATGCCCTTGATGAGCTTTCCAAGAAGGGGGTTGTCGAGCTTGATGAAGAGCGTAGAGCGACCATGGTCAGCAATCTCTTGGTTGTCCTATGTTCCGACCGCGCGACGCAGCCTGTTGTCAATACCGGCTCGCTCTATTAGCGAGATGTGCATTGCCCGATAAAAAATCATTTCCTCTTAGGATCAACGCTGATGTCCTTATGGCTATGAAGCGTTGGTCTGATGACGAGCTTCGATCGGTAAATTCCCAGATCGAGTATGTTTTGCGCGATGCGCTGAGGAAACAAGGGCGATTAAAAGAACGACCGTCAAAGCCGGTCGAAGCTGATAAGCAGAAGAAATGATGAGATGAAAAAGCTTATTACATTTGTATTGATCGCATTTGGGTTTAGCTGGGCAATTGCAGCGGTAATTTATTCAAAAGGTGGATTGAGCCACGCTTTAGCCGTGCCTCTCATGTTTCTTTATATGTGTGGTCCTGCTGTTGGCGCGATCATATGCGCCGCTTTGTTTGATAAAGGCCACCGTTTCGCTTCTCTTGGTCTAAAGGGCGGAATGAATAGATGGCTGATTTGGAGCTGGGTGATAGCAATATTTGGCGTTTTGGGCGCTTTGCTGATTTCAGTTATGCCAGCTGGCGTGGAATTGCAAAACCCTATGATTGGCGTGCGAAGCGAGCTAGAAAGCCAAGGCGTTGCTGCGCCTGAAATATTAAATGCACCCTTTATGTGGGTCGTGATTGTAGGCCAGGCGGCCATTATTGGCGCGCTTATAAACTCAGTTCTACTATTGTCCGAAGAACTAGGCTGGCGCGGCTGGCTTTGGGGGCATTTACGCGGGGAGGGCTTTTGGAAGGCGACTTGGATTATTGGATTTTTATGGGGTGTTTGGCACATTCCAATTATTTTACTGGGCCATAATTACCCGGAAATGCCCGTATTAGGCGCTGGATTGTTTGTTGTGTTCTGCCTGCTGTTTTCGCCGATATTTAGTTATGTGCGGGAGAAAAGTGGATCCGTTTGGGCCGCAAGTGTTTTGCACGGGACATTTAATGCACTCGCTGGCGTCGCCCTAATGGCACAAACGCCAACGGATATGCCGTGGCGCGGTTGCGTCGGGATTGGCGGTTTTGCTGTCATGTCAATTTTAACAATTTTTGTTTGGTCTAAAATGAAACAAGGAGAGCGTCATGCGTGATAAAAAGTGGGAATATAAACTCATTATTCTGAAACCGAGCGGTCTTGGATTGAGCCCTCAAAAAAATGTTGAAAAGTTTCAAGAAGAACTCAATCAATTGGGACAGATTGGCTGGGAGCTGGTAGAAATTGAAGACAATAATTTCGGTTACCCGGTTGCCTATATGAAGCGCTAGGCTACGCCTTGCCTTTAACGAAACGAGAGATCTTTCTAACAAGCTTTTTAATAAGGTGATAGGGTGAGCTGGCAATTCTTCCTAACCGTCTTATCCGTCGCCATCTCTTACGGGCGACAGGTTCATATTCTGGCGTCAGCAATTCGAAGAATGTTTGCGACACAGTTTTCCAACTATAATTTTGTGCATGCCGGACCGGGATGGAACGATCAATTTTGAGGCAGTCCAGACAGGCTTGTCTCAAATCGTGTGACACAAATCCGGCGCCGCTGCCGGGTATGATATCAATGGGGCCTGACACTGGGTAACCAGCCACAGGGGTGCCTGTCGCCATGGCTTCAATGATGACGAGGCCAAATGTATCGGTTTTAGACGGGAAGACAAACACGTCGGCGTCAGCGAAATGACGGGCTAGGTCATCTCCAAATTTTGCGCCAGCAAATGTAACGTCGGGATATTTTCGGGTGAGTTCTTTGAGCTGCGGGCCATCTCCAATAACGACCTTGGAGCCAGGTAGGTCTAGTTTTAGAAAGGCTTCAATGTTCTTTTCGACTGCGACTCGCCCGACATTTACAAAAATAGGCTTTGGGAGGTCACCGTATATGTCGTCTGGATTAAACCGTTTTTCGGAACTGAATTGATCCAAATCAACGCCGCGAGCCCAGGGGGCTAGGTCGTCAAAGCCTTGCTTTTCCAAAAACGTGACCATGGACGGGGTCGTCACCATAATCCGGCCGCCACTATTATGAAACGTCCTGACGAATTTATAGGACAGGCTGAGGGGAACAAACGGAAACCGCGCTTTAATATACTCAGGAAATTTGGTGTGGTAGCTGGTGGTAAAGGGCATGGCCCATTTTATGCACAGGCTGCGGGCGGCTTGACCTAGAGGTCCTTCGGTTGCGATATGGATGGCTTCAGGGCCAAAATGGACGATCCGGCGCTCGACATCCGATTTTGCAAATGGGGCAAGCCGAATATCTGGGTAAGTCGGGAGCGGCATGGTCCAATATCCATCCGACGGGGCGATTATTTCGACGATGTGACCTGATTTTCGCAGTTCTTCCATGGTTCGCTGCAGAGTGCGGACGACGCCGTTCATTTGCGGCTCCCAAGCATCTGTTACGAGTAGAATTTTCAAAGTTAATCTCTCAGGTTGAATTCTGTTGGTGGTTACGCCGATTCATTGAGCTAACACATAGGGTCTTCAAGTGGTAAAAGCGACCATGTCTTGGGCGCATCATAAAAAATTCTCAAGAAAATCGGGTGTTTAACTTATCATTAACAAAATATTTTCTTTTTTCACACACTAACTGTTGACGAAGGAGAGCAAATCAACACTATATATAGTTCGTAGGGTCAAATAGGCTTACCTTCAAAAATTAAAGATCGGTTTCGGGCTTTTGGCGCGATTTGGGAAGTTTTTGGGAAAAAATTAGGCTTCAAGCCTTAGAGGAAGGGGAAATATGTCAGAGGAAAGTTCGAATAATGGCTTGGCTGAGGTCATTGAAGAGGCGCAATACCAAGAAACAGAACAAGTCGTATCGACGCCTAAACATGGCGGAAAGCCACAAGCAGTAAGAGCTGTTGAGTTTTCCCCAGTTGTTCAAGATCGTAGCCGGGATGAACTTCTGACAGATTTTGGCAAAAAGACCCTAGTTGATCGATATCTTTTGACGGATGAATCCTATCAAGACATGTTTTCTCGCGTATCTGAGGCTTATGCTGATGACGCTGAGCACGCGCAGCGCTTATATGACTATATGTCAAAGCTTTGGTTTATGCCGGCAACGCCTGTGCTCTCTAATGGCGGAACGACGCGTGGTCTTCCCATTTCCTGCTTCTTGAACTCTGTGAATGACAGTCTCGACTCAATCGTAGATATTTGGAACGAAAATGTCTGGTTGGCCTCTAACGGCGGCGGTATCGGAACCTATTGGGGCAATGTCCGTTCTATCGGTGAAAAAATTGGTAAAGCCGGTAAAACATCCGGTATTATTCCGTTTATCCGAGTCATGGACAGTTTGACCCTAGCCATTTCTCAGGGCTCCCTTCGTCGAGGCTCGGCGGCCGTCTATTTGGACATCTTCCACCCTGAAATTGAAGAGTTCCTTGAAATTCGAAAGCCAAGCGGTGATTTCAACCGTAAATCTCTGAATTTGCACCACGGCCTTAATATTACAGATGAGTTTATGGTTGCGGTTCGTGATGGTCTGGAATTTGGACTTCGCTCTCCGCACACAAATGAAGTTATTAAAACCATTGATGCGCGCTATTTGTGGCAGAAAATTCTCGAGATGAGGCTGCAAACAGGTGAGCCTTACATGGTGTTTTCTGACACCGTGAATGATGCCCTTGCTAAACATCAGCGTGACCAAGGTCTGCGCGTGAGGCAGTCAAACCTTTGTTCAGAAATCATGCTGGCAACCGGAAAAGATAAATTTGGCAAAGAACGCACGGCTGTTTGTTGTCTATCGTCCGTCAATGCTGAAAAGTGGGACGAATGGAAAGATGAAGAAGGTTTCATCGAGGATATCATGCGGTTCCTTGATAATGTTCTTGAAGATTTTATCCAGCGCGCACCGGGTGAAATGGACGATGCTAAATATTCTGCCGCGCGTGAGCGCTCTGTTGGTCTCGGCCTCATGGGTTTTCATAGCATGTTGCAAGAAAAAGATATTCCGTTTGAAAGCGCCATGGCTAAATCGTTTAACAACCGTATTTTCCGCCATATTCGCCGGGGCGCAGACGCAGCTTCTGTGGTTTTAGCGGAAGAGCGCGGGGCCTGTCCTGACGCCGCGGATGTTGGTGTTAAAGCTCGGTTTTCTCACAAGATGGCCGTCGCGCCGACGGCGTCGATTTCCATCATATGCGGCGGAACCTCCGCTGGCATCGAGCCTATTCCAGCGAATATCTATACTCATAAAACTCTGTCAGGCTCATTCACTGTCCGGAATAAGTTCTTGGAAGCTCTGTTTGAGGAAAAAGGCATAAATACGCCGGATGTCTGGAACTCTATTCTTGAGCATGAAGGTTCTGTTCAGCATATGGATGAGCTGGATGAGCACGAAAAAGCCGTATTTAGAACTGCATTTGAAATTGATCAGCGCTGGGTTATCGAACACGCCGCTGATCGATCGCCTTATATTTGTCAGGCTCAGTCCGTGAATATATTTATTCCGGGTGACGTCGATAAATGGGATCTGCATATGCTTCACTGGACGGCCTGGGAAAAAGGCGTCAAATCTCTTTATTATTGCCGGTCAAAATCTGTTCAAAGAGCGTCATTTGCAGGCGCAGAGGATAAGCCAGCCAATGATATGGAAAAAGCCATGCAAGTGGCCGCGCCTACGAATTATGAGGAGTGCTTAGCTTGTCAGTAGGGAGAAATTCTTAATTTCGTAAACTGTCCTGTCGTTTTATCTATTTAATTTTTAAGTCAAATTGCCTAGTTGATCTTCATTGTTCGAAGTATGTTTCACTGTTAAAAAAATAATATTCAATGCCATTTTTTTTGATTTCAATAAACATGACAATATCACCTTATGGCAGTCGTGCAAATATATGCGCGTGTTTTCTGAACTTGGCCTGTTTAAAATAGCGAACACTAAACTTGTAGAAACGAGGGATGATAATTGTGCGGATGCGTAAATTCGTAAACCAAATCTGCCTTATATTTTGCAAATATGTAATTTAGTACCTGCACGTACTTAAAGTTTTGTCCAATTTTAATTAAGAAAACTACATGGGGCCCTGCGTCTCATCTTGCCTGATGCTGCAATTTCTTACGGTCCTCCACATGCCATGGTAAGATTGGAGTAGCGTCAGGTTGGCAATAACAAAAGGAGCCTTGTTCATGAGAGTTAGTGCAAGCGTTGTCCTTGAGGCTTTAGATAAAGTCGCGTCACCATTCTGTATTATTAATCCCGACATCGAATTCATCCAATACACAAATAAATCCTTTGCAGAGTTGTTTGGCTATACGCACGGTGTGCTTTGCAATAACTTTCCAACTAACGAGTTTTTTAAAAAACTCGTTTCCCTACATGGCTTAGATGATACCTTCACGGTGGCTAATCTTCGGAGGATTCTTAATTTACATTCGGAGTTTAAATTTTACCGGGAACTGGAGGATGGGAGGCACTTTAAAATAGATGTGTTTCGGGATCGCAATAAAAACGTCGTTCTTATGTATTCAGATGTGACTAATATCAAAAAATCTGAAATTGCAAAGTCCAAATTCTTGGGTAATATAAGCCATGAAATAAGAACGCCGATGAACGGTATTGTGGGTATGACCGAATTATTGGCATCGACTGATCTCAATGATCAGCAAAAAATCTATTTTGATATTATAACAAAATCAGCGGCTGAGTTGTTAAAAGTCGTTGATAATATTCTAGATATCGCTCAGTTGGAAAACGAAAAATCAAAAAATGAAACATCCGAATTCAGCTCATTTGAGCTTTTTAACGTCCTCAACTTGCTCTTTACGCCTCAGGCGGAGGCAAAGAGTTTAAAGCTTAGTTTTTTTGGATTATCGGCTTTGCCCGACACTATTATTTCGGATCGTCATAAGGTCATGCAAATCTTATCTAATATAATTGGCAATGCCATCAAGTTCACTCACTCTGGAGAAATCAATGTGGTTACCCAGCTTGAATCGCCCAGTAGCGATGCAAAATTGATAATCAAAGTGATTGATACGGGCATTGGAATATCCAATGATAATTATGCCAAAATATTTGACCGTTTCACTCAGGTCGATGATTCCATAACCCGTCGATATGGTGGCACTGGCCTAGGGTTAACGCTTGCAAAACGATTGCTTGATTCCATGAACGGAGATATTAAACTATACTCCCGCCTTGGTATTGGCTCCAATTTCATCATTTCTATTCCAGTTAAAATTAAAACTGCCAAGGTTAAGCCGGCATTCTCAAGCACTGTTATAGATTACCAGGCAGAGCGGTTAAAAAAATCGGTGTAACGACCCCAATAATGGCGAAGCCAACAGTAAGTGCAAGTATGTCCAATCCTCTTTATACGGCCAATGGGGCGAGTTGTGATGATAATTATCTTTATTGAAGCCTAAAATGGTGTATTATACTCGAGTGGAGGGTGAGATGGAAATTTCTGGACGCGATCCAGAAGCCTTCAAATCCCTTGATGTTGATAGAATCATGGTTGACGTGATCGATTCCGGTTGTTTGGGGGCTTCTCAACGTCAAAGGGACTTATTGAGGTTTTTACTGGAAGAATTTAAGGCTGGGCGTTCAGCCAAGGTGAAAGCCTATTCAATTGCCGTAGATATATTAGGTCGCCCTGAAAGTTTTGATGGGGCAATTGACCCAATTGTTCGTGCAGAAATGCATCGCCTGCGAAAAAATCTCAAACAATATAATTTATCTCGAAGAGACTATGAAATAACGATACCGCGCGGTCAGTTTACGCCTAAAGTCTGTTTGATTGACGCGAAAACAAAACGTCATATTACAGTGACGAGCAAACGCTCTCTTTTATTACTAGCAGTACTTTTATCTTTGATTGCCTTAGTAGGGTACTTCCAATTTCAATATTTTAACTCGAGCAATACTTCTGATAACAGTGGTTCAATATCCATGAAATTTTCACTGGAAATGGGTGAAATAACACCCAAAATTGAGCAGTCTAAAGTAGCATTATTTGAACAAAGGTTTCTAGCAAAAAACAGTTCAGGCTTATTTGTAGAAATCGTCAATCCCGATTTAGCTGATTATAAAATACGGTATGATATTTCTTGGGATACCAGTAGCTCACTTTATAAACTATACATCAAATTGTATAGATATGATGATGCCCTAGTGTGGTCGGAAACAAAAGATTTAAACGCCGATAACTTTGCTCACGATCTTGAAAAATATTTGAATTTTATAAGTGTAGAATGGTTTGAAGGATGGGGTGTCGTTCATTTGGATTTTTACCACAATTTGAAACAACAACGTTTGCCTGAAGCAAATTTATTTAAATGTGTTATTGATACCACATATTTTTTAGTAGGAAAGTTAACCCAGGAAGACATAACTGCAGAAAATTTATTAGGCTGTCTTGATGTATCTGCGGTTGGGGCGAACGAAGAAAAAAGTACAATTCATGCTCTACGCGCGTGGGTATATTTAGACGGCCATCGAGGTTATATTAAGCTCGAGGGTGAAAGTTTATTCCAGATGGCTGAGCAAGAACTAGAATTAGCCTCTGCATTGCACCGAACAAATTTCATGTATTTGTCGAAAGTTTTATTGTTAGAGCAAGAACGCAGACCGAACCGTGATTTAGATAAAATCAAGCGAATTTTATTCGATATTAATGGGCATTTGCCAGATCATCATAATTTACTCACCACTCAGGCGATAGCTTATGGGTATATATTGGGAGATTGGGAAAAAGCGCAAAACATTCAAGAAAGTTTATCAGGAGGAGTTAAGGGCCAAGAAGTACCTATTTATCACACTTTTTTAGCCGCTAGCCTTGTTAGGAAAGAGTACCAGAAAGCTGAAGAATATGCAGAAAAAATGACCAATGTTGATGCTCCAATCATAGATGCATTAATGTTCTCAGCGTATTGCTACAACAATAATATGAATATAGCTGACCAATATAAATTGGAGTTAATTGCCCATGGCTTTAGAAGTGAAAAAGCCTATCTAAATTTTATTTCATCACGGCTCTATGAGCCAAAACTTCAACAAACGCTTTTAAATGTATTTATAAAAACCAACTGTAAAATTGATAATTAAAATTACTGGTTTGAGTTTATGGTTTCAAATAGAACAACACAAAAAGTGTAGAATTGTGTGATGATGAAGAAGTAGAGGATAAGATGGAAATTTTTGGACATGATCCAGAAAACTTCAAATCCCTTGATATCGATAGGATCGTGGGCGATGTGATCGATTCAAGTTGTTTAGGGACTTGTCAACGTCAAAGGGATTGGGCCTGACCATTGGATGCCATTTGAATGACGAAGATTTGATTCAAGAATCTATTGCGGTTCTTGCGAAGATGGAACTCGGTCAATGGAAGCAATATCATGACCTTTTAGCGCAAAAGACCTTCCATGATGATTTGAAAGCCATATTGATGGATGAAACGGTGGTGAAACCTTGTATGGAAGCTGTTTTATTCAGGTAAAATTTTGGCGTTTTAAATTAAGGTGGCTTTTTACTCTTTCTTAGTTTGAGTAATTTCTGTCCTTCAGCCCTAAAATTAGGACAGTTGACGGTCTTAATTTTTCACAATGCCCAAAATATGCTATTGTGTTATTTAGGTCACACTTCTTAACTGTTTTTTAACTCTAAGATGTCTTCATCTTGTGTTAATCAAAAAACCTGATTATCGACAGGATATGTAAAATATGTCCCATTCTTGGTTGAAATGTGCTAAGGTGGTTTGGGAAAACAGTTATGTGAGGAAGCTATATGCTGCTGAAAAGGCTGCATATTCAGAAACGAAAAGGCTTAAAGCCTATTTTGTTGACGTCATTGCTAGCAGCAGCGGCGAGTGTTTCCTTGTGCGCGCCGGCTATGGCTCAAAACTCAGAGTCTGCTAAACTTGGCAGTGATGGTTTTCGCCTTAATGTTGAGACGCCTTATACTGATAATCGATCATTATTGGGCCTGAATACTTCTGACATTGAATCGACAATTGAATTGCCGATTGAGAGCGTTGGATCGCAATTATTTAACTTAGATGTTTCAAATTCCAGCTGTATTACAGGGGAAAGAACCTGTTTGACCCATGATGAGCGTCTAGATATGCGGTATTCTAAGTCTTTGACGGCTTCTATCGACTCATTTTTAGATATCGAATTAACGCCGCGAGCTTCCATGCGGTTTAATGATGATAGTTCATCGGCTCTTGTGGGGGCCCTGGTCCGTATTGGAGATGATCTCAAGGACGGCGAAGAGCTGAAATCTAACACTTGGTATATGTTTGCAGGGGCTGACGCAGAGGCAGTGAGTTATTCTCCGGACAGTCTTAGCAGCCTAACGCGCGGTAATGTACATTTACAGGACCGCATAATCGTTGGTGACGCCCAAGCAGGTGTCGGTTATAGAATCGGCGAATCTACAGATATTTCTCTAGGTTATTTTAGGCGAGAAGTTACATCCTTTGGCCGCGAAAATGATATGGACAACATTTCCTTTTCAGAAGATGCCGCAGCGATTTCATTTACTTGGCGTCGATAAGCCGTTTTTCTTATATTTAGACGAAATTTAACAAGGCCGTACACTGCGGTTATCTACATTTTTCAATATTTCCGAATACTTTTATCCAAACACTACATATTGATGTCTTGGCAAAGCCTTTACCAATATGTAGTTCTATTCTACGGAATGATTCTAGAGGATATGGATTATGGGACTTCAGGACACATATGAGCGAGCCAGCTCCGGATTATTAGTACCGTCACATAGTTATAAACCATTTCGATATCCTTGGGCGTATGACTTTTGGAAAAAGCAGCAGCAAGTTCACTGGATGCCCGAAGAAGTGCCACTCGGCGAAGACTGTAAAGATTGGGCGACTAATCTGACGGATAATGAAAAAAACCTACTGACGCAAATTTTCCGCTTCTTTACGCAATCCGATGTGGAAGTGAATGATAATTACATGGAGCGCTATGCTCGTGTCTTTAAACCCACCGAAGTCAAAATGATGCTGTCAGCATTCTCCAACATGGAAACGATCCATATTGCGGCCTATGCACTTCTGCTTGAAACTATTGGCATGCCCGATTCTGAATTTTCTGCCTTTATGGATTACGAAGCCATGGCGGATAAGCATAATTACATGCAAGAATTCGGCGTCGAATCCGATGCTGATATTGCCCGTACGGTCGCGATGTTTGGAGCCTTCACCGAAGGTCTGCAGCTTTTTGCGTCTTTTGCTATGCTTATGAATTTTCCGCGCCTGAATAAGATGAAGGGTATGGGGCAGATTGTTACCTGGTCCATTCGGGATGAAAGCCTGCACTGTGAAGGCATGATTAAGCTATATCATACATTTGCCAAGGAAACCGGCTGTGTGACCAAGGCTGTGGCCGATGACATTATTGATTGTTGTAAGACGGTTGTGAGAATGGAAGATAAGTTTATCGATTTAGCTTTTGAAATGGGCCCGGTCGAAGGCATGACCAGTGAAGATATTAAACAATATATCCGCTATATCGCTGATTGGCGATTAGGACAGTTAGGCTTGCCAAAAATATACGGCATTAAGAAGCACCCACTGCCTTGGCTCACAGAAATTTTGAACGGCGTTGAGCATGCCAATTTCTTTGAAGCCCGTGCCACGGAATATTCTAAAGGCGCGACGCAAGGCGATTGGCACGGGGATGAAGGTGTTTGGTCAAAATTTGCAAATATCCAATCCAATAAAGTCGTTGAAAACGACGCTTAATTTTTATTATGGAGCGCATTTACTCACTAAAGTCAGTTCGAAATTTTAGAGATTTTGGTGATTATGGCACAGAGTCGGGCGCTCGTATCAAATCAAACCAGCTTTTTCGCTCGGCCCATTTTTCTGACACAAATGAGTCTGATGATAAGGCTTTGGATGATTTAAACTTAGGTCTGCTGGTAGATCTTAGGCATGCACCTGAACGGCAAAGACAGCCTAATAAGTTGACGTTTAGCGGTCAAATGGAAGTGCTTGAGTATCCAGAGCGACCTGACCTCGCTGCGGAAATTTATGCACCCCATGAAATGTTCTTAAAAGAAGAATTAGAAAAACCGGAAGATGCTCGCAATTATATGCTTAGCTCATATGCGGCCCGGGTGAATGATCCTGGGTTTATTCAAATCTTTGGGAACACACTTCGCTTTATGGCCGATAAAGGCGCGCCTATTGTCATCCACTGCGCAGCTGGAAAAGATAGGACCGGCACGCTGGCGGCTATCATATTAAAAACGCTCGGCGTCGATGATGAGACCATCATGCAAGATTATATGCTAACAATGAAAGCGGTTGATATTGAAAGCTTCCTTGAACCCGCGTCAAAAATGATGAGTGATCGGTTTGGTCGCCATATAACGCCCGATGCTCTTCGACCGATGTTTGGTGTGGAGCCGGATTATTTGAAGGCGTCCTTAGACAATATGGGTGAGTTTAGTGAGTATTTGAGGCAGGTATTGCGGATTAGTGATCCGGAAGCACAAAGCATCCGGACAAAATACTTGCTCTAAGAGCAGTTAACCGTCAGGTCCGATGAAGGAATACAAGTAAAGCTACTGCTTCCGTCCTGTTCAAAAGGAACAGAAATTGACTTCCTAGGTTTCATGATGAAGGTTTCAGACAGAACCATATCGTTCATGAATTTATATGTAACGGGCTGATAATTAGAATAAATTCGGGCGACGACAACACCTGATTGGGCATTTAGCATTTGTGTGTTCAGAGTACTTGGATCAAATGCTGTAGGGGTACCGGTATTGGCACCTGCCATGATGGCATAACCAACAATTTCATCAGTCCCGCTGATTTCCTGATAGCTGGTAAGTTCAATTGTAATGTTCGCTAGATCTTGCGAACGTGCGCCCAGGACTGCCAGAGTAGCCGTCATAACGTCTGACATATCATCAGCATTGATTGAGGCCACTTGGGTTGCCAGATCGCCTGTAACACTGGTCGCATGTGCAACATTTCTGTCCGCCGTAATACCCATAGCTACTTCGGTCATCCCAAAATACATGGCAATCATAATGGGGGCAATAAATGCAAATTCGATGGCGGCAACGCCTCGCTCGTCTTTTATTAAAGAGCGCGTAAATGGCAATTTCTCAATCATTTTTTGATAAAATTTAACTTGTTTTGTCATGACTAGCATCCTGAATCTGGGAAGGGTTCATTCCGAAAGGCCGTCGCTGCCGTGATAACGCGTTGATTTCCGGGTTGATTGGCTAGTCGAGACCATTGTCCGGGAAACGCAAGAGAGTGGTAGTATTGCGCCCTAACAACGACGACGGCTCTTGCCGCTGTCTCGACATATTCATCGGGCAATATGGTTGGTTCGTTGGGATCAAGAGGATCTGGGTCTGTTGGTGTTGGCTCTAAAAGGTCAGGAACAAATCTACCCGTCGGTGATGAGACAACGTCGATACGTAGATTAGAGCAACTCCCAAGAGTTGACATGTTGTCGCAAACCATTGCCTTGAATGAATCCGCACCTTGGCAGGTGGATTGAAATTCGCCTGTCCGTATGTCACGGGCAGATTCGTTCATAGCATGTGTGAGCGTAGAACTTATAAAGAACACAATCGCCACTTCAATGATTGATAAGAGTAATGCTAGAAATGGGAGAGCCAGAATAGCGAATTCAATCGCCGTTGCGCCGTCTTTATTTGTTTTGTATTTTTGAAACCAGTGTTTCCACATTATCTTTTCCCGCCTTAATGAAGCGGGAGGAATATCAGGAAACGATTTATTTTATACGAAAAATCAGTCTTAATAATTTACTAATGTTGTTTCAGTTTGGTTTCGGAGGCAGGTCTTCAATACTATTGGCTGCTGTTTCCGTGGCTGATCCTATCATGTTTTGAGAGGGTGTAGAGCTACTTGATATTGTTGAGGTTTGTATCGCCGGCTGGTCGGCCGTGTTTACCGCAATGAATTCGATGCTGTCACCAATAATAGGTGCGGGTTGGCAATAGGGAGCGCAGTTATATGTTTTTCTCATATCGCCTGAGTATAACCGCACATTCCCAGGAGCTGATGAACCTGTTACTTGAATGTCAGCATTCATAATGGTTTCGCCGCTTGCGTTCATCACAATCAAATTTGTTAGACCGTAACCACGGCCAACAACGAAAACAGTGTCACTGGAATGTACCGATACATCAGCTATTTTGGGGTTACCAATGATAACGGCTGAGGCAGGTTCGCTTAGTCTGACGATTTCAGTTTTATTGATTTCGACACTGTAAGTCCCATCATAGTTTCCAGCTTGTGCGGGAGCTGAGATGGCAATGGCTGCAATTAAGAAGCTGTATTGTAGAGTTTTTGAATGTGACATGTTTATACCTATTCGGATCAAACGAATTTCGAAAAATATAGTGAATGAAGCGTTTACAAATAGTTGATAGATGTCCCAGTATCTGCATTTTATGAAAAAATGTGATGTAATATATATATATAGTCACAATTTTGCCTTATTAGACATATAGGGTAACATTATACATTACGATGTTCCGATATACTTTCCTAATATCCTAAAAATGCTTGATCAAAAATAAATGGTTTTTTTACCATAACATTTAAACAGATCGTAATATCCCGCACCTATAAGAGCTTCAACAGGGACGGTCCTTGTAGGGAATTACCCCGAATACGCATACGTGGGAGTACAGTTATGCAAAAGTTGGTTACACGTTATATTAATGACGAATCTGGTGCTACAGCAATCGAATACGGCCTAATCGCTGCTTTGATCGCAGTCGCAATTATCTCAGCTGCTACAAGTCTTGGCGATAATATTAGTGATAAATTTGAAACTGTTGCCTCGGCAATTGGTGCTTAATTATTAGCTAATTTACGTTAGTAATACTAAGACTATGAAAAGTCGCTCGAAAGAGCGGCTTTTTTTTTACATAATTTAAAAAGAAACTTCGCATTAACCCTGTTGGATTATGAGCAGATGAAATGGATTGGAGAGACTTGATATGTTGACCGGGTTTATAATTTTCGCGATCTTTATAATCAGCATGCTAACAGCAGCTTATCGTGATGCCTTAACTATGACTATTCCTAATTGGGTGAGCATTATGGTTTTGCTCGGTTTTTTTCTTATCGTTCCGTTTGTTTGGCAAGGTTGGCCTGTCTTTGGTGAGCATATTCTAGTAGGAACTAGCGTTTTTCTTTTCGGATTTGCAATTTTCGCTTTTGGTTGGTTAGGTGGCGGTGACGCCAAGCTTATGGCAGCCACGTCTTTTTGGTGGCAGTGGCCTGATTTGCTTGTATATGTCGTATACACCACGCTGGCTGGCGGCGTTATTGCCATGTTCATTCTTTTCGGGCGCCAATTCATACCAGCCCATATTTTAACTTCAAAATGGCTTCATCGCTTAATTAAAGACGAAACACAAATGCCTTACGGGCTAGCTTTGGCATTTGGAGCCATCGTAACCCTGCCGCAAAGCGAAATATTTAGAGCTGCCGTCACTTTAAGCTAAAATATTAACCTTTTCTTTGCGTAAGATTCCTAAATATTAACCATGCTTTATGGAATGTGCCTCAAAATACAAGCTGGGACTAGATAAAGATACAGAGGAAGAGTTTCATTATGGATAGAAAAAGACTTATCTTGCTAGTAGTGATGATTCCTCTGGCTGCTTTCATATTTTTGTGGTTACGGAAAATGGGGACGCCAAAAGTCCAGCCAGTACAAGCGCCTGTTGCGCAGCCTGTGGTTCAACAAGTTTTGAAAACAAAGGTTTTGATTGCCGCAACGGATATCCCATTTGGCACTCGAATTAACGATACTTATCTGGGATGGCATGATTGGCCGGATGATATTGTCTCGCCGGACTTTATTACTCAGGTAGATAATAACGCCCAAATCATGCAAGACTTTGTTGGTGGTGTTGCTAGATCAGAGATTTATAGCGGCGAACCTATCACAAAGCGAAAAATTGTCATGCCTGGCGAAAAAAGCGTCATGTCGGCTTTATTGAGGGCGGGTATGAGAGCTGTGACGACACGTATTTCAGTCGATACAGCGGCGGGTGGTTTTATTCAGCCTGGTGATAATGTGGACATTATTTTGACAAGCTCATCTGCTGGTTTTCAAACGGGCAGCGGAAAACAATATATTGCCAAAACCATTTTTGAAAATGTGCGTGTTTTGGCAATCGACCAAACTTTTTCTACAACGACAGAATCTGGCGCGTCAGTTATCGGTTCAACGGCGACTTTTGAAATGACCCAAGATGATTCTGAGTTATTACAGCAATCCGTTGCTTTGGGAGATATTAGCTTAACTTTGCGTCCATTAGGACGAAGCAACAGAGCAGGCCAAAGTCATGCAAAAGTTAAGAAAAATACGGGTGAAGTTACCTCTTTAACTATTTACCGAAATGGTCAACCGACACAAGTCGCGATCCGGGGACAATAAGATGCCAAAACGTTCCATTCTCAAATTCAGTTTAAAATCTAGCTTACTATTGTCATGTTTGACCATGCTCAGCGTCAGCTCATATGCGGGTGACAGATCATATTCTTATATTCAATCTCAAGCGAGTAGCGAGATGGTTAGTGTCCAGTCTCCAGGTGAGAGCGTTACGAGTAAATCTATCGTTTTGCCTTATAGCAAATCGACAGTTGTTGAGCTTCCTGTGCCCATGATGGATGTAATTGTATCAAATCCGGATATTGTAGAGGCTATGGTCCACACAGCTCATCGTACGGTTCTCATTGGTAAAAAAACTGGTCAGACAAATGTTTATTTTTACGGTAATGATGGGCAAGAGGTTCTGTCATTGGAGATTCGCGTCGAGCGAGATATTTCTGGGCTTAAATCTTTGATTTCGCAGCATACTTCTGGGTCAAACGTAGAAGTCCAAGCGGTTAATAATAATCTGTTGTTGACAGGTAACGTCGCCAATGCCGCCGCAGCTGATAGAGTTGCCGCAATTGCCACAATGTGGTTAGATGAAAAAACGGATGGCGGCGTCGACGGCGAGGTTGTAAATTTGATGTCTGTTGACGGCAAGGACCAGGTCTTGCTGAAAGTCCGGATGGTTGAGATGCAGCGAAGCGTCTCCAAACAAATTGGTATAAGTCTCAACGCGATTGGTAATCTTGGAGATTCTAGCGTGTCGTTGTTAAGTTCTAACGCTTTAACAACAGGGGCTGGTCTGTCGGGAGCCTTTGATTGGAATTTGGGCGGTGCTCTTGATCGACTAACGGGTGCGTTTGATGCTTTGGAGCGCGTCGGACTTATACGAACTCTCGCGGAGCCAACGCTTGCGGCGATTTCGGGCGAAACGGCAAATTTCCTAGTTGGTGGTGAATTTCCGCTTCTAACAAATGTATTTATTGATGAAAATGGTCGAACTCAAAGAGAGTTTGAGTTTAAGCCATATGGTGTAGCTCTTGGTTTTACGCCAGTTGTTTTAAGTGAAGGCCGAATTTCACTCAATATTTCCACTGAGGTTTCGGAGCCTACGACTGAAGGTTCTTTCGAAACGGGTGGGATCTCATCTGATATTCTTGGGCTGCGCATTCGCCGCGCTAACACGGTTGTTGAATTGCCTGCGGGCGGTAGTCTTGTCATTGCAGGACTTATCAGAGAAGAAGCTCGGCAAACTGTAGATGGTACCCCAGGATTGAAGGATATTCCAGGAATCGGAGCGGCTTTTAGAAGCCGAGATGATCTGACAACACAAACAGAACTTGTCATAATTGTTACGCCTTACCTAGTGGACCCAACACATCCTGATAAACTACAGACACCTCTTGATAGTTTTGTACCTTCTAATGATAAGGATGCATTGTTGTTGGGACGCTTAAATAAGGTCTATGGAGACAAGGTAAAAAATATTGATAATCAGGCGCTTAATGGGCCATTTGGACACGTGGTTGACTAAATCATGATGAGGTATGTAATGGCAAAAAATTTAAATAAATTCAAAATATTTTTTGGGTGTAGTGTCGTGGCTCTTAGTTTTGCTGCTTGTGCAACACCAGAAAAAAGCGGGCCTCCTCTATTTTTGAAAAACCCTATTCAAGTGACCGAATCAATTGAGCGTTTGGAACTATATTCACGCCCAGACGGAATGTCTCTATCTGCGCGAGATCAAGATGCCGTTGGAGAGTTCTTAAGCGAATATGCCAGATTTGGTGATGGGCCTCTATATATGAATATGCCAAACCGAATGAACCCAGGCGTTTCCCAAACACAAAACCTTGTCCAAGGTATGATGGGGCAGATCGGATTAGGAGGTGCGCCTATGCAACAAGGTCAATACCAAGTTGCGCATAATATGCCTGCGCCAGTAATTCTTTCATATCGCCGACTAAAATCAGTACCGCGTGATTGCAGCATTACAGAAAGTATATCTGGAACTTACACAAACCAGACTTATGGTAATTTTGGCTGCTCTGCATCTGCAAATTTGGCAGCGATGATCGAAGATCCTCGTCAGCTTATACGTCCTTATGGATTGGCACCTTCTGATATGCGCCGCCGAATGACTGTTTATGACAAGTATATTAAGGGTGAAAATCCAGCGGCAGATCAACCCGAACGTCAAGAAGTATCATCTGAGGAATAGGTAGAGAAATAATGACTCAAAGACCCCAACCTATCGTAGCGCCGCCACGGCAGCAGGTCCCTTCCCCTCAGCCAGGGCGAGTACCTTCGCCGCCCGTGCAATCCGGGCATATGGCCCCGCCGGCTCCTATGCCGTCACCTTATGGTCAACCGGCAAGTGCTGTTCCAGTACAGCAGCCTCCAATGCCACCAATGGCTCACCCTCAGCAGCCTATTCAGGCAGGCCAGCCACCAATGAGCAATATGCCGCCGATTGCAACTGCGAGCGCGGCTATGCCTCCTTACCAAATGCCTTCAGTTGAACCTATGCAGGATGGCGGTGAAATTGCCTTGCCAAATATTGCAATACAAGCATTTTGCGAGCGCTCCGAAACAGCCAGTGCTATCCATGAAATGTCGCGTGATTGGCGCATGAAGCGAACTAATTTGAAAATATTCATGGGCGGCCTACCGGCTGCTATCGATTATTATCACAAAGAGGGCACGCCTGCCTTAATCTTGATTGAGTCGGGCATGCGAGGGAATGAACTTTTCGCGCAATTAGAGCAACTGGCATCGGTTTGTGACGAAGGCACTCAATTAATTATGATTGGGGCCGCCAATGACATCAAATTATATCGGCAGCTTTTAGATGCCGGCGTTAGTGACTACATCGTGCCGCCATTCCATCCGTTGAGTATGATCAGGACTATTTCGGAGCATTTTTCTGATCCGGAGAAACCTTTTACGGGCCGCGTAGCAGCGTTTTTCGGCGCAAAGGGCGGCGTTGGTTCGTCAACTCTAGCTCACAACGTTGCTTGGTGCCTTGCTGAAGGTATACAGCAAGAAACGGCGCTTATTGATTTAGATTCATCTTGGGGCACAACGGGCTTGGATTTTGCCTATGACGCGACCCAAGGACTCGAAGAAGCGCTGACTCAGCCAGATCGACTTGATGACACATTGCTGGATCGTATTATGTTACGGCATACGGCAAAACTATCTATTCTGCCTGCGGCTGGGGCTTTGGATGCAAATCCAATCATGGATCCAAAAGCTTATGAAACGGTGGTGAACGGCGTTAGAAAAATTAGCCCTATTACCATTGTTGATATGCCGCATTATTGGAGTGATTGGACACGAAGCATTTTGACAGCTGCAGACGATGTTGTGATTACGGCGAACTGTGATTTGGCAAATTTGCGTAATACCAAAAACTTGCTTGATTATTTGAGAGCGGAACGTCCGAATGATGGCCTGCCTATTTTAATCTTGAATAAAACAGGCCGTTCCAAAAATCACGAAATTTCTGTGAAAGACTTTGGCGCTGCTGTCGGCATGGATCCAGCGCTTGTCATTGGGTTTGATCCTGATAGTTTTTTTGAAGCCGCCAATGATGGTAAAATGTTGACTGAAGTGAAGACCGCAACAGCTACTGTGAATGGGCTCAACTATATTGCTAATCGTATTAAAACGGGCAACTTTGAGAGTGATTTAACACCTTCAGGAAAAAGAAAAGGTAAGTTTCTTGGCGGGAAATCAACCGATGGCGGGAAAATGTCGCTTTTCTCTAAACTGACTAAAAGGAAATAATAGAGGATGTTCGGAAAACGGCAATTTAACAGTGCTGCTCTAGAAGCACCAGAACCTGTTGCGAAAGAAACGCCGCAACCTGTAAAATCATCGCCAAAGCCGGCTACTTCAAATTATACCGAACCAGATACTGGTGGTCCTTCGGATGAGTATTACGAAACCAAGGCGACGATATTTAATGCGCTTTTCGAAACCATAGATGTATCTGCTTTGGCTGGTATGCAGGCTGACCGTGCGCGCGATGAAATTCGCACTATTGTCGATGAAATTATTGCCATCAGAAATGTACGATTGTCAGTCGTTGAGCAGAATCAGCTGATTAATGAAATCTGTGATGATATTCTCGGTTATGGTCCGCTTGAGCCTTTACTCGCGCGCGATGATATTGCCGATATTATGGTCAATGGCGCCAAGCATGTTTTCATCGAAGCCAATGGTAAAATGCAAAAAACCAATATCCGTTTCCGGGATAATCAACAACTGATGAATATTTGTCAGCGGATCGTGTCACAGGTTGGTCGACGAGTTGACGAGGCTAGCCCGATTTGTGATGCCCGTCTTCTTGACGGCTCACGGGTTAATGTTATCGCTCCGCCGCTGTCAATTGATGGCCCCGCGCTAACAATTCGTAAGTTCAAAAAAGACAAACTAACACTAGATAATTTGGTGGATTTCAAGTCGATCTCCCCGGCTGGCGCAAAGGTTTTGCAAATCATTGGTGCTTGTCAATGTAATGTGGTCATTTCTGGCGGTACGGGCTCCGGTAAGACGACCCTACTCAATTGTTTAACTGGCTTTATTCACCCTGATGAGCGAATCATCACCTGCGAAGATGCAGCTGAGTTACAACTCCAACAGCCACATGTCGTCCGGCTTGAAACCCGCCCGCCTAACTTAGAGGGCAAGGGCAAGGTCACTATGGCAGATCTTGTTAAAAACTGTCTTCGGATGCGCCCAGAACGGATTATTGTTGGTGAGGTTCGTGGACCGGAAGCTTTTGATTTACTCCAGGCCATGAATACGGGTCACGATGGATCAATGGGAACACTACACGCTAACTCGCCGCGCGAGGCTTTGTCGCGTATTGAATCAATGATCACCATGGGCGGCTTTAGCCTGCCGGCAAAAACTATTCGCGAAATGATCGTCGGTTCTGTCGACATTATTGTTCAGGCCGCAAGGCTCAGAGACGGTAGTCGGCGTATTACCCGCATCACAGAAGTGATTGGTATGGAAGGTGAAGTCATTGTTACCCAAGATCTACTAATTTATGAGATGGACGGTGAAGATGCCCATGGCAATATTATTGGTGAGCATAAATCTACAGGTATTGCACGTCCGGCATTTTGGGATCGTGCGCGCTATTTCAATTTAGAAAAAGAGCTTGCTGAAGCTCTTGACGCGGCGGGCGGTTAATATGGACCAGGCGACCATCATAGCCATTGCCGGAACTGTGTTTTTTATATTACTGTGTCTATTCTTGCTACCAAACGGAGCAAGTAAGGCTGATCAACGGGTAAAAACTATTTCATCAAATGGCCGCGGCGCAGCGGTTCAAAATAAGGGTTTATTTGGTTTTCTTAAACCTGAAGACACAAGTCAACGCCGTCGCCAGATTGAAGATTCTCTTTCAAAGCTTGAGTCCGATCAAAAAACTAAAAAGAAACAACGAAAATCCTTAGGCGCCAAGCTTACTCAGGCCGATTGGAGTGCCAGTGCTACCCAGTTTACAATTATGTCAATTGCAATAGCCGCAATTATTGGTGCAGGACTTTATTTTGTAACTCAAAAGCCTCTTATTGCTGCAGGTGCAGCCATTGGATTTGGGGTTGGACTTCCCAGGTGGTTTCTAAATTTTGCCGTTGCAAGGCGACAGAAAAAATTCTCTTCTGGGTTTGCCGATGCCATGGACATTATTGTTCGGGGTGTTAGAACAGGTCTGCCTTTGGGCGATTGCTTGAAAATTATTGCGCATGAAAGTTCAGAGCCAGTGGCCGGAGAGTTTCTACGTGTCGTAGAGGGCGAGTCTGTTGGTGTTCCTATCGAAATTTGCCTGGAACGTATGTATGAACGTATGCCGGTTCCCGAGGTTAACTTTTTTGCAACGGTCCTTAATATTCAGAAGACGA
Organism: Hellea sp.; assembly: GCA_014238285.1. Classification (GTDB taxonomy): domain Bacteria; phylum Pseudomonadota; class Alphaproteobacteria; order Caulobacterales; family Maricaulaceae; genus JACOMS01. Next base: position 129,916 of record JABABK010000003.1, read on the forward strand.
CCGGCGGTAATTTAGGTGAGTCATTGGCCAACCTTTCTAAAGTTATTCGAGGACGGAAATTACTTCGAGAAAAAATTAAAGCACTCTCTGCTGAGGCAAAAATGTCGGCTATGATTATTGGTTCTTTGCCAGTTGTTGTTGCGGGTTTGGTGACGATCTCGAGTCCAGATTATATGGATGATCTTTATTACACACCTACAGGACAAAGAAACTTAGTCATTGGAGCCGTTATGATGGTCATGGGAAGTCTGGTCATGAAAAAAATGATTAACTTTAAGATTTAGGGCGATATGGCGACGGATTATACATTGTTTCAAAACGTAGGTTACGCCATCCTCGCCATGATGGTGGTTGGGACTATGTTCACGCTGATCACACCTTTGCTTGAAGGTGATCATATGAAGAAGCGCATGAAATCGGTGTCCACAGCACGTGATGAGCTTAAAGCTAAGCGCATGGTTGAGCTGAATTCGCAAAAGAGTTTACGCGGGAACAACAAAAATAGAATCAAAGGTTTTGTTGATAGTTTGAGTCTTGAAAAGGTTCTTGAGGCCTCAAATTTGCGGGATAAAATGGCGCAAGCTGGATTACGTGGACAGCGCCCAATTTACATGTTCTATTTCTTTAGATTTGCGGTTCCTCTTATAGCTGGTATTTTGGGCGTAGTGTTCTTAGTTGGCCTTGACGTAATGAATAATTCTTTTAGTCAAAACGTAACGATCTCTGTGGGTATGGTTGTCGTAGGGTATTATTTACCGGCCATTTATGTGAAAAACCTAGCAAACAAACGCGGTGAAAAAATTTCTAGAGTCTTCCCAGATGCTTTGGATCTCCTCCTTATTTGTGTGGAATCAGGCATGTCGGTTGAGTTAGCATTTGGACGTGTTTCTCAAGAAATGGCTGAAAATTCAGTTGAACTTGCTGAAGAGTTTTCGTTAACAACAGCCGAGTTGTCATACCTTCAAAGCCGCCGTCAAGCGTTTGAAAATCTAGCGCGCCGGAATAATAATACAGGTATTAAGTCTGTTTCTACGGCTTTGGTTCAGGCCGAACGCTACGGTACTCCGTTAGGGGATACGCTTCGAACATTAGCCAATGAGAATCGTCAAATGCGTGTACTGGCGGCCGAGAAAAAAGCGGCTGCTTTACCAGCAAAGTTAACAGTTCCGATGATTTTGTTCTTCTTGCCAGTCTTGTTTATTGTGATCCTTACGCCGGCCGCGATGCGCCTCGGGACAGCATTTTAAGCTTTTAGAGACGTTAAGTAACGACCTGGTTACTCACCGCTTCATCTTATTTTGTAAATGTAATGGTTCACCGAAGTCCAGCATCCCTACTGAAAATCTTAGCTGCGTCCAACACTAGAATTAGCGACAGCGTTTAGGTTTTTATAAAATTAAGCGCAGACTTATTATCGCGTCCTTGCAGCGCCTCGGCGCTGGGGTGTGCCGTAGACTTGACTGGACTGCGGATACCCATTCTGGCCCTGAGCCTGAACAGGTTGCTGAGCTTGAGGCGGATAAGGTTGACCCCAGGATTGCGGGACAGCCTGTCTATTTTGGTAAGCTTGCTGCGCGACCTGACGTTTCTGATTCACGGATTGTGAAATTTGCCCCAATATGTTGGCAGGGGTTTGGGACGCAGGCATGTGCGGTACTGTAACGCGATTTTGAGATGAGTTTGATGCAATCGATCGGGCCATTTCTGAAGCGCTTGTAGGCGCGCCAGCTTGTTGCCCAACGACCGTCCTACTGGATCGATGTCCAAACGTTGGAGCGGGCTGGCTGGCCGGCGCGTATGCTTGGGATGAAGGTTGTCCATATTGTGATTGTCCGGGCTGTAGTCGACGATTGGTTTGAGGTGCAACACTGGCTTGCGAAATAGATTTTCCTTGTAGTTGCATAACCAGATCGAGATTTTGCTTTATGCCAGCATTCGCTTGGGGATGGCTCATCGCGCGGCGAAGCCATTGTTCAGCTGTTGCTGGATCGCCGCCTAGGGCAAAACTAAGGCCCATATTGGCCATGATGTTAGGATCATTGGGCGTAATCTGTAGGGCGCGCGTATAATGTTGACGTGCGAGGTCATACTTTTCAGTTTGATCAAGCGCCGCGCCTTTTAAAGACCAGAGCCGCGCATAACCTGGAGCGCCTCGTAAGGCGACATCAAGAGGCTGCAAGGCTTCATTGCCGCGTTCAAGGGCGATCAAAGCGGCGGCATGTTCCGCGATCAAATAAGGATCATTGGGATGCATGGCCCGTGTCATTTGGGTGATTTCGAACGCTTTAGAGGCATTACCCATTTTACGAACAACTGCCGCCAGTTTCACTGCAGCTTCTAAGTCTGTTGGATTAAGTTGATATTCTCGTGACCAAAATGCCGCTTGAGCCAATTGATCCTGGGTTTCTATATTGGCGCGCTTTGTCCGCGTGGCAGGTTGATACTGGGATGGTGTCATGGTCGAGACCATTTCTTGCTCTGCGTCCGAATAGTTTTTAGCAATGCCGCAGCCTGATAGCATCAGAAGAGACGTACCCAGAAGGGCGGAGGTCAAAATACGATGGTTCATAATCTCAATCCAGTTTAAAAGGTCTATCAAGTGGCAAACAGGTTGCACCCCGTTCGTAATTCGTTAACAAACGTAAACAGATGCGGTTAACGAGACGTTACTAGATTGAGATCGACATGAATTCTTTTTACAGAAAAACGGAGGATAATCGAGCTGAAGATAGCAGCTCTATTCCCATAAGAATATGCCGTCCAGTAGACGTTGATACTGTGTTGGCGCAATTACCAGAAGACCAAAGAGCCTATGCGGAAGCGAAGGAATTTTCTGGCGCAGAAGGACAACTGATCATTATCTCTGCTTCAACCGGTGATGTGATGCTGGTTTTATATGGTGTCGGTCCTGCTGATCAGGATGACTTAGGGCCCATTCGCTGCGGAAATCTCGCCTCTCGTTTAAAGCCAAATCTCTATGAGTTTCACTCATTGCCAGCAGATTGGGATGAGAGTCTCGCCGCTATTGGTTGGGGCTTGGGAGCCTATAAGTTTGACAGATATCTTAAAGACAAAAAGACATTTCCAGTCGTGAAAATTGCGCATCTGGATGATGCTGATGAAATCGACAATATTATTCGGGCGGTTCATACGGGTCGCGATCTTATTAACACGCCGTCCAATGATATGGGGCCTATAGCATTAGAAGGTGCCGCTCGATCATTAGCCTCAGAGTTCTCAGCCACAGTCAATGTGATTGAAGGCGAGGCATTGATTGCGGAGAACTATCCCATGATCCATGCTGTTGGCCGCGCCGCCCATGAAGCGCCGCGCTTGGTCGAGCTGAACTGGGGCGATGATAGTCATCCCCGTCTGGCCATTGCGGGTAAAGGCATTACCTTTGATACTGGCGGCGTGAATATCAAGAGTGCGTCTGGCGCTCGCATTATGAAAAAAGATATGGGCGGAGCGGCTCACGCCATCGCGCTAGCGCATATGATCATGGCGAATAATTTGCCGATCAGGCTGCACCTGCTTCTGGCTATCGCTGAAAATGCGGTGTCTTCAGGCGCCTATCGTCCCGGTGATATCCTGCCTTCACGGGCGGGAAAAACGGTCGAGATCGATAATACGGACGCCGAAGGTAGGCTTGTTCTGGGCGATACTTTGACACGGGCAGGCGAGGACGATCCTGCTTTAATTATTGATTTTGCGACCCTTACAGGGGCCGCGCGTGTGGCGCTTGGGCCAAATTTGCCACCATTTTTCACCAATAGAGAAAACCTCGTCGCGCCTGTTATGCGCGAAACGACGGCGGCTCACGACCCTGTCTGGAATATGCCATTATGGGCGCCTTATATGCGTTATCTCAGCTCTCCCATTGCCGATATGAAAAATGCTGGCGGCGGGTTTGCGGGGTGTATTACGGCGGCTCTGTTCCTAGAACAATTTGTTCTTGGAAAACCCTGGATGCATTTTGATGTGTATGGCTGGAACCCATCGTCAAGACCAGGCCATCCACCGGGCGGCGAAATCTTCGCGCTAAGAGGTCTTTATAATTGGCTTAAATCTGGCGGGTTAGAAGAGGTTTAGGCCGATTGCACGGCGATCGTTTCAGCCTTTTTATAGGACGGGCTACTGATGATGATGTGGGCTATCCATGCAATCGCGGTTGTGAGAGGCAGGGATAACCCGATGAGTTGCCACGGCGATAATTCAGGCAATACGAGCAGCAAAATCTGTGACGTGGGCCAGTTGATCAAATAAACCGCAAGCGCCAAAGCAGGCCATTGATTGAGGAATTTCATCTTATTTGTGGGCAACCAGATGAGTGTCATGCACAGCCATCCCCAAGCGCAGGTTAGAAAGATTTCAATGGCAGGGGACCAAGGTAAGAACATGTACATAAACAAGGTCGCCGCGAACAAAGTTGAAGCAATTAACACATTGAAATTCACGCGCGGTGAAAGCTTGTCCCTATAGGCATAGACCGCCATGCCTGTAATAAATGGCCAGGATAGACGGCTTGCAAGTAACAAACTGCTAGGAATGCCCATGTCAGTTCTCACAGCAGCGAAGTGTAATATGAAATAGGCTATCACTGAAACGATCGCCATAAGTACAAGCACGATATTATGTTTGAACAAACCGAGAGCATTACCAATTACGGCGGTAATATGCGCAATGACGCCCCATTTTAAGGTCCAAATAGCACCTTGAATAACGCACATATATTTGGCCTCGTCCAAGAGGCCGGGCAGGGGTTCGCCGGGATGAATACAGCTCACAGTCCCTAGGAAATAAATTGTGAGCATTTTTAGGGTTTCTGAGAGTGACCCATGAGGGGTTCCGAAAATCGGAAATAAAACCAAAACGGTAATTAATGTCACAATGACGAGAAGCGGAAAATTCCTAATAAATCTGGACTTCAGATATAAGAGCCCGGACCCATGCCGCCGCAAACTTTTAAGCGCTAAATATCCTGATAAGAAAAACAATATTTGGATGCCGATCCAGCTCGGATCATAACCAAGATGTGCCAATTTTTCGGGATTACCAGGACCAATAGGCATGGTTGAGGCATAGCCAAGGGCGATCAGTAGGACAATAATAACGCGAATAGCGTTTAATTTGATCAGGTTTTCGCCCTGCATATAATGGGTATTCTGGGTCATATGTCGTTTGAGCAAAGCCTAAAGTCGATTTTCAGACGTTTTTATAGGGCTAAATGCTTAAAATTACGTAGAAAATTCTGAATCATTTGAATCTCTTAAGGCCTTTGCTGGGGCGCGTGAATGAAATCACCCTTGCCGCTCTATCTCGAGCATGCGAATCTCGTTGCCGAAGTGATTTGTTTTTAAAATAGGGGATGGTTATGAGCGGACGTGTCGTCCCGGTTAAGTTTAACCGCAGAGAGGCTTTGTCGCTCTGGCATGACGTCACCCTAAAAAGTGTTTTGCAGACGGGTCCCGATCTCTCCACGCGCCAGCTGGCTATTCTCACCACGGTCTATCTTGAACAAGGACCGCATACTGTCAGGTCACTGGCCCAAAAACTTAATGTTACGAAAGCCGTGATTAGCCGCGCCATTGATGCGCTTGAGATCATGCGGTTTGTGAAAAGATGTCCGGATCCCCGCGATAAGCGATCCGTCGTTATTGCGCGCACAGGGCCGGGATCAAACTATTTAAGCGACTTTGCCGAGCATATTCGCGGCCACTTGATTAATACGGCGCAGGTAGCATAGGTTTAGGCTATGTCTGCAGCCTCAAACGATCCCAGAAACTATATTGACCAAACTGAATTCCACCGCCTAGAGACGCGGATTATATCTGCCCCTACGACATTTATGCGAAGAGAGCCGAGCCCATCCGCTGCGGCTGAAACTCAATTGATTTTTGGCGAGTATTTTCACGTCCATGATATTGGCCCAGAAACAATGCATGAGACTGAAGAGGGTTGGCTTTGGGGACAAAGTGAAAGCCTTTTGCCGGGCGCGTCTTTCCCCGGCTATGTGGGCTGGGTGAAATGCTCTGATTTAGCGCAGAGGCTATCAATACCCACTCATAAAGTTACCGCGATCTCGGCCCCTGTTTTTGCAAAAAGCGATATCAAGTCGCCGGTTCAAAAATGCCTCCCGCTCAATAGTCTAGTGACAGGCCAAATGGATGAAGGTTTCTTGAAAATCGATCAGGGCTATATTCACCGTCATCATGTCAGTGAACTCGCCGCAACCTCACGTCATGCCGATTGGGTCTCCATTGCGGAGTCGCTTATGGGCCAGCCCTATATTTGGGGCGGGGTCAGTAGTTTCGGACTTGACTGCTCAGGCCTTGTGCAATCCTCTCTCAGAGCTTTTGGCCAAGATGCCCCAAGAGATTCTGACCAGCAATCTCAAATGGGCGAGGGCGTAGCGATCAATGACAGATTTACTGGATTGCAAAGGGGCGATCTGATTTTCTGGAAAGGCCATGTTGGTATCATGACATCGCCCACCAGACTTCTCCATGCCAATGCCCATCACATGATGGTCGCGGCAGAACCAGTAGTGACGGCGGCTGCGCGGATTGCTAAGAGTGCTGGGGCGGTGATGGGGGTAAGGCGTTTATCTGCATAAACTGACCTCCCTCCCGCTCATCCCAGCGAAGGCTGGGATCCAGTTTGCCATGAAGCTTTGGTTAGATCGGAAATAGAAACTGGATTCCGTGTCAGGCATGGAATGAGGGGTTTTTTATAATGAACCAATAAGATGATGGAACGCCAGCGAAATGCACCATCACCTTACGCCACATCTTCCATCCATAAGCTTTCATAATAACAAACAGGCTGATGTGTAATAAACCCCTTGAATCTCTTAATTACTCCCGTTAACAAATTTATGGTTATTAAGGGAAGTGCATGAAACCGACAGATACATCCGATCCGGATTATTTTCATAAAGTCGTCGATTGCCAGTGGGCCTGTCCCGCTCATACCCCCGTTCCAGCTTATATCCGCCTGATCTCTCAGGGTAAGTATTCTGATGCTTATATGCTCAACCGCGCCAGTAATGTATTTCCAGGTATTCTAGGCCGTGTGTGTGATCGGCCTTGTGAGCCCGCTTGTCGGCGCACGCGGGTCGAAGAAGAGCCTGTTGCGATTTGCCGCTTAAAGCGCGTGGCGGCAGACCATAGAGGCGACATTACGGACCGCCTGCCGAAAAAGCCCAAAAACACCAATGGCAAGAAAATCGCTTTGGTAGGTGCGGGCCCAGCCTCCTTTACAGTCGCCAATGATCTTGCGCCGCTTGGCTATGAGTGCACCATATTTGAGAAGTTTGAAAAACCAGGCGGGTTGATGCGCACCAATATTCCGGCATTTCGCCTGCCCGAAGACGTGCTAATGGAAGAGCTCGGCTATATCCTCGATATGGGCGTGGACCTGAAACTCGGTTCGCCCGTCAATTCCATGAAAGAGCTGCTCAAGGAAGGTTATGATGCTATCTTTGTGGGGACAGGCGCAGCAAAGGGCAAAGACTTAAGGTTACCGGGCAGGGACGAAGCCTCCAATATCCATATCGGGATTGAGTGGCTAGAATCTGTTGCTTTCGAACATATCGAAAAAATCGGCAAGAAAGTCCTGATTATTGGTGTTGGTAATACGGCCATGGATTGTTGCAGGACATCGCTACGCCTTGGCGCAAATGATGTTAAAGTCATGGCTCGTAAACCGCGCGCCTTTTTCAAGGCCTCCCCTTGGGAGCTTGAAGACGCCGAAGAAGAAAATGTAGAAATACTCGTGAATCATTCGCCAAAAGCGTTTGTTCACAAGGGAGGAAGATTGACCGGGATGACGTTCGATCTCATGGAATACGACATCGACAGTTCGGGGAGGATTGTCGATCAAAAAATCGTGGGTGAAACCACTATTCCATGTGATGACGTCATCCTGGCAATCGGCCAAAATAATGCTTTTCCTTGGATCGAAGAGACGTGCGGGATCGAGTTTGATAAATGGGATGTGCCCGTCGTCGATAAGGTCACATTTGAGAGCACGCAAAAAGGCGTGTTCTTTGGCGGGGATAGCGCCTTTGGCCCGCTCAATATCATCTGGGCGGTTCAGCATGGCCACGAGGCCGCGATCTCTATTCATAAATACTGTCAAGGTGAAAGCCTGACAGAGCGACGCCCTGACAAGCTCACCTTAGAGCCAACCAAAATGGGCATGTTTGAGTGGAGCTATAACAACTCCTTTGATGATAGTGAACGGCGCGAGATGGATCATGTTGCGCTGACTGAAAGATTTGCGTCACTTGGCACAGAAGTCGAGCTTGGCTTTAGTCCCGAAAAAATCGCCACCGAAGTGCAGCGTTGTCTGAACTGCGATATGCAGACCGTGTTTGACGCGCCTAAATGCACAGAATGCGACGCCTGTATCGATATTTGCCCGGTCGAGTGCCTGACACTTGCGCCGCCCGCCGAAGAGGCGGTTCTGCGCGAAGCGGTCAGCGCCGCCAACGATGATCAGGCTTTATTTATATCGGATGAACTTAAGTTCACCGGCAGGGTGATGCTCAAAGACGAAGATGTTTGCCTCCATTGCGGCTTATGCGCCGAGCGCTGCCCAACGGCTGCCTGGGATATGCAGGAGGGGATTGTCACCATTCACCACGCGGGTGATCAAGAACTAGATGAAATTTTTGAGGCAGCCGAATAATGAGCGGACCAGCACTGAATGACTTTGTGATCAGAGTCGCAAACGTCAACGGCACAGGTTCCGCCTCCGCCAACGGTCTTTTAATGAAAGCTATTTTCCGCATGGGTATTCCTGTGGTTGGCAAAAATGTTTTCCCGTCCAATATCCAAGGCTTGCCGACCTGGTACGAAATGCGCGTTAATGAAGATGGCTATACAGGCCGATCCGGCGAAATCCATTTGATGATTGCTATGAATGCCGAGACCTATGCCAAGGACCTGGCCAGCGTTTCGCCCGGCGGATATCTTTTATATGATAGCACATGGCCGCGCCCCTCTATGTTACAGCGTGATGATATCACCGTTATGGGTGTGCCGTTTTCGCAAATGGTCAATGACACTTTCACTCACGCCCGCTCTCGCATTTTAATGAAGAATATGGCCTATGTCGGGGCCGTCGCCGCGCTAATTAATCTTGACATGGATGTCGTGCGTAAAATGGTCGAGGATATGTTTGCCTCTAAAACCAAGCTCATCCCGTCCAATATGCAGGCCTTAGAGCTCGGCCTGAATTATGTCACAGACAACATAGATCACCCGCTGCCGTTCACCCTTGAAAAACGCGATAAAACTAATGGCAAAGTCATGATTGACGGTAATACTGCCGCCGGCCTTGGCTGTGTTTACGGCGGCGCGACCGTTGGCGCATGGTATCCCATTACGCCGTCAACCTCTGTCATGGATAGCTTTTCCAAATATTGTCACAAGCTTCGGATTGACCCCGAAACCGGCGAGCATAAATTCGCTATCATTCAGGCCGAGGACGAGCTCGCCGCCGCAGGCCTAGCCATTGGCGCAGGCTGGAACGGGGCGCGCAGCTTCACGCCCACATCCGGCGCGGGTATTTCCTTGATGAATGAATTTATCGGCTTCGCCTATTACACCGAAACCCCGACCGTGTTTTTTGATATCCAGCGCGTTGGCCCGTCGACCGGTATGCCGACCCGGACCCAGCAATGCGATATTACCACCACTGCCTATTGCTCTCACGGTGACACCAAACATATCGTGCTCTACCCGGCGGACCCCAAGGAATGTTTCGAGATGTCCGTCAATGCCCTTGATTTGGCCGAGCGTTTCCAAGCCCCGGTTTTTGTGCTCTCAGATCTTGATATCGGAATGAATGACTGGATGATCGACGCGCTGACCTGGGATGATAATTACGTCCCAGATCGCGGCAAGATCGTCACGCGCGAGCAGCTCGAAGATGGCTTTGAATTCTTCCGCTATCTCGATGTGGACGGCGATCATATTCCCTACCGAACACTGCCGGGCACCCACCCGACCAAAGGCGCGTATTTTAACCGCGGCTCCGGCCATAATAAATATGGCCGTTACACCGAAGACGGCGAAGAATATAAAGAAGTCGTCGATAGGCTCGCTGACAAATGGTTCTCGGCGCGCTCGCATCTGCCCGCACCCGTCATCCGAAAATCAGCTCATAAAACTAAAGCCGCTATCCTTGCAATCGGCAGCAGTGACGGCGCGATCATCGAAGCCTGTGACCGCCTCGGCAAAACCGGACTTCACCTTGATTATATGCGCGTACGCGGCTTCCCGTTTGCCGATGAGGTCGAAGACTTTATGGCAGCTTATGACACTATTTACGTGGTCGAACAAAACCGCGACGCGCAATTACGCAGCCTCCTGATCAACGAAACCAATGTTCTCAAAGCCAAGCTCATTCCTGTGACCTATTATGCCGGCGATCCGCTCTCCTATAAATTCGTCATGGAAGCGATTAGCGAGCATACGGCTATTCGGAAGACCGCGTAGTGAATTTTGCTGGTTTCATAATTGCCACGCCTCTTGTGCTCGGGTCTTGTACAAGCACACCTGACGAACCTCTTATACAGCGTTTAACTGGGACGGTTTCAAAAGTTGAAAATGTCGAAACTTATATCGGAGGAAATAAGTGGTTTTTCGAAGAGCACTTTGTTTCGACGATTGCCACTCAAAATGGACCAGAGGAATTTTACGGTCTTTGTAATGACAAAGAAGAACCATCGATCACGTCTGTTACGGTCACACTTAAAAGTACAGAACTCTATTATCACTACGGCGCAGATCGAAGTAAAGATAACGCTTATCCGCAACGATCCATCATTCATTGTGCGCCAGTGACAGTCAATGACATGAAAGACACTCAATAATGGTATCCTTCACCAAACCCAAAATCCGCCGCAAGAACGAGCCGACCAATGACATTGGCCTAATACGCTCGGATTATGACGGGGCCATGTCGACCCTTTGTGCGGGTTGCGGCCATGATAGCGTCACCGCCGCTATGGGCCGAGCATTTTTCGAACTCGCCATAGAGCCTTACCGCGCCGTCAAAGTCTCCGGCATTGGCTGCTCCTCCAAAACCACCACCTATTTCATGAGCCAGGCCCACGGCAATAACACCGTCCATGGCCGCATGCCCGCCGTCGCCACAGGCGCCATGGCGGCCAACGCGGACCTGACCTATATCGGCGTGTCCGGCGATGGCGACAGCCTGTCCATCGGACTGGGGCAGCTCGTCCACGCCATGCGCCGCAATGTCAACATGCTCTATATGCTGGAAAATAACGGGGTTTACGGCCTGACCAAAGGCCAGTTCTCTGCCGCCGCCGACATCGGCTCCACCGCCAAAAAAGGCGGCGCCAATGAAATGGCCCCGATCGACCCGTGCGCGCTGGCTCTATCGGTGGGCGCAACATTCGTCGCCCGCAGCTTTAGCGGCGATAAAGAACAGCTCGTCAACCTGATCAAAGCCGGCCTCAAACATAAAGGCTTTGCCATCATCGATGTGACCAGTCCTTGTGTTAGCTTTAACGACCATAAGGGCAGCACGAAATCCTACGAACATACGTTCAAATATTACCACAAAGCCGTCCACGCCGACTATGTCCCGCCCAGCGCCGAAATCCGCGCCAGCTATGAAGACGGAGAAACCATGCCGATCGAGCTGCACGACGGCGGCGTGATCAACCTGCGCAAGCTCGACAATGGCTACGACCCCACGGATCGGGCCAGCGCGTTTAGTAAGGTTCTAGAGAGTGGGCAGTCCGACGAGATTTTGACGGGGCTTTTATATATTGACGAAACCACGAAAGATATGACGACCCGGAAGAACCTCCCAAAACGGGCCCTGAATACGATCGATTACGCAGAGCTTAATCCCGGCGCGAATAAGATGGCCGGGTTGATGAAGGAATTTGGGTAGGTGTGAATCAATTCATTGAAATGTCGCGTACCAAAAATCACGGAGGTGGTAGTTGGTCATTTGGGAAATGTATTTGGTCTCCTACGAGGAAGAAGAACGGTCATAGATCAGCGTTTTGGGACAAATTATTGTCTGTAAAGAAAGGCGATGTTGTTTTCCATCTTCAAGGCAAAAGGCCCGACGCAAAGTTTCTTGGGTATTCTATTGCTGAGTCAGATGGGTATATTGCTTCCGAACGTCCGCCTGACCCTGGAGAATGGGGTTATTCCAAGCAATTCTATAAAGCTGATCTTAGGGGGCTTGTTGAATTTGAAAACCCAGTTTTTTTGGAAGAGTTATTTCATATAAAGAATGACAGGCTAAGAGAATACTTCTCGTTCAAAAAGAAGAGTCGCAAATTAGAAAATCTTTTTTACGTAATACAATCAGATGCGTTGCAGTGTCAGAATGGCGCTTACTTGTCAGACGCGAGTGAAGAGCTTTTATCAATTATATTTGAGACAATCGAAATGTCCAATTCAACAGGAATACCTCAACGAACTACAGTGAAAACAGGTGAAGCTTGGAAAAGAGTTAAATCGAGAATAGGCCAACAGAGATTTTCGGAGGAGATCAAAAAGCTTTATGATTCCAAATGTTGCTTTCCTGAATGCGATGTTATGGACCCAAGGTTTTTAATTGGCGCACATATTTCGCGATGGTCAGATAATTTTCTGGCTATGGGAAATTTATCAAATGGCCTATGTTTATGCCTATTTCACGATAAAGCGTTTGAGTATGGGTATTTTGTTTTGAACGACGAAATTCAAATAGAGGCGGGTAAAAACTTTCGAGAAGACGGTTCGGTCTTTGCTGTGACTTTGAAAAAACAATTCGGGGAAAAACTTAGATATAAAGGACCCGAAGATGCAATAAACTTCGTCAGGGAACATCGAGAACGATTCTTATATGGCGAATAAAATAATTCTTGTGTTCCTTCTTTGTTCCTGTATACCGGCGGGACGAATTCGGACATAATTTGTCCCGAGGTATTCTGGGAGAATCACTTTGAACGATATTTCTGACTTTGAAATTTTGCGAAATAAGGCAGGTATGTCGGTTTCCGAAGTTGCCGAAGCAACGGGTAAAAACCAGCGAACTATCCGGCGTTACGAAAATGACCCGCAGATCGATGCGCCGGAGCAGGTTTTAAATAAACTTCTGGAACGTATAATGGAACGCGGGCCATCTGTTACGAGTGATGAAGACTCTTATGATTTTAAATTTATTGATCTTTTTGCGGGCATTGGCGGTCTGCGGCGACCTTTTGATGAACTAAACGGAAAATGCGTTTTTACTTCTGAATGGGATAAGTTTGCGCGAGAGACTTATGGGGCAAATTTTCCTGATGGTCCTGATCATATATCCGTAGGTGATATCAGGCCATATTCTGAAAACCCGGCAGAAATCCCTGCACATGATTTATTGCTAGCCGGTTTTCCATGTCAGCCATTTTCTTTGGCAGGTGTTTCCAAGAAAAATGCTTTGGGTCGCCCCCACGGTTTTCTATGCGATACTCAGGGGACGCTTTTTTACGATGTTGCAAAAATTATTGATCATCATCGTCCGGCAGCTTTTCTCTTGGAGAACGTCAAAAATTTGAAAAGTCACGATGGTAAGAAAACTTTTGAAACAATTATGAATGTTTTGGAAAATGAACTTAAATATAAGGTTACGCACCACGTTATTAGTTCGAAACATTGGGTTCCCCAAAAACGTGAGCGGATATTTATTATTGGGTTTCGAGATCATAGCATAGACTTTGATATCAAAAAAATTCCTTTACCTAAATTAGATGGACCGAAACTGGGCAGTATTCTCGACTTGAATGTTGAAGAAAAATACACTCTATCGCCAAAGCTTTGGAAATATTTACAAGATTATAAGGCTAAGCACGCGAAAGCCGGAAACGGATTTGGTTGTTCGGTAGTTGGCCCTAACGATGTTGCTAGAACATTATCCGCTCGCTATTACAAAGACGGTTCTGAGATTTTGATAAACCAAGAAGGAAGTCGTCCTCGTAGATTGACACCTCGTGAATGTGCCCGCTTAATGGGTTTCGATCGTGTTGGTGATAATAATCCATTCAAGATACCAGTATCAGATACTCAATCCTACAAGCAGTTTGGAAATTCGGTTGTAGTTCCTGTTGTTAGAGCTGTTGCCCAGTATATGCTTCCCTCACTTTTGAGCAGTGTTGAATAGTGAAAATGAATCGCGGGTATCTTGGCGTTTTTTTTGATGGAGTTGCTGTAAAAAGACTTGCGAAAGTCGATGCAGATTCAAACGCATCTAATCAGCGAGAGGTTGGAGATTCGTCCGATGGAGAGTCTCTCAAACCCGTTTTAGGCCTAGATTCAAGAACAAGACCAAATGGAAATCGATTTGAAACGACTTACATTTGGTTAAACGGTGAACAAGAGTCAATTACCGAATATGGATTGCTATCTTGGTACGATACAAGGCGAAAGAAAATACATCGTGACCCCGAGTGGCGAGCATATTACCAAAAGAACGCAGTAACCGAACTGATGTCAGAGGGCGACACACTTTTTCTTGCGCGAAAAAAAGATGACACTATTTTGTTCATTGTATTACCTGAAGAAAGCGATCAAATTCGACAGCTATATTGGCTTTTTGGAATAGAAGAGCAGCAATCATTGGATTTTTTGCATCGAGAATATCATGAAAATGATGCAGGTCAGATAGATTTTATTACCAGATTTCTTTTAGATGAAATAGGTATTGAATTTGAGGATCCGAATGCAAACACCATAGATTCTATCATTGAAAAGTTTGGATTGTCTTTTCCAAAGACAAAGGAATTTTCGGCTTTAGCCAGAACAACGCTGCCCGAGGTGGATGCGCGCGGGTTTCCGGATTTGGCGCTGATGGCTTGGCTTAATC
>JABABK010000040.1 GCA_014238285.1 Hellea sp.
GCCTAAAAACCCCAGTATACCTTGATATTATAGGTGTTGGATGATAGGATTCGAACCTACGACCTCTCGCCCCCCAGGCGAGCGCGCTACCGGACTGCGCTACACTCCGAAACCATCAAAGTGGTCGGCTGTATAGGCATTTCGGATGATTAAGGCAATCAGTTGTTGGATAATTCCTGTCGAAAATCTTGCCAGCGATTACGTAGGTTTTGCAATCGATCAAGTGCAAGTTCTAAGTCACTACGCTCTTCCAGGCTCATGACGCTTTCCACGACCTGAGGTTCTTCTATCTCAACAGGAAGTGTAATGGTTTCTTCAACGGGGACTTCTTCAGCAATTCCTTCAGACGCGTCCTCAGGAAAGAACTCATCGCTTTCGAACTCAGCCGTATCAGCCGCGCTATCTGAATGGGCTAAATAGATAGGCTCTTCAATTTTTGGCGCTGATTTAGTTTTCCTGATTCTATCCGGAACCAGAACAGTATCTTTAATATCTTTTGGGATAGCGGCCTTCTCAACGGAACGCCCAAGATCTACAATGCGCGCAACGCCCTTAACTCGGATAAGTTTTTGTACATCTTTTATTGGGTGACGTTCATCGTGCAAAAGAACTTTAATGCCGCGTAAAAACTCAATGTCTTCGGGGCGATAAAATCGGCGACCACCACCTCTTTTAATAGGTTTGAAATTTGGAAATTTGGATTCCCAAAAACGCAGCACATGAGGCTGTAAGTCCAGCTCTTCGGCTGCTTCACTTATGGTTCGAAATGCACGCGTTGTCTTGGCTTGCATGCTGGTCCTTATCGTTTGCTTAGAGCAGAATCTACCCTTTCGCGCATAACCTGTGACGGTTTAAACGTGAGGACCCGGCGAGGTGTTATTGCGACTTCCTGCCCAGTTTTCGGGTTTCTTCCGATTCGCTCATTCTTATCACGAAGTGAAAAAGTCCCAAAGCCTGCAAGCTTTACGTTTTCGCCGCTGATAAGTGAGTTGATTATTTGATCAATAACAGCCTCAACCAACGCAGCACTTTCAGTGCGCGATAAACCGATTTCCTTGTACAAAGCCTCTGCAAGGTCAGCTCTGGTTACAGTTCCGATGCTCATTATGTTCCCCTTGAGCAGCTATTAAGCGGAAAAACTGATATTTTTCAACATTTAAACCTAAAAACATTCAATAAAATGTCTCTTTTTTACGTTTAATACCGTAAAAGCGTCGCGCCCCAGGTGAATCCACCCCCAAATGCCTCCAGCATAATTAAATCATTCCGTTTTATACGTCCATCCTTAACAGCTGCATCAAATGCCAAAGGCACAGAAGCGGCAGATGTGTTGGCATGTTTTGCAACGGTAGAAATAACTTGTTCTGGTTTTAATCCCAATTGACGGGCAACCCCATCCAAAATTCTTTGATTGGCCTGATGTGGAACAAACCAATCAATCGCCGAAGGTTCTAGATCAACTTCAGCGGCGCAGGACTTCATGGCCAGTGCAATATCTTTTACAGCGTGTTTAAAGACTTGCTTACCTTCCATTCTGACATGACCAACAGTTTGTGTTCGAGACGGACCGCCATCAACTTGGAGTAAATTACAATAGCGGCCATCTGATCTAATGAAATTATTGATAATGCCGTTTTCGGCATTTTCTTCCCGGCTTAAAATCATGGCACCGGCGCCGTCTCCAAACAAGACGCATGTGGTTCGGTCTGTCCAATCGAGTATCCTCGAAAAAGTTTCCGCGCCAATGACTAAAACGCGTTTATATGGTCCGGCTTTAAGCATGGCGTCCGCGATGTGAACGGCGTAAATAAACCCGCTGCAGACAGCCTGAATATCAAAAGCTGCGCCTTGTCGCATACCAAGGTTTTCTTGAATGATGGTTGCAGTGGACGGAAATGTAAAATCAGGTGTGGTAGTCGCAACAATAATCAAATCTAGATCATCGGCGGATAAACCCGCGTCTTCTAAGGCATTTTTTGCGGCCTGAGTTCCAAGGTCAGATGTGTATTGGCCATCCGCTGCAATCCGTCTTTCATGAATACCGCTTCGGTTCCGTATCCATTCGTCGGATGTGTCAACAGTTTTTGACAATTCATCGTTCGTGACAATTCGTTCTGGCAGGTAGCTTCCGACACCAGATATTACGCTTCTGATCTGGCTCATAGGATAAATCCAATATTGTCGTCTTCATCATGAAGCGCGTCCAGCGTTCGCTCGACCTCGCTAAGGAAGTTGCTTTCGGCTAGCTCTACACCGATACCGACGGCATTAGCAAAACCAATAGCGTCAGTGCCGCCGTGGCTTTTAATAACAATGCCTTTAAGTCCCAGAAATACAGCGCCGTTTACACGGTTAGGGTCGAGACGTTTTTTTAATTGTTTAAAAGCAGCCATATTTAAAAAGGTGGTAAATTTTGCCCAAAGGGTAGCTCGCAGAGATTTCCTCAAAAACTCTCTTACGAGTTTGGCTGTGCCTTCTGCGGTTTTGAGCGCGATATTGCCCGTAAACCCATCTGTGACGACAACATCTACCTCGCCAAATGAGATATCATCGCTTTCGACATATCCGATATAGTTTAACCCGAGTTCACTATTAGATAAGCGTTCATGAGCCGCCTTGATAATGGCATTGCCCTTAAGTTCTTCAGTGCCCACATTTAGAAGTCCAACACTTGGTTTTTTCTTGTGAAAGAGCGCTCGATAATAAGCTTCTCCCATAACGGCAAATTCGGACAATTGGGCCGCATCACATTCCACGTTTGCGCCGACATCTAGCACCACACACATACCATCTAGTTGTGGCCAAGCGGCGGCTAATGCAGGCCGCTGCACACCTGTCTTTGTCCTAAGCTGTAATTTAGAAATGCCCATTAATGCTCCAGTATTACCTGCAGAAACAGCAACAGATGCCGTTTTAGACTTAACCGTTTCGATGGCATTCCACATGCTGGTCCCCTTGCCGCGCCTAACAGCGTGAGAAGGCTTCATATCGGAAGTAATCTCGAGTTCCGTATGAACGATTTCACTTCTCGCTTTGGTCAGAGGAGCCTTATCCAGTAAAGGATTTAATTGTATTTCATTTCCATGAATGATGAATCGCACATCATGCCCAGAGCCATCGCCTTTAAGGTAATATTCGAGCCCCTGAATAACTATGTCCGGGGCGTCATCGCCCCCCATAGCATCAATAGAAAGTATAAAAGATTGGCTCATATATCATATTCAATTATTGGAGATCACCCTATAGAGCAAAGATAAAGATATGCCTATAGATTCGGTAACTTTATTATTTGAACTCTGGATAGCTAAACTTAGTTTTTGCTATTGAGCCTAAATCCGTTTTTTCAAGGCTGTCAGCAAATGACACCGAGTAAGTCGCAAGATCAATTACAAATAGGGTCTCAGCTTTTCCAATAGCCCCTCGAGTTAAAGCCGATTTCAACGACTCAGCTGCAGAAAAGTTTTCAGAGTAGTCCTTAAGGCGTGTGTAAAATAACGCAATCATTGGCTTAATTCGGCGCTTAACCCCCGAATCAGTCAGCCCTTCTTCTCTAAGAGCCGTGTCAAAATCATCGACCATGACGTCAAACAAAGCTTGCGACAGCCGTTTGCCTTGTTCTTCGTGCTTAATCAAAGCCGCCATAACAATGGACATATGGAGCGTTAAAAACTCAATGCGGCCATCATAGCTATCCGGGACTTTTCCTTCTCCAAAAAAGACAGGTAAGCGAGATTGTTTCATAAGCGAGCGGTATAAGTTTTCAGAATCAATCGACGCTAGGTCTGTCTTCTTAAAAATCTTTTGAAATAAACCCATCAAAGACTCCATTAAATTTACACATGAACACTTGCATGCTGTTTCAGCATTAGTTAGTGGAATGTCACTCAATATTCAAACAAAAGCTCCTATGTTGAAACTATCTTCAAAAGCCCTGACACTTATCTTTGCAGGCATCATTTTATCCGGATGCAATCCGACTTTAAGAACGCATGGTTACATTGCGACTAAAGATAAGCCTCAAGAGGTTGAAACCGGTTCGGATACTAAAGCGACCGTCCTTTCACGGCTTGGAAATCCATCCGTCAAAGGTACGTTTGACGAGGAACTAGAAACCGATACCTGGTATTATATGACGGCCGTTAGAGAGCGCTTCGCTTACCTTCGTCCTCTCATCGAAGACCGGACTATTACGGCGATAACATTCAATGATGACGGACAAGTCCTCAAAGTCGCTGAATACGGCGTCGAAGATGGACACTATGTGAATTATGTTGACCGTAAAACGCCAACACGAGGACGTGAATTATCAATTTTAGAACAAATTTTCGGAACACTCGGTCGATTGCCAACGGATCGCATCGGTGCTGGCGGTCAAAATGCCCCAGGGGACAGCGGTAGCGGGCGACGATAAACGACGCCAAACCGCTTAATTAAGCCCGGCCTTTTGGTCGGGTTTTTTATTACGGTAAAACGTTAAGTGCTCTAGAAGTGAGTATATCCAGAGCTTTGAAACTCAAGAGGTAAACTGCCGTCTAAAATTGTGACGCCACCGCCCTGACCACATTGCCCTATATGAGACACCTCAAAATCCAAGCTCTCAGCTAGGGATATAATATTTTCGCGATAATCGGGATGAGCCGTAAATATGATTTCATAATCGTCACCATGGGTCAAAAACTTTTGAACCATTTCCGGGCCTCTTTGCCAAAAATTTTTGACAGACACCGGAAAACTTAAATTTGAGATTTCCACGGTAGCACTAACCTGACTTGCCTTCGCCAAATGACCTAAGTCTGCAACAAAACCATCAGAGACATCAATTGCAGCGCTTGCAAATGTACGAAGTGTTTTTTGAAGGTCGATTCGTGGAGGTGGTTTATAAAACCCATCAATAAATTGCTGGTTCTGTATTTGGCCGTCTATTTCAGCAAGCCCTAGAAAACCTTTGCCTAAATATCCTGTAATCCAAATATCGTCCCCCGGTGATGCTCCCATGCGGCGAGTAGACATACCCTCAGGGCACACGCCGATTAAAGTTGCCGTGAAAACCGCGGGTCCTTTGGTGGAAACCGTATCACCGCCCCATAAATGTAATCCAAATTGCTCTTGGCAGGATTTTAAACCTTCCGCAAAGCCAGATAGCAATTTCGTGTCTAGGTGTTTTGGCCATGCAACGGATAAAAGATAACCTCGTGGCGTTGCAGCTTTAGCCGCCAGGTCTGAAAGATTGACCCGTAAAAGCCGCTCGGCCACATCTGCACCGTAAACACCGTCTGGAAAATGAACGCCTTCAACCATAGTGTCTTTTGTTAGAATAATATCGAAACCAGTAGGCGGCGAAAAATGCGCGGCATCATCTTTGAGGCCAAGACCCTCCGGCCCTGCTAAGGGCGCAAAATACATCTTGATCAAATCAAATTCATCCAAGCCTATGAACCCGCTTCTGGCGAACCTACTAACCCAAATTCTGCCGCTCGTATTTTCTTAGCGTAACGATCCAATGCGCCGTTGACGAAAGCAGGTTCGGACTGTTCAAAGAAATCAGCGGCTATAGATACATATTCATCAATGATAACAAGCGCGGGAATGTCTGGCCGTCTTGATATTTCGTAACAGCCTGCCCGCATAATAGCGCGAAGCGTCATATCAAGTCTTTTCATGGTCCATTTCTTGGCCAGGTGCCCGGCAATATCTTGATCGATTGTGTCTTGAAACTGAATAACGCCCCGCAGGACATCTTCAAAAAACTCTTGATCGACATTGTTTTCAGTTATTCTAAAGTCCGAAAATTCATCAATGACAATATTGATCGGGACGCCGCTAATATCCATTTGGTAAAGGGCTTGTACGGCGGCCATTCTAGCACGGCTCCGGCGGATGTGGTGATTCTCGTCCAAAACTATGCTTTCAATTCGCTGCGAATTTTGATCATTTTAAGAACGGCATTAGCAGCAAATCCGCCTTTGTCTTTCTTATCCTTCTTGGCGCGAGCCCAAGCTTGATCTTCGTTTTCAACTGTGATGATACCATTGCCGATAGCAAGCTGTTTGTTAACAGCAAGGTCCATGATAGCGCGAGCCGATTCTTGGCAAACATAATCATAATGAGTCGTCTCGCCGCGGATAACACAGCCAAGGGCGACATATCCGTCAAACCCAGACTTAGCGGCTTCGGCATAGGCAATAACATGGGGAATTTCGAGGGCGCCAGGCACAGTAACTTTCGTGACCTCAACGCCGGGCTGTTGGAGGACGTTAAGGGCGCCTTCCAAAAGAGAATCAGAAATACCCTCATAATAACGGGCTTCGATTATTAGAATTTTGTGGGTCATAGATCGTTTTTATATTGCTTAGGTTCAGTTATACCGACCAAGTCTATATTATAGGCTTCAAGCCCGATTAATTTTGGCATTGTGTTTGTAATTAAGCGCATTTTTTTGACGCCTTGATGTACTAGGATCTGTGCGCCAACACCATATTCACGTATGTTTTGTTGTTTACGGTCTACGACGCGGCTATTAGCGCCGAGGCGTTCCAACAATGTATCAATACTACCTTCGCGGATAAGAACCAAAACAGCATGCCCATCATTTTCTGCTAACTGACGCATGGCGTGCCAAATCAATCCTGCGCGCGAACTGTTTTCATGCAGAATATCGCCAGCAAAGTCGATCTTATGCACGCGAACTAGGCTTTCCTTGTCATCAGAGGGCGTGCCTTTGGATAGAGCAACATGCTCCAAATTATCCAAATAATTTCTGTAGACGTGAATATTAAAATCATCGCCTATTTGTGATGTAAACGATGACGATGCCACATGTTTCACAAAATGATCTTTATCCATACGGTACGCCACAAGGTCTTCGATTGTACCGATTTTAAGGCCATGGAACTGTGCAAATTTAACAAGATCAGGAAGGCGCGCCATGGTGCCGTCGTCATTCATGATCTCGCAGATTACAGCGGATGGATTTAGACCAGCCATACGGGAGATATCGACAGACGCTTCTGTATGGCCGGTTCGAACCAAAACGCCGCCATCTTTGGCAATGATCGGGAACATATGGCCCGGCGAGACAATATCATGCTCTAATGATTCGGGATCAATCGCTACTTGGATCGTGCGAGAGCGGTCCCCTGCACTAATCCCTGTCGTCACGCCATCTCTGGCTTCAATCGATTGGGTAAAGGCTGTTTCAAACCGCGACCGGTTTTCAGCGGACATGTTTCTAAGGCCTAAAGCTTCAGCGCGGGCTTGCTCTACAGCCAAGCAAATCAACCCGCGGCCAAATTTTGCCATAAAATTGACGGCGTCAGGCGTTGCAAATTGCGCCGGTATGATTAGATCGCCTTCATTCTCTCGATTTTCAGCATCAACAAGGATATACATCCGGCCATTTCTGGCATCTTCGATGATTTCTTCAGGCGTTGCGAGGTTATAAACGTCCTCAAAAGAGGCACTATTTAATTCGGGATCAGACATTTTGCGCTTTCATGTGGGACAAGTACTTGGCCACATAGCGTGCTATGACATCGATTTCCAGATTTACTTTGCCGCTAACCTGTAATTTTCCAAGTGTTGTGACTTCTGCCGTGTGAGGAATAATATTTACTTCAAACCAATCAGGTCCAACTTCGTTCACGGTTAGAGATACACCGTCCACACAAATGGAGCCTTTAGGCGCTATAGCGAAGCGAATATCGGCTGGCGATCCAAACCGAATTCGTTTAGACCCTGCAATATCTTCAATCTCTAAAACTTCGCTTGTGTTATCGACGTGTCCTGTAACCATATGGCCACCAAGTTCGTCTTTGGCCGTCATAGCGCGTTCTAAATTAACCGATTGGCCAGCTTCCCAGTCCCCCATAGTCGTCTTGGATAGGCTTTCATCGGAAACATCAAAAGTGTACCAGCCTTGAAATTCGCCTGATAAGGCCCCTTTTTTGACAACGGTCATACAGGCACCGGAATGAGAAATAGAGGCCCCTATATCAATGGTGTCGACATCGTAATGACAATGGACCGTCATACGGGTATCGCCCCATTCACCGCCGGTTTGACGGGTTATCTCGGCAATTTTTCCAATATCAGTGATAATTCCTGTAAACATTAATAGGCTTTCTCGAAAATTTCGTAAGTGTCAGGCCCTAATGTTTCGAAAGACTTGCGAGTAAATTTAGGCGATTGATCTAAGTCAATCATCCCTAAATTTCCAATACCATTGCGTCCGTCACCTCCCAAAATAATAGGCGCACGGAACCAATGAATAGAATCTACAAAGCCTGCACATAGAAAGCTAGACGCCAAAGTCCCGCCGCCTTCAACTAATAAGGTCTTCACCCTGCGTTCGGACATAATTTCAAGGCTTTCTTCAATGTTGGCGCTATCATTTGAAGATGTCTTAACGATTGAAATACCTTTCTTTATCAAGTGCTTACCGCATTGTTTTGATTTAAAACTTGTAAACAACCAAACTGGCACATCTAGGGCCGTCATCGCTAAGTTAGACGTCGCCGACAACCGGAGTCGGGAATCATAGACAATTCGGATTGGGTCGTTCGCGCCATCAATTCTGGTCGTTAGCCGGGGATTATCTTCGATCGCAGTATTTGACCCAATGGCAATGGCATCATGTATGGCGCGCAGTTCACGTCCCTTTTGACGAGATTGTTCACTGGTAATCCATTGGGACTGTCCATTTGCCAGGGCAATTTTGCCATCAAGCGATGTGGCAAGCTTTAAAGTAACATGAGGCCGGGCCACGACTACTCTTCTTCAGCCTTTGAAAGTTTCTCTTCTTCAATGAAGGTTTCAAAATCTTCAGTGGCGCGGAAATCGCGATAAACACTGGCATAGCGCACATAAGCAACCTTATCGAGCCCTGCGAGCCCTTCCATGACAAGCGCGCCAATGGCATCTGATGTTATGTCAGAATTACCGCCGCTTTCGAGCTGGCGAACAATACCGCTAATCATCTGTTCTGTACGTTCTTGTTCAACAGGACGTTTTTGCAGAGCAATCATAATCGATCGGGCTAATTTGTTACGATCAAACGGAACCCGTTGTCCGGTCTTTTTGACAACGTATAACTCACGTAATTGTACACGTTCAAAGGTCGTAAAACGGCCTGCGCAGGCATTGCAAAGACGGCGACGACGCACGGCCGTACCATCTTCTGCCTGGCGGCTATCTTTGACTTGTGTGTCTTCGCTATTACAAAAAGGACATCTCATATGAGATTGACTATAGGCCTGTGCCTAGCCCCGGTAAATAGGAAAGCGTGCCGTTAGTTGCTTCACTTGTTCGCGGACTTGCGCTTCGACATCTGGATTACCTTTAGGGTTTTCCGCCAAAGCATCCAATACCTTGGCCATTAACTGACCAATTTGACGAAATTCTGCGGTTCCAAAGCCGCGGGTTGTCCCCGCAGGTGAACCTACACGGATACCGGACGTGATAGTGAACTTCTCTTGGTCAAACGGAATACCGTTTTTGTTACAAGTAATATACGCGCGTCCGAGTGCTTTTTCAGCTGCATTTCCCTTTACGCCTTTAGGTGACAGGTCAATCAGAGCTAAGTGCGTATCTGTTCCGCCTGAGACAACAGCGTATCCAGCCTCAACTAGAGCTTCTGACATAGCTTTGCAGTTATCGATGACAAGCTGGCTATAAGCCTTGAACTCTGGCTTTAGCGCATCAGCAAATGCAACAGCTTTAGCGGCGATCACATGCATCAGAGGGCCGCCTTGAAGGCCTGGGAAAACGGCTGAATTGAATTTCTTGGCGAGTTTCTCATCATTTGTTAAAATCATACCGCCGCGGGGTCCGCGTAGAGTTTTATGAGTTGTCGTTGTCGCAACATGGGCATGCGGGAACGGGCTAGGATGGGTTCCGCCAGCGACAAGGCCGGCAATGTGGGCCATATCAACGTGCAGGTAAGCCCCTACTTTGTCCGCGATTGCTCTAAACCGGGCAAAGTCAATGGTGCGGGCATAGGCTGAACCGCCGCAAATGATAAGCTTGGGTTGGTGCTCTATCGCTAAGGCTTCGACCTGATCATAATCGATTAAATGGGTGTCACGAGTAACGCCATAAGAAACCGCATTGAACCATTTACCTGACATATTTGGCGGAGCGCCGTGTGTTAAATGTCCACCAGAGGCGAGGTCCATGCCCAATATAGTGTCGCCTGGCTGCAATAACGCGAGGAAAACACCTTGATTGGCTTGAGACCCTGAATTGGGCTGTACATTTGCAAAACCGCAATCAAACAACTCACACGCACGATCAATGGCGAGATTTTCAGCAACGTCAACATGCTGACAGCCGCCATAATAACGTTTACCAGGATAACCTTCGGCATATTTATTTGTGAGAACAGACCCCTGCGCTTCTAAAACAGCTTGAGACACTATGTTCTCTGAAGCGATCAATTCGATTTCATGCTGTTGACGGTCTAGTTCGTCTTTCATGCTAACATAAAGTTCCGGATCACGGTCCTTTAAGCTTTGTGAAAAATAGTCTGTAAGATGAGCGAAAGCTTCTTGGGATTCTGCTTTAGGTTCTGGGACGGACATAATCGACTCCTTAAAAAATCGAAGCGTTAAAAACCGGGTCTATCTATGGGAAAAACTGGTGGGCCACAACCACCATTTGCGACACTAATAGTGTTTTATGCGACTTTAATCCGTTTGAGCTCAAACTCATCCCAAATGGAGTGTAAAGCGCCCAATAACTGCTCCATCATAAGGTCTGTGTGGAACGGGCTTGGCGTAAATCGAAGTCTCTCAGTACCCCGTGGTACTGTTGGGTAATTAATAGGCTGAACATAAATACCAAATTCAGAGATCAGGCGATCAGAAATAGCTTTGCATTTAATTGGATCACTGACCATGAGCGGAACGATATGGGTATCACCATCAATAAATGGGAAACCAGCATTTCGAAAATGATCCTTAAGCGTATTGGCGCGCTCTTTATGTTGAGCCCGAACTTCGGGTGAGATTTTGAGAATTTTGACACTTCGAAGTGCGCCCGCGGCCGTGCTTGGCGGAATAGAAGTCGTAAAGATAAAGCCAGATGCCATAGAACGTACTGCGTCAATAATGACTTCTTCCCCGGCAATATAGCCACCAATCATGCCGTAAGCTTTGGCAAGCGTTCCTTGAATTACATCGACTCGGTCCATCAGACCGCGTTCTTCACAAACGCCGCCGCCGCGCGGGCCGTACATACCAACGGCGTGGACTTCATCAATATAAGTCAACGCGCCGTATTTATCAGCCAGATCACAAATCTCTTCGATCGGCGCTATATCGGCGTCCATGGAATAAACGCTTTCAAACGCGATCAATTTAGGCGCGTCAGCAGGTACAGATTTCAATTTGGCTTCGAGATCAGCTAAGTCATTATGTTTGAAGATATGTTTTTCGCATCGTGCCCGTTGAATACCCGAAATCATCGAGGCATGGTTCATTTCATCAGAGAATATGATCAAGCCCGGTAGGATTTTACTCATGACGCCGAGGGTTGCTTCATTAGCCACATAGCCAGAGGTAAAAACAAGAGCACGGTCTTTGTCATGAAGATCAGCTAGCTCTTTTTCCAGTTGCACGTGATAATGTGTGGTCCCAGCGATATTTCGAGTTCCGCCAGAGCCAGTCCCAGCGGCATCTACGGCAGATTTTACGGCTTCAACGACGCATTCATTTTGACCCATGCCAAGATAGTCATTTGAGCACCAGACAACAATTTCTTTTTCAGAAATATCATCTTTATACCAAGTCGCTTTTGGGAATTCACCTTTGATGCGTCTAATGTCTTGAAAGACACGATAGCGACCTTCGCCGCGAACGCTGTCAACAGCAGTTTCAAAAAATTTGCGATAATCTTGGGCCATAACGACACCTTTTACCATAATTGCAGTTACAAGTACCTTACATTTTAGAAATATTCCATTGCAGAAATGCCGCATAAGCCAGTATGACGCATAAAACGGAGATATTTGTGCCATCTTATCCAACTTCTCGATTACGTCGTCCTCGATTAAAGGCTTTTTCGCGCGATCTCGTCCGAGAATCATCGCTGAGCGTCCATGATTTAATTTGGACGATCATTTTATCCGATGGCGATAAAGCTCGCGATCCCGTCAGTAGTCTCCCCGGTGTAGACAGAATCAATATTGATGAATTGGTTAAAGACGCAAAAAGAGCCGTGAAGCTTGGCATTCCTGCCATCGCAATGTTCCCGCATATCAATCCAGCCCTAAAGGACGCCGTTGGTAGTGAAGCTCTAAATCCTAAGGGTTTAGTCCCAGAGGCCATTCGAGCCGTCAAGAAAGCTGTGCCTGACCTTGGCATCATCGTCGATGTTGCGCTCGACCCCTATACAGATCACGGACATGACGGCGTAATGCAAGGTGATGAGATCATCAATGATATTACTGTCGATGCCTTGGCTGATGGCGCTATCATACTGGCCGAAGCCGGCGCTGATATTGTAGCGCCATCTGATATGATGGACGGGCGCGTTGGCGCTATTCGGCAAAATTTGGATCGACATGGACATCACAATGTATTGATTATGTCTTATGCGGCTAAATACGCATCAGGGTTTTACGGCCCCTATCGTGATGCCATCGGAACGTCTTCAGCTCTGCGGGGTGACAAGCGTACTTACCAAATGGATCCTTCTAACTCCGATGAAGCGCTTCGAGAAGTTGCTTTTGATATAGAAGAAGGCGCCGATATGGTTATGGTCAAACCCGGCTTGCCATATCTTGATATAATTCAACGGGTTAAGTCAGAACTTTCATATCCAACCTACGCGTTTCAGGTAAGCGGGGAGTGCGCTATGATCATGGCCGCCGCTCAAAATGGCTGGATTGACGAAAAACGCGTCATCATGGAAAGTTTGACGTGTTTTAAACGCGCAGGCTGTGATGGCATATTGACCTATTTTGCGCCTAAAGTAGCTGAGTGGTTAGCTGAATAATCGAGTGAATTGAAATGCTGTTTTGGCGACATTCCGTGCCATTTTTTATAGGCGCGCGTGAAAGCACTTTGGTCATTATACCAAAGGGCCTGCGCAATTTCAGCTAAGCTAAGTCCGTCATTAGAGAGATTCTTGCAGATATCTTTTTTTACTTGGTCTAAGATTTCCTGATAGGTTGTTCCACGATCTCTCAAATATCGCCTCATACTACGCCCGCTCAAACCAAGCGTATCAGCCACGTTATCAACTGATGGCTTGGCAACTAATATTGTTTGGCGAATAACTTCTTCAACTCGGAACACCAAGTTACTGCGGCCCTGAAATGACGCCAATACTTGTGCTTGCTTAGCATTTAACAATTCAAATTTATTAGCGTGGGCCGTGGGGAGCGGAAGATTTAGGATACCCTTTTTCAGAATAGCCGCATTTTCACTTGCACCAAAGATCACTTTGCAGCCCAGAACATCACTGTAAGCTATAATATCGCTTTCGTTTTGATGTCCGAATGTCGCGGTTTCGATCCCGCGCCCAAACCCCCAAGCCAACCAATTGACGGTCATGACATAGGTCGCGACGAAAAAATCTGTCAAATGGCGAAAGCTTTGATCTTGTATCTCATATGAATTAGGCGTCCAAATAATTTTGCTAGTGATATTATCTGGATCTTTGTCTTTCACCATATGGGGTGAGCCAATAGTTTCCATCAACGGCCCATATCTCGCATTTACCTCAAACGCGTGTTCTAAATCTCTGCAGAAGGCTAGGATATTTCCGGCCTCAAGGTAAGTCGAAAGTCGAAACTTGGCACCGACCCTTAGCCCAATGATTGGATCGTGAAGCTTCTGTTCAGAGTACAAAAATATGGCGTTGCAAATATCACCATCAAAACGAGCCGTCACATCTTCTAGCACTTCTCTATTGAGGTTCAATTTTGTAAACAATGTATCCAAGTTCAACCCAAAATCTTGAAGAATACTCAAGATATGTTTCACATAAATCGTTGATACTGAGGTCAAATCAGAGCCAAAAAAGGTTAAGCTTCAATAACAATACCTAATTGGCCTAAAATGACAACAACATTCCAGCAATTGTGCAATAACGATATTTAGAACTTTTATAGAAGGCCTCATCCGCCTCAATGGAATACCAAACTACTGAGGCAACGAATTGTGGTATAGGCCGTAGATCATTTATTGATGTGCGGCCTTATCCTCATTCCGGATTTAAAATTCGATAATTAACTCATATTAGTTCGTTGAATGACTCCAACTATTATAATTGAATAATTTTTTATCGCTGACATCTTCAGCTTTACTTAAAACCCAGTTGTCCAATGGTTTTGAAATTGTATCCGCGGATAAAGTCATAAGTTTCCCTCTACGCGCTATCAATAACTCAACATTCTGGGCTGGGCTCAGATGTTTCATATGGTCAGTAAAACCACTTTTCTTAACGCGATTATTGTCGATAGCAATAAGTTCATCACCGGCATTTATTCCCGAGACAAACACGGGTGTATTTTTGGCTACTTTAGAAACAATGAGGTCATCTTTTTTACTATCAAAATGAAAGCCTAGGTAAGCGGGCTCATATTCGTCTGCATCTTCCTCATCGATCTTCATTTTCATATTCAAACCAAGAAAATCATAAGCCACATTAACATTGAGGTATTCAGCTGTTTCAACTCGGGTTTTAAGCCAGGACCCAACGTTTTGCCCTGAAACTTCATTGGCAAGCCCATAAATATCAGAATTGACAAATCCGGAATTACCCGAAAATTTTGCATAAGCAGCGCGCATCAAATCATCTAAGCTCGCTCTATTTTGAGTGGCTTCTCTAATTTTGGCATCAAGTCCCACCCCAATCATTGCGCCTTTAGCGTAATAGCTAACATGGGCATTTGTGGTGTTTTCGTCAGGTCTATAGGCTCTGATCCAGGCATCATAAGAAGCGTCAGCAACAGAACGGACTTCTTGTCCGGCTGTTTCGCCCAGATATTGAGCGTCAGTGGCTATGTCTGCAAGGAATTCTTCTTCGTCGATTAGTCCGGCTCTATAGTTCAAAAGATTGGCGTAATATGATGTGAACCCTTCAGAAAACCATAATTCTGATGTGTAATTCTCCGCGTCATAATCAAATGGGCCAAGCGTTTTGGGCCGTAAGCGTTTAACATTCCAGCTATGAAAATATTCATGGGCCACAAGCCCCATCCAGTTAACCCAATCTTTACGGCTTTTCATCGCAAAACGGCGGTGCATCAGAGCCGTATTGTGTTTATGCTCTAGTCCTCCACGCGCGTCGGCGATCACATTCAAGAAATAATAAGGTTTCTCAAATGGATCAACACCCCAAAATTCTTGTTGAATATCAATGATATCCGCCACGGCATTGATAGCCTTGTCATTATCCCAAGCCGCCGTATCGCCGACCTGAACAAGGTAATGCGGGTGTTTTGTGGTTTTCGAAGGGATTTGTAGGATTTGAATGTCGCCAACAACGATAGGACTATCAATAACTTCGTCCCAGTTGTCCGCCACATAGACGTTTTTGCGGAACTTCTCTTTCGTCATAGAGGCGGCGCTAGCACTCCAATCCTTTGGAAGAACAATTTCTATACGGTGTTCTTCATTGTCTCTGCCAACAGGTCGCATAAATGTGGACGCGCCGTTTATGAAAGCAAAACTGCTATCAACCCAATTCGTCCTGACCGTCATCTCCCGTCCATAGACTCGATATTTGATAACGGCTTTTGCGCCGCTAATATTCGTCAGTATCCAGCGGTTCTTCGCCGTTTTTTGGACATCCGCGCCCTCAGCTGATAAGTTTTCAACATGACGGGCGTAATCCCGAATTAAATAGGACCCCGGTGACCATCCCGCCATAACAAGTTCAAGCTCTGTTTCGCCAGCATGGAGCGTAAAGCTACTTTCAACTTCAAAATAATGATTAGCCCGACCGTCAAACGTTATTTGGTGGGAGCTTTGAGCTGAGGCGAAAAATGAAATACTAAGCGTTATGATAACGAAGAAGGTAGCCCTGATGAACGTCATATTATTCCTACCTACTCGCTAAGGCGCTTTAAGAGACTTGATGTATCCCAACGATTACCGCCCATGTCCTGAACATCAGCATAATAACCATCGATTATTTCAGTCAGGGTTAGATCAGCCCCAATCTGTTTGGCTGTTTTTATAGCAATCCCAAGGTCTTTACGCATCCAATCAACCGCAAAGCCAAATTCATATTGATCTTGGCTCATCGTAAGCGCTCTATTGTCCATTTGCCAGCTTTGTGCCGCGCCCTTACCAATAGCATCCAGGACATCATTCATATCAAGGCCAGCTTTCTCCGCAAAATGCACGCCCTCTGATAAACCTTGCAATAGTCCCGCGATACAGATTTGATTGACCATTTTCGTCATTTGGCCCGCGCCGCTAGGCCCCATGAGTTTTGTCGCTTTGGCAAAAGCGTCTATGATTGGCTCCGCGCGCGCGAAATCTTCAGGATCACCGCCGCACATAACACTTAATTTGCCTGTTTGAGCGCCAACTTCTCCCCCTGATATGGGAGCATCGACGAATCCAACACCTTTAGCTTTGGCATCTGCACAGCACTTACGAGCGCATTCAGCCGACGCCGTCGTGTGATCAACAATCAGCGAGCCTTCCGGCATGGCTGGCAGCGCCTGCTCAACCACAGCATAAACATCTGGATCATCACCCACACATAGGAATACGATGTCTGCGCCCGCTACGGCTTCAGCTACAGTGTTAGCAGCGGAGCCTTCATGCTCTTTCGCCCAAGTCTCTGATTTAACGCTTGTTCTATTCCAAACAGTTACGTCATGTCCTGCGTTTACTAAATGTCCCGCCATAGGATACCCCATCACGCCCAGACCCAAAAAAGCACATTTTGTCATTTTTCGTTTTCCACTTAAATTTTATCTAATCCGTTCGAATTATCCTATGAATTCCGTACCTTGCATGATAGCGCTTAAGGCGTCAAAGGGGATTTTTAAATGGCCGCAGAACTGGCTATATCATGGCAAATGTGGGCGACTATGGCGATTATCGCCGTGGCGGTATTTCTCTATTTCCGAGAGCAGTTCTCGATCGAGAGTATTTCTGTCGGCATTATCGTCGCCTTTTTGATATTTTTTCACTTTTTTGCCCCTCAAAATAGCACTGGGTTAGACAGTAAAGGGCTTTTATCAGGCTTTGCAGCGCCTGCACTAATAGCTATTATGGCTTTACTGGTTATCGGCCAAGGCATGTATCATACGGGTGCGCTTGAAGGCCCAATATTGCGAATCAATGCGGCTCTTGAAAAACACCCCCGCAGAACATTGGGTTTAGTGTTCTTAATCGCCTTTGCGGTCTCGATGTTTATGAACAACACGCCCGTGGTCGTTATGTTTATTCCAGTTCTAACCGCCATGGCCCTTAGAATGCGAGGCAATGCCTCCTATTTGATGATGCCGCTTAGCTTTATCTGTATTCTTGCCGGGATGACGACCTTGATCGGTTCTTCAACGAATCTATTGGTCAATGGCGAGACAGGCGAAATGCTGTCGTTTTTCAGTCAATTTAAACCGGGCCTCGTTCTTGCTGCTGTCGGCGCAATTTATATCGTAATATTTGCTCCGATATTATTACCTGCGCGTGAAAGCCTCGAAAACGAAGTGAGCGAAGCGGGCCGTCAATATATCGCCCAAATCGCGATCACCCATAACCACCCACTCAAAGGCGCAACCCCTATTGCAGGCCTGTTCCCAGACCTTAAAGATGTTACTGTCAGAATGATTCAGCGCGGTGAAACCAGCTTATTACCACCCTTCGAAAACTCGATAGAAACTGACGATATTCTCATCGTTGCGGCAACCCGAACGTCTTTGTCCAAACTTTTATCATCCGATAAACAATATCTCAAAGGCATGCTCAGTATTGCAGGTTTTCATGATGAGAGCCGCATTGAAGGAGCATCTGAGACTATTGTTATCAGTGAAGCCGTCATTGCGCCTGGCTCTCGTATGGTTGGCCGGAATATCGAGCAGATCGGCTTTCGCCGTCAAACAGGTACGCTCGTTCTTGGCATTCAAAGACGGACGCGAATGATTAGAAGTCGTATGCTCGATATCAGGCTCGAAGCCGGCGATATATTGCTCTTATTTGGGTATGAGCGGCATATGGCCAATATGCGAAATAATCGTGATTTACTTCTGCTGGATTGGTCAACCCATGAGCTGCCGGATATTCGTAAATCTGTGGCTGCGCGCCTTATATTTGCGGGCGTCATTTTAACCGCCGCAACAGGGCTCTTACCCATTGAAATAGCGGCTCTATCGGGCGCTATTGCGATGATCGCCACGGGTTGTTTGAATATTCGTCAGGCTGTCCGGGCACTGGATATGAAAATATTCTTGTTAATCGGTGCAGCTTTCACGATGAGTAAGGCTCTACAAGGTACTGGCGGCGCTGAATTTCTCGCCCAGCAAACGGTCGATGCATTCCTACCAATGGGAAATATGGCCTTGATTGCCGCTATGTTTTTAATGATCGCAGTCATGACCAACATCATTTCCAACAGCGCGACGGCTTTGATTTTTGCGCCAATCGCTTTGTCTGTCGCGGAACAAACGGGTATTGATCCTATGGTCATGATTTTGACCGTTATATTTGCGGCTAACTGCTCTTTTGCGACGCCGATTGCTTATCAAACAAATCTTCTGGTGATGGGGCCCGGACGATATAAGTTCAAAGACTTTATGAAATTCGGTATTCCTTTAGTTCTTATCATATGGCTGACATTCTGTCTCATGATGCCACTTATGTACGATATCTAAAAATATGACCCGGCCCGTCGACACACAGAAACTCCAGTTCTACATGACGGTGCCCTCACCTTGCCCTTATTTACCGGGCCGTATGGAACGAAAAATATTTGCGCAACTCGACCCTATAACCGGACCATATCTCAATAATTACCTGACCCATTCAGGCTTTAGGCGCTCTCAAAATGTGCTCTACCGACCAGCGTGTGAAGACTGTAATGCTTGCCGCTCTCTCAGGGTGGATACGGCGAATTTTAATCCTACAAAATCCATGAAGCGCGTCCTTACCAAAAACCGCGATCTTACGCCAGAGGTTACGCTCGCTATGGCAACAGATGAACAATTTGATCTATTGCAAAAATATCTGAACTCCCGTCACCTTGGCGGCGGTATGAGCGAAATGGACTATACCCGCTATGAGATGATGGTCGAAGAATGCGCCACAGAAACTCAAATCGTCGAATATCGCGACCAAGACAAACGCCTTATCGCCTGTGTCTTGATTGATGTTTTGATGGATGGTTATTCCATGGTCTATAGCTTCTTTGATCCAGATGAAGATCAGCGTAGCATCGGCCACTTCATGATTTTAGATCATTTAATGCGCTGCAAAACCGATGAACTGCCATGGCTCTATCTTGGATATTGGGTTAAAGAGAGCCAAAAAATGGAATATAAAGCTCGCTACCAACCCTGCCAAACATTAGGGGTTTATGGCTGGCAGTATATGGGTGAGGACGACGATGAAGCGTAGAGATATTATTCTAGCAGGCGCAGCCCTAGCTACTGGCGGCGGCGTTGCGGCGGTTTTAGGCGGCGATAAAAAAGCGTCGAAATCAACTAGTTCAAGAGAACTCGCCTCCCCAAACATCATAAAAGGTATCAAGCAATTCAAGCTCGCAACCTCTTGGCCAAAAGACTTTCCAGGTCTTGGCATTATGCCTGTGCGCTTTTCTGAACGCCTCAAAGAGATGAGCGACGGTCGTCTTGACGTAAAAATTTATTCTGCTGGTGAACTAGTGGGCGCGCTCGAATGTTTCGATGCGGCTTCCACAGGCGCGGCGGATATGTATCATTCGGCTGAATATTACTGGCAAGGCAAATCAAAAGCGTTCTCATTTTTCACGGCAGTTCCCATGGGCATGACAGCCGCTGAAATAATGGCTTGGACAGAATTTGGCGGCGGGCAAGAGCTCTGGAATGAGCTATCCGCGAAGTTTAATGTCATTGCATTTCATGCTGGCAATACAGGCCATCAGACAGGTGGTTGGTTTAAAAAGAAAATCAATTCGCTTGAAGATTTTAAAGGCCTGAACATGAGAATGCCGGGTCTTGGCGGCGAAGTCATTCGCCGGCTAGGCGGCGCAGCCGTAAGGTTATCAGGTGGCGAAATATATCAAGCACTCCAGTCCGGCGCAATCGATGCCACCGAATGGGTCGGACCATGGAATGATCTAGCATTCGGATTTTACCGTGAAGCACCCTATTATTACTCCCCTGGATTTCATGAGCCGGGTGCGGCTTTAGCCCTAGGGATTAATCTTGATATTTGGAATGACCTAACGTCATCCGAGCAAGCCATGATCAAAATATCTTGCAAGGCGGCCAATGATAGTAGCCTTGCTGAATATACCCACGAAAATGCCAAAGCGCTCAACACGCTTAAAAACCAACACGGAATAGAGCCGCACTATTTCACGCCCGAGATCATGGCAGGTATTGGACAAATTAGTGAAGAGGTCGTCAGAGACCTCGGTACATCGGACGCTCAAACTCGTAAAGTGTATGAGAGCTATAAAAAAGCCAGAGACACTTACCGCAGCTGGACCGAAATGAGTGACGGGCAATATATCCTAGCCCGGAAATCAGCTTTGGACCTTTATCGATGAGCTGGCCGGCATTTCTCGACTTTGCAGGACAGTTTTTAAAGGGAGCTGGTTGGGCCTTGATCCCGCTCATGGCGTTGCCATTTCTAACATTGATAGCAAAGCGCAATGCTTTTCTAAGTGAAGTTTCGACCCACTTAATTCGTATCATTGATCAAATAAGTTATTTCATCGGTGAGCAGGTTAAATGGGCTCTCCCCGTTCTAGTTCTGAGCGTTGCCTTTAGCGTTTTCACCCTTTCTATATTCGGCCTCTCATGGACCAAATTATTTGAAAGTGCGGAATATTTACATGCGACCACCATCATGCTCGGCGCAGCGGCAACACTGCTGGCAGGTCAACATGTGCGGGTTGATATTTTTCACGCCCGTATGCCGCCAAAGAAAAAAGCTCTAACCGATTTATGCGGGTTTTACATTTTGTTGATGCCGGTCTGCCTGCTTCTTTTGTGGAACTCTCATAGCTTTATCAATTTTGCTTGGATGTCGCTCGAAGGATCAGCGGAAGCCGATGGCATTAAAGGCGAGTACCTTCTTAAAACCACTATTCCGATATTCTGTATCATGATGTTGGCGCAAGGCTTATCCATAGCCCTTCGGGCCGCAAAGGTTTTAGCAGGCCTAAACGAGCCTGAAACGCCGCCGAATACGCCGCCATTATTTCCCGAAGCGGAAATTCACTCATGAGCCCGGACATCTTAGCCCTAACCATGTTTGGCTTTGCCTGCGCTGGCCTTATGGCGGGCTATAATGTGGCGTTCACACTTAGCGGCGTTTCATTGTTATTTGCCGCCATTGGTACGGCTCTTGGAATATTTGACCCGGGCTTTTTACTATCTCTTCCCGGCCGTATTTATCCGATGATCACTCGAGAAATGCTGATCGCTGTTCCGCTCTTTGTCTTTATGGGGGTGATGCTGGAAAAATCCCGTATCGCCGAAGAACTCCTGGAAAGTATGGGTGACCTACTGGGCCCTATTAAAGGCGGACTTGGGATATCAGTTGTTATGGTCGGCGCGCTCCTAGCAGCCTCAACAGGTATTGTCGGCGCAACCGTTGTCACTATGGGTTTATTATCCCTCCCCACAATGCTTAAACGGAAATACTCCCCGTCTCTTGCCTCAGGCGCGATCGCGGCATCCGGCACATTAGGTCAAATCATTCCGCCGTCTATTGTGCTCGTGATCCTAGGCGATCAAATGTCAAATGCCTATCAAGAGGCTATACGCTCTCACGGTCTTGAAGGCGGCGGCGTCGTATCAGTTGGCGATCTATTTGCTGGCGCTTTATTGCCGGGCCTGATCCTTGTTTTCCTTTACGCGCTCTACATTGCTATCACAGCCTTTTTGAAACCAGAACTCGCGCCCGCTCAAGATTGGCCCGAGGATGTTAATCCATGGGCGTTCATGTGGCGCACGCTTAAAGCCATGCTCCCGCCGATCATGCTGATTATAGCCGTCTTGGGATCGATCCTTTATGGATATGCCACGCCAACCCGCGGTGCCGCGCTTGGGGCATTAGGGGCTATTCTTTTGGCAACTTACAAAACTGCCGAACAACCTTGGGCCAAAAAAGCAGCTGTCATTGCGACGGTCTCACTCGTCACGCTCATAGTTCTTGATCTATCGGGTATAGATCTACGGTTTGAACAAGATGTTTGGACAGGCACGGAGCGCGGCGTCTTTAGCATTGCGCTCATCTTATTCGGACTCGCCGTAATATGTATCCTTGGGGCCATGAAGCCATTAATCGCAAACGGTAAACTCGGAGATGTGTCTCGTTCGACGATGCATATCACTTGTATGGTGTTTGTAATCTTGATCGGCGCCACATTATTCAGCCTCGTCTTTAGAGGGTTTGGCGGCGATGAACTCGTCGCTCGAATGCTGGCAGCTGCGCCCGGCGGCAAATGGGGAGCCCTGGCCGTCGTCATGCTGGTTATGTTTATTTTAGGCTTCTTCCTCGACTTTATCGAGATCACCTTTGTCGTGGTTCCTCTTGTCGCGCCCCCATTACTCGCCGCCGGTATGGACCCGGTTTGGCTAGGCGTCTTGATGGCGCTCAACCTGCAAACCAGTTTCCTAACCCCGCCATTTGGATTTGCGCTGTTTTATTTACGAGGTGTTTCCCCGCCGGAAGTTACAACAACGGCGCTTTATCGCGGCGTGATACCTTTTATTGGCATCCAATTTATTGTTATAGCTATGGTTATTATTTGGCCGGAACTTGCAACATCCCTGCCAGCCAAAATGTTGAATTAGAGATAGTATGATCAAGATCGCCACTTGGAACGTTAATTCAGTCAGAACCCGTATGCATGCAGTAACCAAATGGCTGAGCGAAGCCGCACCTGATGTGGTCTGTCTGCAAGAGATAAAGTCGACTGAAGAGACATTTCCTTATATGGAGATTGAGGCGCTCGGCTATAATGTCGAAATTTTAGGTCAAAAATCTTATAACGGCGTCGCGATATTATCTAAACGGCCGTTTGAAGAGATCACTAAAGGATTGCCCGGCGATGATACGGATGAACAAGCCCGCTATATCGAAGCCGTCATTGCTGGTGATAACGGCCCATTCCGCGTCGCCTCAATATATTTGCCAAATGGCAATCCGGCTCCGGGTCCAAAATATGATTACAAACTTGCTTGGATGGACCGGCTTAAAGTCCACGCCAAAGCCCTCTTAAAATTCGAAGAACCACTGGTGTTGTCTGGCGACTATAACGTCATTCCTGAAGCCAAAGATGTTTATTCCCCGCCGGATTGGCTTGGCGAAGCATTATATATGCCCAAAACCCGCGCTAAATTCCGCGAAATCCTCGGCCTTGGCCTTACAGAAGCCTTTGAGCAAATGGATGGACGCGCAGGCCAATACACATTTTGGGATTATCAACGCGGGGCTTGGCAAAATAATGAAGGCATCCGCATTGATCACTTGCTGTTATCGCCACAAGCCACTGATAATATTGTAAAGTTTGAAATTCATAAGAACACGCGAGATGGCATAAAGCCCTCTGACCACGTCCCCGTAGTCGGGACGTTTGATTTTTGAGTATCTCAAACCCACATTACATACATTTGTTTCCTAATGGATACATTCCAGCATGTCCGATGCCTAAACCATACACAGCCTTGGTCATCATAGATGCAAATGTAACGAATGACTGGCGAAATGAAGTTAGTGCGTGGCTTGTAGACACCGGGTGTTTAGTCATGATGGCTTGGGGTAACGATTGTTCATTGTGGGATGATGCAGTTGATTGGGCCAATTTAGAGAAATTTTCTTATGAGGTTCCAGATGGCGAAACAATAAGTACAACATGGCACGAAAATGAAGACATCATTGATGTATTTCATGCTGCAAGATTCAATATCTTTGCGTTCGACGAAAGAACAAATGAGCGACTTTTGATTTTAGATATCAATGATGCTCCCAGAGAAACCGAAATCCGCAAGTTATATGACTTTGCTCGAACAACGGATATAGAAATGAACGAAGAGAAAAACGATAAACATTTTTCAAAAATATTTAAATCAATCAAATTTATACAAATATTGTTTTTCCTATTATTTGCCGCCGGATCCATGTTTGGTTGGCACATCCATACGGTTTATC
Organism: Hellea sp.; assembly: GCA_014238285.1. Taxonomy (GTDB): domain Bacteria; phylum Pseudomonadota; class Alphaproteobacteria; order Caulobacterales; family Maricaulaceae; genus JACOMS01. The sequence goes on from JABABK010000040.1 coordinate 24,327, forward strand.
GGTCATTTCTAGCCTCCAGCCCTATTGGCGAACCTCTATTTGAACGTGATTTACTAGAAGACTACGGCACGGCCATCATCGATGAACTTGCCAGCAATAATGTCAAAGCCGCGATCATCTCGCGCTCAGGCCAACCCCGCGCAAAACTTCCAGAAGGCGTCGAATATACACACAGCGCGTTTTGGCTCTATGAACCCAAAGCTGACGGAACGCCCTATTATGCTGTCTACAACCTCTATCACGGAGTTGAAAACCGCCTAATTTCATCTCTTGTCAAAGACGATCCCGCCGACTTCCTCAAACTCACCAGAGAACATGATGTCGGTATTATCATTCCCAATACGGAAACTCAGGAAAGCCTTGTCAATTATATCAATTCTCCACGTTACGGAGAAGTTCACCAGATTAATTATTCGCTGATTTCCAATCCTTTTGATGAGCGCTATCAAAACTGTAATGAGTTTATGCTCGATAGCCTCGCCGCCATGATGTGGGACACGCCTAATTCAAACCTGATTAAAATGGGCTTAAAAGACATGCTCAAGCCGACTGAGCTAAAGACGTCTTTTATCAGAGAAAAAATTGGACCGATTATTGACGAACGCCTGATCATTAACGATCATGATGGCCCAATTCTAACGACAACACGGCAGACACTAGCGCATTTTCTAGAAGCTCATGAAGTGTTGAAGAAGGCTTATGTCTTGGATTTAACTAAGTAACACCTCGATAAACTATATTCCTGACAAGCCAAAACTATAATAGCCCCAATAAGGACATGCTAACAACAAATACAAGGTCGCGAAACATCCTGCAGTTTTATTGCCTTTCAGGATGAAAAACAGCAATGATACGATAAAAATAAGAGACAAAATCACTCCGACTAAAAATAAATCAGGCATTCCAGCGATTGGAATAACACCACTCGGTCCAATGTTTTGAATCATATGGTTCGCTGACAGAGGCAATGCAATAAAACCATATATTAGCGAAATTTGTACACTTTCTAAAAATGGAATAGGGTCATCAACATATATGCGTCTTAAATTCACCCATGACAGGACAAGAGCGATTATGTAGAGAAGAGCAACATAGATTAGTCGACTTATTTTAGTTTTCATCGTCAACCCTGCGGTTTAACCAACCCATCCACAACATTATAAACCGCGCCAACTTCGTCCAGTATATCCTGTGTACGTTTTGGGTCAGTGATTGGGACTTTCATGCTTCCGGCTTCAAACCGATTAGGCGTTTCAACAGCAATCAAGAGTAGCTCATTCAAAAAGGCAAAGCGGATGTTCTTTCCATCGACTGACTCTTCCAAATCGACTAACCTTTGCATGAAGGTCGGGGTTAAGAGATAGCGCGCTTCGACCTGGTCTGTACCGTAGGCTTCAAATATTTTCTCAAACTTTGGATCAACGAGGCCAACCCGTTTCATGTCAGATTTTTTCTTACGATTAAACATACCCTTGTCACGTAGCACGACAGTTTTACCCAAAAACTTGCGGTGAAAATCAAGGGCCATCAAAGAGCCGCGAAAGACAGTCACCCATTTTGTGTCACCATCGCTATCTCGATCTTCGCGCTCCATATGACATTCAAGGGATTCAAATCCAGCGCCGTGAGCATTGCCCCACATTTTGTCTTCGAAATTCACGCGGTCATAACGCTTAGGTAAAAGGCCATTTTCTATGAGCGGCTTAAGGTCTGGCGGCGTTGTGACTTGTTCAGAAAACTCCCAACCAATAAATTTACAAATACCTGTCACCAAGTGGTTCTTGGTTCTGGATTTTACGTCTTTTAAGAAGTGGCCTCTAATACCAAAATAGGAGACGGCAGCAAACATCGCGCCTGCAATTAGAAACATTGGACTACCGACTCGCCAAAACAAAAGTCCAGCCAGTATGGCTATGCCGCCAACGGTCATCGGCCCGTATTTGTTGATTTTCTTGAAAGCATTGAGGCGGTCAAACTCTTTTTCTTCCAAGGCAGGCAGAAGCTCACGATTATAATAGTCAGAAAACCCTTTAAATTCAGGACGTGTTTCTGTGAATTGGCTGATCATATGCGTTCCCCGTCTCTTTTAGACTCTGGGGTATAACAGGCCCTTGAGGCTATCGCAAAACATATGATGGTCATCTTCCATGCCGGCGGGCATTCCAAAACTCCAATCCCCATCCGGTCTCAACGATTTTACACGAGCTGCAAGGTCTTCGAGACGCGCGAGATAGAAGCTCTTACGCGCGTTGTCAGCTCCGCCGCTCCCTTGTCGACCAACGGTTGACTGAAGCGCTTGTAATTTCTCGAGCAGAATACAAACGGTCCCTGCTTCGGCAATCACAACGTTCTTTGCTTTATCAAAGGCGGGGGGAATGATGTCATGAGAGAATTGAAAACTCTGATCTATATCAAGCGCGATATGAATTTGACGTCCCAGAAAACTACATTGAATACGGTGGCCAAGAACTTCTTGACTGAACTTGATCAGGCGCTCCATTAGGTCAGGCGTTATGAGCGCTCTGGCCTCGACTTGATCGTCACTGTAAACTTCAAATATCTCTTCAAACTGACTGGATGCAAATCCAACACGTTTCATCAAATCGATTGTCGTGGGGTTAAATGCGCCTTTATCCGTTGCGATTATCGTACGGCCCTGAAAGGTAACAGGATGTGGTAGCGAGACCATCACGCCTTGGAAGCCAGGATTCATGATTGTTGTACCTTCTTGAAGAGTCGTTCGCTCAATTTCCTTAGCGGTCACATCGACGATCCCAAAGGCTTGGTCGTTATAACCTGTCCCTGTTAGCGCGCCGTTACATCTAAACAATCCGGACCGGCTTGTCAGCATGCGCCATGCCCGCATCGGATTGAGAGCATCAGGTGGAAGGCTCGGAGAGCAATAATTCCAGTTTATAGATTCATAGACGTCATGACGAAGACCATGAACGAAATGGGACTTTTGATGTGTTTGTTGTGCCAGCATGGGGCAATAATAACCCCAAATTATTAATTTTGCCTTTGGGACAAATCAGAAAGTGGCGCCCGTAAATTGATCAAGATATTCATCTGAATAATCTGTCCGAATTTCCACCCAAATTGGCAGGTGATCCGACATTTCAAAACTCGCAAAGTGCGCCTGATATGAAGAGTCCCAGTCAGAATACATATCTTTGCCGGCCGCTTCCCGTGCCTCTTTAACGATCGGCTCATAGGCATCTTTATCCGCGTCCCCATAAACATCCCCGCGCCAGTCAAATGAGCCAGAATCAACTAGCTTTGTTTTGACTCGTTCACCCGTAAAAGCAATTTGATCATAGTGTTTTGTTCCGCCTAAATTGGTAGCGCCAAAAACAGGCACTGTTAGCCCGTGATCTGACAACCCCCTGAAAATGGCGTCTCCGCGCTGCTCTATGTTCATATCACCGATCATAATATAAACCTCGTCTTCGGCTTCGGCGCGTTTGACAATTCGTTCGGCAATTCTGGAAATTTCTTTAGTCCGTTTAGCTTTGTCAGTGCCAAAAATAACGTGAAGACTAACGAGAGTGAACCGAAACCACCCCGCCTGAAAAGACGCAAAATAAGGTGTTCGAGCAATTTGATCGCCGTCAATCAAAGCATCCCGAGACAAAGTAATTTCACCCACGAGATTTCGGAATTTGACTTTGTTTTTATTGAAAAGAAATGCCTGACGCTCTCTATTGCCTGGACCACCTTCAGTGACATCCGTTACAAAATATTCCCAGTTAGGACCCAGGAGCCGCATAAGCCTCTTAAGAGGTTCAAGGTCTTGTTTTACTTCTTGAACAGCGCAAATATCGAAATGATCGATAATTTCAGCAATATAGTGAAAACTCTCATCACGGCGCGGTGTCCCTTCATCAAAAGCTCGGATATTCCAGGATCCGATGACCAGGTTTTTATTGTCTCGACGGCCTAGTTCCGACGCTCTCATAGTTTCACGTAAAGCTAAAAGCCTCTTAGAAATCCATGAGGCTTGGTCGTCACTATATCTTTTCAAATTTTTGTAATAGGCCATGATAAATCCCTAATGCCCGCTAATTATAAGGCAAGCTATCAGAAAAACAGGGATTCATGCGTGTTTTAAATCACGCCTTTTACGAATTATCACTTACAGATTATCGCTGGCTGCTTGTAATTTTTCAATTTCAAGCTTGAAATTTTCTAAACGAGACTTTTGCTCGGCAACAACGGTTTCAGGCGCGCGTTCGACAAAATTTGGATTAGATAGCTTTTTCTCGATCTTATCAATTTCTACCTGAGCTTTTTGCATTTCCTTGGATAGCCTAGCTTTCTCAGCGTCCAAATCTATCAATCCGGCGAGAGGCAGCGCAATCGTCGCTTCACCTACAACGCACTGCAAAGACCCTTTAGGTGCGCTGTCTTCGGCTGACCAACCATCAACACGAGCCATTTGCTCGAAACTATCTGTATACTTTCCGATACGAGCCAGAGTAGCTTCAGATGCGCCGATAACGACCATAGCGCCCTTTTTTGACGGCGGTATATTCATTTCAGAACGAACCGAACGGATCGCGCTAATCGCCCCGATAAGCCAATTCACATCATCACTAGCGGTATCGTTCACGAGGCTCTGAGGTAAGTCCGGCCACTCAGCCACAATGAGCATTTCATCACGTTCATCAATGCTCTGCCATAGTTCTTCAGAGATAAACGGCATAATTGGGTGTAAAAGCTTGAGGATATTGTCGAGCACAAAGGCCAAAGCGGCTTGTGTTTCAGCCTTTTCCGGACCTTCTGGGCCGTTAAGGGCCGGTTTCGCTAGTTCGATATACCAGTCACAATATGTGCCCCAGGCAAATTTATACAGCGCATCGGCGGCATCGTTAAAACGGTAACCTTCAATGCAGCGCGTGACTTCAGCAGCAGTTTTTGTCAGTTCAGAAACGGCCCATTGATTGAGTTCTAGCTTGCAATCAGCCGGATCAAAACCAGCGACTGGCTTACAGTCATTCATCTCTGCAAAGCGTGATGCATTCCAGAGCTTGGTACCAAAATTTCTATAACCAGCAACACGTTCGACAGATAGACGTATATCACGCCCAGCGGCAGCTTGGGCTGCAAGTGTGAAACGTAGAGCATCAGCGCCGTATGCTTCAAACCCGTCTGGATAGCGTTTACGCGTCGCTTTTTCGACCTTAGGCGCTTTTTCAGGCTGTCTAAGGCCAGTTGTGCGTTTGTGAACGAGGGTATCAATGTCGATACCGTCGATTAAATCAACAGGGTCGATAACATTGCCTTCGGATTTAGACATTTTAGAGCCATCTTCATCACGGACAATAGCATGGATATAAATATCTTTAAACGGCACTTCTTCCATGAACTCCAGACCGTACATCATCATGCGTGCGACCCAAAAGAAAATGATATCAAAAGCAGTTACCAGAACAGATGTTGGATAAAACCGTTTTAATTCAAGTGTGTTATCAGGCCAACCTAATGTAGAAAACGGCCAAAGCGCGGATGAAAACCACGTATCAAGAACGTCTTCGTCGCGATATAATAGAGAAGTGCCATCTTGATCAACAAAATCACTAGCAATGGCAGTTTCTTGGTCGACAACACGCAATGAGTTTAATCCAGCTGTTTCAGCTTGCTTCAGCGCATCGGCTTCATTGGCAGCGACAAATATCTTTCCGTCAGGCCCAAACCAAGCTGGAATCCTATGTCCCCACCATAGCTGTCTTGAAATACACCAAGGCTGGATATCTTTCATCCAAACATCATATGTATTCTTCCAGCCTTCTGGGAAAAACTTCGTGTCGCCCATTGGAGAACTTGCATCACCGGAATGGCCACGATCAACGGCTGCAATAGCTGGTTTTGACAAGGTTTCTGCGTCCACAAACCATTGATCCGCCAACATCGGTTCAATTACGACCCGTGACCGATCACCAAATGGTTGCTGGATTTTCTTATCTTCAACTTTAATTAAGAGGCCTTCAGCATCAATATCAGCGACAACCGCTTTACGAGCTGCGAAACGCTCCATGCCTACATATTTATCCGGCATGATCTCTGAGGCAACCATATGCGCGGTCTCATCCATCAGAGAGTACATAGGGATATCATTACGTTTAGCGACTTCATAATCATTGAAATCATGGGCGCCGGTAATCTTGACCGCGCCAGACCCAAAGTCTTTGTCTGGATACTGATCCGTAATGATCGGGATTATACGATTCGCTAACGGTAGGCGCACCATTTTACCAATAATTGAGGCATAGCGCTCATCAGATGGGTGGACTGCAACCGCGCCGTCACCTAGCATCGTCTCCGGACGGGTCGTCGCGATAGAGATATAATCTCTTGTTTCACGAAGGGTAACATTCCCCTCCTCGTCTTTTTCGACATATTCATAGGTTTCGCCGCCATCGAGCGGATATTTGAAATGCCAGAAATGGCCATCGACTTCTTTGTTCTCAACTTCAAGATTGGATATAGCCGTCTGGAAATGCGGGTCCCAGTTGACCAGGCGTTTATCCCGATAGATCAAGCCCTTCTCATAAAGCTCGATAAATACCTTTGTGACCGACTCTGAAAGACCTTCATCCAGCGTAAAGCGCTCCCGCGACCAATCACACGAAGAACCAAGCCGTTTGAGCTGGGTCATGATGTTTCCGCCGCTCTCATGCTTCCAGTCCCAAACTTTTTCAGTAAATTGGTCTCGACCAAGGTCATGGCGAGAAATATTTTCACGACTAAGCTGCCTTTCAACAACCATTTGGGTTGCGATACCAGCGTGATCTGTACCCGGCTGCCATAAAGTT
>JABABK010000041.1:0-13284 GCA_014238285.1 Hellea sp.
CTCTCACTTCCACAGCATTGACGCCGATGAGATGTGGCATTTCTATGCGGGCCATCCGCTGCGCGTGCATATGATTGACGCGGCTGGCGTCTATACTCATTTTGATCTTGGTAATGATCCGGCGGCTGGGCAGGTGTTCCAAGCCGTCGTACCAGCCGCAGTCTGGTTTGGCGCGTCTTTACTGGTGAAAAGTACTTATGCGCTGGTCGGCTGCACGGTCGCACCGGGGTTCGAGTTCGAGCATTTCCAGCTTGCGACCCGCGCCGGGTTGCTCGCTGATTATCCGGATCATGCGGACATTATTAGCGAGCTGACACCTGACAATTGACGATCTGTTTCGGCTGTTGCGTTCAACTTAAATAAACCTCAAATAGCTTAGCTTGGAATGGGCAGCGCAATGTGTTAGGTGGAATTATGAATATTCTTCGCGCGATTTTAGTAGTTTTATTGATGATTGCGGGGTCGATGCTCGCCTCTGCAGACGATTATCGTAGCTACAAAACTGGGCAAGTTTGGCAAATGCAAACCGGCGATTATGCGGGGCATTTAGTCGTGATTTCTCACGTCGAGATTCACCCTGTTGCTGGTCATGCAATTCATATTTCAATTCCAGGGCCAATTAGCAATTCAGAGGGCAAAACCCAGTCAGTTCTGCCGCATTTTCCGTTTTCTGCAGAAGGGCTCGACAAAACGGATTTGAAGCTTGTGGATCAAATGGAATCAGTGCCGGAGATATGGAAAGAAGGACATGGCCTTTGGAACGATGCCGTCATGAGCGGCAAGGCGGGCATATTCACAGTCCCAGTCTCTGAAACCATTGATTTGATTTTTGCGATGGTGCCTAATACTCCGCAGCAACGCTAAATATCTAGCCTGAATATTACCAATATAAGGAACTACATTATGCGAAAATGTCCCGTTGATGATTTTACACTTGCCCAGGAGAGCTATGAAGGCGTGGCCGTGGATGTCTGCCCCCATTGCGGCGGGGTGTGGTTGGACGCCGGTGAGCTTGAGGTGGTGCAAAATGCACAGGCGAGTGATTTTCGCGATGTACCGACATTGACAGATGTTGAGAGCGTCAAGGCGGCGGAAGCTATGGGCCGGGCGGCCGAAGAAACCCCGCGCAATTGTGTGGTTTGTAATTCCGGGCTTGAGCAAAAGGAATATGCCTACGCCTCTCAGGTCATGATTGATCAATGCCCGAAAGGCCATGGCATATGGCTTGATAAAAACGAACTCGCCCGTCTTGAAATGTTTTTTGAAGATGAAGAAGATCTCGATAAAATCCTCGCCTCTCTTGAAGATAAAGAAGACGGCAAAGGCATTGGCGGATTTATGGTCAAGCTCTGGAGTAAACTGCGGCAGTAAAATCAAATGGAACTCTTTATACCGTTATTTGTCCTTGCATTTTTCATATACTTTTTCGCAATCGTTTTTACGAAATGGGGTAAAGGGACAATGTTTGGGGGTAAAATTGCAGATACAATGGATGAAGAAATCAAGCGCCGTAAAGGCATTGCAACAACCACTATTCGGGTTCATTCGATAGAAAAGAAGGATGAGGTTGAAAAGTCAATTGGTATTGAGGTAACACAAAATGCCATTTTGGGGTGGAGTATGAATCCGATTAATTTGAGTAAGTCGGAAACCTTGACCCTTATCTCAATGCTTCAAGAGGCAGTTAAAAAATGATCGACGTCTACACAGCCAATACGCCAAACGGCGTTAAAATAACCATTGCTTTGGAAGAGATGGGCCTGAGGGCAGGAGAGGGGTATAATCTCAATGTTCTTAATCTTGGCGAGCAGGATCAAAAGAAACCAGAGTTTCTCAAGATCAATCCGAATGGCCGTATTCCGGCGATTGTCGATCATGTAGACGGGAAGGGCATTCGCGTCTTTGAGAGCGGGGCGATCCTGTTTTATCTGGCGGAGAAATTCGGCAAGCTATTACCAAGTGATCCAGCGGCGCGGATAGACGCCATTGCCTGGACTTATTTTCAAACGGGCGGTATTGGCCCGATGATGGGGCAGGCAGGGTTTTTCAAACAAAACTTCCCGGATTTTGAGCAAGGCGTTGAGCGGTTTTTAAAAGAAAGCGAACGCCTAGTCAGCGTGCTTGAGGATAGCCTTCAGGATAGCGATTATCTGGTCGGCAATGACATCACCATCGCTGATATCATGAATTTTGGCTGGATTAATCGCGGGCCCGGTTACATTGGTCTTGATATGTCCAAATTCCCTGCTGTTCAGGCTTGGCGGAACCGTATGGCAGAACGAGACGGTGTTAAGCGCGGCTTGGCCGTGCTTGAGAGTTAAACTGCAATCTTACAAAACTGTAATTCTGCAAAGCGACGGAAAGCGAAAGCTGACCCGTTTATAGAACATGCTACCAAATAAGGAGGACAGCATGTTTATGAAATCACTATTCGCAACGACACTCATCACAGTAGCCTTTGCAGCCCCGGCTTTGGCTGGGCCTGTTTCGCACAAAAAGCTCAACAAGATCGAGAAACGTCTTTCTCAACTGGAATATCGCGGCGTTATCAAGCAAGGCTCGCGTTTGGATCACATTGAAGACCGGATTGATCGCAGAGAAGACCGCCGCGACCGCGCCGTCAACCACGGGCCGCTGGATCGTCTAGAAGATCGTCTTGATCGCCGCGAAAACCGCTGGGACAGACGGCGCTAATTCAAGCAAATTTACGTTAATACCGGGCGGGGGACGCCTCGGTATCAAGTCTCTATTTAAGCTGCCATCCCAAGCTGAGCAAAAACCATGACCGTTCCAACAACGCCCACTGTCCAAACCAGAGTGCGGACATAAGGTAGACCGGTCCAATAGGTTAGCGGATAAAGTGTGCGCGCAATAATGTAGAGCCAGGTACCTTTGGTGAGCAAATCTCCTGAAATACCCGCCATATGCGCGACCAGTGCCAGCGGCACAAATAACAACATGCTTTCAATATGATTGGCGACGGTACGTTTTGTACGGGCTTGAAAGGCCGTATTATCATTGGCGCTATCACGGGCGCCAAATCCCCATTTGAGTCCATTATTTTTAAGGTCTGCTGTTGCCTGAACACTGATCAGGACAAATAAAATTGCCACGCTCCAAACGACGGCACAAAGTATTAAGTTCATAATTCTCTCCCTAGAATAAGATGGTCTCTAGCACGTGATGCGCAATGACCCAAATAAAGTCTCCGCACACAGGCCATTCATATGCGTTGGCTATCCCGTCGGCGGCATTTTTTCAAATGCCGGAATACCTTCTGGAATAATATGAAACTCTTGGGCGTCACAGGTAAAGATCGCCATATCAGGCTTGCCGTATAATGATGGGTCATCCATGGTCCCGACTTTGAGTAACACAGCAGCCATAGCCGGTAAATTTGTCAGCGTGTGCGTGCCGCAATTTGAGCAAAAATCGCGCGTAACAGGGTTTGGAATATCGCTACGGGTAAAGCTGGCAGCTTTGCCTTTGGTATATTCAAAATTGCTGCTTGGCATGCCCATGACAGAAAGAGGGTGACCGCCCGTCATATATTGACATTCGCGGCAATGGCATTGGCCGCGAAATAATGGCTCGCCTGACACTTTATACTCTAAGGCTCCGCAATAACATTTACCTGTGACTTCCATCATGATCTCCTATTTGTTGCCTGTTAAGACGAGGAAGATATCCCTGACGTCAAAGACTAATGAAATGGCTATGGTCGCAAAAACCAAACCAATCCAGATGAAAAAAGCGCGATCGTAAAAAGATGGGCTCGCTGGAAGGTTGGCTTTGGCGGGTTTAGATAGGACATTTTTCCAAATATAAATAGCAAGCGGTAACCAGATCAGGACATGAGGAATGCCTAGAAGGTGAATGTTTTCGGTCAGTGCCCAAGTTATGAGACCTGCCATCATTGTCAGGACGATAGCGCCAAGTACAAAACGCGCGGGTTTATGTTTCCAGACAAAGAAAACCGATGCCAAGAATATGAAACCCATCCAATTCATCCACATTTTTACGGCGTCGCTCGTGCCGCCTTCCATCGCGATTTGTATTTCCTCAAACATATTTTCTCTCCTTATTTTTAGTTTATTCTGACTTTGCTAGGCCTTCGCGTCTTGGATCCGCGCCGCCTGTATAGCTGCCATCTGGATTTCGGCGAATAATGTGTAGGCCGCTGATCTCGCCCTTACTGCGAATGACCTTATGACCGAGGCCTTCGAGGCCTGAGATAATGTCGGGATCAAGCCTGTTTTCTTCAAGGCGAATAGAACCGTTACGGGCAATGACATTGGGAAGCGCTATGGCCTCTTGCGGTGACAAACCCCAATCGACCATGCCAATAATGGATTTAGCCGTATAGGCGATGATGGATGATCCGCCGGGGGATCCCGTGGTAAAAGCAAGCTGACCATCAGGGCCAAAGGCGATCATGGGCGCCATGGATGAGCGCGGTCGTTTACCGGGCGCGGGCGCATTGGCAATTGGAACGCCGGTGTCATCATGGGTCTTGAAAGAAAAATCGGTCAGCTGATTATTGAGCATGAAACCGCCCGCCATGCGCTGACTACCAAAGACACTTTCGACGGTTGTTGTCATAGAGACGGTGAGACCGCTTTTATCAATAATGGTAAAATGAGATGTTCCGGGACTATCCGGCGTTGCGTCTTGACCACGGATGAACCCAGCTGGATCGCCAGCTTTTACATCAGTCATGGCCTTATCCATCGTGATTAAAGCAGCTCGTGATTTCAGATAGTCTTTATCCAGCATTTCTTTCACGGGTACAGCAACAAAGTCATCATCGGCAACATATTGATCCCGGTCTGCATAGGCCAGAAATGAGCTCTCGGCAAAAGCCTGCCAACCTTGCAGGGAATTACCAAGCGCTGTCATGTCAAAGTTTTCAAGTTGGCCTAATATGGAAAGCACCGCGATGCCGCCAGATGATGGCGGCTGAGCGCCGCACAAAGTATAACTGCGGTAAGTCCCGCACAGAGCCGGTTCTTTTTGAGCTTGATAATTGGCCATGTCGTCAAGTGTCATAAAGCCGGGCAAGGGCTCTTCGTGTGTCGCGGCAATAATAGCATTGGCTATGGGCGGTTCTAGTAAGGCGCGTGGATTTTTTTGAAGGGCTCTGAGGGTTTCGGCATAAGGTTTGTTATCCCGAACAAAACCAATCTCATGAGGCGTTTTGCCATCTTCTTTAAAGAAATACTCACGCGCGGCCTCTTGGCGATTTAGAACGCCGTAGCTGGCCGCCATTTTAATAAGACCACCCATACGAGGACTAATGGCAAAGCCTTCATCAGCCAGTTTTATAGCTGGCTCAAAACTATCGGCCCATGGGGTCTTCCCGTAATCATTATGGGCTTTACTCAGCATAACCATAACACCGGGGACGCCCGTTGAGCGCCCGGAGGCTATGCCATCAAAATACCTAAGAGGCTTGCCATCTTCATCCAAAAACATCTCTGGCGTGACACTTGCGGGCGCGGTTTCTCGGCCGTTATAGAACCAGACATCTCCGGCTTTGTTGTCATAAACGATCATGAAAGCGCCGCCGCCAATGCCGGAGCTTTGCGGCTCCACCAGGCTAAGGACTGTTTGTACGGCTATAGCGGCGTCAACTGCCGATCCGCCAGCGCGCAAGACTTCAAGGCCTGCGTCAACGGCGTGGGGGTTGGCGGCTGCGACCATGCCGGGCGCGAGGGCCTTGGTTTGCTTGATATTTAACGCTGTGTCTGGCGCTGGAATCGAAATGGTTTGATCAGATTTTTTGCACGCGCCAACAGATAGAACGACTGTTAAAACAAAACTTGATAAAACAGCTTTTGAAAGGGTTTTCATTCATGTCTCCAGCGAATAGGCTCACACCATAACCTAACAATGGATGCGAGCAAGACGTGATCGGAAAAACAAATACAATTCTCGATGTGGGCGGGCTGAAAATCGGCAATGCTTATGACGAAAAAGTCAAAACGGGGGTTACCGTTGTTCTGCCTGATGAGGCGGCTCGCTGCGCCGTAGATGTGCGCGGCGGTGGTCCGGGAACCCGCGAAACTGACTGCCTTAAAGCCGGAGGGTTGATAGATCAAGTTCACGCGGTCGTGCTCGCGGGTGGTTCCGTCTATGGCCTTGCAGCGGCAGATGGCGTTACGACATGGCTTGGTGAAAAACGCCGAGGATATGTGGCTGGGCCGGAGGCTATTCCTGTTTCGCCTATTGTGCCATCGGCTATCTTGTTTGATAACGCCAATGGTGGGGATAAGGCATGGGGTAATAATCCACCTTTTCGGGGGCTTGGGTTTGCGGCCTGTAACAGTGCCACTACGCACATTAATCAAGGCCGCGTAGGTGCCGGTTATGGAGCGACTGCCGGGCTCTATCCAGGAGGACTTGGGAGTGCGTCAGAAAAAGTTGGCGATATTATGGTTGGCGCGATTATAGCCGCCAATCCGGTTGGTTCGCCTTTTATGCCGGGAACAAAGTGTTTTTGGGCATGGCCTTATGAACAAGAGGGAGAATATGGCGGTAAGCGACCACCAACGGATTATGCTTTTAGTTTACCAAAAGATACTAAACTTGAGTTTTTGAAACAAGGCGGACAGTCTACGGTTATCGGGGTTGTCGCAACAAACGCTAATTTGGGACAACAATCACTCCAGCGTTTGGCAATCATGGCACAAGATGGTGTGGCAATGGCCGTTCAGCCCGCGCACACGCCGCTGGACGGAGACACAATATTTGCACTGTCTACTGGAGAGAAGGCTTGTCTTTCTCCGCCTCATTTGGCCGAACTTGGCGCAGCTGCGGCACGCTGCGTCGCCCGGGCTTTATCGTGCGGTATTTATGAAGCGCAAAAGAGCTAAAGCATGATCGGCGATTTAAGGCCTGAGCATTACAGAGAATTTTTAAGGCTGAATGAAGAATTCGTCCATTGGCTGTCACCGCTGGACGAAGTGCGGCTTAAATGGATTTTGGAGCGCGCTGACTATGCCCGCCAAATCGAAAGCGCGCCGGGTGTTGTTGGCGGCGTTTTGATCGGCTATCCGCATAACGTCGATTACCCTGATCATAAAAACCTCATATGGCTTAGCCAGAATTTGGATGATTACTTTTATATCGACCGCATTATTATTGATGGGTCGGCGCAAGGCCGGGGGTATGGCGCGCGCCTATATCAGGATATCGAAGATTTTGCCCGCCGGCGCGGCTATCAGTATCTGGCCTGCGAAGTTAACACAAAACCGGCCAACCCCGGCTCGCATCGGTTCCATGAAAAAACTGGGTTTCAGGCCATAGGCGATAAAGACTATCCCAAATATGATGCCGCCCTCAGATATTACGCAAAAAAACTCTAAGGCTTGATTGTCAACAGACCCTATGAGGGCTCGTTCGAATTTGAATAATTTTCAATATCCGAATAGTTCATGTTGGCGGCTTGTGCTTTGTGATTTAGAGCCCGAACAGGCAGGAATAATTCCAGGCTGTTTTCAGGAAGCTCACCTTTAACAGTTTGATGAAATTTACCGCCGACTTTTTTCAAGGTCTGCAGTGCTATTGCCATTTTAATGGCATTAGCACTTTCAAAGCCTTTATGCAGCTCATCGTCCGCCATTGTCGCGGGCGACTGTGAAATTTCATCCAATATTTCAGGGCGATTGCCGTTTTCTGTAATTGTAGCTTTTAAAAGTAATTCTTTCCCTTCTGTGACTTGTTTAAAATGGACATTGACGGTCCTGTGAGGATTTCGGGTTAAGGCATCTTCGATAAAAAGATCAAGGATCGTGTCGATGAGGAATTTATCAGAAATGAAATGGAGCGGAATTTGCGACGATGAATAGGATAACGACGATAAACTGCGCCGCCCATACCGGTTCCAGCGCTTTTTCGCTGTTTTAATGAATGAGGGAAAATTGATTTCGTCTTCAAATCCAAATCTATCAGCGGCCAGGTATTTCGCTGAAAATACTGACATAGAAATTTCTCTCGCCCATTGCCTGAGTTGCGACCCCATTAGGCTGACCGTCTCAAGAGATTTAAGATCGGATATACCCCGTTCTAGTGATGATAAATTTTCCATAGCGCTTGATCTGGATCGATCATTGATGGTTTGGATGTCATTTATATAGTGAACGAATACGGATTGTCTGTCGGATAGTTGATCCGTATTTATGCGTATCTGTGTGGTAATTTTTTCCGCGCGGCGATATTTTAGAAAATAAGTACCAAACGCTATAAGAGCCAAAGCCGCCAATAAAGTGCTCCATATATTTTTGACTTGGCTGTTCTCAAGCGTGTTTGTAAGGGCCGTGACGTCTTTATTATATTGAGCAGTTTTGGCAATATTATGATCATGTGAAGCTTTGGACTGAAGGGCCCTGAGCGTTTCAGAACGTTTGCGCGCAATTGTATTCCAGATGTTTGTGCGTTTCTCTAATAGGACCTGGTTTTGCTCACTCGTATTAATTATGTCGCCGTAAGCCATATAGTAAAGCAGCTCATCCCGCGAGATGCTGACAGATTTTGTATCCAACACTGAAAGTATAGTTGTTTTAATATTTTCAGGATCAACCACTTTATCAGATTTTGGAGCGATAATATATTGCAAGGATTGCGCTAAAAGTTCTTCTTCTACAGAATCGGCCGCCTTATCAATGACGGGAATTATTGTAATTGCGCTGCTCCAATCCTCGGAAAGGATTGCGAGCCATCCGGCCAGGAATAAATTATGAAAGGGAAGCATTTCCGTTTGATCAGCTAATCGAGGATCAAGGGACAATATTCTTCGCGCTAAAAAAACTTGCCCTCTGCCTTCATAGGCGCTGGCTAAAGCCGCTAATACTGAAGAAATTGTTTCTTCGGTAGATAGACGCGATAAAGTTTTATCGCCTAAGAGCTGCAGGGATTTTTGGAATAATTCTTCGGTATTATTTTCGGCTGAAAGGAGGTCTATTTCCAGCTCGTTGATGATTAAGTTTCGGGCTTTCTGATATTTCGATATTTCTTGGTTCTGGTCCCGAATTTCGGGAATTAACTCCCACGCAGTTTGAAGGTTGTTGTTTTGCCAAGCGGTTATCGCGCTTGCCAGTAATCCATGAGCCGAGGATATTTCCTCGCCTTTTGGCGCCTGCATCTGTTCCAGAAAATCAGACATTCCAATCTCAGTGATTACTTTCGAATAATCCGTTGCAGGGATTTTAGCTTTCCCCATCAAGTCATGAAAGTACCGGACAAGCGCGGCTTCTTTATCTGAAACCAAGACTGATTTTTGCGTTTCCAGTGCCTCAATTGTTGTTTGTATTAATTCGAAATTGCTTTCAGTAATTTTATCTAGTTTTTGAGATGAGACAGGTCTGCCGGCAAAGAAAATATCGCTAACCCCATCATTTAGCCTTAGGGTTGAAACTTCAGGATTAAGCGTTGGGGCTGGGTTTATGGCGTTCAGTAATTCGTCTCTTTTGACATGCTGGAAAGCCATTGTCAGTTCTATAATATTTCGCAAGTTGGATTCAGACGGGCTATCCAAATCTAATATGACCCTGGCTGCATTAATAAATATGGGGCCGCGCGAGATATAAAACTTTTTGTCTAATTTTTCATATTCGCGAATTTTTTCAGTTGCGACCTCTTTGTCGCCATTAGCTGCAGCGATCATGGCGTAAGCTGATACGTAAAACGTGTAGTGCCGGGATTCTTTAAAAGGTGTAACTGTGTTTATGTAATAATAGGCTTTTTCAAAATCACCATACTGCAATTCTTTATAAGCCAGTTTAGTCATATTGAACATGTTGACGATTTCGTGATCGGTGGGGAATCGGGCCGCATATTCGAGAAGTTTTTGTCCAGATTTATGATTAAATGTGAGACTATGCGCATTATGCATGGCTGGAATGGTTTGAGACGGCCATTGCTTTTCAGGATAATAATATTTTGTCCATCTTATAACTTCTTTGAAATGATAAAGAGCTTCGGGGAGGTCGACTCTATTGCCGGCGGCTAAGGAATGCATATGATGAAAGATAATTCGAGCTAAAGGGTAAGCAGGATCATCTTCATGATTCTTCATCAATAATTCCAAGGTACTAAGCAGGGAAAGATCGTCCCCCTTGTCTCGAATGGCTTGTTCAGCAATATTTTGCGACAAGATAAACCAGTCATCAGAGACGGGATATTTGGTTTTTTCCTCATAGTCGTAAAATGTACTTCTAAGGTCTGATGCGATCCTTTTATGACGAATGGAAGTAGATTTCTCGACAGCTGAAAGATAGGCTTCCAAACGTTCTGGAACTTCTCCAACTGTGGAGTAGGACAGCTTAGCATATAGCCGATTCAGCGGGTAATCTTCGCCCCAATAAGGCATATCTTTGGCATCGGCAGCCTCAATTTCGGTAATGATTTTCTCGGTCCATTCGGCGGGTGTGAGGCCGTCTAGTTCTTCAGGGAAATCACCCGCGAATGTTGGGGTAAAGCTAAGAAAAATTAATAAAAACGATAAAATAAGCCGTTGCATAATATCCCCTTTACACAAAACAGTTAGAGCACAGCTTATTTTATCCGGCAAGGAAAATGAGATTCATTATTGGATTTGCCTCATCTTGATCCGGGCCGTGACATGTAATTTGAGTCTTGATCGGAGCTTTGCTGTATTAAGTGAAAAAACACTTGCAATCAGAATGGCTTTCCGCTTAAAGGCGCCTTCCTTTCGTGATGTGCGCTGGTAGCTCAGCTGGATAGAGTACTTGACTACGAATCAAGGGGTCGGGGGTTCGAATCCTCCCCAGCGCGCCATTACTTCCTTAATTGATATTATCGAAACCTCGAAGTTAGGAAATTCAACCTGATTTTCTGAGGCCGTCTAAGTTTTTAACCCTCTTCAAACTAGCATCTCGATTGTATTTTTAGCGGTTGCGTAGTTGTTCGAATCCCAATTATGCTAAATTTTAGCCGAAATTGGGACACGCCGTATGGTGAATAGACGTCGAAAGTTTAAGTGCAATGGCACATTCAATTTAAGGGTGTTGTTGTTTTCATGCGCTTTGCTGTTTATCATCACGACGCTTTTCCTGTTGATTACGGCTCGTTTTCCAAATGAAACGATGAATGGCTGGCCTTTTGATAGCGCTAAAGTCGCGATAGCTATTCTTATTTTTGTGTCACTTGCGACAAGGGTTTTGTATCTTCCAAATTACCTCAAAGGCTATCTAAGCGGCGCGCCGTTTGGATCTGCCTGGGACATGCTTGATGACGCCATCAGAAAATACTTTAACCTGATTAATATGACGATTGTTTTTGCGGGAATTTCTTTGCTGACAATCAACATATCTTGGGTTGGATATGCGAGTTTATATGCCGCCTGGTTCACGGCAACGATAGCCATGTTTATTTGTTTGAGCGTGATTGTGAAACTCATCCAGATGAAGCGCCGCCTTACGGCAGCGCCTGCTTTGCTTTTCCGTAAGGGTTAGTCAAACAAAGGCGTTGATAAATAACGCTCGGCAAAACTTGGAATGATCGTAACAATACGTTTGCTGGACATGCCGTCTTTGGCTGCGAGTTTTAACGATGCGGCGATAGCAGCCCCAGAAGAAATACCGACTGGAACCCCGTCCTCGGCGGCGGCGCGGCGGGCCATTTCAAAAGCCTCATCATTTTCAATGGTAATGACATCATCCACAAGGTCAGTATCAAGATTGTCAGGAATAAAGCCTGCGCCAATGCCTTGGATTTTGTGAGGTCCTTTTTCACCTTTGGAAATCATTGGACTACCCACAGGCTCGATAGCGATGATTTTTATATCAGGATTTTTCTCCTTCAGGAATTTCCCTGCGCCGGACAGTGTGCCGCCTGTTCCAACGCCCGAGATGAAGTAATCGACTTTACCATCAGTATCATTCCAAATTTCTGGACCGGTCGTGCGGTAGTGCACGGCGGGGTTGGCATCATTGACGAACTGTCCCGCTTGGACAGCGCCCGGCGTGTTGGTCGTAATTTCATCGGCTTTGGCGAGCGCGGCGGGGATACCGCCTGCGGCTTCTGTCAGCACAAGTTCTGCGCCCATAAGTTTCATCATCTTGCGCCGCTCAATCGACATTTGTTCCGGCATGACAAGGATGGTCTTATAGCCTTTAGCTGCCGCTACAAAAGCAATGCCGATGCCTGTATTGCCAGATGTTGGTTCAACGATTGTGCCGCCGGGCTTAAGCGCGCCAGAGGCCTCTAGAGATTCAATCATGGAGATCGCGATGCGATCTTTGACGGATGCAATGGGATTGAAGAATTCGAGTTTATAACAAAGATCAGCCGTCTGACCCTTGGTTAGGTTTGGCAGTCGGATCAAAGGCGTATTGCCCATTGTGTCCAGTATCGAATCGTAAATTTTGCCTCGGATTAAATCGGTCATAATATCTCTCTCGTTTATAGTGCTCGTTTATTTAACGCCAGTAGACCCAAAGCCGCCAGCGCCTCGGGTTGTTTCTGAAAGGGTTTCAACTGTAATAAAACTCGGCTGTGTGATGGGAGCAATGACCATTTGGGCGATACGCTCGCCGCGATTAATCGTAAAGGCATCCGTTCCATGATTGATTAAAAGAACTTTGACCTCTCCGCGATAATCGGCGTCGATTGTCCCCGGCGTGTTAAGGCATGTGATACCGTGTTTATAGGCTAGGCCAGAGCGGGGCCGAATTTGGGCTTCGTAGCCGGCGGGTAGTGCCATGGCCAGACCTGTTGGAACGAGAGCCCTTTCTCCGGGGTTTAAAATCATTGGATCGTCTTTTGCGACGGCGGCGCGAAGATCAGCACCAGCCGCCAAATGGGTTTCATAGGCGGGCAGGGCGAGATCACCAAAATGGTCTAGTTTTTTAAATTCTACGGTGAGGGTCATGGTTATTCCAGTTGGTTTCTGGGATATTACCCAAGGTATTTCCTAATGAATAAACGTAATATGGACTCCGGATCAAGCCCGAGATGATATTCATTTACTCTTTTGAACCGTTAGAAGTGGAAGCTTTAGATTCCTGTCGTGAAGCTTCGATGTCATCAGTTTGCATATCGTCTAAATCTGATGTTTCAATGTCGCCCAATTCTTCTTCGATATTTTGCGCGTCAAAGGTTTCTGTTTCGGCCTCGATGTTTTCGTTTTCGATCAGCTCGTCGTTGGTTTCAGTATCGTCCTGAACGTCTTTCTCTGAAATCTCTTCATTTTTTTTCTTTTTTGATTTTTTTTTAGGCGGCGCGTCTTTTATCTTTAGGTCATGGGGCTGTAAGTTAAAGACC
>JABABK010000041.1:13294-30732 GCA_014238285.1 Hellea sp.
AGACCTCCATGACATCGATCAACTTGCTTTGTTGGTTTTCAGAAAGCTCAGCGCCTTTGAAAACGTGTTGAAATTCACCGTCTTTGAAGAAGATGGTTACGGACCTGGAATCAACAGCTTCGAAATCTGTAGAAATGGCAAAAGGGATACCGGTCTTAAGAATAGGAAAATCTCTGAGGGATGGAACGACGCTTGAGCGCTGACATAAAATGGCTTTGACGTCACGCCCATCAATTTCGTTTAAAAACCCATCTTCATCATCATAGATCGAGGCGATTATATCAACGGCTGGTGCAAAGGTTTGCATGACCGCGCCTGTCGGTTCGCCATTTTCTTTAACTTGTTCAACCATTACGGCTTCGCATGCCGCCATATTGTCAGAAGCTGCCGCATATGTTGGCAGCATCAATAATGGCAAAAGGGCGATAAATTTCTTCATGTGAAATGCTCCGATATTTTTCCTGCTAGGCGCCGGGCTGCATCTTGTTTGGTCAGGCGCGGAAACGTTTCCTCGCCTTTGTCTGTGACAATAATCAGGCTGTTATGGTCACCGCCCATAACATCGCCGGAGACGTCATTGGCGACAATCCAGTCACATCCCTTTTTAGACAGTTTGGCGCGAGCATGATCTAACACATCATTTGTTTCCGCTGCAAAGCCTATCACCAGTTCCGGTCGGTTTTTAGCAGTTGATAGCGTTGCTAAAATATCGGGATTTTCAGTTAAGGCCAGCGAAGAGATGCCGCCTTTAGCCTTTTTGATCTTTTTGTCGGAGCGGCCTTCAGGTCGCCAATCTGCCACAGCTGCGACGGATACAAAAATATCCGAAGGTAGAGCGCTTTCGCAGGCCGTCAGCATTTCTTGGGTTGTTTCGACCTTTACGAGGTTTGCACAAGCGGGGGCATCAATTGCAACCGGGCCTGATACTAAAGTCACGTCTGCGCCGAGGCGTCCAAGTGCCGCTGCAATGGCGTAACCCTGTTTACCCGATGAGTGGTTGGATAAGTAACGGACGGGATCAATCGGTTCTCGTGTTGGGCCAGCCGTTACGAGCGCGCGTTTGCCTTTAAGGGGTTTGGGGCCGCGTAAACCGTCAATTGTGGTGTCGCCCTTTAAGATTTTTTCGATAGCGTTAGCGATCTGCTCCGGCTCGGCCATACGGCCAAAGCCAAATTCACCGCAGGCCATGTCGCCTTCATCAGGTCCGACGAAAAATTGGCCATCGGCTTTAAGGGTTTTGACATTGCGCTGGGTCGCTGCCGATTCCCACATGCGCACATTCATAGAAGGCGCAAATAGGACGCGTTTATCCGTGGCTTGAAGGGTTGTGGTCGCGAGATCATTGGCTATGCCGTGGGCGGCTTTAGCTAAGATATCGGCGGTGGCGGGAGCTACGGCGACAAGGTCAGCGCTGCGCGATAGTTCAATATGCCCCATTTCAGCTTCATCGGTTAAGTCAAATAAATCAGTGAACACTTTCTCGCCGGAAAGACCGCCGGCTGAGAGCGCTGTTACAAATTCACTACCGCCTTTGGTCAATATAACCCGAGAGGCAATACCGCGTCGCGCTAGCACGCGGATTAAGAAAAGCGATTTATAGGCTGCAATGCCGCCGCCGATGATAAGTAAAACGCGTTTGTTCACGCAAAAATCCTAAAACTGCGAAACGGCCCAAATGCCGCCTAGTGTCACTAGCGCGCCAAAGCCCGCCCATGCAATAGGCTTGGTCACACTGATTTTTGGGGACGACCCGTTTAGCCCGGAGTTTTTAGACAAGTCCACATCGCCATTGGCCCAGGCCTGAGCCAGGGCGGCGATATTTTCTGTGGCGTCTGGAAGTTTTTCGAGCGTCCGGCGCGCCCGGTCCATATTGTCGAGAAAATCACCTAAGCGGCCTTCGATGCCAAGTTCGCGGCGCATCGAGGCGGCGACAATAGGCTCGGCTGTGGCCCACATATCAAATTTTGGATCTAGGCGCCGACACACGCCTTCGGTCTGCATCATGGTTTTTTGTAGCATGATAAGCTGGGGCTGCATTTCCATATCAAAGATTTCCGTGATCTCGAAAAGCTGCATTAACACGCGGCTCATAGACACGTCAGAGGCGAGGCGTCCAAAAATAGGTTCACCCACAGAACGAAGGGCCGAGGCAAAGTCTTCGATGGTGTGATGGGCGGGTACATAGCCGGCTTCAAAATGAACTTCGGCAATGCGCAGGTAATCGCGCTTGATAAATCCATAAAGAATTTCGGCGTGGAAGCGTTGTTCTTTGGGGCTAAGCCTTCCAAGAATGCCAAAGTCGATGAGGACAAGCGTGCCGTCATCCGTAACAATCATGTTGCCTTCATGCATATCGGCGTGAAATACGCCGTAATCAAAGCTGGTCGCGAGGAAGCTTTGCATGACTTTGCGGCCAATGTCCTGACAGTCATAATTGGGGTCGGTTAGGATGGTGTCATCGGATAGGGCTTTGCCGTCAATCCACTCTATCACCAAAACATCTTTACCGCCCAGGTCCCAATAAATCTCAGGAACCTTGAAAAACCCGGTTTCTATGGCAGCTTCTGATACTTCGGAGGCTGCGGCGGCTTCGAGGCGTAGATCAAGCTCCAGCATGACGGCGCGATCTGCCGTGTTTACAAATGACTTTGGCCCAAGGCGTTTGGTATCTGGTACAAAAAACTCAGCTAAGTTGGCGACCATATGCAAGACATTCATATCCCGGCGCATGGCTTCGCGGATATTAGGGCGTAGAATTTTAACAGCGACTTTTGTGCCGTCGGTCAGGGTGCCTTTGTGAACCTGCGCCACAGAGGCGGCGGCAATGGGCTCTGAGAGTGTTGCCAATCGGTCTTGCCACGGCATGCCCCATTCTGCGGCAAGCATAGCTTCGGCCTTTTTCATCTCAAAAGGCGGAACTTTGTCTTTGAGGCGCGACAGGCCTTTGACAAAGATGGGATCCAGCATATCGCCGCGGGTCGATAGGATTTGCCCAAATTTGATATAGGCTGGTCCGAGTTTTTCTAAGGCATTGGCAAAACGCTCACCGGGGTTTTCCGCGCGGCCTCGAATGGCGAAGATACGTGATAGCCCGCCAAATAGGCGCACAAACCATGGCACAGCGCCAGCATATTCAGCCGGGACTAGCGCGTCATGGCGAACCAGGACCCAGCCTGTGCGTAGCATACGAAAAAATGTAGCGATGGTTCTAAACATTAGAGGCTGTATAGCTTGCCAGTTTTTAAAAATATATGGTGTTTTTGACGCGGCAAGTGGTTATAGGGGCTGCATGCGTAAGATAAATATGATTCTAATTCCTTTAATGTTTGCCGGGCTAACGTTGGGGTTGCTAGCAGGTTGCAACGGGAGTTCTAAAAGTAATTCGAAAGAAAAACTTCATCCATTTCTCGGCTGCTGGGAAAATGACAATGGTTTAGAGCGTGAAGTCTGGAATATTGACCCTTCAGGGTGGTTGTTCGGACATGCGGTGAACCGCAATGAAGCTGGAGACGTTACTTTTTTCGAACAAATGCGTATTTCTACCCAAAATGATAAAACCTATTTAATTATTTCGGGTAGTAATGGGCGCGCTATCACATTTAGACAAGTCGAGGCTGGGCCAGAATATATTTTTGAAAATGTCGATCATGATTATCCACAGCGTATTACATACACGCCTGAAAATGATGAGCTTAAGGCTAATATATCTATGCTAGATGGGTCGAAAAAGGTCTCATTTAATAAGTCTGCATGTCATTGATAAATTTAAAAACATCAATATAAATTCAAAATTCACCAAATTAATTTTAAACCGTGATGGTTATCACGCTCAATGCCGGGCAATATTTGCTAGTAAGGTTTCGACAGGTTTTAACCTGTAGATTATGGGAGCGTTAGAGGGATTTTCTTTTCTGAACATGGAAGAAAATTTTTCTTATACGGGGCGTATAGCGCTCCCATAATTTAATATTAAACATCCAATATTAAACATCCAAGCGATTACGATCCAGAACATCGTAATGGTCCGAGTGGCGGGTTATGATACCTGCCTGTACAAGCTTTGACACTTCTCGTGAAACTGTCTCTCGGTCAGTATTAATACGCCGTGCTATTTGAGCCAAAACAGGTTTAGGTCTGATTTCATAATGGCCGTTAGATTTGGGTTTGGAGCTGCAAAGGCCAAGCAATTCAAGATGCACGCGTTCGGAGACAGTTTTTGTGACGTGATTATAGGCTTGTGTCGTTGTATCTGATAATCGGCGGACTAATTCTCGCATGACCCAAAGTGAAATGTCGGGATCTTCTTTTAAGACCCGTAAAAAGTTTGCTTTGGTTAAAATGGCAACCTTTGTACTTGCGAGCGCCGTGACATTGGCAGAGCGTTCATCGCCTGAAATCGCGGCCATTTCACCAAAAAAATGACCAGCTTTGATGGAAGTATGCCAAACTTCTTGTCCGGTTAAAGCATAGTTTGATACCTTAACTTCGCCTTTGAGAATCAAGTAAACGTTGTCGTCATTGTTGTCTTGATGAATCAATACGTCGTTTTTTTTATAATTTCTAATTTGCGACAAACTGTTAAGCGCAACCGAAGATCGAAAAGGTTCATCAAAAACATCAAAATCCGACATAAAAACACCGCGCCTTACTAATTTCCCCAAAGAATATCCAAGAATAACTCATCTGGCAAAACCTTTTGGGGTTTTTATGAGCATATTTGTCATAGGAGCAATTTTTCCCTTGAACCCCCTCCGCTCACTCGTCTACCGTTCGCGCTTATATGTTTAGTAACCCTTATCATGACCCGTCCGAGCCGCTCTCAGAAATTTTACCTGAAAGACGCGCTGTTACGATTATGTATATTGATATAATTGGGTCATCGGAAATCGTTTCAACCTTATCGCCCGATGATGCGGCCGAGTTTTTAGACCCTGCTGTTCGCCAGATGATCGATGCGGTTCATGCGTTTGACGGAAAAGTTTTGCGCGTTTTGGGTGATGGGATTAAAGCTGTTTTTGGGGCTATCGGTAATCAGGAAAATCATGCGCTTCGCGCTGTTTTGGCTGGTATGAAACTCTTGAAAAACCTTGAAATGATGCCGACAAAACCGCGAATTCCCAAACCTGATATTCGCATCGGCATTCATTCAGGATACGTCATTGTGCGGTGGCAAAATAATGACTTTGGTGGTGGTTTGGATACGGTTGGCAGTACGGCGCATGTCGCGGCTAAAATCGAAGAAGCCGGCGTGCCCAATGTTATTACCCTGTCAGGCGTAACAGCAGGATTAATCGACAAACATTTGAAAGCTGAGCCTGTCAATTTGACGATTATGAGAGAGGAAATATTTCAAATTCCACCTGATATGGAAATGGAATATTTACCGCTTAATGCGTGGGACCGATCTCCTAAAAGACTTATCGGGCGCCGCTCTGAACTGGCTGAACTTGCAAAAAGTTTGCCGGGCGGTTCTCAAACTATTGCGAACCATACGGGGATTATCGGTGAGGCAGGAATGGGTAAGTCTCATCTGATCCGAGAATTAGTGAACATAGCCATTCGGAAAAACATCCGGATAGAGATGATTGGCGGTTTATCAGTATTTAGGCACTCTCCATTTTATACGGCGAGGCTATTAGTTCGCAATCTTATGCGGTTTGACTCAACAACGAATTACACAATTATCAAGCAAGCCATTGATCAATTTTCTGCCGATCCAAATATCCGGCAAGCGTTAAAGTTCTTGACCAATTCGGGGCCTTCCGAGCTTGACGATGTTCGCGCGGATAAAAAGTTTGAAATTATCCAAGCTGCGATTGAATTGTTATTTCGTCAAATATTGAAATCGGACAAGCTGTTATTGATTGTTGAAGATGTTCATTACATGGATGCTGAGAGTTTAAGGTGCGTTCAATTTGTTACCCAAACTATCCATGACCCGAAGCTAACGATCCTAGCTTCGTCACGGCCAAATGGTGAAGTACATACGCGAAAATTTGCTAACAATATTATTCATTTGGAGCCGCTCGATACGGATCTTTCAAAAAGCCTCGTGGAAAATATCATGGGCGACCCTGAAAAGTCGAAGCAAATCGAGGAAATATTGTCGCGGTCAGAAGGCCTGCCTTTAGCCTTAATAGAATTTTCGAAAAAATCACTCAATACTAAGCCGTCAGAGAGCGACGAGATCTTACCTCTAGCACTTGAACCTCTTTTGAGGGAAAAAATTGACCAATTAAGTCAGCCTGCCCATCACTTAGTGCAAATCGCCAGCGCCATGGGATCTGAAGTTGATTTCAACCGGCTTTGGATGTTGTTTAGTAAAAACTTCACGCCAGCTAAAGAGGCTGTTACGGAGGCGGTGTCTCAAGGCATCTTGACATGGAAAGACCATAAGACATTACGATTTGAGCATCATTTACATCAAGAAGTTTGTTATTCGGGACTGACACGAAGACAACGTCAAGAAATTCATCAATGGGTATATGATGTGCTTGGTCCTGAAACCCCGGCTGAAATTATGGCCTATCATGCCGAGCATGCTGGAGCCCTTGAGCTGTCTTTAGATCATTTATGGACGGCTTGCGATGACAGTATCAAGAACGCAGCCATAGAAACAATGCAGTCTCTCTATTTTAGAGCGGCGTCAATTTGCGATGACCTGGGGACGGATGATGCGAGGTTCCGTAAGGTTAGATTTGGATCGAAAACTTATGTGGCTTTTCAGCAATTGGCCCAAGAACAATCATTAGTACCTTTGTTTGAAGACGCTATTTCTAGCGGGCTGTTAAATCCAAAACCATTTTTGAAGGCGATGGTTCTTTGCCATCTGAGCAGCGCCAGATGGCTTAACGGGACTTCTGGTTCTAAAGCACTTGCGGCTGAGGCTTCAGAGCTTGCGAAAAAATTCAATTATTTTAGGCTCCATCATCATGCCGAGTTCTTGATGTCCAATAGCGATTTTCAATTGGGGAATGTTAGGCTAGCCGCGACGCGGCTATGTGAGCTATCCGAGTCGATTTATAAGTTTTCCGGCGATGAAGATCACTTGAAATCAATTTTTTTGCCGGCGTGCCAGTATAGGGTTTTTGCCAGTTGGTATTTGGTTGAATTAGGCGAATATGCAAAGGCGGAAGAGCTCTATGGTGAGGCTCGTGTGATTGCCCAGAAGATGGATCATACGCACTCGCATATTAATTGTGATCTGGCGCTTGGATACCGGCTTTACCGGTCAGGACGAAGTTGGGATGCTGCGGATACCTTTTCTAGTACTTATGATCAGTGTATCGAAAATTCAAATTTAGGAATTAGTTCTCTAGTGGCCGCGTGGTCAAGTCTCACTCATGCCGAGACAGGCCAGCTCGAAAAAGCTCGAAAAATTCTCGAAACAGAAGTAAATTATGGACACTATGAGCGCCGGAATAATTGTTGGAAGATTTACATTAAGCTCGCTACGGCAAAATTGGCCGAACGTGACGGTAAAATTGAAGAAGCGATGTCGGCGGCAAATATAGCATTGCAAACGGCTTTGGATATTAGCGATCCGGTCCATGAGGTTTATTCCAGAATGGCATTGGCAGAGCTTCTTAGAAAACAAAATTTAGACTCATCAAGCGAATACCAAAACCATCTCAACATCGCCAAAACTAAAGCTAAGATTGCAGAGCTTAAACCTGCTTTAACTAAGATTGAAAATATGCTAGCATAGCCACGTGTAGGGTAACCAAGGGGCAGCTGTGTTTTTAAAAGGTAAGTCATGGGTCTCTGCTCTATTGGGGCAGGAAGTGTTGTCTGGGAAAAAATTTCCTAGTGTAAAAATGCTCGATAGAATCGGTGAGAGCATCCTCTCTGGAGATCATGAAAGTGTTACATATCACCTGACAGGCGGCGAGCCGCTTAATGTGCATTTTTTTGCGAAATATGACGATGTTATTGGCTTTCTTGGCCCTCGGCCCGATGATCTTGAGTTAAATCAAGACTGGCCCTCTGAAAGCGTTTCATTAGGAAATTATGATGATGCGCTTGATATTGGGTCTCACGGCATGAGGTTCTTCATCACGGCCGATGATGAAGGTGTTGCCCTACAATGGAAAATTATCGAAGCCGCCTTTAAGCTTTCACCATCTTTATATCGCCGTACGGATGTAGAATTTTTGGGGCAACCTTTTGATATTATCAGAGAACAAGCAGAATTAGCTGTTAATGAGGCTATTCAAAATATTCATGAGGAAAATAAAAATCCGGGACAGTTAAAGCGGATTAAATATTGGTTTAAAGGAGAGCCTTTGCCGACCGAGTTTAACGCTGTTAGAGATTACGGGTTTGTGGTCACCCATATTTTTGTGCGAGATTTTCTTGGCGTCCAAATGCCGTCAAACCGGTCGGCAATATTCTGGCTTGTTAATATTCTCAGTCTAATTTTTCGTTTGAAGCCTATCAAACGTAAGGACCTTTTTGGCGCTGCCAATGATTTTTTCCTATGGATTGGGGGCATGTTCGGAAATCTATTTTTGAACCCGGGAGGTCGTAGTGCGCTTTTTACAAATCTATCAAAATATATTGCAAAGATATACCGCAAAACCATTGATGATTCCTACAAAGCACCAGCAAAAGGGAGCCTCCTTGAGCGTTTAAAAACCGTTGAAAAAACAGCGCGAAACTGGCCCGAATATAAAGATTGCACAGATGAAGAGTTTGAGAAACTTTATAAAACTAAGGTAACCGATATCCTCATGGAGGTTGCAGGATCGTTTCAATATTTAACGGGCTCGGGCTTTGCCAATATGTTACCTGCCATGGAAAAATGGTATGCTGATCACGGGTCTTTTCCGACTTCAGATATCGAAGTGAATGACTGCTTATCACCGGAAGAAGGGAATATGGTTGAGGGTTTCGTCTCAGCTTTGAATAAGGACTTTGAAAATCATAATAACAGTACGCCAACTTTTATCGATGAGGCCTTGCGTTTTGATACGCCGACGAAATTAATCTTCCGCAAAGCCGCTAAAGACTTTGTCTATAAAGATACGCCTATAAGCGAGGGCGATTTAATTTGCTTGCTGACGGGCAAGACGATGAAAGATGAGTCTTTGTTCGGAGACAAGACGGATCAATTCTTGACCTCTGAAGACATCAAAACACATGACGGCCACTATTTTACCTTTGGAAGTCCGGATGTTTTGACCGAAGACGTTACGCGGCAGCGACCAGTTTCCGGACATCATCCTTGTTTCGGGCAGCATTGGGCCCGTACCATGCTACGAACTATGTTTAATGGTTTAACCCAGTTTAAAAATATACGGGTTCCCGAACTAGGTCAGTATACATTGTTTGGCCCTATACCGGACGATTACACAATGGCATATGACCCACCGGTCGAAAATAGTAGTTTTGTTACGATAATGTCTGAATTTGATGGCTCAAAAATTGATGGAGAAACAGCCGAAGAATTTATCACTAAAAACCCTAAGGAATGGCTCGAATATTTGAAGCGTAAAAATCCTGAATTAGGCCAAGATTTGCAGGATAGCCTAGATAAATACGATCCTTCCAAATGTCCGCCATCAGATAGAAATAATGGCTCCAGGTTTTATGCTGGCCTTGAAAGTTGCGAATATCTTCATTTTATGAGTGCCCATATTGTCAGAGGTGACTCCGATGTTGAAAGCGAACCGGATTACCTCGTCTTAGAAATGAGTGTTGATGGTGATCTTGAAAACATTATCGAAGATTTAGCTAATAATTTTGGTTATGAGCTTTTAGGATTATATACGGCATTAGGGATTTTAAAAAAGGCTTCCACCCGTAAACTTAAATCCAAGCTTTTTGATCATGCTGTGAATCTACAGCAAAGTATTTGGCCAACTTTGTTGACGAATAAATCTGCCAATGGCTTACCATTTTGCGGCTCTGGTGAGCTTAGCGTGGCGCGGATTAAATCTGAGGCCAATATTTCCAATTGGCTTGATGAAAGCTTACGAGAATTAGAAGTTTCATCAATATATGAAACCCATCAGGCTAAGCTGCATGCCTTGCGAGAAGAGCTGTATTCGACGGAACGGCTTAAGGATGATCGGTGGGTTTTAGGCGGATCTATTGCACCGGAATTTGCTGAAACAGCTAATGATGAATGGAACCAACGTCCAACTGGCGCAAACCTTGGCATGGGCGAAGTGATAAATTTAGGGATTAAGCTTTTCCCGAGGATTTTGCTGTTACCGGCCTTAATCCTATTTTTAATTTGCGCTGCTTTGATGGATAATATTATGGGCGGGAACACCTTGGTTGTAGAGGATTACACTCACTTTCCTATCCAAGTACTTCCGGCAGAAGGTGTTAAACCAGATTGGTGGATCAGCGCGCGTAATGTATTAAGCTATGTCTTTATATCGGTCATGCTAGCAGGCCTTGTTGGGATGATTTTCCGGAAAATGAAAATGGCCTCTAAGGGACGAATGGGGGACCTTTGTTTTGCCAGTATGATATTTTGTTTGATTGTTTATTGGCCGACTATTTATAATAAGCTGCTGACAATTGATGTTTTTTCCAATTGGATTTCTGGAATACCTTACGAAACAGATTTTCTATCCCTTGGGCCTTCAAAACATATTTGGATCGCCGTTGCTATTTCTGCAATTCTCACATTTTTGGTGGCGTTACGGGATTTGACCGCTAAAATACCGCGCTATCAAAAATCTAAAGCTAAATTCTTCGCCTTTTTTTCCATGTGTATGCTTGTGGGGGCTCTGCTTCATATTCATATAAATTTGTTTTTGACTGACCACGAGATCGTCAACCGGTATTTGAATGCCAGTGTCTTCGATATGGTGTTTTATCCATTTGGCTGGGCAGCTATTGTAACCATGACAATACATGCCTATCGCCATTCCTATACCCGGTATAAATACGGAATATTCACGAAGTTAAACATGGTCGTTTTTTCTGTTACGGCTATCTTCGTGTTTGTGTGCGCTTTTTTCCCAAGTCCGATGGAATGCAAAACACCCTTATGTGAGCCCGTCAATTTGTGGAAAACGCTGAGGGACGCCTTAATATATTTGATTGCAATTCCAATGGTTGTTGCAGCGATCATTTTAAAAACTTTGAGGATACTTGAGCCGAATATAAATGCCCCCGCTTTATCGGGCGGACTATTAAGCTCTCCTTTGGCGGGATGGACACTATTAATATCACTAGTGTTTAACTTTTTGTCCTTTCCCAGAAATTGGGTTACCAAACAGCAAGAAGGGTTAAGCTGGCCAGCATTGGCAAGAGACTCAAATGCCTTACAAATAGAACCTTACCGGGATGTGTTTAGCGATACCTTTCTGGTATTCGCAATCGCAATTCCGTTTGCTTTGATTGCGATTGGTCTGTTTGGTAGCGCACTTTACAACCAGCTTAGATCATCTGAAATGGCTAATACGCCCCATGACTCTTCGACGCCGCCCGACCATATCGAAGCTATTATGACGAATGAAAATTCTGACATTATGAGTCAAGATCAGATTCAAAACCATATGGTCAGTGTGCAGCGTTTAGTGCCGCAATGGTTCAGGATGAGGATTCTACTGCCGCTATCTTTTCAACTGATACGCCGAATGTTGACAACAGGTATTATCCGGCCCGGATTTTTAGGCAATGTCGGGACGGTTCATTATGCGCGCTGGGTACATTTACCTAAGACGCGTAATTACGTATTTTTCTCCAATTATGATGGCAGTTGGGAAAGTTATTTGGAGGATTTTATTACCAAAGTCTCGACAGGAGTGAATGCAGCCTGGAGTCATTGCATTGGGTTCCCGCGAACTAAAAACCTCATGTTTAAAGGTGTCGAAGATGGGGACCGGTTTAAACGCTGGGCACGGGGGTCTATGCGAGCCACACCATTTTGGTATTCGGCCTATCCGGATCTTTCAGTAGAAATGATTCGGCGAAATGCCTTGATCCGTGATGGCATAGTTCGTGCCAGAACGACGAGCGATGCTGAAGCTTGGATTGATCTGTTTGGATCAGTGACACGTCCTGAACATGCTCTGCAAACCGACCAAATTCAAAACCTGGTCTTTGGCGGAGCAGGGCACCTTAATGTCGGCGGAACGATAATTATTAGCCGGCCTAAAAGTGAAGGCACTGAGGCAGCCATAGATTTTTGCGCGCTATTAGACCGCGCTATTCCGCATTTAAATTTTGGTCAAGCTAAGCCGGAAAATAAAGCTACCTATATCGCCCTAGCGCCGGAAGGATTGCAAATTTTGGATAATCAAAATATCCTTGACGGTTCGCCATTATGGCAAGGGAACCGGACGCCAACATCTGAGCTTGAGGCCGATGGCTTTGCACCAGCATTTACGCTCGGCATGCAGCATCCAACTCGCAAAGCTTTGCTGGGAGATCCTGAAGTTATGGATTGGGGCAATGATGACGGCAATGATGAAGTCTTGGCCAGCTTGTTTCTCTATAGCTATGACGAAGATAGTTATATCGCGCTGAGGAAAGAGATATTAGGTAATAGCGGGTGTCAAATTAAGGAAATTCGTTTCAAACATGAAACTGAGCAAGAAGGCCCGCGACGCGAACCTTTTGGTTTTGTTGACGGTGTGTCCAACCCCATTCTTAAGGGTAGTAAAAGAGCCGTTAGTTTCCCGGGATCTATTCACTTGATTAATCCAGGCGAGATTGTTTTGGGGTATAAGGATAATCGAGGTTACTATCCGCCATCGCCGCAGGTTTTTGCCAAAAATGATCCCCATAGAATTTTACCAGCACTGGCCAATCTTCAGCCGTCTAAATACCCGACATTTGGAACACCTGATGCCAAAGATATCCGAGACCTCGGTCGTAATGGGTCTTACCTTGTCATTCGCCAACTGGAACAAAATGTCAGTGCGTTTAAATCTGTAACGCTGGATATGGCGAAATCGCTCATACACTCCCATGCCAATACGGGATCCTCCGTTGATAAAATGATCAATGCAAAAAAAGTTCAAAAAATTATCCAGGCCAAGATGATTGGTAGGTGGCAAGACGGGACGTCACTTGTGACCCGGCCAATAAGCCTGACGGATATTGCTAGCGGAAATAGCGAATTACCTGAGCCCGGCGATACGCCGATTTCGGCGCTCAACGCCAAACATGACAATGAATATCTTTTTGGCCGGGATGATCCGCAAGGCCACGCCTGCCCATTTGGATCCCATGTTCGGCGGAGTTTCCCAAGAGAAAGTCTCAGCCCCAATGATCCCAAAGATTTGGACGTCGCCAACCGCCACCGTATTCTACGCAGAGGGCGCGCTTATAAGGATGAGGCTGGAAATGAAGGGACTTTATTTATCTGTTTGAATGCGGACCTTGATCGGCAATTCGAATTTATTCAACAAACTTGGGTTATGGGAAGTAACTTCCATGGTCTTAAAAACGAATATGACCCAATAGCGTCCAGCGCGCCTAAGGGCTTCACTATTCAGGCGCCCGGCAAAGACAAATATTTTGGCTGCGTAGATGATAACGATAAAATCGATGGCGAAAAATGCCCCGTGGATCATACCAAGGCGTCTGAGTATAATAAGCTTCAGCAATTCGTTACACTTAAAGGGGGAGGATATTTCTTTTTGCCAAGTAAAGACGCGCTATCGTTTTTGATGAGTTTGCCAAGGGGGTAGGTCAAGAGGCGGGTTGGGACAGGTCTATGCTTGCCAAGCGAGCATTTCCCGCCTATAGGCCCGCGCTAAGTTAATACGGAAACAAACATGACCTCTCAATCACCGCGCGATATAAACGCGTCCCGTGATATTGAGTCTCCGGTTATCGCTAAACCTAGCGAAACGGCGTCCAATATTGCGAACGCCCAGAACGCCAAGAAGCTCTTTATCAAAACCTATGGCTGTCAGATGAATGTCTATGACAGTGAGCGTATGGCCGATGTGCTCGCGCCGATTGGGTATATGGCCGTAGATACGCCGGATGATGCTGACCTCGTGGTTTTAAATACTTGTCACATTCGCGAAAAAGCGGCTGAGAAAGTTTACTCAGAGCTTGGCCGTGTTCGTAAGATGAAAGAAACTAAGGAATCTGAAGGCCGGGGCGAGATGACTGTTGCTGTTGCGGGCTGCGTCGCGCAGGCAGAAGGCGAAGAGATTATGCGCCGCGCCCCTGTGGTCGATATGGTGCTGGGGCCGCAGACATATCATAAGCTTCCCGAAATGATTGCCCGTGTTGCGCGCAAGCAAGGCAATGTTCTTGAAACGGAATTTGATACACTTGAAAAATTTGATGAACTTCCGACAACACGCGACCCCAAAGGTTTTGCCGCGTTCCTGACCATCCAAGAAGGCTGCGATAAGTTTTGCACCTTTTGTGTTGTGCCTTATACGCGCGGCGCGGAAGTCTCTCGGCCGGTTGCGCAAATCGTGGCTGAGGCCAGGGACCTTGCTAAAAAGGGCGTCCGCGAAATCACTTTGATCGGCCAGAACGTCAATGCTTATATGGCGGATGCACCTGATGGATCTGGTGAGGAATGGGGCCTTGGCGATCTTATCAAACATGTGGCTAAGATTGGCGGTATTGAGCGCCTTCGTTTTACCACTTCTCATCCGCGCGATATGGATGATGATTTGATCGAGACCATTGGGAATGAGCCTAAGCTTATGCCTTATCTACACCTGCCTATTCAAGCGGGCTCTGACAAAGTTCTTCGCGACATGAACCGCGGCCATACATATGAGCACTATAAAAACCTCATCGCCAAGATTAGAGCCGCGCGGCCAGATATTGCGCTTTCGGGTGACTTCATTGTTGGCTTCCCCGGTGAAACCGATTTGGACTTTGAACAAACCATGAAATGCGTTGAAGAAATTGGCTATGGCAGCTCGTTCTCTTTCAAATATTCCATACGTCCCGGCACGCCAGGTGCTTCTATGCCGCGCCAAGTTCCTGAAGAGGTTAAGTCTGAACGGCTCAAGCGCCTACAAGATTTACTCTATACACAGCAGCGCAATTTTAACCACAGCCTGATCGGCAGGACGCTTGATATATTGGTGGAAGGTATTGGACGTGACGGCGGACAGCTATTTGGCCGCAGCCCTTATCTACAGGGTACGCACTTTGACGGTTCTGACGACTTGATTGGTCAAGTGGTGCCTGTCACCATTACCGGCGCAGGCCGCAATTCATTAACTGGAGATCTAGCTTGAGTAAGCAGACAGACATATTAGAATTTAACGACGCTGATTTAGTCAAGTCTTTGTGCGGGCCGAACCATGCGATATTAGCGCTGATAGAAGAAGCCTTTGATGTCTATGTGGAGGCACCGGGAAATTCTGTTCATATTAACGGTGAAGCGGGTCCGAGGGCTCGCGCTGCTGAACTCGTGCGCGAAATTTACCAGCGCCTTGAGCGCGGTTGGCCGTGCGGGACCAGTGATGTGCGCGCGCTGATCAAAGCCATCGGTAAGGGCAAGGTTAAAGCGGCAGCAGTTGATTCGATTATTCCGTTTCCGCGCCGCGCGCCGATTGT
Source organism: Hellea sp. (assembly GCA_014238285.1). Classification (GTDB taxonomy): domain Bacteria; phylum Pseudomonadota; class Alphaproteobacteria; order Caulobacterales; family Maricaulaceae; genus JACOMS01. The sequence goes on from JABABK010000041.1 coordinate 28,808, forward strand.
GCCTAAGACGCCTCGTCAAGAAGGCTTCATCCGGCAGATGCAAGAAGAGACCATTGTCTTTGGCGTTGGCCCTGCGGGTACAGGTAAGACATTTCTCGCCACAGCTTATGGCGCGTCGCTACTTGCGCGCGGTGAAGTCCAGAAGTTTATCGCCTGTCGCCCTGCGATCGAAGCTGGTGAGCGGCTAGGCTTTTTACCGGGTGATTTGAACGAGAAAGTTGATCCTTATATGCAACCTATCTGGGATGCGCTCAATATGACTCTCGGCCGTGACGAAACGGATCGCCGAAGAGCCTCAGGCGAGATTGAAGTTGCGCCGCTGGCTTTTATGCGCGGGCGTACTCTTAGGGATGCTTTTGTCGTGATTGATGAGGCGCAAAACGCCACCGTCCCGCAAATGAAAATGCTGCTGACGCGGTTAGGCGACCGGGCTAAATATGCGGTCACAGGTGATCCGACCCAATCGGACCTACCGCGCGGCCAAACATCAGGTCTCGCTCACGCCCTTAAAATCCTGCGGGATATTAAAGGCATTGCCGCGACTGAGTTTACGGCTAGTGATGTCGTTCGTCACCCGCTCGTTGGTAAAATTATTAATGCCTACGAAGCTGACGCGTCTAAGTCCGACGGGGTTTTGTGATATAAAACTATCATGCTGATATGAAAGTTGTTGAGAATAAATATGTGAGTTGGTTCAAAGGGAGTTTTTGGCCTTTCTTTTTAGGCGTTTTTGCAATTGTTATACTGACGATGTTTGCGATAAAAACGGGTTGTATTCTCTTTTCTTCCTGTCCATTTTCTACTACCGGCTATTTCTTTGATACCTTTTGGCAATCGACGGGAATCGCATTTTTAACTTCGCTATTTTTTACAATTTGGCCATTAATAGGGTCAGTTAAACAAGAGGAAACAGTTAGAATGGGCATCCTTATCGACATTGCAATTGAAGATGAGGATTGGCATTTGTTTAAACTTCCTGAAATTTGTGACCTTGCCGTTATTACAACATGTGCCGTTATGGGGCTGGAAATCGAAGGTGAATTATCTTTCGCATTTGTAGATGATGCTCATATTCAGGAGTTGAACCGAGATTTTAAAAACAAAGACAAACCTACCAATGTGCTTTCCTTTCCAATGGATGGACCCATGTTAGGAGACATTGTTCTGGCACGCGAAACAATTGTTATAGAAGCCGAGCAGCAACACAAAAAAGTTGAAGATCATCTGTCCCATCTCATCGTTCATGGATTTTTACATCTTTTAGGTTATGACCATATGAATGAAACTGAAGCGGCCGAAATGGAAGCTTTAGAGATAAAAGCACTGTCGGAAATGGGTATTGACAATCCCTATGAGATTAAAGAACCTGATGTTAGAACTTAAGTAGAGACGGATGAGCGAAGACCCTCCATCGATAAGCTGGCTGGACCGCCTTTTGGGACGTGAGAGCGCCCCGGAAACGGACAGTCAGGAAACCCTTGATCAGAAGCGCATGATGAGCGCTGCCGAGCAATTCCACTTGCTGCGTGTTGAGGACGTCATGGTACCCCGCGCCGACATAATTGCGGTTGATATCCATACGGGCCTGCATGAGCTGTGCAAAGCCTTTCAAGAGGCGGGGCATTCAAGACTGCCGATATTTAAAGAAACCCTCGATGAGCCTATTGGCATGGTTCATATCAAAGATATCATGCCCTATTTAATGCTCAATGCTAAAGGGCGCTCGGCCAAAACCTATAAAGAGCGTAAAATCTTGAACACAATCAAACGGCCAGTATTATTTGTACCGCCATCAATGCTCGCTCAAGATTTATTGCGGCGTATGCAAGCGCGGCGAAGCCATATGGCAATTGTAGTCGATGAATATGGCGGTACCGATGGTATTTTGACCATTGAAGATCTGATCGAACCGATTGTCGGGGACA
>JABABK010000042.1 GCA_014238285.1 Hellea sp.
TTACGTTTCATCGCAGCGTTTTTATTTACAAAAAAAAGCCGCTCATAAAGAGCGGCTTTCAAAATCATTATCGAAAATTTACTCTTCCATCGCCGCCATGGCCGCATCTGACATTTCAAGGCTGTGATAGACATTTTGCACGTCGTCACAATCTTCTAGGGCGTCTATCAGGCGAAGAACCTGCGCGGCCTTATCAGGCGCGTCAATTTCGTTTTGCGGCTTCCAGATCAGATTGATCGACTTGGCTTCACCAAATAACTTTTCCATTTCAGCAGACACTGCTCCAAGATCATCACGGGCCGTGTAAATCGTGTGGACCGGTTCGTAATCACTAAAATCATCATCATTAGGCGGATCGGTTTCAACGTCATCTGCACCGGACTCGATCGCGGCTTCCATCATGCCGTCTTCATCTGCCACATCGAGTGGATATTCGATTTTGCCTAATTGGTCGAACATAAAGGCCACAGACCCTGTCTCGCCAAGGTTACCGCCATTTTTAGAAAATGACGTCCGCACTTCCATAGCTGCGCGGTTTTTATTGTCAGTTGAGCACTCTACAATGATGCCGATGCCGGATGGGCCAAAGCCTTCATAGCGAATTTCTTCGTAATCATCGCCTTCACCGCCTGCGCCTTTATTGACAGCGCGCTGTATATTATCCTTGGGCATGGATTGGCCCTTGGCGTTATTAATCGCAAGGCGCAAACGGGGATTCATATCCGGGTCACCGCCGCCGACCTTCGCCGCAATAGCAATGTCTTTGGACAATTTAGAAAACAGTTTAGAGCGCAATTTATCCTGACGACCTTTACGATGCTGGATATTAGCCCATTTAGAATGGCCTGCCATGAGGAATCCTTAATTAATTTACATTTGGCGGTTATTTAGGGGATTGGACAGGCGGCGGCAAGGGTTACTCTCAACTCTTTCTCCGCGTGGTTTTATTCAGCCGTAGCTAGAACCCCGCCAACCCGAATTGGCCGGACTTCCGTCGCAAGGCCATCAGCCCCTGTTTCCACATAGACGCCGCACATCGTGCCTTCGCCGCTGGCCGGGGTAAACCGTCCTTGGCGCATGCGAGTGGTAAAACGATAGAGCGGCTCTTCAGTATCCATACCGATGACAGAGTTATAATCTCCGCACATGCCGGCATCGGTTTGATAGCCTGTGCCTTGCGGCAAGATACGCGTGTCAGAAGTCGGGATATGTTGGTGCGTACCGACAACCAGCGAGGCGCGGCCATCGCAAAAATAGCCCATGCCGTTTTTCTCTGATGTGGCTTCGGCGTGCATATCAACCATGATGAAATCGGCAACGGCGCACAGCGGCGCTGTATCCAGCTCTTTGCCCACGGCTTGGAACGGATCATCCAGCGCGTCCATGAAAACACGGCCCAGCACGTTAATCACCATAATACGGTAATCGCCAATCTCATATAGCCCAACGCCGCGCCCGGGTACTGTGCCCGGCGGGTAATTGATCGGACGCAACACTTTCTCGTCATTTTCAATGACGGGGATACCTTGCAGATTGTCAAAACTGTGATTGCCGAGTGTGATGATATCGACGCCGTAATCGTAAAGCTCTTGAACCGTCGCTGGCGTAATCCCAAATCCACCCGCCATGTTTTCGGCGTTACAAATCACAGCGTCCAGTGACATTTCTTTACGAAGGCGCGGCAGATGTTCACCAATGGCTTTGCGGCCAGCGCGGCCGACGACATCACCTAAAAATAAGACTTTCATGATGGCTTTCTAAATTCTTTAAAATACTTTTCCGTTAACATACCAGATAGAGGCGCATCATAGGGCCCTATCGGTAAACTATCGGCTTCTTGCGCAGCATAGGCCACACCGCAAGCAAAAACGTCTTTAGTCTCGCGAAGTTTGGTCAAAGTCCGGTCATAAAACCCGCCGCCATACCCCAGACGATCGCCTTGATCCGTAAAGGCCAGAAGAGGCACTAACACCAAATCCGGGAACATCTCGTCTTGGTGGCCATAAGGCTCGCGCGTATTGTGTGGTCCCTTTTTAAGGTCTTCACCATAAGCCCAGCGCCGAAAGGTCAATGGCTTACCGGTTCGCGGCGTACACGGCAAGGCCAGCTCATGGCCCATTTCTTCAAGCGCCCGCAGCAAAGGCTGGACATCAATCTCGCTCTGGATCGACCAGAAGCCTCCGATGGTTTTAGCGCGGCGGAATTTAACGGCAGGTAAATGTGTGATCAGCTCTACCGCTGAGGCCGGATTATGCGCCGCTGCACGGATGGCTTTGGCTTGCAGCCGCGCGCGGGATTTCTCTGTGTCGATGTTGAGAGTCATTTTGTTATTCCAGCGAATTCGTCGAGATGCATGACTTTGATTAGAACGCGCCGTTGATTTGGATTTTCTTCTAAGAGCTTTTCTATACAGTACTTGAAAGGATACTTTGCGTTCTTTTTGTCAGTAAACCGATAGGTTTCTTTAACGAAAGGCACACCTGCCAATCTCAACCTATTATCTAGTTTTTCATGTTGTCCTAAATTCGACATGTTAATTTTGATTGATGCTATTTCTTTGTCATTTTGATCGAAGCTTAAGTTTGATTTCTTGAAAAAAGAATCACTATCCTCGTAAGAATCACTATCCTCGTAAAGGCAACTCACGCCAACATTATTCAATTCACTATAAAATACTCTGTGGGTTTCTGAATGCATAATCGATCCCAGTGTCAGCCCTTTTTCAAAAAAATTCGGGCGGACATTCATTTCAACAAAAAAGCTAACCAAGCAAAAAGGCGCTAGCATAAGAGATGCATATCCAAATGCTTTACCTTGCAAGTTGGCAATCATTTGAAAATATTTTTTTGGATCAAAGTTTTCAGAACGCTCAATTTTTTCTATCCGAAAAAAATGCTCGACCTGTACTACTCTTGCCTCAACATTTTCACCAAGAGTACTTTGGCCAGTGCACTGCGTTAAAACGAACCAAGTCGTTAGTTTTTCAAACCGCGATGCAAATAAATAAACAAGAAAAATTGATAAAAAGGCTCCGAACAATATACTTAATATTATAGAAGTGTTTCGAGCATCATACTCCATTTGAACCAGTAAAAACGCCCCTAATTCTGCTATCTCTGGCGGATTAGCGTCCAATTGCGTGGTAAGCCACTCCCACGGCAAGAGTCCTATCAACAGCATCCCAGTCAATGTAAGGATTGTGAAAAGTATTGCTAAAGGCCAATTCCATGGTGATTTAAATTCAGCAGATAAGCCATACTTTCGTATCTTGTCTTGTGTCTCAGAAAGAAACTTTTTGTCATGTTTTGCCAGCTCTCGGCCATAATCTGGATAACGCCAATTTTGCCACTTCTGAGCCAAATAAAAATATAAGAATATTCCCGCAATAGCCGCAATGCCCCAAAGGGTAATCCATATTAACGCGCCACTGCTCACCCCCAATCCCCCTGAACAGATTGCCACAACGTCAAGAGCGATAACGCCGCTGTATCGGCACGCAGTATACGAGGGCCGAGAGTAACGGGAATGACAAAGTTCTGCTCTCTTAGTAAGTCACGCTCTTGCGGCGTAAAGCCACCTTCTGGACCTATCAGTAAAGCGCATGAACTGGAAATCTCTTTTAGAGTTTCTAAGGCAGGCTTTGCATCCCCTACTTCATCGGCGAAAATCAACGTTCGCCCTTCGGGCCAATCACCCAGTAATTGCTCCAATGTCACCGGGTCTTTGAGCTCTGGCAAATCGAGCCGCTCCGTCTGCTCCGCGGCCTCAATGATTTGGCTTTGCATTTTATCGAGGCGGAGTTTTCCGTATTGGGTGTGCTGTGTCGTGACGGGCTGAAACCGCGCCACGCCGAGCTCTGTGGCTTTTTCCAAAATGAAGGCATTGCGGTGTTTACGAACCGGCGCAAAGCACAGCCAGATATCCGGACAGGCATAAGGTTCTCTGAGCAGGCGTGTGACTTTCATTTGACCGGATTTACGGGAGATATCGGTTAGCTGCGCTTCCCACTCTCCGTCACGGCCGTTGAATATCCGTAAAGACCCGCCAGTGGTCATGCGCAGGACCCCGCCCAAATAATGGGCCTGATCTTTGGACAGATCGATGACCTGTCCTTGGGATAAATCGGCCTCCACATAGAGCCGTGTGAGTGTGTAGTTCTCGCGCATTTGCGCTTGATAGCGGAGAAGACTTAGTTTGCGAAGTATTTTCGTCATTACCGCCTTCATGGCTGTAATCCATTTTTTGAATCAGATACTCCATGACTCGACCAGACCACACCCCACCCTTAATCCCTCCCCATCAAGGGGCGGGAAATTCATCTTGGTTACGTCCTCCTCCCACCTGTGGGGAGGGGTTAGGGGTGGGGGGCTTTGTCACTTTTAGAATGTTCGCCAATATGATAGCCAACCCCTCATGAGCCAAACCATCAAAGACGCTGATAAAAACCACTGGGTGTATTCGATGCCCGAAGCTTGGCGGCCCTATTTACAGCTGGCACGTTATGATCGGCCCATTGGATATTGGCTCTTGACTTTACCGGGATGGATCGCGCTGGCATTTGCATCTTTATCCCACGGGCTGGCATGGTCTGACCTGAAATGGGCCGGGCTTATTTTGATCGGAGCCATTGCCATGCGCGGCGCCGGATGTACTTATAACGATATTGTTGACCGTGATCTGGACGCGCAAGTGGACCGGACGGCGCTGCGCCCTATTCCGGCAGGTACGATCAGTGTGAAGCAAGCCTCAGTTTGGCTCGCGGCCCAATGTTTCGTGGGACTGATTGTTCTTTTACTTATGCCGCGCCTGGCGCAACTGATCGCACTAGGCTCTATTCCTTTGGTGGCCGCCTATCCGTTTATGAAGCGCATCACATGGTGGCCGCAAGTCTGGCTTGGCATGACCTTTAATTGGGCGGCATTGGTTGCCTATGCGGCGAAGACGGGTGAGATTACACCTGTCGCAGTCGTCCTTTATGTTGCACTGATATTCTGGACCATTGGTTATGATACGATATATGCCTGCCAAGATATTGAGGACGACTCTTTTGTCGGGATTAAATCTACAGCCAGAAGGTTTGGTAAACATGTAAAGTTAGGAGTCGGAGTGAGCTATTTCGCTTGCGTTTCCCTACTAACTTTTGCGATAACAAACCAACATGTCGGATATGAGGTTTCAGGGGAATTATATTATGATGCTTGGAATTGGGGAGAATGGCCATTGTTATACACCCCAAAACTTGGACTATTTCTTACATTACCAATACTCCATTTTGTATGGCAAGTTTTAAGACTAGATCCTAATTCTGATGTTATAAGCCTTCAACTCTTTAAATCCAATACGTGGGCTGGAATTTCAATAATAATAACATTCATATCTATGACGCAGCTCCTTAGTGCATTAAAAGCATTACCCATTAATTGACATCGTGATTTAACATCACGCCAATGTGAACCAAACGTCACTGGCAATCGTAACATTGAGCAACCATATAGCGTTCATACCACTTAAACGAGGAGGTTATTATGATTGGAAGACGTGAATTTACTTTAGGGATTGGGGCCGTTAGTTTAATGGCTTGTACAAAATCCCATGCTGAAAAACCACATATGGAGTCTCCTATGACTGATACTGTAGATACCAATATAAATTGGGCTAACCTGACTGAAGCCGAGTGGAAAGACCGCTTGACCAGCATGCAGTACAAAGTGCTGCGTAAAGAAGCGACGGAACGTCCTGGTTCCAGCCCGCTGGATAAAGAAAAGCGTGACGGAACTTTTGTTTGTGCTGGATGTGCCCTGCCATTATTTGAATCGGGTATGAAATATAATTCAGGAACAGGCTGGCCTAGCTTTTTCAACGTGATTGACGATGCTGTCGGTACAAAGGACGACCGTAAGCTTTTTGCGCGGCGGACCGAGTATCACTGTGCCCGCTGCGGCGGACATCAAGGCCATATATTTCAAGATGGACCTCGCCCGACGGGATTGCGTTATTGCAATAACGGAGTCGCGCTAAACTTTGTGCCAGCTTAAGCAAGGCGTGAATTCTGGTCAAAACGTGGTTAATTTCCTATTAAGAGCGCCTGAAATTTAATTAAACTTCGCTCTTTTCACGAATCCATTTTTTTGATAAAATAAATTATCAAAGCCGTTCCATTGTGGAGCCGCGTTATCGAAAGGAGGTGTAGTTTGTCTATCTATTTTGAGGGGACCGCCCGAAGCTGTTAGATCAGTACTTTCGTTATCGAAATTGGGGTATCTTGAGTCAATTACACCTGTAAATGACTCTTATCTACAGAGAAGCTGGGCATTGCGCCCAGTCGGACCCAAACTTCAAAACGAGGCCGCTTGATACTGTCGAGCGGCCTTTGTTGTACAAATAATTCTCTAAAAATTATGGCCCCGCGCAGAGCCCCCAACAATCATAGACTGATCACCAAACCCTTGCACGAGGTTCCCCCCACATTTCTTTTAAGCAAAAATCATACCAGAAACGAGTTTTTAAAGATTTCCTGTTACATCGGCCAATAAGCAAAAATATATTGCAGCACTTCGCATCAAATCGAGTGAATTGCTCTAGGTTGAAACGGGATTATTATGGCTATCGCGCCAAAGTTAAAGCTAAGACAGGGTCAATCCCTAATTATGACGCCGCAATTACAGCAGGCGATCAAACTTCTGCAATTGTCCAATATAGAATTAACGGCATTTGTCGAAGAACAGCTTGAAAGCAATCCCCTACTCGAACGCGGCACAGGCGATGAAAATCGCCGCGAAGAAGCTGCGGCTGCCCGTGATACACTAGATGAGTTTTCTGAAGTGAACATGGAAACCCCTTCAGTCGCCGCTGCTGAACAAAGCCTAGACGCGCCCAGCGCGGTCCTCAACGAGCAAGCCAGCGCAGCCGATGTTGGCGGTAGTGTCGATTGGTCTAAAGCCGGTTCTGGCGGGAGTTTTTCCGGCGGTGAAGACTATAACATTTTAGAAAATACAGAAGCTCCGATCACGCTTCATGAATTTTTACACGATCAACTCACACACGACATAAAAGATCCAAAAGAACGCATGATAGCCGCCTATTTTATCGACCATGTAGACGATAATGGTTATATGCGCCTGAGCACTGAAGAAGCTGCTGAATTACTAAATATTACGGAGACTCGCGTCCAAAGCGTTCTCACACAATTAAAGAGTTTTGAGCCCACAGGTGTCTTTGCCCGCGACCTTCGAGAATGTTTGAGCCTACAGCTACGTGAGAAAAAACTGCTCGACAAGCCCATGCAGGCTCTGCTCGATAATTTACAAATGCTGGCCAAGCATGATTTGACTAAATTAGCGAAAGTTTGTGAAATTACGAAATCCGAGCTTGCCGATAAGATTGCGGCTCTAAAATCCCTAGCGCCAAAGCCTGGACTGGCATTTGGCGGGACAATGGCCGGGGTCGTTGAACCCGACGTCGTTATTACGGAAACGCCGCAAGGCGGCTGGGCCGTTGAGCTTAACAGCGACACCCTGCCTCGTGTTTTGGTCAATAATCGATATTTCGCCGAAATTTGCGGACCAAAATCTGATGAAACAACGCGAACATTTATGACCGAGTGTCATCAGAATGCCAGTTGGTTGGTAAAGTCACTAGATCAACGGGCTCGGACTATTTTGAAAGTCGCCACCGAGATCGTAAAACATCAAGATGGTTTCTTTGCATACGGTATAGATCACATCCGCCCTCTAAATTTGAAAACCATCGCCGAAGCGATCGAGATGCATGAAAGCACGGTCAGCCGCGTGACCTCTAACAAATATATGAATACACCGCGCGGTATTTTCGAGTTTAAATATTTCTTCACAGCGGGTATCAGCGCCATGGATGGCGGCGAACAAATCAGCGCTGAAGCCGTCCGCCATAAGATCAAAATTTTAATCTCCGAAGAGACCTCCACAACGGTCAAGTCAGACGACAAACTGGTGCACTTGCTTCGGGCACAAGGCATTGATGTGGCGCGCAGAACTGTTGCGAAATACAGAGAGTCCCTAGGAATTCCATCTTCGGTGGAACGCAGACGTATCCTAAAACATAACGCCTGTTAGTTATGCCTAACACGTCGTTTATTTAACTCGCTTTAGTTGATTTATTGCGCCTTTTAGCCGTTTTCCTCTAGGCTTAAGGCCTCAATCAGTATAGACTGATTCCATAGACACATAAAAGGAGTCCCTATGAATATCCAAATCGCTTCTAAAGGAATTGATGTATCCCCTGCCTTGCAGGACCGAATAAAAGATCGACTAGAAGAGATGATGGATAAATACATACATAGGGAGGGCGACGCGCAAGTTAATATCAGCCGAGAAGGCACAGGCTTTCGGACTTTATGTTCTGTTCATCTGCCATCCGGCGCGACAATGGAAGCTAGCGGTAGCGCCCAAGATGGATACGCAGCAGCTGATGAAGCTTTAGAGCATATCGAAAAACGCTTACGCCGTTATTCGCGCCGCCTTAAAGATCACAATGCGGCGGCTAAAAAAGAAGCCTTTTCCATGTTCATTCTAGAAAATCCGGTCGACGATTCTGATGAGGACGCACGAGGCAATAGCGAACCCATTGTCATTGCCGAAAGCCCAGGGAGCATCAAAACCATGACGCCAAGCATGGCCTCTTTAGAGCTTGGCCTCGCTGATGCCGGTGTTGTCATCTTCAATAATGCCAAACATGGCCGATTAAACGTGGTTTTTAAAAGGTCAGATGGCAACATAGGGTGGATTGACCCCAAACCCTAGTCGGTGTAAGGCCCGCCGGGTTAAATGGACATTCCCCCGGATGTGGTATGAATATTATTGATTTAATCACCCGTGACTGCGTTGCTAGCGACGTTAAGGTCACAAGTAAAAAACAGCTGATCCAAGAGATGGCTCAGCTGATGGTCGATTGCGGCTGCTTAGCTGGCAGCGGCGTCGAAGCGCGCGACATCGTCAGCGCCGCCATGGACCGCGAGAGACTGGGATCAACTGGCGTTGGATCAGGTGTGGCCCTTCCCCATGCCCGTATTGAAGGTCTGGATAAAGTTCGTATCGCTCTGGTTCGCCTTGAAACCCCTCTTGATTTTGAATCTATTGACGAACGCCCGATTGATTTGGCGGTTCTTATCCTGGCACCTGCCGATGCCGGTAGCAGCCATTTGCGGGCTCTTGCCCAGATTTCCCGTAGGCTTCGCAAAGAAGATGTCAGGACACGGCTTAGAACCGCGCCTAATGCAGAAAGCCTTTACACTTGTTTTGTTGACGACGCCCAGGCCGCTGCCGCCTAAGCCCAACCACTTCATAGATGCATAAACCATTGCATGCCCATTGTAGTTTTGCCATAAGGCTGACAAGTAGCAGGCGGCAACCAACATGACAGACTCACCAGAAATTCTGAGCGCCCCAACCTTAGCAACTCCCCCGACTGAAAAGTATTTCAACCGGGAACTCTCTTGGTTATTGTTTAACGCAAGAGTTTTAGAAGAGGCGAATAATCCCGAAGTTCCGCTTTTGGAACGGCTTCGTTTTCTATCTATCTCCGCCAGCAATCTTGATGAATTTTATATGGTTCGGGTCGCGGGTCTTCGCACCCAAGAACTCGCAGGCATAACAGGCCGAAGCTTTGACGGCCTTCGTCCAGAAGAACAATTAGAAAAAATCAGTAAACGCGCCAAGAAAGTTATCAAGGCCCAAGACAAATGCTGGAACAATCTCAGAGAGCTCCTGACCGAAGAACGCGTTAAGGTCAAAACCCTTTCAGAACTCAACGAGAAAGAGACCCAGAAGCTCTCAGATCTGTATGATAGCAATGTCCTACCTTTGCTATCCCCCCTAGCCATAGACCCTGCACATCCATTTCCGTTTATCGCTAATTTGGGATTTGGTATGGTGCTGTCACTACGGCGCAAAAATCACCCTGATCCGCTTTACGCTATTATCCCAATCCCGCACCATGTCCCAAGATTTTTGCACTTATCCTATGACAAAAAATCAAAAACCGATATATATGTCGCCGTCGAAGATGCCATAAAACTAGGCGCACCAGATTTGTTCCCCGATTTTAAAATCATTCATTCGGGCCTTTTCAGAATTACCCGTGACAGCGACATCGCCGTTGATGAGGAAGCAGAAGACCTCGTTCAACATTTCGAGTTTCTCTTAAAGAAACGCCGCCGAGGCCGGGTTATCCGTTTAGAATTAAACCCTGACATCCCTGCTGACCTTCGAGAGTTCCTTATTGAAGGCTTTGAGTGCTGGAACGAGATCATTCAAGACTATAGCCGGTTTTTAGGTATGGCGTCTTTATCTGGCCTAATTACCAATTATCGCCCTCATCTTTTGTTTAAACCGTTTCAGGCCCGTTTTCCCGAACGTATTAGAGATTTTGACGGAGACTGCTTTGCCGCCATCGCTGCCAAAGATATCTTGGTTCATCACCCCTATGAAGAATTTGATGTTGTCATCCAGTTCCTGGAACAGGCAGCCCTTGACCCCAATGTGGTTGCGATCAAACAAACCCTCTACCGAACATCCGATGACAGTCCGATCGTCAAAGCCTTGATCGAGGCAGCGGAGCGCGGAAAGACTGTCACGGCGCTGGTCGAGCTTAAGGCTAGATTTGATGAAGAATCCAATTTGCGCTGGGCCAGAGATTTAGAGCGTTCTGGCGCTCATGTTGTTTACGGCTTTGTTGATTACAAAACCCACGCCAAAGTCTCCCTTGTTGTGCGACGCGAAGGCAAAGGCCTTAAAACCTATGCTCACTTAGGCACCGGTAATTATCATGCGCAGAACGCTAAAGTTTACACGGACCTTGCGCTGTTTACGGCTGATCCAGCCATGGGCCGCGATGTCGGCAAACTCTTCAACTACGTTACATCCTATTCAAAACCAAAGAACTTGGAAAAACTCGTCGTGGCACCTATGGGCATGCGCCCAAAACTAGAACAGTTGATTGATGATGAAATCCAAAACGTAAGAAACGGTAAGCCCGGTTCAATATGGGCCAAAATGAATGCCGTGGTCGACACGCAAATTATCGATAAATTATACGAAGCTTCGCAAGCCGGCGTTCAGATCGATCTTATCATTCGCGGGATATGCTGCCTCAAACCCGGCGTGCCGGGCCTATCCGAGAACATTCGGGTAAAAAGTATCGTTGGCCGTTTCCTGGAACACTCACGCATTGCTTGCTTTGGCAATGGGGACACCCTGCCAAACTCCAAAGCCAAAGTCTTTATGTCATCAGCCGATTGGATGCCGCGCAATTTAAGCCGCCGCGTCGAAACCCTCGTCCCGCTAGAATCGCCAACAGTTCATCGTCAAATCATGCGCCAAATCATGATTGCCAATCTGAATGACGCACAAAATTCATGGGATTTGCAGCCAAACGGAAAATATTCACGGACAGCCATCGCCAATGATCATGAACGGTTTTCGGCTCATAAATACTTTATGGAAAACCCATCCCTATCCGGACGTGGTAAAGCCCTAAATTATAATGCGCCTAAGGAGCTCTCGATACCAAAACGCGCCCAAAAACGTCGTGACGCTAAGAAGAAATCATCAAGTGAGTAACACGCCAGAATTTAGACGACTCGGTGTATTGGACATTGGGTCAAACTCCGTCCGCTTTGTTATTTATGAATTATTTGGCGCCTCCTTTGGCCCTGTCTACAACGAGAAGGTTCTCGCCGGCCTTGGTCGAGACCTCAGCACAACTGGCTGTCTGAGCGAGCGCGGCAAACAAGAAGCTCTCGCGGCCCTTATACGCTTCAAAACAATAGCGGACGCGCAAGCTCTTGACAAAATACTCATAGGCGCGACAGCGGCCCTTCGCATAGCCAAAGACGCCCCTCAGTTTATAAAAGACGTTAGAGCCCAGACAGGGCTTGATATTAATCCCGTATCCGGTGAACAGGAAGCTCAGCTAACCGCCCAAGGTCTGATTGCCTCGGAACCGCGCGCTACAGGCATCGCTGCTGATCTTGGCGGTGCCAGCCTCGAGTTAATCAAAATCGATAAAGGACAAATCTCAACCGGTATTTCTTATCCGATTGGACCTTTCCAAATCGCCGGACGCAATTTGGGTTTAAAAGGCGAATTTAACCCGGACGACATGCGGGAAAAAATCAATCAAGCCCTTTTAGACAAACCTTTCCGTGCCAAAAAAAGACAAGCCCTCTACCTGATTGGCGGCGCCTGGAGAAGCCTAGCAGGCGTCCATCAAAAACGGCACTTATACCCCATGCAAACTTTGCAAGCTTATGAGCTTATGCCCGGAACGGCGCAAGATCTCGCGCGTTGGTCTTATGGCGAGGGACGACAGGATTTATTGGAATGGCCAAGTGTAAATCAACGCCGAGCCGAAACCTTACCCTATGGCGGGTTATTGCTGGATATCTTACTTGAGCGACTTAAACCTTCGAAAGTCGTTATTTCCACGACAGGCCTGCGCGAAGGTCTTGTTTATAATGACATGACAAAAAGCGTGAGACAGCGCGATACGTTACTCGATGGATGCAGAGATCTTGCAAGCGGCAACCTACAAGGGATAAATTTTGCCGAACCTTTATTTGACTTCATAAAACCGCTGGAGCCTATTCTACCCGCAGTATTTGAGCCGGATAATGAAAAGCGCCTCAGAATGGCTGCCTGTCACTTAGTCGGAATCGGCAAAGGTCTGCATCCAGATTATCGCGCTGATCTAGTATTTGAAAATGTTTTATATGCGCCTCTAGCGGGGCTCACTCACAAAGAGCGGGCATATTTGGCGCTTATCTTATTCCACTCATATACAGGCAAAACTAAGACGCCTAATCAGAATGCTATCAAATTACTTTTGACAATCAGAGAGCGCCAAGCCGCCTTAGTATTTGGGTCTGCCATCAGACTAGCTGTCGTAGCCTCTGGCCGCTCTGGGCAATTACTAAATCAATTATCCATTCGCTCAGAAGACAAAAAATTGATTATTTCAGCGGCGCCGGAATGGAAATCCGTCCTTACGGAAAGAGTCGCCTATCGCCTTCGTAAATTAGGGCAGCTGCTTAATCATAGCATTAAAGTGAATTATTAGATCCTGAAGATCAATCTTCGGCTTCGGTTTCTTTGGCCTCTTCACGGCGGATTTTCTCCATCAAGGTTTCGTCTGGGATAATTTTATCTTCTTCCCATTTTTTGCTGATTTCTGACCCTGTCATTATACTTGACGCTTGTGTGATGGAACTACCCCATTTTGCCTTGGGTTTTTTAACAACGTCGTCTTTATAGAGTTTCAAATCTTCTGTTTCAGAGGCATTGATGAAGGTGATTTTGGGTTCCCATTTCGATATTTTCCAAATGATGCCATTTTTCTGATCGGCCATAAACAGACCGCGCTTGTCCCAAACAATAGCTTTTGGTTGCCCCCAAGCCGAACGGCCATGATTGGAAATAAACCCATCAATGATAACTTTCATATGGGACTGAGGCGTCCCAAATGAATTTGGGACAGCCACGATATTACGGCCGCCGGTTGATTTTTTACCAAGCTGTTTATCACCGCCTTGAACAATAAGAAACTGTCCCGCCAGATGCTTCAATCCGGGAGAAATCATATCACTGGCGGTTGGCAGGTAGAGGTTTTCAATGCTTGCGCCAGGCTCCAAAGCCATACCTTGTTCTTTAGAAAAGCTCTCACCGAGAATAGGCACGAGATGATGACCAATGCCAAGCCAAATTGATGACCCTTTTATTTGGGCCATGGCGGTTAAAGGTCCTGGCCCTCTGGATAATTCACTTGCTTTACCAGACGCACGGTCAATCGTTATAAGCCGCGCCGTACCATCGGCAAAAGACAGTCCTAAGATCAACTGCGTTTCGTCTTCGGATAAAATCATCGGACGCGGCGCGAAGAGTGCTGGAATATTTGCCAAAGATACAAATTGGCGGGTCTTATAAGTTCTTAAATCCAAGTGCCAAATCCCATCCGCATCGGAAACATATAATCCCTCATCGGTGTAGACCATACCTGTTGGCTGATTAAAATCAGACGAGAGAACGCGTCTCACATCCATGCGGCCATCTAGGTCCCGGTCCGTTAGAATAAATAAGCGCCCTGCCTCTTGATCGAGTGTATAAATTTCATCTTTAGCCCCCATCACCATGGCTGAAATTTTGCCAAGAGACTTCGCGAAAGATTTAACCTCAAGACTAGACCCCGCTTTTGGGATCTCATCACCGCCGCGATTACGAAGTTGCAGAGGCGGCGCCACAGGTGACATACGAGCTTCCTGATCAAGCTCTAATCTCTGCCCGGGCGCAGCCATAGATTCGCTGGCATACCCAAATACTATGGCTAGCGCGATGCATACCGGACCCAATTTTTGGCTCAAAAAACCCATAGCGCACACTCCTATGAAAGCCTTAACCATGTATTAACCATACTGCTCCCAAACTTATTGGAACTTGTCATAGGCCCGTCATTCTGTTTAGCTAAGTCAGAATCACGGCTAAGACTAAGTCATAACCATAAAGGAGATCGGGTTCAGGGTATCAACATATAAAGACAAAACTGTTTTATACACGAATTATGACGCCGTTGTGGGAGGCACATTATGAGCCTGATGACTATCCCTGACGTCCCGAAGGACAGCCTCGCTTTGGGCGCATGTCCTTGCCTGATCTTAAACGCTGACTACCAGCCCTTATCCTATTACCCGCTATCCTTGTGGTCATGGCAAGACGCCATCAAGGCTGTGTTTTTAGACCGCGTGCAGGTGGTCGATCATTATGACCGCGTGGTTCGCTCGGCAAATTTTGAAATGCCGCTCCCAAGTGTTGTCGCGCTCAAGGATTACGTCTCCCAAAGCCGCTCTCCCGCCTTTACCCGGTTTAATCTCTTCCTGCGAGATGGATTTGAATGTGTCTATTGCGGCAGCCCCGAGGAGCTCACCTTTGACCATGTTATCCCCAGGCGCCTAGGCGGCAAAACCAGCTGGACAAATATTGCGGCCGCTTGCTCGCCTTGTAACTTTAAAAAGGGCGGGCGTTTACCAAAAGAAGCTGGCATGCGGCCACACATCAAACCCTATAAACCCAGCATGCATCAGTTGCAGTCACAAGGCCGGAAATTTCCGCCCAATCATCTACACGAAAGCTGGCTTGACTATCTTTACTGGGACGTAGAGCTTAAGTCCTCTTAACTGAAGGATTCGCGCCATGAACATCAATATTCGGCCTTTAGCCATGATCATCGGTAGCATAGCTGGCGTGTTAGCCATCTTTACGCTACGTCATCCCCTGATCAGCCTGTTTGTGGCATTTGCAGCTACGATTATCACCAATGGTATATTGAACCTGCAGGACAAATCATGATCCGAGTCTTTTTGGTGTTAGCCGCGCTGATTATGACCGCCTGTAGTCCAAGCAGTAATGTCATTTTGGAAACCGAGCTCGGCGACATCCATATCGACGTCCATACAAAAAAAGCACCCGCCTCATCAGCGGATTTCCTCTATTATGTCGATGAAGGCCTTTACGATAATCAAGGATTTTACCGGGTCGTCCGTGCCGATAACGACCCAAAAGAAATGGGCATGTCATTGGTCCAAGGTGGACGTCTTGATCTCTATCCTGTTACGCCGCCCCTGGCCCATGAAAGCACTCAGGCTTCAGGCCTATCCAATGTTAGCGGCTCCGTCACAATCGCAAGAGATGAACCCGGCACAGGAAGCGCCGCCTTCTTCTTCATCAATGTTGACGACAATACCTATCTCGATCACGGCGGGACGCGAAACCCAGACGGCCAAGGTTACGCGGTTTTCGGCACGGTCACAAAAGGCATGGAAGTCGTTCGGGCTATCCAATCACAAAAAACCAATAGCGATAAAAGTCAGCCCGACATGCCAGATCAATTTTTACCCAAACCCGTCATGATCAAAAAAGCCTACCGGAAGTAATTTCGGTTGCGCCAATTATTCGGGCTGGATACCGAGCCGTGCGAATAGAGCGCGGTCTTCTGTTTCGCTAGGATTATCCGTTGTCAGCAATGTCTCGCCCACAAAGATAGAATTCGCCCCTGCCATAAAACAAAGAGCCTGGGTTTCATCACTCATGGTTTCGCGGCCAGCCGATAAACGCACATAGGACTTTGGCATCATGATACGGGCAATGGCTATGACCCGTGCAAACTCTATGGGGTGGACAGGTTCGCTATCGCCTAGAGGCGTCCCCGGTACGGGAACCAAAGCGTTGATGGGAACTGATTCAGGCGCGGGGTTCAGATTAGCGAGTGCCAGCAAAAGCCCTATCCGGTCTTCCGCCGTTTCGCCCATCCCGACAATGCCGCCGCAGCAGACTTTCATACCGCTTTCACGGACCAAATTGAGCGTATGCAGCCGGTCTTCAAACGTCCGGGTTGAGATAACTCTGTCATAATCTTCAGGGGCGGTATCAATATTGTGATTATAGTAATCCAGCCCAGCGCTAGATAAACGATCAGCCTGCTTCGTTGATAGCATGCCTAGGGTCATACAGGTTTCAAGTCCCATATCTTTGACCTGACCAACCATATCGCACAGGGCGTCCATGTCCCGGTCCTTTGGCTCACGCCAAGCCGCGCCCATGCAAAAACGCCCTGCCCCGCCGGCTTTGGCCTTGCGCGCCGCGGCGACGACGGTATCTGTATCGATTAGTTTTTCAGCTTTAAGTCCGGTATCAAAATGAGCGGATTGATTACAATAGCCACAATCCTCGGCGCAGCCTCCAGTCTTGATCGACAAAAGCTGGGACATCTGCACTTTATTAGGCGCGTGGTGTTCACGGTGAACTGTCTGGGCTTGCAATATCAAATCCATAAACGGCAGCGCAAAGAGCGCTTCAACTTCAGCCCGTGTCCAAGCGTTGGAGATAGGATGAGGCGCATAATCAGCCGGAATACTGACCGTTTTACGGGGCTTGGATTTTGATATTGGAAGATCAGAACTATCAATCAAAACTGCCATATTAAGAGACCTATTTCAGAAAACGAAAGGCCATGAATATGGGAACAAGGCACGATAAACAACCGTAAAAATCTAACTATTGCACCTATTCTTACACCTATTCTTGCGGCGGGTATCCATCATCCAACCTTGAATTTTGCGCGAGCTAACGCCACTGACATTTCAGGCGAAAGCCCTTCGTTTAATCGATCATCATCAATAGGCGTGCCCATCACTTGTCTGACCGGTAAAACACCTGCCCAAATAGGTAATGGATAGTCAGGCTCATCATCGACCGGCGGGCCGGTTCTGACCTTGGCGCTCGCCGTTTCAATTTCTATCGCTAGAACGCCCGTGGCTTTCAGCTCTTTTGCGCTCATCGGACGAACCTCATCCCAGCGCCCCGGCAAGAGGTGGTTAGTCACAGCAATCAGGGCTCGTTCTTTTTCTTCTATGGTCTCAACACGGCGTAAACTGCCATGCACAACGACCGAGCGGTAATTGACAGAGTGGTGAAAGGCCGAACGCGCCACCACTAACCCGTCAATATGAGTGACGGTTAAACAGACTGGCGCTCGATCGCTTGGCTTCTTGATTAGGCGCGTTGCCTTAGCCCCGTGAATATAAATCGTTTCACCAAGCCTTGCATAAGCCATGGGGATAACCATAGGCTTATCGCCAAATATCATGCCTACATGCGCCACAAGGCCTACATCTAATATCCCATGAACCGTTTCACGATCATAATGGGCGCGGGGTTTATACCTCACTTTGGAATGCGGCACAGGGGTATAGGATTTGGATGGCATGATATTACCTTTCGATTTTCTCCTTATTGCCAATAGTTACTGGCCTTGATAAAGTTCCAGTTAGGGTTATTTTGGAGAGCCAGTTGTTACAAGGCATTGTCGACATTGATCGCAGTTCATCGATTTCTTTATCGGAGCAAATTTACCGGCAAGTTCGGTTAGCCGTCCGGGACGGCAAGTTTGATACCGGACAGCGCCTCCCCTCTAGCCGATTATTTTCGCGGCAATTAAATGTGTCTCGCAATGTCGTCAGCCTAGCTTATGATCTTTTAAAGGCCGAAGCGATCATCGATGTGCAAGCGGGATCAGTCCCCACGATTGCCGCTCACACAGAATTATCGGGAAGCGAGGCTTTACGATCAAGAATTGGCACGCTCGGCCCTACTCTGTCCAACCGAGGTCAAGAATTATGCATAAATCCACGTGCTGGATGGCGCTCTAGAACCCACGGTATTTTAGCGCCCGGGGAACCGGCTTTTGATCTGTTCCCTTCAGAGATTTGGGCGCGAACGCTTAGACGGGTAACCCGACAAGCCGTCTCGTCAAACTATCATTATCAAAACGTAGCAGGCCTTCCAGAATTCACGTCCGTTTTAATCGAACATCTAACAGAAATGCGCGGCGTCAGCGCCTCCCCAGAACAAATTCTTGTCACGACGTCGACACAAGCCTCTCTCATGCTGGCCAGTCTTTGCTTAGCAAATCCTGGCGACACGGCCCTTATTGAAAATCCTGGATACCTTGGCGCGCGCGGAAGCTTCCAGTCAGCGGGCCTAAAAATAGACTTGCTAGCGGTAGATGATAAAGGCGCTATCTTCCCTAGCGAAACCACAGCGCCAGCAGCAAAGGTGATCTACCTGACACCGTCTCACCAATTCCCAACCGGATACACGTTATCGCTTTCCAGACGACTGAGTTTCATCGACCATGCCCGCAAATCGGGCGGCATGATCCTAGAAGATGACTATGATAGCGAGTTTCTATTCGCCGGGCGCCCCGTTGCCGCCATGCAAGGTCTGGCGCCAGACTCGGTTATTTATATGGGCACATTTTCAAAATCTATGATGCCGGGCTTGCGGCTGGCCTATATGGTAGTCCCTGAAAACCTCATACCGGACTTTAAGCAAGCCATCCGTAATTTCGGCATTTCCGCCAGCGCTACGATACAGCTCGCCATGGCGGATTTCATGGTATCAGGTCATTACCGATCACACCTAAAAAATATCCGGGAAACCTATAAAGCCCGCGGCGAATTATTAGCAAATAGCCTTAAACAACAACTCGGCGATGATATTACAATCATTCGTCCAAACGGCGGGGTACAGCTCGCTATGGAGTTTACGAAGCCAGTGGATGACATCGCCCTTGCCACCACCATACACATGAAAGGCGTCAACGCTGTTTCTCTGTCATCAAATTATATAGAAAACCCCAAATCAGGTCTCGTCATTGGATTTGGCACAGCCACTCCAAAGAATATTTCAGCGGGCATATCCGTGATAAAGGAAGCTTTGGAAGAAGCGTTAGAGCGTGTCTAAGCCTGACTAAGCATAGCGGCGAGACGTTCAATTCTTTCAGCCGCTTCTGCGAGGCTATCGGCGGCGCTAGTTTCACTTCTACGGGCGGCGCTTACGGCGTCCTCACTGGCGCGACGAACATCGGCGGCCAGGCGTTCGGCTTTTTGTTCAACGAGGCTATCCGTATCTTCGAGTTCATCGAGCATGGTCAGCCCCATCATTACCAAAAGACGTAAGTCGCCGATTTGTCCAAATTGGTTGGCGAGTTCCTTGATACGGTTATCGAGCTTTTGTCCCAAAACCTGCAAACGCTCTTCTTCGCCGTCATCACAGCCAAGCGCATAACGCCGGCCATTAACTGTTATATTTACCTTCGCCATCAATCACGCTCCAACACGGTACGGACCTTTGATATCACTTGATCGAGCTCAGCGGTGGTTTCTCCGGCAAGACGGTTAAAATCTTCTTCACGGCGCTTGAATTGGTCTTCGCGCGCCTTTGAATCATCTAATTCTTGGGCCAGCCGCGTGCGATCCTCAGCGAAACTTTCCGATTCGTTTGCCGTTTTTTCCAGCCGAGAATAATTCTCAAGCATAGGGGTCAATGATCGCTCTAGGCCTTTTAAAGCTTGGTTTAATCGATCGGCTGCCGATCTTATGTCAGCGCTGTCAGCCATGTTCTTCCTCAAACAAATCAGATTTATGACAGAATGGCCCATTTATTGCCTAACAACAAGCGATAACTTATTGACATAATTCGTTAGCTTGGCCATTGCGTGCGCAAGTATACGACCCCTCCCAAAATAGGTTAGGTGACATGACAACACGTATAGCAATTAATGGCTTTGGTAGAATTGGGCGCCTCGTCGCCAGAGCTATCAGCGAATATAATCTCCAAGACATTGAACTCGTCGCGATTAACAGTCCTGGCGCACTGGAAACCTCGGCTCACCTCCTGCGCTATGACAGCGTCCACGGACGTTTCGCGCCAGAAGTTAAAGTCGGCGATGGTTTCATCGATTATGGCCGCGGTAAAGTTCGTATGACCCATGAACGCAATCCCGCTGACGCCGATTGGGGCGCTCTTGACGTCGATGTGGTTATGGAATGCACGGGTATATTCCGCAGCAAAGAACGGGTTCAGCCTCATCTTGATGCCGGCGCTAAAAGCGTCTTAATTTCAGCGCCAGGTGACGACGTCGATAAAACAATCGTTTACGGCGTCAACCACGAGAATTTAACCAAGGACGACTTAGTCGTATCTTGCGCCTCTTGCACAACTAATTGCCTAGCCCCGCTGGCTAAAGTCCTAATGGAAACCGTTGGTATTCGCCGCGGGTTTATGACGACGGTCCATGCTTATACGCAGGACCAGCGTATTTTAGATAATTCGCACAAAGATTTATACCGCGCTCGAGCAGCCGGTCAAAACATGATCCCAACATCAACTGGCGCCGCCAAAGCCGTCGGACTTGTTATTCCGGAGCTCATCGGAAAACTCAGCGGCTCTGCTGTCCGAGTCCCAACCGCCAATGTCTCAATGGTTGACCTGGCATTTCAACCTGCCGTCAACACAACAGCCGAAGACTTAAACGCCGCCGTTAAAGCCGCTGCCAGCGGCGCAATGAAAAATGTTCTAAGATATACAGAAGAACCACTCGTATCATCGGACCTTAACCACGATCCACATTCATCCATTTTCGCGGCGCCGCTAACCAAAGTCTTAGACGGCGATCTTGTCAAAGTTATCGCCTGGTATGACAATGAGTGGGGCTTTGCCAACCGAATGATCGATGTGGCCCGTGTCATGGCCAACCAGATCAAAGGTTAGCTCGTGGATTTTCGCCGTCTAGAAACCGCTGAACTATCGGGAAAGACGGCCCTCGTCCGAGTTGATTTCAATGTACCGCGCAAAGACTGCGGCAGTATTTCTGACGACACACGTATTCAAGCGGCTCTGCCAACCATTAAGGCCATTCGCGCAGCTGGCGGCAAGGTCGTTTTACTGAGCCATTTTGGCCGCCCTAAAGGCGAAACCAAACCAGAGCTTTCATTAAGCTTCCTTTTACCTGTTCTCGAAGAACACTTAGGTGAAACTATAGGCTTTACAGACGGTTTTGATCCCTCAGCCATTACTGAAAATATTACCTTATTGGAGAACACGCGGTTTCAACCCGGTGAGACCAAAGGCGATGAAGCGCTCACCAAAGAATGGGCCAAGCTCGGCGATGTATTTGTGCAAGACGCATTCTCAGTCTCTCACCGCGATCATGTCTCAAGCGCGGGTTTGGCGAAATTTATGCCAGCCTATGCGGGCCTTGCTACGGAACGCGAACTTGATCACTTGGCTCAAGCCCTTGAAAATCCAGCTAAGCCAGTACTCGGCGTCGTTGGCGGCGCTAAAGTCTCTACCAAGATCGACCTGTTATCCAACCTAGTTGAAAAGCTGGACATGCTGGCCATTGGCGGCGGTATGGCCAATACATTCCTAGCGGCTCAAGGCTATCCCGTTGGAAAATCACTTTGCGAGCACGACCTCGCCGAGACGGCTCTGGAAATCTTGAAAGCCGCTGATAAAGCTGGCTGCCGCATCCTTTTACCCATTGATGTTGTGGCGGCCACGGACTTTGCCGCCAATGCCCCTCACCGCGTTTGCGGATTAAATGATGTTGCGCCCCACGAAATGATTTTGGATGCCGGCCCTGAAACCGTCAACGGTCTAGCTGACGCTATCGACCGCGCCAAAACACTTATTTGGAACGGGCCTCTTGGCGCTTTTGAAATAGAGCCCTTTGACACCTCGACCATCGAAGCTGCACAATATGCGGCGAAACGTGTTAAAAATAATGACTTGATTGCAGTCGCTGGTGGCGGTGATACTGTAGCTGCGTTAAAACACGCAGGGGCCGCGCAAGATTTTACATTTATATCAACAGCTGGCGGAGCCTTCCTGGAATGGATGGAAGGCAAAGAATTGCCCGGCGTTGAAATTTTAAGACCCAAAAAGGGAGAAGCATGATGAACTTAGAACAACTCAATCAAGTTGCCGTAAAAATGGTAACACCGGGGCAAGGTCTTTTAGCGGCTGATGAATCCACTGGCACAATCGGCAAACGATTCGCCTCTATCAATACGGAATCAACTTACGAAAAACGCCGGGATTGGCGTGAAATGTTGTTCCGGACTGACCACGCTATGCGTAATCATGTTTCCGGCGTTATTCTTTATGAAGAAACCCTACGCCAAACCTCTGAAGACGGAACAACACTTGTCGACCTTATCAAAAGTAATGACGCTATTCCCGGCATTAAAGTCGATATGGGCGCAAAGCCTATGGCGGGTCGTCCGGGCGAAACTGTCACAGAAGGTCTCGACGGCCTTCGCGGGCGCCTCAATGAATATTATGAACTTGGCGCAAGGTTTGCCAAATGGCGCGCTGTGATCGAAATATCAAACCCTGAAAGGGCTGATCAAGTGACCCCAAGCTGGGGCGCGATCAAAGCCAACACTCACGCTCTCGCTCGTTATGCGGCGCTTTGCCAAGAAGCCAATATCGTCCCAATCGTCGAGCCAGAAGTATTGATGAACGGATATCACGGCGTTCAAACTTGCCACGACATCACTCACAAAGTTCTAAAATCGCTTTTTGCCGACCTTTTTGAACAAGGCGTCAAACTTGAAGGCACGATCCTAAAACCCAATATGGTTGTCGCAGGCAAGCGCTGCCCTGTTCAGCCATCTGTCGAAGAAGTTGCAGAGCGCACTGTCGAAGTTCTAAAGGACTGCGTACCATCTGCTGTTCCGGGCATCGCCTTTCTATCCGGTGGTCAAGACAATGTTCAGGCCACTGAGAACCTTAACGCCATGAACCAAATTGGCGGCTTCCCTTGGAGCCTGACCTATTCATATGGCCGCGCGCTTCAACAATCAGCGTTATTTACTTGGGCAGGCGAAAGCGATAATTATGACGCGGCTCAAAAAGAGTTTAACCACCGGGCAAAAATGAACGGCCTGGCCTCTATGGGCGAATGGACAGCTGAACTTGAACGGGCTGGTTAATTGTTAAGTAAGCCCCTCAAGCTCAATCCGGAACATGACGTTCAGCGTTATAAGCAAAACTATGAGCGTGACGGGTTTGTCCGCGTCGAAAACTTATTTCCAAGCGATATTGCTGAGGAGATATATGACGCTTTATCGCAAGAAACGCCTTGGTATTTAGTACACTCCGACCACGCAGGTAAACATCAATATTTCCGCCCAGAAGAATGGGACGCAAAACCCGCCTCTGAAAAACAGGCCGTTTTTCAAGGCACCCATGCTAGGGCCAGCATTGGCTTCGCCTATCTTTATCTTTGCTATCCCATGATCAGGGCTTATATCGAAAAAAGAGACCCAGAATGGCCGCTGCATTGTATGACAGAGTTCTTGAACTCGCCAGAAATGCTAGAATTCACCAAAACTATTACGAGTGAAACCACAGTCAAAAAAATTGACGGACAGGCCACGCTCTATGCACCGGGACATTTTCTCAATGTCCATGATGATACCGGTGATGACGCTGAACGCCGCGCCGCTTACGTTATGGGGTTTAGCAAAGACTGGCACGCAAATTGGGGTGGACATCTATTGTTTTTAGACGGCGATGATATAGAAAAAGGCTTCACGCCAACCTTCAATTCGCTAACCCTGTTCAAAGTGCCCCGCACTCATATCGTCACTCAAGTCACAAATTTTGCAGGCGCTGGCCGATACTCTATCACAGGCTGGTTGCGTGATGATCCCTAATTTAAGGTTTACTGTGTTTCACAAAACAAATAGCACCCCATCAAAAGGAAATTAGTATGAAAAAATTTATTTCGCTCTCAGTCGCAGTCTTAACCATTGCCGCCTGTCAGCAACCGGCAGGAACAGATTCAGCTGCCGTTAACGAACTTCGCGCTGAAGTCGACAACCTCAAACTTGACATTTACGGCGCCGATCTTGGCACATGTGATGAAGCCAATATTCTAGCCGATACATCAACATTTGCCGCCAGTATTGAAGGCCTACCAGCCGCCGACGTTGAAGGCGCTGACTGGCATACGGCTAACGGCGAACGTGAAGGTGTCATGACGACTCCATCAGGATTGCAATATATGATCGTTAAAGAAGGCACTGGCGAAAACACACCTGAGCCAACTGACATCATCAAAGTCAATTATCACGGCTTCTTCCCGGACGGCGAAAAATTTGACAGCTCATTTGAGCGCGGCGATCCCATTGAATTTCCAGCAAATGGTGTCATACAGGGATGGATTGAAGCTATGGGCGGCATGAAACCCTGCGAAGCGCGTACTTTGTATATTCCTGGCAATCTAGCCTACGGCCCAGCCGGACGCGGAAGCATCCCCCCAAATGCAACGCTTTTGTTTAATGTTCAGCTACTCGGCATTAAGCGCAAAGGTCTGATCCAAAAGTAATATATCCAAACAAAATATGAGTGCTAAAATTTAGCACTCATAGACATACGAAAATTCCGGCCCGGCAATGGCACGACGTCTTTTAGAAAAGATGTGTGCTGCCGGGCTTCTTCGTTCAGCAAGTTCAAAACCGACAGCTTCAATGTCACGTCCTGTTCTATCGGAAAATTCCAAGTTAAAAATGAATTGAGCAAGACAAAGGATTTAGTCGGCAGTTCAGCGGCTTCAATCTTATCCTGATTGTCAGAGTATTCTATTTCAGTTCGAAATTTAAAATCGTCCCATTTAACGTCACCGCCAACCAATATGGACAAAGGCGGGATGCGTGGCAAGTTCCCGCTATCAGTCTTAGCTCGGACATATTCGACTAGCCCGTCAACGGAGATTTCAAGGTCACCTATATAGCCGACATCCGAACCAGCTTGAATTTCAAATCCTTTAAACGTCGCATCTTCACCTACAAATTCAAACGCATCTAATCCGTCAATCAGCTGACCTGTTGCGCGTTCAAAAATATAATTGTCATAATCCGTGTAGAATAAATTACCGGTCAGGAAGTGGCCTTCATGACGATGGCGATAGGCGATTTCTACGCCCTTCGCGACTTCCTTGTCCAAATCGACATTTCCCAGTTCATAGGCGCTGGTCGCCAAATGTGGTCCGTTAGAAAAAAGTTCTTCCGTTGTTGGTGCGCGCTCTGTTCTAAACAGGGTCGCTCCCAACCGTATTTCATTAGATAAATGAACATCACTGCCGCCGGAAACGCTCCAGAGATTATAATTATTTTGTCGTCCGCTTACGGTGTTTTCAAGCTCGGATCGTTCATAACGAAGGCCTGCCTCGAGATGTATTTCGCCCAATTCTTTTTGCTGAAATGTATAGAGGCCATATTGTCTTGTCTTGGTTGGCGGCACGAAAGCTTCGGCGCCAATCGCTGAAAAATCCCGAGACCGAACATGCAGACCATAAGCAGCACGCCAATCATTATTTTCGGCCTGAACCGCTTCTAATCGGGTTTCCCATCCCTCATTTTGAAACACAGTCCCAATTTCAGCGCCCTCTAGCTCCGTATGTTTGTAATCCGCATAGCCAGCAAAGAGCTGAATACGTTCGAGAAAACCATCAAGATTTCTAACAGCATTAAGGTCGAGCCGCGTTTGATCAAGATCAATGGAGACAGGTGCTTCTTCTTCGCCGTGTTCATCTTCCCCGTGATCTTCTTCACCATGTGCTTCATCATGACCATGGCCACCCGGAATACCGTATTGGCTGCCAAATTTATGGATAGCCACACCGATAAAGCCTTGATCGCCGATATAAGACAATCCGCCCGTCATCGATGAAGACTTAAGCCAAGAATTGGCTAGGCGATTTCGCGGCTCGCCGCCACGTTCTTCCTCGTCTAAATGTTCGCCGGCGGCCGCTTCTTCAGCCTCATGCAGAATATCACTTTCGGCAAAACCGGGTATCTTATAATTATCAGCTTCACGCCAAGTACTGTCCAAATGCAGGACAAGATGATTAGATAAACGCTTGTCGATCGCGCCTGCGACTTCTCGGCCTAGATCAACAGTGCTGGCCCCTATACGAACTGCGCCCGTAATATCATCTGGAACTTCGCTTGGAATTCTACCATCAATCACATTGACAATACCGCCCGACCCTGATGAGCCAAACCGCAGCAGAGACGCCCCTCTTAGGACTTCTATCTTCTCGGCTTGCGCTGGCTCGGCTGCAACTGCGTGATCCGGCGAGGCGGAAGAAGCGTCAATCGAACCAATGCCATTGGTTAAAACACGAACTCGATCGCCGCCCTGTCCCCGAATAATAGGACGAGACGCGCCTGCTCCAAAAAAACTCGACGACACACCCGGTTCGGACTTTAAAGTTTCACCAATGGTCGGCGCTAACCGATCTTCAAGAGCGTCGCCAGTCAGTATTGATACGCCTGTTATAGCGTCATCCACAGACCCGCCTAAAAGACGTGCGCCGGTTACGACTATTTCATCTTCACTATCTTGCGCACTCGCATATGGTTGAGACGCCAAAGACAGTAATGCCATCACAATAACAGACGATAATTTGTATTCAGGCATGATCATTTCACGAGGCTATTTCAACATAGCGTTATTTAATAACTTAACTCGCCATGTCTAGAGTTTTTCGCATTCGTGAAGAAAACATAATAGTCTTGCGCCGCTTGGGTCCTGCAATTACGTTGGCCTATGCGTAAATTATTTCTCCTTGGCCTATCGGCCGCCCTTATCGCCTGCGAAGCCCCGCAATCCGATACAAATACTCACCCACAAAACTTATTTTTTGACAGCCTCTCCGAGCTGTGCGGCAATTCCTATAATGGCCGCGTCACGTCGACCGACCCTCAAGACGAGGACTGGGCCAAAGAGGTTCTCACCATCTATGTCAGAGATTGTTCAGATACAGAAATTAAAATCCCGCTCCATGTGGGCACCAACCGCTCCCGTACTTGGATTATAACGAAGACGAATACTGGCCTGAGCCTAAAACATGACCACCGGCACGAAGACGGTGAACCCGACGCGGTCTCGCTCTATGGCGGCGATACGGCGACCAAAGGCAGCGCTCTAAAACAAACCTTCCCCGTCGATGGTTTCTCCAAAGAGCTTTTCCGCCGCGAAGGGCTTGAAGTATCGATGACGAATGTTTGGACAGTCTCAATGGTTCCGGGCGAAACATTCACCTATGCGCTCAACCGCAAAAACCGAAATTTTGTGGCGGAGATTGACTTGACGAAAGTGGTTGATACGCCGCCGCCAGCTTGGGGGAGTGATGGTTAAGTCGGGCTAAATTTGTCCCAATCCGCAGCCAAAAACTTTACCTTTTGTTTTTCAGGATAAGAAATCAAAACTCCAGAAAGCCTATTGTTAAAGTCAAGTGCACCTATTAACCGATCTGCGCCAAAACCTACTTCTAGATACTCAGGTCCTCTCGTCGGGAAAAAAGCGCCTTCTGAATCGCCATAGTCATCCGGATAATTACTCCCGCGAAAGACTATAGCTTGTGGAGAATCTTTTGCTAAAATAACAATTTCATCACTTGTAAAATAATGTGGACTTGAAACAACCATATCAATGGGTGTTCCATAGCTCCATTGATGTGTTTCCTGCAAAATCTTATCATCACTTGCTACACCAACGGCAATAAACCGATGTGTTCCCTCAGTTTGCCCATTTGAAAAAGCAAGCCCAAGGCCCCGTGCAGAAGTTTTTGCAAAAACAAAATCTGCAAACTCATTTTCTGCTAAGTTAATTTGAGCAGATTGCTCATCTATTAAGTCAATACTGAGCTCGCCTTGTTCATCAATTTCAACATCAAAAAGCAGGATGGTGTCAGTCTTTTCGTCAAAGCCTAAAAACTTGGTAAAACGAGGCGTGATCTCTACAAAAGCATCATTAAAAACTATATCTCGGTCAACATAAAAGCCAACACTTTCAAGATGACATAAGGATTCGCCGCCATCAAAATCAGAATAATGTTCGAATTCTTCAACTGATTGATCATCAGAGTTTGTCACGCGGTAAACCGCCCCACCACCAGAACGTTTTCCAACAACCATAAAGTTATGTGTTACACTGCTTTGCTCAGGAGTACTGCTAATGAAATCAATGCTGCATGGCTCATCAATCATTATAGCAGCTGTTTCATCCCCAACAGAGTTTAAGACTAAGATTTTATTTTCAACCTCATCCTCAATTAATACTCCCCCATTGTGTTTACTAATTTTTACCTCATGATCAAATGACGCTAATATATTACCTTCAAATATAAATTCATCTTGACCGTTTAAAGACCCCAGTCGAACTTCATATAAGCCGTCCCGTTCCGCAAGTATCACTGTTTTACTAGAGTTCGTAACACGACCGGCCATATCGACAATTGTCAGAGATGTTTCAAAATCTTCATTGTGAAAATAATCTGTAGTGATCGTCGGTAATTGTGAAATATTCACGACATCAAAGCTGACGTTTTCAGTCACTGTCCCTTCATCATCAGAGACTCCAAGCTGCAAGACAACCGTATCATCCGCAGAAACCTCTGGCGCTACTACCTCGATCACTGCTTCACTTTCTGTTGGAAGCGTAACAGCTGGGCCACTAATCTGCGACCAAGTAAAGGTCAATGCATCACCATCGACATCACTACTGGCTGATGCGTCAATATTAATGATCTTGCCTTCATTGGGCGACATATCTGAAACTGCGATTGAAATTATCGGAGCATTATTAGTTGGCGGCGGTGGGGGCGCAGGCGCAACAGGCGAGGTTGATGAACTGCTTCCGCCGCAATTAACGAGCGTGAGCATTGCCATGCTTGCTATGGCTGACTTGAAAAAGTGATGTTTCATATTTTCCCCACATAGGATAACTTGTTCTCAATTTAAACGATTATTACGCAAACAATCAATACCAATTAGCACATATTCCAAACATCTCAAACCAACACCAAATTTCTCCCCTTGCCTATTTTCGCGAAACGCATACATAGCCTCCCATGAGTATTGATCAGTCCAAAATCCGCAATTTTTCCATTGTTGCCCATATCGATCACGGCAAGTCGACTTTGGCTGACCGCTTGATCCATTTTACGGGCGGACTGTCGGATCGGGAGATGTCCGAGCAGGTTCTGGATAATATGGATATCGAGAAAGAACGGGGTATTACCATTAAAGCCCAGACCGTTCGTCTCGACTATACGGCCAAGGACGGCGAAACTTATATTTTGAATCTGATGGACACACCGGGCCATGTTGACTTTGCCTATGAAGTCTCGCGCAGCTTGTCTGCTTGTGAGGGCTCTATTTTGGTTGTTGATGCCTCCCAAGGGGTTGAAGCGCAGACGCTTGCCAATGTTTATCAAGCCATTGACCATGAACACGAAATTGTTCCTGTCCTGAATAAGATTGACCTGCCCGCCGCTGAGCCAGACCGGGTGAAGCTACAAATCGAAGACGTCATCGGCATTGATGCCTCAGGCGCCATCGAATGTTCGGCAAAATCCGGCATTGGCATTGAAGACGTGCTCGAAGCCATAGTCAAAGACTTGCCGGCGCCCGCTTACGGCGATCCTAACGCGCCGCTAAAAGCCATGCTGATCGATGCTTGGTATGACACTTATATGGGCGTGGTTGTGCTGTTTCGCGTTGTCGAAGGCACGGTCAAAAAAGCCATGCGCATCCGCACCATGAATACAGGCGCAAGCTACACCGTCGACAAAGTTGGTTGCTTCCGGCCCAAAGCCGAAGACCAGAAAGAACTTGGCCCTGGAGAAATAGGTTTTCTGACCGCCTCCATCAAAGAAGTAGCCGACGCCGCTGTTGGCGATACCATCACGGAAGATAAACGCCCGACCGAAATAGCGCTGGACGGATTTAAACCCGTCCAGCCCGTAGTCTTTTGCGGGATTTTCCCGGTTGACGCGGCTGACTTTGAAGACCTTCGCGCCGCCATGGGCCGGCTGCGCCTTAACGATGCTAGCTTCTCCTATGAGATGGAAACATCCGCCGCCCTTGGCTTTGGTTTTCGCTGCGGCTTTTTAGGCTTATTGCACCTTGAAATTATCCAAGAACGCCTAGAGCGTGAATTTGATCTTGATCTTATCACAACGGCGCCGTCTGTGGTCTATTCGCTCGTCATGAAAAAAGGCGAAGAAATCCTGCTGCACAACCCCGCCGACATGCCCGATGTCATGGCCATCGACCATATCAAAGAGCCGTGGATCAAAGCCACCATCTTGACCCCGGATGACTATCTCGGCGGTATTCTAAAGCTATGCCAAGACAGACGCGGCGTTCAAATCAA
>JABABK010000043.1 GCA_014238285.1 Hellea sp.
ACGACAACATCGAAAACTTGTTCGGCTCGAGATTCGCCGACAGACTGACAGGCAACGCAGAAGACAATTGGCTTGAAGGCGGCGCGGGCGGCGAGATTGTCAGTTCCGGCATGGCCGCGATTGATCTTTGTCTTAATCTCTTACAGGCGGACGATCTGATCATTGCGCCTCATGACTGTTACGGCGGGACGCACAGACTTTTCACTCACCGGGCGTTGCAAAACCGTATCCGCGTTGAATTTGTCGATCAGAATGACTCCGCTGCCCTAGAGGCCGCTTTATCGCTCAAGCCAAAAATGGTTTTCATCGAAACACCGTCTAATCCACTGATGCGCATTGTTGATGTAGCCGCGATTGCCAAAGCCGCACACAATGTTGGCGCATTGGCCGTCTGTGATAACACCTTCCTCTCCCCCGTCCGGCAAAAGCCGTTCGAGCTTGGCTGTGATATCGTCATTCATTCCAACACCAAATATATCAATGGCCATAGCGATGTGGTCGGCGGCTGCGTGATCGCGAAAACAACCGAGCTTACTGACAAGCTGCGATGGTGGGCCAACTGCGCGGGACTAACTGGCGCGCCGTTTGATAGCTGGATGACGCTCCGTGGTATGCGCACTTTATCAGCCCGTATGGATATCCAAGAAGCCAATGCTATTCAGCTGTCCGAATTTCTGGCCAGCCACGCCAAAGTCGATAAAGTCTATTATCCGGGCCTTAAAAACCATCCACAATCCGAGCTGATCAAACGCCAGCAAACCGGCCCCGGCGCTATGCTGAGCTTTGAAATAAAAGGCGACCTTCAAACGGCTAAGACCTTTTTAACCGCTCTTGAGCTCTTCCCGCTGGCCGCATCGCTCGGCGGAACAGAGAGCCTGATATGTCAACCAGCTATCATGACTCATGGCGGCATGGTCCCCGAGGCGCGTCAAATTGCCGGAATAAAGGACAATTTGATCAGAGTATCCGTAGGAATGGAGAAGCTGGATGATCTTTTGGCCGATTTACAAGCAGGATTTTCACAAGTTTAGCTAATGTTAGAATATTATTCCCCTAGACCCCCGAAAAACATCGATATTAGGAGAATTTTTTGCTTGATTCCCCTCGAAAACTTTGTCTTAAGACTATGGAATTAAATTGAAAGCCGAAATGCACGACCCAAGACGTCATAACGCACCTAAAGTAAAGGTTGCCACGCGGACTCAAGACCAGTCTGTGAACGTGATTATTGTGCCTGTATTACTCCTCGTGCTGCTACTTATTGTGAGCGGAATAAGCGGGACATAAGGCTAAAAATAAGCTGATATGACCCGCTTCCGAAAAGAAGCGGGTTTTTTTGTGGCCATAAGGCCAAGGAAAGAGAAGAACGATGAGCAAGCGCAGTGATGCCATTGTAAAAGGACCAAGCCGCGCCGCGGCCCGCGCCATGTTGCGCGCGACTGGTATGGATGACGATAACTTTGAAGGCCCGATTATCGCAGTCTTTAACACATGGACCAATATGGGCCCGTGTAATATGGATCTCGACAAATTAGCGGTGCCTGTTCGCGCTGGCATTCGTGCCGCTGGCGGAACACCTGTCGATTTTAACTCTATCGCCATCTCTGACGGTATCACCATGGGTAGTGACGGCATGCGCGCCTCCCTTATGTCTCGCGAAGTCATTGCAGATTCGATCGAGCTCGCAGTGCGTGGTCATTCTCTTGATGGCGTTATTATTTTGGTCGCCTGTGATAAGACAATTCCTGCGGCTGGTATGGCCCTTGCGCGGATGAATGTCCCAGGCGTTGTGCTTTATGGCGGATCCATCATGCCCGGCAATCACAAAGGCAAAGACCTATCCGTTCAAGACGTGTTCGAGGCCGTTGGCGCTTGCGCGGCCGGGATCATTGACGAAGAAGAATTAAAAGACATCGAAAAAGCGGCCTGCCCCGGCGCTGGCGCTTGCGGCGGTCAATTCACCGCCAATTCTATGGCTATGGCTATGACCTTTTTGGGCTTATCTCCAATGGGCGCCAATGATGTCCCCGCTATCGATGAAGACAAAAACAAGGCTGCTTATGCAGCAGGTCAACTGGTTGTGGATTGTGTCAAGAATGAACGCTTACCTCGTGACATCGTTACCAAAGACGCTTTGATGAACGCCGCGATTGCTTTGTCCGCAACAGCCGCCTCAACCAATGCAATTCTGCATTTGCTAGCCATTGCCAGCGAAGCCGGTGTTAAAGGATTTGACATTGATGCTTTCGACGCCATCTCCCGTTCAACACCCGTTATTGGCGATCTAAAGCCCGGCGGAAAATATATGGCGTTTGATTTATACGCCGCTGGCGGTTCCGCCCTTATCGGACAACGCCTTAAAGCCGATGGCCGGATTGTCGATAGTCCTACGGTTACAGGTAACAGCCTATTTGAAGAAATTGATAAAGGCGAAGAGACAGCGGGCCAAGATGTTGTCCGTCAATTCGCGGATCCTGTTAAATCCCGGGGCGGTTATGGCATTCTATATGGTGACCTTGCCCCTGAAGGCTGCGTTGTTAAACTTGCCGGCCATGGCGCGCTTTATTTTGAAGGCAAAGCCCGCGTCTTTGATAGTGAAGAAGCTTGTTTCGAAGTTGTTCAAAATAATGGCATCAATAAAGGCGACGTTGTCGTCATTAAAAACGAAGGCCCGGCTGGCGGCCCCGGCATGCGCGAAATGCTCGGCGTAACCGCCGCATTGGTTGGCCAGAACCTCGCCGATCACGTTGCTTTGATTACAGATGGCCGTTTCTCCGGCGCGTCTTATGGTTTCGTTATCGGTCACGTTGCCCCCGAAGCGGCGCGCGGCGGCCCAATTGGATTTGTCCAGGACGGCGACCGCATCACAATTGATGTCGAGAACCAGACCATAAATGTCGATGCTGATTTAGACGCGCGCGCAGTCGGATGGAAACCGTCCCTACCCCGCGATGTTTCAGGCGCTTACGCAAAATTTGCGCGGCTCGTTGGCTCAGCCTCTAAAGGGGCTGTCACCTCTTTCCCTTACGAAGACTAAACACCAGAAAAGCAAAACAGGAAATTAAACATGTCTCTTGATATCTATTACGATAAAGATTGTGATCTCTCGATCATCCAAAAAAAGAAAGTCGCCATCTTAGGCTATGGCTCACAAGGCCGTGCCCACGCGCTTAACCTAAAAGATAGCGGCGTTGATGTTGTTGTTGGACTGCGCCCTGAAAGCGCGACCAATAAGAAAGTTATCGCTGACGGACTAGAAACCAAAGCAACTGCGGACGCCGTAAAAGGCGCGGATGTTGTCATGGTTTTGACGCCAGATGAGCTTCAAGCCAAAATCTACCGTGAAGACATCGAGCCGAATATCAAGGAGGGCGCTGCCCTTGCCTTTGGTCACGGTTTTGCCATTCATTACGGCCAAGTTGATCCGCGCCGCGACCTAGATGTCATCATGATCGCGCCAAAAGCGCCGGGTCACACAGTTCGCAATGAATTTGTCAATGGACGCGGTATTCCTGATTTGATCGCTATCGCTCAAGACGCTAATGGCGGCTTTGCGTTAGAACTGGCGAAATCTTATGCCTCCGCCGTTGGCGGTGGTCGTACTGCCATCATCCACACGACCTTTAAAGACGAAACTGAAACAGATTTGTTTGGAGAACAGTCTGTTCTTTGCGGCGGCATTGTCGAGCTTATCAAAATGGGCTTCGAGACTTTGACCGAAGCTGGTTATCCGCCAGAGCTTGCCTATTTCGAGTGTTTGCACGAAACTAAATTGATCGTGGATTTGATCTATGAAGGCGGCATTGCCGACATGAACTATTCTATTAGTAACAACGCTGAATATGGCGAATATGTTACCGGCGAAGCTGTCGTCAATGAGAGCTCCCGCGAAGCTATGCGGACAGCCCTAAAAAATATTCAAAATGGCGACTACGCCAAAAGCTTCATCCAGGAAGGCGCCCTTGGTTATCCATCCATGCATGCCCGTCGCCGCAATATGGCTGATCATCCGATTGAAAAAGTCGGCGCTCAACTACGCGAAATGATGCCTTGGATTTCTGCCAATAAAATCATCGATAAAGAAAAGAACTAGATATGTCTCCCGCATCCAGCGTTACTATTCCCGAAGATGTCTATACAGACCGCGCGCCTAAGTCTGGCGCGAAGCTTCTGCTCGACAGTCTCAAAGCGCAGGGTGTGGACCTTATTTTTGGTTATCCCGGCGGCGCGATCATGCCCGTCTATGACGTTTTGCCAGGTTCAGGTCTGACACATATTTTATGCCGTCATGAACAAGGTTGCGGCATGGCGGCTATCGGCTATGCCCGCGCCACAGGCCGGACAGGTACAGCACTTGCAACTTCTGGTCCCGGTGCAACGAATTTGGTTACCGCCATCGCTGATGCTTATTTGGACAGTGTCCCTGTCGTGTTTATCACGGGTCAGGTCACATCAGATTTGATGGGCACTGATGCGTTTCAAGAAGTTGATATTTTTGGCATTACTTTGCCGATCGTCAAACACTCTTATATTGCGCGCGATCCAGCTGATATTCCTGGAATGATCGAAGAAGCTTATTTTATCGCAGCTGAAGGTCGACCCGGCCCGGTCCTGATTGACCTTCCCAAAGATGTCGCCAATGCGGTCACGACAGAACGTCACCGCTGGCGTCCATATCCCAAGGTCAAACCTGAAATGGGCCAGAGCGATTATATCGCCAAAGCCGAACAATTAATCCGCGAAGCTAAGAAACCGCTCTTTTACATTGGCGGCGGCATTGCCCAAGGCGACGGTGTTGCAGAAATACGTGACTTGGTCGAGCGCACAGAAATACCGGTTGTCTCAACTCTTAAAGGTCTTGGCTCTTTGCCATCAGACCATCCGCAGTTTTTAGGCATGCTTGGCATGCACGGGCTTAAAGCGGCCAATTACGCGGTTCAAGAATGTGATCTTTTGATCGTTGCCGGCGCGCGCTTTGATGACCGCGCCACAGGCAAACTCGACACCTTCGCGCCTCATGCCAAGGTCATCCATATGGATATCGATATTGCCGAGATTAATAAACTTCGCAAAGTTGATGTTTATCTTGATGGTAGTTTGAAGAAAAACCTCGCCGCCCTTAAACCGGGTAAACCGGATGTGGATGAGTGGCGCGAGCTTTGTTTTGGCCGTCGCGACGAATATAAATGGGATTACGCTGCTGCTGAAAAAGCCATGAACAGTAACGGTGTTTACGCGCCAAAGCTTTTACACGACCTTTCAAGACGCGCGCCAGAATCTGCCATCATCACCTGTGATGTTGGACAGCACCAAATGTGGGTGGCGCAGCATTGCTATTTTGATGATCCGAAAGATCACATCACCTCTGGCGGCCTAGGTACTATGGGTTTTGGTATGCCGGCAGGTCTTGGGGCTAAACTCGGCGCGCCAGACCGGACGGTTATCACAGTGTCTGGCGACGGCTCTATCATGATGAACATTCAAGAGCTTGCCACGCTGAACCGCTACGGCATTCCTTTAAAGATCGTACTATTAGATAACTCAGCCCTTGGCATGGTTCGTCAATGGCAAGAAGTTTTCTTTGATCAAAATTATTCGGAAGTGAATTTGGATGACAATCCTGATTTCGCCAAAGTCGCGGAAGCCTTCCGCGTCGAAGCGTTTACGGTCACCCGCGGCGATGAAGTCGATGCAGGCATAGACCGCCTGCTCGCTGCAGACGGCCCTATTCTGATGCACGTCAAAATCGACACAATGGAAAATGTCTGGCCATTAGTACCACCAGGGCGTTCCAATGCCGACATGATGGAGCGGTGATAGACATGAGCTCTTTCATCCCAAAATCACTCATCATTCGTGGAAATGAGAGGGAAGATCAATGAAACTTACAACTATAGCGCAAATTCTCATCGTCATTGGATTGGCTATAGGGCTATTTACAATCAAATATCCCAACTGGCGTGGCGGTTTTAAAGGAGAAAACAAAAGTCACCTTATAGATACTTTCTTCATAATTATTGGCGGATTTGGAATTTTTCTAACTTGGACAACCTATCAAGATCCATCGGATTTGGGAGAATGGCTGGCAATATTATCGACTCTACCTCCAGTTCTCATAATTTTTATTTTGTTTTGTATCGCTATCCCAGTTTTGAGCATCATATTCTTGGGTCGAGGTATCCGAAATTTATTTAAAGAAGCAACGACTAAATCCTCAGGAACGGAATAATCAAAATGTCTGAATTACAACGCGATAAAACCTTTGAGCCCTCCGGTGTTTCCGGCATGCTTAAAATTGTGCTGCACGATGTTTCAGGCACGCTCATCCGCGCGCTTGGCACGATTGAACGCCGCGGTTATGATTACCGGGATGTTCATTGTACCCAGCGTGTCGATGGCGACTTTGACCTATTGCTTCGCATTGAAGATATAGGCGGCCCGCGCAATCTTGATACTTTGTGCAAACAGCTAGAGCGGCTTTATAATGTCGTCTCGGCCGAAAAAGTCGGCCGCCGCAAACATGCCGAGCGGGCGTAGTTATGTTTTATGTCCAAGCAACAAAATTCCGCTCATCCCGGCCAAGGCCCGGAACCAGTCGGTCTATATGGTTTGGCTGGTACAAAATCAGAAAAACTGAATCCCATGTCGAGCACGGGATGAGCGAGTTTTTGTTAGATATTATTGGTTATCGAAGCGGTGAAACTCGCTTCCGACTTATGGCTCGCATTTAAATCTGCTGAATCCATACAACAAACCAATTTGAGTAAAACAATGACTAAATCCAATAAAATACATCACGTCAAAATATTCGACACAACCTTAAGAGACGGAGAACAAGCCCCCGGATTTTCGATGACCTCGGGTCAGAAATTGCGCCTGGCCAAAACTTTGGAATCCCTTGGTGTTGACATTATCGAGGCAGGCTTTGCCGCTGCTTCTCCAGGCGATTTTGACGCCGTTAAGTCCATCGCGGAAACCATCACCGACAGCACGGTCTGTTCTTTAGCCCGCTGTAATGATAGCGATATACGCGCCTCCGGCGAAGCCATAAAACCTGCCAAATCCGGCCGTATTCATACCTTCATCGCGACCTCGCCGCTTCACCGTGAATATAAGCTGAAAATGAGTAAGGATGAAATTGTCCGCCGCGCAGTCGCCGGTGTCGAGCTTGCCCGAAGCTACACAGATGATGTCGAATTTTCTTGCGAAGATGCCATCCGCACAGAACGCGATTATCTGCGCCGTGTCGTCGAAGCCGCTATCAAAGCGGGGGCCACAACCATCAACATCCCCGATACGGTCGGCTATACAACGCCTGAAGAAATTCAGGAACTTTTCGCCTTTTTGACCACACAAATTGAAGGCGCAGATGACGTAACATTCTCTGCTCATTGTCATGATGATTTGGGCATGGCTGTTGCCAACTCTCTGGCAGCCGTGCGCGGCGGTGCCCGCCAAATCGAATGTGCCATGAACGGCATAGGTGAGCGCGCTGGCAATTGCGCCACGGAAGAAGTCGTCATGGCGATTAATACTCGCAAGGATTTTTACAAACTGAAAACCGGCATTAAAACTGAAGGCATTTACGCCGCGTCAAAACTGCTCGCGACCATTACGGGCAATCCTGTACCGCGCAATAAAGCGATTGTCGGGCGCAATGCTTTCGCCCATGAGTCAGGCATTCACCAACACGGTGTTTTGGCCAATCGCGAAACCTATGAGATCATGAAGCCCGAAGACGTTGGTGTCTCGACCGACAATTTGGTTTTAGGCAAACACTCTGGCCGCGCCGCGTTAAGAGACCGAGCTTCCAAGCTTGGATTTGAATTGTCTGACAACCAATTACAATCCGTCTTTGTCTCTTTCAAAGAACTGGCGGATGCCAAGAAAGAAGTCTTCGACGCCGACATCGAAGCGCTTATTATGGGCGAAACCGTTGGGTCTCAAGGGCCGTGGTCTATCGATAGTCTTTACGTTTCGGCAGGGTCAGATGAGAACCGTAATCCTCAGGCCAGTGTAAAACTGCGCCATGAAGACGGCCGGGCCTTAGCCGCCATCAATGAAGCTGCGGGGCCGGTCAATGCGGTCTTTATGGCCATTTCAAAAATTACAGGGCATCCGCTAAAGCTCGACCATTTCGCGGTGCAATCTGTCTCCGGCGGTAAAGACGCTATGGCCGAAGCCAGCGTTCAGGTTTCAACACAGTTTGAAAGTTATCACGGACGAGGCACTAGCACGGATACGGTCTTAGCCGGCGCGCGCGCCTATCTTGATGTGATCAATCGAATCGAACGCCGTGCTGTTCGCCAAAAGAAAATCGCGGCGCAGCACTGATGGTTAGCATTTCATATAATGACTCCCGCTCATCCCGGCGAAGGCCGGGATCCACGCATTGGCTCGGCATGTGGGATTTTAAATTTAGTATATTGTCACACTCGGCCTGGACCCCGCTCTTCAGCGGGGTGAGCGGCATAGGAATAGATCATGCCTAAAACACTTTTCGACAAAGTCTGGCAGCATCATGTGGTTGTGCCCGAAACGGCGAGCCAACCGGCAACGCTCTATATTGATCTTCATCTGATCCACGAAGTAACAAGCCCGCAGGCTTTTACGGTTCTCAAAGACCGCGGCCAAAAAGTTCGTCGCCCGGACCGGACGTTGGCCACTATCGACCATTCAACACCGACTCTCTTAAACGAAGACGGCTCTCGTCCTTTTGTGACGGCTCAAGCCGAGACACAGGTCAAAACCCTGCTCGCTAATGTGAAAGAACACGGTATTGAGGTACATGGCTGGGAGTCTGAAAATCGCGGTATTGT
Organism: Hellea sp.; assembly: GCA_014238285.1. GTDB lineage: Bacteria > Pseudomonadota > Alphaproteobacteria > Caulobacterales > Maricaulaceae > JACOMS01. The sequence goes on from JABABK010000043.1 coordinate 8,820, forward strand.
CCATGTTATGGGGCCCGAGCTTGGCGCGACTCGCCCCGGCATGACCATTGTTTGTGGCGATAGCCATACATCAACACACGGCGCCTTTGGCGCGATTGCTTTTGGTATTGGCACCACACAAGTCGGTCATGTTTTAGCCAATCAATGTATCCTCATGCGCAAGCCTAAGACCATGGCCATTCATGTGGACGGAGAGCTAGAAGAAGGCGTCACCGCCAAAGATGTTATCCTCGCCATTATCGCCCAGATCGGCGTCGGCGGCGGAACTGGATATGCTTTAGAGTATTGCGGTTCTGTGTTTGAAAGTATGAGCATGGATGAGCGCATGACCGTGTGTAATATGTCCATCGAAGCGGGCGCGCGCTGCGGTATGATTGCGCCGGATCAAACGACTTATGATTATCTTGAAGGCCGCAAATTTGCCCCGGCGGAATACGCCGCCGCTATGAAAGACTGGGCCAGCCTGAAAACCGATCAAGGCGCAAGCTATGACAAAGAAGTCTTCATGAAGGCCGAAGACATTCGCCCTATGGTGACTTACGGCACTCACCCCGGCATGGCCATGCCCATTGACGCTATGGTTCCTGCCGCCGCTGATGAGGCTGAAATCGCTGCCCTTAAATATATGGGCGTAACGGCTGGGCAGCCTATCGAAGGTATGAAAGTCGACCGCGTCTTTATCGGCTCTTGCACAAACTCACGCATGGATGACCTACGAGCCGCCGCTGGTATCATGGAAGGCGCGAAAGTTGTCGATGATCTCATCGCCATCGTCGTGCCCGGTTCCGAGCTTATTAAAAAACAGGCCGAAGCTGAAGGCCTCCACGAAATATTCATTGAATCCGGCGCGCAGTGGCGTGAACCCGGCTGCTCTATGTGTATTGCCATGAACGGCGACAAAGCAGCACCAGGTGAACTTGTTGTATCAACATCCAACCGGAATTTTGCAGGCCGTCAGGGCCCCGGCGCAAGGACAGTCCTCGCCTCGCCAGAAACAGCGGCAGCGGCTGCGATCACGGGCGTTATAACGGACCCACGCGTGTTCACCGTAGGGTTTGGAGAAGAAGAATGAGCTTTGATCCTTTAAATTCCATCACGTCAAAGACACTGGTTCTACCAGCAGCCAATATCGATACGGACCAAATTATTCCGGCCCGGTTTTTGACCGTTACGACGCGTGATGGCCTTGGCAAACACGCATTTAATGATTGGCGCTATGATGAAAACGATCAGCCTAATGATCACCTTCTTAATCAAAAGGGCAGTTCTGATTGTCAAATCCTTGTCGGCGGGCATAATTTTGGCTGCGGATCTTCGCGCGAACACGCGCCTTGGGCCCTGAGCGATTACGGATTTCGTGTAGTGATTAGTTCAGAGATCGCTGATATTTTCACCGGTAATTCCCTTAAAAACGGGCTCCTACCTGTCGTGATCGAAAAATCAGCCCATCAATGGCTGCTGGATCACCCCGGCGAAGAGGTTACAATTGATCTTGAGAAACAGCAGGTGCGATTACCGAAAAACGGCGGCACCTATAGTTTTGATATCGACGCCTTTTCCCGTCACTGCCTGATGGAAGGTGTTGATGAGATGGGTTATCTGGCGGCACAAACTCAGGACATCAAGAACTATGAGAGCCGAAGTGGAAGTTAAATCAAACACATCCGTCATTACCGGATTTATTCCGGTAATCCAGACGATGTTGCCATGGATTACCGCCACAAGAGCGGTAATGACGAGTAGTTTGAATAAGAGACAATCCTATGACCAACATTAATTTCACATATCTACCTGGCGACGGCATTGGCACAGAAGTCGGCGAAGCGGCGATAAAAGTCTTAAATACTACGGCGATTAAGTTCGGCCACACCCTAGATATTGAAGAACATTTGATCGGCGGCGCGGCTATCGATGCGGGCCTTCGCCCTTTGCCCGAAGAAAGTTTGGCCTCAGCCAAAAAGACAGGCGCTATACTCCTCGGCGCAGTTGGCGGCCCTAAATGGGATCACCTAAAAGGTTCTGACAGACCTGAGCTTGGCGCGCTCCTGCCGCTTCGCAAAGAGCTAAACCTATACGCCAATATCCGTCCCGCTGCCCCGCATCCTGCGCTGATTGATAAGGCCCCACTGAAACGTGAATACCTCGAAGGCGTTGATTTCGTTGTCATGCGAGAGCTTACCGGCGGGATATATTTTGGTAAAAAAGGCCGCGACAACCTCGGCGCCTATGATGAGTGCCGCTATAGCGAAGAAGAAGTGCGCCGCATCGCTATAAAAGCTTTTGATCTGGCCCGTCTTCGAAGGAAAAAAGTGACATCCGTTGATAAATCTAATGTCCTTGAAACTTCCCGTCTTTGGCGCGCCGTGGTCGAAGACGTTGCCAAGGATTATAAAGACATTGCGCTTGATCACCTTTTGGTCGATGCCATGACCATGCATATGCTGACCCACGGAAAAGACTTTGACGTGATCCTGACAGAAAACATGTTTGGCGATATCCTAACTGATGAAGCCTCTGTGCTTTGCGGCTCTATGGGCGTTATTCCATCGGCCTCTTTATCAGATGGAACCATGGGCATGTATGAGCCCATTCACGGCAGCGCGCCGGATATCGCAGGCCAAGGCAAAGCCAACCCGCTTGCGATGATTTTATCGGCCGCGTGGATGCTCCGTCTAAGCTTTAAAATGGAAATTGAGGCCGCCGTTATAGAATCCGCTGTTGATGCAGCCCTTTATGGTGAACACACGACAGGTGATATTGGCGGTTCATTATCAACATCCGAAGTTGGCGACTGGATCGCAGCTTATGTTGGTGATCATGTCAGTTAAACTCCCAGTCAATCTGGCCGATTTAAAGGCCCGCATCGAAGCGGCGGATGTATATGCGCTCGCGAAACGTACACCGCTGGAACTCGCCAAAGGATTGTCAAAGCAGCTCGGCCGTAATGTCTGGCTCAAACGCGAAGATCTGCAAGACGTGTTCTCGTTTAAAATTCGCGGCGCGGCCAACCGGATAGCCAGCCTGACAGATGACGAAAAGAAACGCGGTGTCTGCGCGGCCAGTGCAGGTAATCACGCCCAAGGCATCGCGGCAGGCGCGGCGCATTACGGCACCAAAGCCGTGATCTTTATGCCGATCACCACCCCGCCCATAAAAGTCCAGGCTGTCCATGCGCGCGGCGGCGAGACTCGCTTGATTGGCGATAGCTATGACGCGGCCTGCGAAGCCGCCCTAGACTACGCCAAAGAATCCGGAGCCGTTTTTATCCATCCCTTTGACGAGATTGATGTCATCGCCGGACAAGGCACCGTCGGCAAAGAAATACTGGAGCAAATGCCCCGAACACCAGCGGCCATTTACGCGCCTGTTGGCGGCGGCGGGCTAATCTCTGGCATTGGCACTTGGGTCAACGCCTTAAGCCCAGACACAAAAATTATTGCCGTCGAACCCTCCGGCGCAACAACCTTTAAAACATCGCTTGCTGCGGGTCAGCCAACAACGCTCAACATTGTTGACAAATTTGCTGATGGCGTAGCTGTGAAAATGATCGGAACCAATACCTATGACATCGCCAGCCGGGTCGTCAACTCAGCTATCACAGCGACCAATGACGAAATTTGCGCGGCCGTCAAAGATGTCTTCGAAGCCACCCGAACAGTGGTCGAACCTGCTGGCGCTTTAGCCCTCGCAGGACTAATTGCGGATGTTCGAAATGGGAAGGCGCCCGATGGCGACTGCGTCATCATCATATCTGGCGCCAATGTCAACTTTGACCGGATTGGCCATATCGTCGAGCGAGCTGAACTCGGCGCGGGCGGCGAAATGCTGTTTGCAGCCACTATCCCTGAAAAGCCAGGCGCTTTCTTGAATTTTTGCCGCGCGCTCTCTGGTGCAAATGAGGCTGGCGAAGGCAGTCGCGCCGTCACCGAGTTTAACTATCGCTATGCCGATGAAAGCGACGCCCATGTTCTGGTCGGCGTCAAACTTTCGCCGGATTGCTCTCGTGAACAAGTTCTCACTGATATGCAAAACGAAGGCATTACCGTCGCCGATCTCTCCCATGACCGCCTGGCTAAGCGGCACTTACGCCATATGGTTGGCGGCCGGGCTGGCGTGGATATTCCAGAAGTCATTTACCGTTTCGAATTTCCAGAACGCCCTGGCGCGCTAACGGACTTTCTGATTAATCTTGACGCCCGCTGGAATATCTCGCTGTTCCACTACCGCAATCACGGCAGCTCAACAGGTCATGTCCTGTGCGGTTTCCAAGTCCCTAAAGGCGATGCGAAAGCACTCAACGAACAGCTGGTCAGCCTAGGATACCCCATGGTTCAAGAAACCGGAAATGTGGCCTATCGTTATTTTCTTGGTGGTTAAAACCTTACTTAGGCTCGTAAAATGATAGAGTCTTTTTGTGCCGGAAGTTAATTGCGACATTGCCTTCGACAAATAATGGGAAAGGATACACATCGTAAGCTCCAAAACCGACATTTTGAAAAACTGGAGCAGGAAATTCGATGAATTCCCTAGCAAATGGTTTTTGGACATCTTTATAGACTCGAAAATTAGGCGTATCTGGAGTTACAATTGTATAACTTACGAATTCGGGTTTTTCATTCAGTATAGTCATAGCAGTAGGAGCTCCAACTTGCCATCGCGTCAATTCAATTTGGCTGTAACCGCCTCCGCGAGACCTATCATTTCTCATCCAGATCAAACGATGATCTCCAACATGGTTTCCATCAGACAATAATATGATTTGATGTTCGAAACCAAACTCAGCTTCATCAATGAGTTTTAAATCAGGGTTTTCAATCATGGCATCAATGGAAAATTTGTCGACGACTCGAAAGCCGGAAAAGTCGAATCTGACATTTGTCCGTTCTCCTTTTTCTTTATCGTTGCAAAAATTCTCTTGAATTGAGCTAAACGGAGTTAATTCGCTTAAAGGTGCAAGGGCGGAATATTCTCCTAAATAATAATAAACGCGCGCGAGATCCTGGTTTTGAAAAAAAACAGTATATCCACCTGGCGCCAAACCAGAACCGGGAGGATTAATAAACTCCGCGGCAAGGCACGGTTTCTCGATAGCTAGCGACGATACTTCTTCTGTTGATTCTGGATAGCCCGAATAATCAATAATTATATCCTCATCCTGAATTATAACGCGAGCACGATCTTCTCGAGTCCTAATATTATGAGGGCGCAGAAAACTGCGCGGAAAAGGTCTTGTTGTTAGAACGTCAACTTGTGACGATCCAAATGAACTGAAAAGAGTAAAATATTCGATAGGCAAATCGTCATCAGGTGATGTTCCTAGCAAAGCGATATTGCCATCAATGCCTTTCTCTTCAACAAAGCGACCAGGTTTACTTACGAATTCATAAATGGGTTGATCAACAATCAAATCAGAGAATTTATTATACTCAAAATCCTCCAAAGGCTCTTGAACAATATTCAAAAACTCAACATCGATACTCGCGACAGAAATATCTCTTCCATCACTAACCTGAACTTCAAAAGAGGCCAATTCATCTGTGCTCACTTCAGCGGCGTTTAAGCTAATCGTCGAGCCTGTTGCACCCCTGCGATCTACAGGCGTTCCACTTTTTTGAATCCACACATATGTAAGCGAGTCTCCATCTGAATCTGTTGACGCCGAAGCATCAAGTGTGAATGTTTGACCCTCATCAAGACTCGATTTATCAACTGTCAAAACAGCCATCGGTGCATTATTAGTTGGTGGAGGCGGAGTAACGTTAACTGGCGGTGCCGTTGAACTGCTACTACCGCCGCATGCTGTTAGAAACAGCGCAGTCATTAAAAATAGAAAATAATATTTTGATTTCATGTTATCCCCCAATGATAAAACCTACGGTTAGCAATGAATCAAAAAACTGTCAACGAAGGCCCATCCTCACCGCGCCTCATACGTAAATTGCTCCGCATCATTTAGGCGCCGCTTAATCAACCCTCTCCCTTTGAGGCAATTCAAGTGGGCAACACTTTCTCCGACGGCCATGATGCGGTTATTATCGTTGATTTCTCGGCGGAAGAGAACCGAGTAGACTTCGGTTGCTAGGCGTTTGGTTTTGCAAAACTCTAGCAGCCGGTCGAGGGCCTTTTCGTGATGATAGATCAGTTTGTCGAGGCGTTTATGGGCACCGCGAAACGGAATGCCGTGAGCTGGACAGACGAGGACATCTTCGGGCAGTTCTTCTTTGAGCTTGTGGCAAGACTGAATCCAATTTTCGAGCGGATTACCTTCAGGCTCTGTGGGCCAGACGGAAACATTAGAGGATATATTGGGTAAGAGCTGGTCTCCGGTCAGGCAGACATTAAGTTCTTCACTATAAATACAGGCATGTTCCGGCGAATGGCCTGAGCCGATAATGACCCGCCATTCTTTGCCATTAATCAGCCCGCGCTCGCCCTCGATTAGACGGTCATAACTATTAGGCATGGGCGAGATAGCTTTTCCAAATCCACCAAAACGAAGTTTATAGAGCTCGATCTGCTCTTCTGTGTATCCGCACTTACGGTAAAACTTTATGCCTTCACGCGGCGCGGGATTACCCGTATCGGCGGCTAATATTCGGCAAAGAAAATACTCGCCGCGGGTCATCAAAAGCGGCGCGTCAAATTTACGACATAACCAACCCGCTAGGCCGGTATGATCGGGGTGAAGGTGGGTACACAAAACGCGGTTGACCGGGCGGTCGCCCATAAAACCATCAAAATGGCTTTCCCATATCTCTTTACTAACTTTGTCGCCAATGCCCGTATCAACAATCATCCAGCCCGAACGGTCTTTAAGAGCCCACAAATTAATATGATTAAGCCCCTTCATGGGAAGAGGAAATCTCAGCCAGAAAACACCGTCTACAACTTCTGTGACGCTGCCCGGTGCCGGGGCTTCATCCATGATGAATTTGAGAAGCCTTGAGGAATTATCCTTAGGAGCCGTGAGGCTCTCATCCGGCGCGGTTTTGGTTTTAGATGTCATGGATTGTTTATGGGGGATAACGTTGTGGAACACAATTGAGTTTTCGCTGGATTATCCTTCGAGTCCCGAACGCTTCGCGGTCGCCTCAGGATGAGCATGGTTTAGTGGACCATTTTGCGGCGGCTAAATCGCTTAAATCCTCAAGGCGGCCCTCTATGAGGGCTTCTTTCTTTTTTCGACTCCACCCTTTAATTCTACGCTCAATAATAATTGCGTCTGTGACGCGCTGAAACTCTTCACACCAAACTAAAACAACCGGTCTTCGCGTAAAAGTATAACCTCTATATTTGGCACTATTATGTTCGCCTACCCTATTCTCAATATGAGTTCCACGGTGACTTCCCGTATAATAGCTACCATCACCGCATCGAACTATATAAACCCAATATTTCATGTAAAAGCCACCTCGTCCTGAGGCGATGCGAAGCATCGGGACTCGAAGGATGGTCCAGAAAGGAGCAACTACCCCGCAATTCCAGCGCGCATTTGTGCAGTGAACTCCGCCGCAATCATATCTCCGTCTAATCGGCCTTCTGGCGCGTACCAAGCATTGAGCCAATTGAGCGCGCCCATAAAGAAAAATACCGTAAGCTGGGCATCACCCTTACGAATAGACCCATCTGCCATACCGCGCTCGACTATATTCGTGACGCGAGCTTCAATAACGCCTCGGCGGCTGAGCACATCTTTTTGCGACTCCCCTGATAGGGATGAGACATCGGTTAAAAGCGAGAGTCCGTCACGGGTCAGAAGCTTAACCAGTTCCGAAAATATAATGGAAAGCTCATTCAGACCGGTCTCTGCCGCGGCCATATGCTCAAGTAAGCATTCGTCAAAGGCATCATAAACCATGATGTGACATTCATAGAGAATTTCTTCTTTGCTTTTGACATAGTAATAAAGCGCTGTTTTCGTTAAACCTAAAGTCTGGGCAATTTCTGTCATGGAGCTATTATGATAACCGCGCCTGCGAAACGCTTCTCCAGCCGCCCGGATCACGGCAAGGCGTTTATTGCCATGTTGCTTTTTCCGGTCAAAAGGTTCTTTGATTTGAGCGCTCATTATGGTCACTCTACACTTAATATAAATTTGACTCAAGAGTCTAATTTTTGTACAGGCAGTCAAACGCGGAGTTCACATGCCTAAGCTTACCTCTTCCATCGACACTAATAGCGCAGAATTTAGAGCCAATGCCGCCCATATGGCCGAGCTTGTCGCCGATCTTGAAACCAAAGTTGCCAAGATCGCGCAAGGCGGATCAGACCGCGCTCGCGAAAAGCACTTAGGCCGGGGCAAGTTGTTGCCTCGTGAGCGCGTTGAGCGACTTTTAGATCCCGGAACGCCGTTTTTAGAGCTGTCTCAAATGGCGGCCTATGAATGTTACGGCGACACTGAAGTGCCCGCCGCCGGTATGATTACCGGCATTGGCCGAGTGGCGGGCCGCGAAGTTATGATCCTATGTAATGACGCGACAGTTAAAGGTGGCACTTATTTTCCGCTGACCTGTAAGAAACAAGGCCGCGCCCAAGAGATCGCAGAGAAAAACCATCTTCCCTGTATCTATCTTGTCGATAGCGGCGGCGGCAATCTACCGCTCCAAGCTGAAATTTTTCCAGATCGCGGGCATTTCGGACAGTGCTTTTACAACCAATCCATTATGAGTTCCAAAGGCATCCCGCAAATCGCGGTTGTCATGGGATCGTGCACAGCGGGCGGTGCCTATATTCCGTCTATGGCAGATGAAAGCATTATTGTCGCCAATCAAGGCACGATCTTTCTGGCAGGTCCGCCTTTGGTCGAGGCTGCTACAGGCGAAAAAATCAGCGCCGAAGAACTTGGCGGCGGATTACTCCACGCCAAAACATCCGGCGTGGCCGATCACCTTGCCAATAATGATGCTCACGCCCTGCAAATCGCGCGTGAAAGTATCTCTCGCCTAGGGCCTCATGAATATGCTTACGGTCCAAGCCAAGAGCCACGCGCGCCTGCTTATGACCCAGACGAAATAGACGGCGTTGTCCCGGCCGATATCCGCCAGCCCTATGATTGCCGCGAAATTATCGCGCGCCTCGTTGATGGGTCTGAGTTTCACGAGTTTAAGAAACTCTATGGCGACACGCTGGTGACAGGCTTTGCTCATATTGAGGGTTATGAAGTCGGTATCCTTGGCAATAATGGCGTGCTGTTTAGCGAAAGCGCCCTAAAAGGCGCACATTTTATTGAACTGTGCTGCGCTCGAAATATCCCGCTCATCTTCTTGCAAAACATCACCGGATTTATGGTTGGCTCTAAAGCTGAGGCCGGCGGCATCGCTAAAAACGGCGCTAAAATGGTGCACGCAGTCTCCAACGCCAATGTCCCGAAATTTACAGTGCTTGTCGGCGGGTCCTTCGGCGCAGGTAATTACGGTATGTGCGGCCGGGCCTATGATCCAAACCTGATCTTCATGTGGCCAAATTCCAGAATTTCCGTCATGGGCGGCGAGCAAGCAGCCTCTGTCCTAGCGTCCGTTCACCGCGACCGCGAAAAATGGAGTGAAGCCGATAAAGAGGCTTTCAAAAAACCAATTCGCGAGAAATACGAAATCGAAGGCCATCCCTATTATGCCAGTGCCCGTGTCTGGGATGATGGCATCATTGCCCCGCGCGATACAAGACGCGTCTTAGGGTTATCGCTGGCTATGGCCGCCAATGCACCGCGCCGAGAAACTCGGTTCGGTATCTTCCGGATGTAATGTGAACACGACAACCAACAGATTTGATTTTTTGCGCCTACTCTTTGCTGGAGTGGTTGCACTTTATCATGCTGTCTTTCTAACAAAACTCGCGCCGCTTAGCCCAATAGAAATGACCTTGGCACAACTTGCTGAAATATCCATTCAGGGCTTTTTCATCATTTCAGGCGCTTTGGTCTTAGGGTCGCTGATCCGCTCAACCAGTATCAGCGCGTACACAGAAAAGCGCATTCGACGTCTATACCCTGCCTATGTCCTGGTCATTTTAATCCCAGCTATTATCTCTCTTATCCTGTTTCAAGATGTAAAAGGCGTCCTGTCATATGTCGTGCCTAATCTTGGCTTTCTAAACTTCTTAGGACCAACTCTCCCCGGACTATTCGAAGGTAGTTACGCAGGCATCGTCAATGGCGCGTTATGGACCCTCAAAATTGAAGTGATGTTTTACATTGCCATACCTATTATCTGGTTGGTGATGAAACGCCTTCCAAAATTACAAATACCGATGATCATATTGATGGTCATTAGCGCTGAAATCTGGCGTCAATTCTTTCAATATTCTGATCATCATTATGCAAGCCAATTAGCCCGCCAACTTCCAGCGCAAATCGGTTATTTTGCCTGTGGTATGTTGCTGTGGCTGAACTGGGACAAAATCAAATCGTCAAAAACTTGGTGGGCATTACTCGGCCTGGCATTAGTCATGCTTTCGGTTTTACACCCTTACGCGTATATTGTTCGGGCCCCTGGACTTGCCTTAATCATTGCTTGGGTAGCCTTTGCCTCAGGCCCTGCGCTAAATGCCGCTAAATATGGCGATATGAGTTATGGGGTTTATATCACACATTTTCCGATTATTCAGATGTGTATTGTTTTTGGGCTATTTAAAACACCTATCATCGGCTTAACGGTTAGCCTCAGTCTGACCGTTATCGCCAGTTACGCCTTGTGGCACTTTGTCGAAAAGCGCGCTCTTTTACCGTCCAGTCATTATAGGAATGCCGCATGACGAAGATCAAAAAAATACTCATCGCTAATCGCGGAGAAATCGCCTGCCGCGTCATCAAAACTGCTCGCAAAATGGGCATTAAGACCGTCGCAGTTTATTCCGATGCTGATAGCAAAGCGCTGCACGTCCGCATGGCAGACGAAGCCGTGCATATCGGGCCTAGCCCCGCCGCCGAAAGCTATCTAATCGCGGGCAAAATTATCGCGGCTTGCAAATCAAGCGGCGCGGATGCGCTTCATCCCGGCTATGGCTTTTTGTCGGAGAACCCTGACTTTGCCCGTAAGCTTAAAAAAGAAGGTATAACCTTTATCGGTCCAGCCCCTGAAAGCATGGAGGCCATGGGGCTCAAAGATGCCGCAAAGACACTCATGACCGCAGCCGGCGTCCCGGTTACTCCAGGTTATCAAGATGACAATCAAGACCCTAACCACCTGAAGAACGCTGCTGATGAAATCGGATATCCGGTTCTGATTAAAGCCGTTGCCGGCGGCGGCGGTAAAGGCATGCGTAAAGTCGAGACTTCCGAAGACTTTATCGATGCTCTCGCCTCTTGTCAGCGCGAAGCAAAATCTAGCTTTGGCAATGACATTGTCCTTATCGAAAAATATATTACCAACCCGCGCCATATCGAAGTTCAGGTCTTTGGTGATACCCACGGCAATGTGATCCATATGTATGAGCGGGACTGCTCGCTCCAACGGCGCCACCAGAAAGTCATCGAAGAAGCCCCCGCCCCAGGCATGACGGACGCGGTGCGAAAAGCTATGACCACCGCCGCTGTGAACGCGGCAAGGGCCGTGAACTATGTCGGCGCTGGCACAGTTGAATTTATCGTCGATGGTTCAGGCGAACTTGAAGAAGACGGCTTCTGGTTTATGGAAATGAATACCCGGTTGCAAGTGGAACACCCGGTGACAGAAATGATTACAGGACTTGATTTAGTGGAGCTACAAATCCGTGTGGCCCAAGGCGAAAAACTACCGAAGCAAAAGGACATTTCAATTCAAGGGCACGCGATCGAAGCGCGGCTTTATGCTGAAGATCCCGCCAGTGACTTTCTGCCAAGTATTGGCAAGCTAGATGTTTTAGGCGGCTTTGACGAAGCTCCGGATGTCCGGATTGATACAGGAGTCGAACAAGGCGATCAGGTCAGTATTTATTATGACCCTATGATCGCTAAGCTTATTCACTTTGCGGATGACCGCGAAACAGCGATTATGGAACTGGCACAAACTTGCCAAATGGCGCGCGTTTATCCGGTAAAAACAAATGCACGATTTATGTATAACTGCCTCGTCAATTCTGACTTCATGAAAGGTGATGTTTCAACCCACTTCATCGATAACAACCCTGGCCTAACAGCCCTGCCTTTAGACAGCGACATTGCCGTCATGGCAGAAGCTTTGGACCCTTATGATATGGATATCAATTTTGATGACCAGCAAGGATGGCGCCTGAATCAACCCCCAAGGTCCCATCAGATACGCCACGCCAACGGCGTCGAAGTTAAGCTGGCTATAAACGGCGAAAAAGCACCAGTTCAGCTGCGTAATTGGTATCAAGACCATGAACACGGTCCATTGTTTATCAACGGAACAGCCTATGTCATGGACGCTCTAACACTTGATCCATCAGCTACATCCAACGCCCACGGAATATTAGCCCCTATGCCCGGTAAAATCATTTCCGTGAACGCTAAAGCGGGCGATAAAGTCAAAGTCGGGGACAAATTGATCGTGATGGAAGCTATGAAAATGGAAATGTCACTCGACGCGCCGCGTGACGGAGTCATCGCAGGAATCAATGTATCAGCCGATGATTTAGTATCGGACGGCGACGTTTTGTTGGAATTAGAAAAAGAAGAATAACCCTATGTCATCCTGCACTTGATGCGGGAACTCTGTAGTTACACCGCAACTCTGATTTAAAACGGAGATGGCGAGGTCCCGCATCAAGTGCGAGATGACAAAAAGAAAAGGAAGTAGCCATGAATACGACACATTACCCGAGCCTGAGTTTTAATCACAGCGAAGAAATCGATATGCTTCGCGATATGGTTTATAAGTTTTCCAAAGAACATATCGACCCGATTGCGGCTGAGATTGATAAAACCAATAAATTTCCGCGCCATCTATGGCCCATGATGGGTGAGCTTGGTCTTCATGGCATTACTGTTTCCGAAGAAGACGGCGGCATAGGCCTTGGATATTTGGCTCAAACAATTGTACTTGAAGAGCTGGGCCGGTTTTCCGCGTCAGTTTCTCTATCATCCGGCGCACATTCAAATCTTTGCATCAATCAATTAGCGCGCTGGGGCAATCCCGAACAAAAGGCTGAATATTTACCCAAATTGATTTCTGGTGAGCATTTAGGCTCCCTCGCCATGAGCGAGCCGGGTGCTGGTTCGGACGTTGTTTCTATGACCTTAAAGGCTGAATCTGCGCAGGGCGGTTATCTCTTAAACGGTAATAAGATGTGGATCACCAATGCGCCAACAGCAGATGTTCTATTCGTTTACGCTAAAACGGATCCATCCGCAGGCTCTAAAGGTATCTCCGCTTTTATCATTACGCCGGAGATGGCTGGATTTACCACAGCGCAAAAGCTCGACAAACTTGGTATGCGCGGGTCTGATACGTGTGAGCTTGTGTTTGAAGACTGCCACGTCCCCGAAGAAAACCTCGTGGGCAAACTTGGTCAAGGCGCTGAAATCCTTATGAGCGGGCTTGACTATGAGCGGGTCACGCTTTCTGGGCTTTCCATTGGGCTAATGCAGGCTTGTCTGGATGTGGTCCTGCCTTATATTCACGAGCGCAAGCAATTTGGCAAAAGCATCGGCGAATTTCAGCTCATGCAAGGTAAGCTCGCGGACATGTATGTCACCACATCAACAGCCCGTGCCTATAGCTATGCCGTCGCAGCAGCCTGCGATCGAGGCGAAACCACAAGGAAAGATTCAGCAGGTTGTATTCTCTACGCCGCTGAAAAAGCAACACAACTCGCCCTTGATGCCATCCAAATGTTGGGCGGTAATGGTTATATGAATGAAAATTCTCCGGGTCGACTTCTTCGCGACGCAAAGTTGATGGAAATTGGTGCTGGTACGTCGGAGATCAGGCGCTGGCTCATTGGCCGCGAATTATTTGGCGAAACATCGTAACGATTATTTAGAGAGAAAATGAACTCCGCGCCTACACGGGGCGCAATGGTAGGCTGCGGAGTTCGCGTCGTTTCCGACAGCTTCATCTAATACGGAAAGGTGTATGAACGCAACCTAAACAAAACGAATTCACATCAATTTGAAATTGTTGAATCATCAAGTGATGCTATTATCATAAATATTCTGCGAATAGAATAAATATTCATATGCCCCAAAATGAAAAAGCGGTAGCTTCCCCCGAAGCCACCGCTTTTAAATGGTTGAACTCTAATCTTACACGGGGCGCAATGGTAAGCTCAGAGTTCAGGTCGTTTCCGACAATTGAAACCTACTAAATGTTAGCTGAACATAACATAAATGATTCAAACCATTAGTTGTTTCAATACTTTGTTATAAGTGGAGCTAATACAGGTCGCTGCCGAGGCAAAGACGCTAAGCTAGGCGTGCCCATATATATAAACCCGGCTATTTGTTCTTTTTCCGAAAGGCCAAGTTCTGATAAAATGTCCACGTCATAGGCATACCACTCCGTAAGCCATTGTGCGCCATAGCCATGAGCCTGCGCCGCTAAGCATATATTGTAGCAAACTGCGGCAGAGGATAATCTTTGCTCCCATTCAGGAGTCCCGCGAACACAATCGACAGGACTCGACACAACACCAACAATCACGGGGGCTCGCAAAAACCGTTCGGATTCGAAAATCACCCGATCGACCGGCATATCCGGATTTTTCTTTTTGAAAACCGACCCCAGATGAGCCCCTATTTTTTGACGAGAACCACCTTCAAATACGATAAACCGCCACGGGGCTAATTTACGATGATCCGGAACCCTTGTGCCAATCGTCAAAATTTCTTCAAGCACTTCCGAGTTTGGGCCCGGCTCTTCCATTGACTTTGCCAGATTGGATCGTCGTGACTTTAGAAACTCAATGAGTTTGTCATTTCGGCTCGGCAGTGCAAAAGGTGTTTGTTCTGTCATGAATGTGTCTTTACCTAGATCAGTTTCTTTCTTACTAGCAGGTCTAGAATTGTTTTAAAGACAGCAGGTGAAAAACATGAACATAATCGATCAGAAAATCGCCGACCTTGGCCTGACGTTACCACAAGCCGCAGCTCCGGTTGCCAATTACGTGCCTTATGTCATCACAGGCAATACAGTTTTTGTATCAGGACAGATTTCCAAAATTGGCGACAATGCTATTGGCGGACGCCTTGGTGAAAACTTAAGCGTGGAACGAGGCCAAGAAGCCGCGACATTATCTGCGCTTAATTTGATCGCGCAAATCAAGGCGGCCTGCGGCGGAGACCTAACCCGCGTTAAGCAGATTGTAAAACTCGGCGGCTTTGTTCAGTCCTTACCCACAGCAACAGCAGCTGATATTCCTAAAGTCATCAATGGCTGTTCAGATATCATGGTCGCTGTGTTCGGCGATAAAGGCCGTCACGCGCGCTTTGCTGTTTCCGCGCCGTCTCTACCACTGGATGTGGCCGTCGAAATTGATGCCATCGTCGAGATAGAGTAAGCGGCATTGACAGACAACCAAGCGGACATAGCGACTGAATTCAAGGCCCGCATTCTGACAAACATCAATAACGTTGATGAAGCCGCATGGGATAGCCTTGCGGGCTCTCGCAACCCTTTTTTAAGTTGGCGGTTTCTAAACGCTCTTGAACAAAGCGGTAGTGTATCAACCCAAACAGGATGGGCCCCTAGGCATATTTGGCTCACGGATGAAACGGATACACCCATTGGCGCGGCGCCGCTCTATGCCAAAACCCATAGCCAAGGCGAATATGTCTTTGATCATGGCTGGGCTGATGCGCTACACCGAGCGGGCGGAAACTATTATCCCAAATTACAATGCGCCGTTCCGTTTACGCCCGCCAATGGGCCTCGACTTATGGCCCGAGATATGAGCGGGAAAAATGCTTTATTATCGGCCATGATACAGGCCTGTCAGGAATGGGGCTATTCCGGCGCGCACTTAACATTTCTGGAAGAGGATGACCAAGCCGCCTGTGACGAAATAGGTTTACTCATGCGCCAAGATCGGCAGTTTCATTTCTTCAACAAAGGCTATGAAACCTTTGATGACTTCCTTGAAACACTCGCCTCACGCAAACGCAAAAATATCCGCAAGGAAAGACACGCGGCGCAAGGTGATGTCACCATTAAGCGCCTAACCGGGGATGATTTGAAACCTGAGCACTGGGATGTATTTTACAAATGCTATGTCGATACAGGCGCCCGCAAATGGGGCTCACCTTATCTGAACCGAGAGTTTTTTGTCCGCATTCATGAAACCATGAAAGACGCCATCCTCCTCATTATGGCTTGGCAAGACGATACGCCCATCGCGGCAGCGCTGAACTTCATTGGCAGCGAAGCGCTTTATGGCCGAAATTGGGGTTGCTTGGCCCATAAGCCATTTTTACATTTTGAGCTTTGTTACTATCAGGCCATCGACGCCGCGATTGAGCTGGGTCTTTCCCGCGTCGAAGCAGGCGCACAAGGCGAACATAAACTAGCACGAGGCTATGAACCCGTCGCGACCCATTCCGCTCATTATATTTCTCACCCCGGACTGCGCGGAGCTGTTGCCGATTACTTGACGGGCGAGCGGGAAGCGGTAGAACAGAACATTGAAATTCTAGGGCAATATACGCCCTTTAAGAAAGGCGCATCGTGAGTCTCGACGGTATTTATGACCCAGACAATATTTTCGCCAAAATTTTGGCGGGCGATATCCCATGCGCGAAAGTTTATGAAGATGACCAAGTCCTTTCGTTTATGGATGTCTTTCCTCAAACGCGGGGCCACACATTGGTTATCCCTAAAGCGTCGTCCCGCAATCTTTTAGACACAGATCCAGCGCTTCTGGCCAATGTGATCCAAAAGACGCAAATTATAGCTAGCGCAGTTCGCAAAGCTTTTGAGCCGGACGGAATTGTCATCACGCAATTTAACGGAACCGCCGCCGGCCAAACGGTTTTTCATCTTCATTTTCATATTCTACCACGATTTACCGGCTCCAATGTAGCGCCCCACGCTAGCGGACAAATGGCTGATATGAATGAGCTCAATCAACAAGCTGCAAAAATTCAAGCAGCGCTAAAACAATAATCCAAATAATAATCAAAGGGAATATCATGCGCAAATTATTGACAACGATCGCCATCGCGGCCTTGCTCACAGGCTGCAATGCCAAAGATGAGGGCGAAGTAAAATTAGAAAAAAATACACCCAAATCCGGTGAAGTCACCAACGAATTACCGCGCGTAGACACCCCAACAGCAGAGTATAATTTGGCGGCGCAATATAAAAAGTTTGCGGCGGTACAAATGGATGTCGACACGTCTTTTCTGTCCGCTTCAGAAAAGGCTGTCGTAAATAAGTTGATGGAAGCCAGCAAGCCCATTAGCGACATTTACAAATTACAACTGAACACGAAAAACCCCGATATTCGCAAGGCGATTGCGGCTTCAGATGGCAAGAACAAAGCTCTGCAAATGAAAATGTTCAATTTGCATTACGGCCCTTGCGACACGCTTGATGACGGCCATGTATTCTTTGGCGATACTGAATGTCCAAAAGGCGGTGGATTCTACCCTGCCGATATGACCAAGGACGAATTTGAAAATTGGATTAAATCACACCGTGCCAAAGAAGATGAGTTTCGCTCTGGCTATACAGTAATCCGCCGCAAAAAAGGTAAACTAATCGCTGTGCCTTACTCCAAAGCTTATAAACCACAGCTCACTAAAATTGCTAAGATTATGCACGAAGCCGCTGCGTTGTCAGAGGAACCGACATTGAAACGTTTCTTAAACCTACGCGCAGACTCGCTTTTTTCTGACGACTATTACGAGTCTGAAATGGCGTGGATGGATCTGGAAGGTAATATCGAAATCGCCATTGGCCCTTACGAAACCTATGATGATGGACTGTTTGGTTACAAAACAGCTTTTGAAATGTTTCTAACAATCAAGAACCCAGAGGAAAGCGCGGCGCTGAATAAATACAAAGATTATTTACGGGATATGGAAGCCAACCTTCCCGTTGAGGAAAGCTATAAAAACTTCAAACGCGGCTTTGAAAGCCCGATCGCTGTGACGTATCAAATCAAAGGCGGCGGAGATAATGTCCCCGGTGTTCAGACGATTGCGTTTAACCTGCCCAATGACGAGCGAGTACGTGAAGCCAAAGGCGCCAAGAAGGTTATTCTGAATAATGTATTGGGCGCAAAATATGACCGTATTCTCGCGCCGATTGGCAAACGGGTTCTTGTGCCTGAACAGGCTGAGCTGACCGTCAAAAAGTACATGTCATACAATACTTTATTTCATGAGCTTTCCCACAGTCTTGGACCAGGTAGCATCACGGTTGATGGCAAAGAAACCAGCGTCAGCGCCGAGCTTAAAGAGCTCTACTCAAGCCTGGAAGAAGGCAAAGCCGACGTCATGGGTATTTATAATATCCTCTATATGATGGAACGCGGTGAAATACCGGCGGCGGAAAAAGAAAGCTTACTAGCGACTTACTTCTCTGGCCTATTTCGCTCCATGCGGTTTGGCATCGGCGAGGCTCACGGAAACGGCGCGGCCGTACAATATACTTATTTCAGAGAAGTTGGCGCTGTTGAATGGGATAACGCCCAAAAACGCTTTAAAGTCGATTACCCAAAAATGGAGCAGGCAGTTTCAGACCTAACCGCCATGTATATCCATGTTGAAGGGAATGGGAATTACCCAGAAGCCGAAGCCTTCTTAAAGAAATATGCTAAGCTCGACGCACAAGCGAATACGATCTTGAATAGCCTCAGTAAAATTCCGGTCGATATACGCCCGATTTACCCTAAAGGGATTTAGTCAGTCGAGAACAAAACCCGGCCACCCGCCGGGTTTTTTTATTGGACAGATTTTATATTGGAATGCCTTCTTCCATACAAAACTCTCGCACATGTTCACGTACGGATGGCAAGCGCGAATCTATGGTGATCAAAGGCGTGATCCGCTCTTTGAGTTTTTGCGTATCAAGCGCGAGTAATGCTGCCTTGACCGGGCCGATGCCCGTAACCGGCATAGACAAAGCTTCAAACCCAAGAGCAACCAAAGTAATTGCCTCCACGGGGCGACCTGCAATTTCACCGCATATGGATACGGGTACATTTTCCATTTCACAGCCTTCGGCGATAAACCGCAATATAGATAATGACGCGGGGTGTAGCGGATCATAGCGGTCCGAAACGCGAATATTATCCCGGTCCGCCGCAAAGAAAAACTGCATGAGATCATTACAGCCAACAGAGACGAAATCCGCATGGTCACAAACCGCGCGAACTGACCAGGCCAGTGACGGTGTTTCTAGCATGACCCCGACTTCAATTTTATTGGGGAGCGTTTTTCCCAAGGACGAAGCCCGTTTTACTTCACGGTCAAATTTAGCCCTAGCTTCGATAAACTCATCAACAGTGGTCACCATTGGGAACATAACTCGCAAATGCCGCCCTGCAGCAGCCGCGATTAAGGCGCGGCATTGGTAACGCAGCAATGCTGGACGATCTAGTCCAATCCGAATAGCGCGCCATCCAATCGCTGGATTCTCTTCGGGTACAGGATCCATATAAGGCAAAATTTTATCACCGCCCAAATCCAACGTTCTAAAGGTCACAGGCCTCTGTCCGGCGCCGTCCAAAACTTTTCGGTATATATCTGTTTGCTCTTGCAGACGCGGCATAAACTCCGAGACCATGAACTGAAACTCTGTTCTAAACAGCCCGATACCATCCGCGCCGGCCATATCGAGCTGGGGTAAGTCTACCAATAATCCCGCATTTAACTGAAGTGCAATATGACGGCCATCACGGGTCACAGCGGGAAGGTTTTTGACCGCCTCATAGGCTTTGGCGACCTCGCCGCGAATATTCATGCGAAGATGGAAGTTCGCAGTAAGGCTTTCAACCGGGCGAATATGAATGTCACCCGTTTCGGCGTCTAATAAAACCGAGTCGCCGACTTCGATTCGATCCAAAATGCCTTCGGCGCGGCCGATTAAAGGTATCCCAATAGCCCGGCAAATGATGGCCGTATGACTTGAATGCGCGCCTTCTTCCAGAACAATCCCGATCAACTTGTCACGGTCATAATCAAGAAGTTCGGCCGGGCCTAAGTCCCGCGCAAAAAGAACCGCATTTTGAGGAAGCCCCTTTTTGCCCGGGCTAATAGATTCGCCGGCTAAAGCGCGAATAAGTCTGTTCGCTAAATCTTCCAAATCATGGAGCCTAGCCCGCATGTAAGGATCAGGAGACTTCATCAAACGCGCCCGATGTTCATTGCGAACACGCTCGACAGCGGCTTCCGCCGTCAAGCCCGAATGAACGGCTTCACGCAGGCGCTGCACCCATCGCCGATCATAAGCAAACATACGGTATGTCTCGTAAATTTCCTTAGACGCGCGTGAAAGGCTGGCCGCCTCCCCGCTGACCATCGCATCAACAGAAGCTCTGAGCTTCGCAATGCCATCTTCAAGCCGAATTTCTTCAGTAGCAATATTTTCTGCGAGCAAATTAGACGGTGCCACGGGTGGCACGTGAAGATGTGCAATGCCCTGAGCCAGACCATCGGCAAAGGACTTACCGTTAAATGTCTCTGGTTTAGTCTGCGCTAGCGTAATCCCTTTAAGTGCGCCTTTTTGACCGCCAATACGTTCATCATCGATAATGATTTCAGCTAAAACCATGGCAACGGTCAGTAAGTCTTCAACCTCTTCTTCGTTGAAATTCCTTTGAGCCTCACTTTGAACCACCAAGACACCCAGTGTTCGTCCGCCGCGTAGGATCGGTACGCCTAGAAACGAGTTATACTTATCTTCGCCAGTTTCAGGACGGTATGAAAACAACGGATGAGACGGGGCTTCAGCCAGATTCAATGGCCGCGCCGTTTGCGCAACATGACCTACAAGGCCTTCGCCAGGCGCCATCAAGGTTTTATGAACCGCTGACTTTTTAAGACCGCGCGTCGCCGATAGTTCTAATTCACGGCTCGGGCGACGCAAATATATCGACGCCACTTTGACTGTCATCGCTTCTGTAATGGCGTCAACAAAATGATCCAAACGTTCCTGTACCGATTCCGTACCGGCCATAGCCTTTCGGATAGCTCTCATCAGGACAGGCGGCCGTGTGACGATATTAGGATCTTGGCTCATAGCTTTACCATAGACTAAAAAACTATGGCAGGACTAGGGCAGATTTGAGCTTTTAGATTTAGCTTTTTTTACCTTGCAGTGCTTTAGCTTGTTCTATCCACGCCTTGTCGACGGGATGTCCTATTTTCCGGCTCATCACATGGATTCTTTTTTCTGTCCAAGCTGCAATTTGTCCAAAAAAGTAGGTTTTATTTTGATTAAGCTTGGCTTCTAAAAACTTATTAATGCCGGTTATTTTTGTCAAATCATCACTTTTTGCCTTCGCGTAGGGAGACACATAACTCTCAGGCAAAACAATTTCACCCATGGCGTAAATGTAGTTTCCTGATCCAAGTTCAACATTTCGAAACGGATCCAGCATCGAGTCTGCGCAAATAGTTTCAAGGTGCGTAGCGGCGTCTGAGAATATCTCGCGCCCGCTTTTACCGGACTTTGAATTAGCTTTACCAAGCGGCTCATCGAGCCAAATTCTCAATTTCTTCTCAATGACATGTCTTT
>JABABK010000044.1 GCA_014238285.1 Hellea sp.
AATACATAGAAGCAAAACTTGCCTTTCACATTGGGCGGATCATTATACATATAGCACATGCGGTCTTTGCGGACGATATAGATGCCGGTTGTTGTAAATTTGGTGAGGCCGCGATGCTCATAGGTCGTGGTGGCATTGTCGTGATGAAATTCGGTGAATGTCACAGGTTCTTCATTGTTGCGCATAGCTTGGACATAGGAGGCATATATGCCTTCCAGTGTCTTATTCTGATAAGCATCCATCATCTCTTCGCCAATAAGTTGGCGGTAACCTGATGTGTTTGTGCCTTCTTTTGTTTTCTCTGTTTCGGCTAGTGCCGACGCTGGCAGTAAAATGGCTAAGCCTAATAGAGCGTTGGTGAGTTTCATATTCATCAATCTAGGTCGTCACAGGTTCGCAGTTTGGCGTTTCGCCTTTTTTAACGCTGCGAGCTGTCCAGTAATCGCGATCAATTTCATATGAAGATTCGGGTATGTCGCCATTGTAAAAATAAAAGCAATTTCCAACTTTATAGACCCGGAAACACCCGCCCGACATGTCCTCACCACGATATTGAAAGCAAAGTTGATTGCGCATGATCATCCAAACCCCTTCGGCTGATTTATCGTCTTCTTTATAAGATACGCGGCTGTCTTCGTGATGGGTTTCTGTGTAAAACTTTCCCGGTTCGCCGTCCGGAGAAAAATTATAAGCGCCTTTATGGGTGACGCCCAAAAATTCGTTCAGCAGTACGTCGCCTTTAATGCGTTTGGCTTTGGGACGGATGTCTATGGTCTGGCTTTGCGCGAGAGCCGGGGCTGATAAGGACAAGCTTGCTAATAGTAAGATCAAAAACCGCATAACTTAAAGTAACATAGTTTTTGGCTTTGGCTATTGGCTTTTACAGAACATTGGATGACAGTTTGGTTATTATCCGCTATGTCGGCCCTATGAACCCAGATGATCAGAGCAATTCCCATGTAAGCCGACAACGGTTTAAACGTTATCACAAGGCAACTGAACGAAGACGCGCCGCTGAGCGTCAGGATAGCCAGTTCTTTAGGGCTGTGTTTTCCTTGGCCGGAGTTGCGGGAGCGCTCGCCATAGGACTGGCCGTTTTTGGTATGACGGGTGGCAATTTTGACCCGGCAACCATGGAAGGGTTATTAGAGCCGTGGCTAGGGTCTTTATCCAGGTTGCAGGTTGGCGGTATTGTATTTGTCCTATTGGTCGGCGGCCTCTATTTTTGGCGTGTTCGAAAGCGGTAATTTTACATCTTTATTTTGGCCTGTTATTTAGCCTCATTATTAGCATAGACACGCAATCCATTTTCACTTAAACGCTGCGCTCGCAGTTTATGCGCAATTTCATGCCACATAGGAGGCTTTCATGGGATATTCTTTCGCAATCGTCGGTGCAACCGGTAACGTCGGAACTGAAATGCTCACGATTTTAGCCGAGAGCGATCTCGATATTTCTGAAGTCCACGCTGTAGCCTCCCGTAAATCTGTGGGCCGCGAAGTTAGTTTCGGCGACAAGACCCTAAAATGTAAAGATCTTGAAACTTTTGATTTTTCCAAGGTTGATGTGGCGCTGATGAGCGCCGGTGGTGACGTGTCCAAAAAATGGTCGCCCATCATTGTCAAAGCGGGCGCTATCGTCATTGATAATTCCTCCGCTTGGCGCATGGACCCGGACGTGCCTTTAGTCGTGCCAGAAGTGAACGCTGAAGCGGTCGACGGCGTTACCAAAAAAGGTATCATCGCCAATCCTAACTGCTCAACTATTCAAATGGTTGTTGCGCTTAAGCCGCTTCATGACCGCGCCACAATCAAGCGTGTTGTCGTTTCGACTTACCAATCTGTGTCTGGCGGGGGGCGAAAAAACATGGATGAGCTTTGGCTGCAAACCAAGGGTATTTACTCCAATGATGAATTAAAGCCTCATAATTTCACCAAGCAAATTGCCTTCAATGTCATTCCGCATATTGATGTGTTCATGGATGGCGGCGACACGAAAGAAGAGTGGAAGATGAAGGCCGAGACCATGAAAATTCTCGACTCTAAAGTCAAAGTCACTGCGACCTGTGTTCGCGTTCCTACTTTCGTTGGTCATGCAGAATCGCTTAATATCGAATTTGCAGAAGAATTATCTGCTGACGAAGCTCGTTCTATCCTGCGCGAAAGCCCAGGCTTGATGGTGGTCGATAAGCAAGAAGATGGCGGCTATGTCACGCCGATTGAATGCGTCGGTGAATTTGCGACGTTTGTATCGCGTATCCGCGAAGACAGTACGCAAGACAACACGCTCAATATGTGGGTGGTTTCTGATAACCTCCGTAAAGGCGCGGCGTTGAACACAGTGCAAATTGCGGAAGTTCTTGTTAATCGCGGCGTTTTGAAAAAGAAGGCGGCTTAACAATTTCCTAAACTGGGGTTTGAATATACGTCATTTTGTTTTTTCATTGGTCCGTCTACGAGTGACTAAATACTGAGCAAATTTATAAAATTTGACATCTAGTTCATTGTCGCGGCGAATTCGATCTTTGAAGGCTTCGCTAACGACTTCACTTTTATCCGTTTTATTTCCATGGATGATGTGCTTGAAATTCCAACCAAATGCATCTTGCAAATTGTCACAAAATCCTTGGTAGTCTTCCATTAGTCCGATGACATTGACGCGTTTGAGGTTGGATTTGGCCTGCTTAAAATGATCTTCCGTAAATTCGACTTTTACCAACATGCCATCTTTACCGGTTTCCGGCGTCAGTGAAAACATTTTGACCATGTGATTGTGTATCTTGGACTGGAACATAAAGGGATCGTCATAAAGCTCTTCCAGGGATTTATCGCGGTCTTCTGGGATCAGTTTTTTATGATGACGTAGATATGATAGTGTTCGTTCTACCGGCTCGCGTAATACGGTGAAGCTTTTGAAATTCCCACCCAATATTTCCATCGTGCAATAGGGGAAATGACCTGTGTAAACTTGGAAATTATTGGCCGGATCATTGGCGCGTTTGATGAGATAATGTGTGTCGAAAGAGGCGAGCGGATTGCCCATATCTTTGTCCATAGGGAATACGGCGTCCTTGTCAAAAATTTGCTGTCGTAATTGGAAGAAAAGACTGGTTCCAGCTGCCTTTAAGCAGTGAATGAAAAAGTATTTTTCCGTCATGCTCGGCTTAATCTCCAACACCATGGAAGAGCGCGCGCTGTTTGATATTAAGGCCGTCTGGTGAGGTAAAGCGCAGGCTTTGTCCTTGCGGCGCGATGGCGAACTTAGCCGCTTCAAAGGCCGTATATTGTTGTTCACTAACCGTATCAACGGCTATCATTCGGGCGGTCCCGCGATTGGGTTTTAGGGTTAGATCAATATAGCCTTGCGTTGTTGGATCGTAAAAACGAACATCTTTATTGGTTTGAGTGACTAACAGGGCATAGTCGGCGGCGGCATCGCCAAGAATATCCCCTGTCGTTTCTGATGAGACGGAAGTTGTTCCAAGTTCAACCCCGATTTTATGACCTGAATCATTGGTCAAGTCATTCGCCCAAAATTCGTGTGAATCGCCCGTAAGCACGAGCATGTCGTTAATACCCGCAGAATTTAGGGCCGCATAAAATCTATTACGTGCTGCGGGATATCCATCCCAGCAATCGGGATAGAGCGGCAGACGAAATGGAGACAGCATGAGCTTTTTATATAATATGTCACCATAGCGATTGCCGGCTCTAATCTCTTCCGGATCAAAATACGGCGTCATATCAGGAGAGTTCATTTTCCCAAATAAAACCTGATTAACCAAAATCCGCCAAGGCTTTCCGTTTTTTTCGGATGCCGCGAACGTATTGACAATCCAGTCTTGCTGAATTTGTCCAAACATTTCCCGCTTTGGGTCAAGTAGAATCTCTTGTTTGAATTTCTCGACGCCGCCATCGGCCATTAATTCATCAAAATAATTTTCAAACTCAAAAGACTCGCTTCGCGACATAAGCCGGGTTTCAACTGCCGCAAGCGTGATTAAATCGCCCCATTCAAAACTTCGGAATAAATGCTCGCGAGTCCGTCCTGCCTCGGGGTCACGAATGGGCATCCATTCGTAATAGGCCCGCATAGCCGCCTGTTTACGGTCATCCCAGTTTCCTTCGATTTCCGGATCATGATTTTCCGCGCCGCCTTTCCAGCTGTCATTTGCGCTTTCATGATCATCCCAAATAGCAATCATTGGCATTTGTGACGTTACGGCCTGTAAAGACGGGTCGGAACGATATTGTGCATGACGGATACGGTAATCATCGAGGCTGACAATTTCGTGGCGGGGCTCGTGAATACGGCCCTTTTCTGCCATAACCGTACTTTCATATTTGTCCGCACTATATTCATAAATATAATCACCCAAATGGAGCAGGGCATCAAATTGATTTTCTGAATTCTGTTGTGTGCGCGCGATAAGATCATACACATTGAAATAGCCATGTTGCCAATTGGCACAAGAAACCACAGCGAACCTGACTTCTGAGGTTTCGCCTGTCGGGAGCGTGCGAGTTTTGCCAATAAGGGAGGTAATGCCACCTATTTGGAACCGATAATAATACCATTGGCCGGCATCAAGGCCTTTGGCATCGACCTTTACGGTCCAGTTTTTTGCGGATGTGGTTGTCACTATTCCAGAGGCTGCAGGATTTGAAAAATTGTCGGATTTCGATATTTCCCAGGTCACATCAAGACTTGGAACACGGGGGTCTTCCGGTGTTATTCGTGTCCATAAAATAACCCGATCTGCGAGCGGGTCGCCACTCGCTATACCGTGGGCAAATGTTCCGGTTGCGGAAAGACGTGTTGAGGAATCGAGGATTTCTGGACTTGTCGGCGTGCAGGCTGCGGCGCTACTGGCCAGCAAAGCACCTAGGGCTTTGCGTCTGGTAATTTTTATATCCATGGGGCGGTTATAAGCCGCCCCAGAGAAAGGTAAAGAGAAAGGTAAAGGGGCCTAAATCTTCTGGTCGTATTCGCCGATTTCAGAATATTTAGAAAGGCGGGCTTCAATTTCCCGGAACATGCCGATTTTATTCTCTTCAGACGTCGGGCTTTCAACGACAACAACAAGATTTGGCGTGTTGGAACTGGCGCGAACAAGGCCCCATGTTCCGTCTTCAAGGACAATGCGAACGCCATTGACGGTATTCAGGTCGCGGATTTTTTGTCCCATGATTTCGCCGCCGGAAGCTTTGTGGTCTTGATATTCTTTGACGACACGATCGACGACGCCGTATTTTTCTTCATCCGCGCAGAAAGGTGACATGGTCGGAGAGCCCCAAGTCATGGGAAGGGCTCTGCGAAGATCGGCCATGGATTTATCAGGATTACGATCCAGCATTTGCAAGATAGCGATGGCCGAGACGATACCGTCATCATAGCCGCGCCCGATTGGACTGTTAAAGAAATAGTGTCCGGATTTTTCAAACCCAACCAAAGCGCCGAGTTCTTTGGATCTGCGCTTGATATAGCTGTGACCCGTTTTGTAATAATCTGTTTGAGCGCCGTTTTTAATCAACACAGGATCGGTCAAATAAAGACCGGTTGATTTCACATCGGCGACAAATTGCGCATTGGGATAAAGCTCGGATAGATCACGAGCCAGCATAACGCCGACTTTATCCGCGAAAATTTCTTCGCCTTCATTATCAACCACGCCGCAACGATCGCCGTCACCATCAAAGCCAAGGGCAATATCCGCGCCGTGTTCCAGAACGGCGTCGCGCATAGCGTGGAGCATTTTCATGTCTTCTGGGTTGGGGTTATAAGCCGGGAAGGAGTAATCAAGATCGCAATTAATTGGAATGACGTCCACACCGATTTTTTCAAGGACGTCCGGCGCAAAGGCTCCGGCGGTGCCGTTACCACAGGCCACGACGGCTTTAATTCTCTTTTTCAGCTTAACGCCTTTGGCCAGATCATTCATGTAAAGATCACGAACGCCAGGGACAAATTGATAGCCGCCGCCGGAACGAACAACCGATTGGCCTTCTAGCACGACTTCTTTGAGGCGGCTCATCTCATCAGGCCCGAATGTTAGAGGGGCCTCTATGCCCATTTTAACGCCGGTCCAGCCATTTGAATTATGACTGGCTGTCACCATGGCAACGCCGGGGCAATCCAGCGCAAACTGCGCGAAATAAGCGGTAGGCGACAAAGCAAGGCCAATGTCGAGGACTTCAACGCCCGCATTCATGAGACCAATGATTAAAGCCTGTTTGATGGATAGGGAATAATGACGGTAATCATGGCCGACAACGATTTTTGGCGGAATGCCGCGTTCATACATCAGCGTGCCAAGGCCTTCGCCTAGGGCTTGAATACCGTACAAATTAATTTCAGGGTCTTTTTCGTGGCCCGGAAGACCAAACCACCAACGGGCATCATATTCACGAAAGCCAGTTGGTTTAACAACGGCTGTATTTTCAAATTCAAGCGTATTAGGCTTAATATTAGCGGCTGGTTTATTCGTCATGTTTAGTCCCACGTTATGGTTTGCGCCCCCTTAAAACAGAAGCTTTAAGGATTCGTGACAGGTTGGTTTTCTTTACGGTATCTCGTTATATTTGAATAGAGCGGAATCAAGAGTAACAGAAGATGAATGACGACCCAATTCAATAGCTCATTTGTGTGAATGTCTGGAAAAACTATTTCTGCCATGTCACTAT
This sequence comes from Hellea sp., assembly GCA_014238285.1. Lineage (GTDB taxonomy): Bacteria > Pseudomonadota > Alphaproteobacteria > Caulobacterales > Maricaulaceae > JACOMS01. Next base: position 6,684 of record JABABK010000044.1, read on the forward strand.
TCAGGCTTTCAGTAAACCTATCCTTAAGCGCCAAATAATCATCATGGAAGCGTAACCAAAATAATATGGCCGCTGCAAAGTAGATGAAGGACGCAATAAAACACGATATAACAAGTTTCGGTCTTGGCTGTGTTATTTGTCGGTAACTGGTCACCAACATTAAAGAGCCAGGGAAAAACAGAAAAAGTGCCAGCAGATAATCCGACGGTTTGGTCGGATCAAATATTCCCACGCCGAAAGCGATGAGCAATAAAGGGAATGCCAAATAAAGTAAAATAAACAGGCTTAACCATTTTAAAGCGCTTTGCACTCTTACATCAATCCAGCGCGCAAGAAGTCGTGTAAATGAACCAGTCCAATTGCTTTATTGTTCTCCACCACAAACATCTGCATGATCTTTTGATCACTGCCCGTCATGCGGCGTAAAACATCTGCTGCGAGTTCATCAACCTTGGCCGTTTTGGGATTTGCCGTCATGATGCGGGCGGGTGAGGATTGGGTAATCGTTGAGATGTTTCGCCTGACGTCACCATCCGTTACAATACCAACTAATTTACCGCCTTGAGTAATACCCGCACAGCCAAATCCCTTTTGGCTCATGATTTCTAAAACATCTTCCATAGAAGCGTCCTGATCGATGAGGGGCAGATGATCGCTTTTATGCATCAGATCGCTGACTGTGGCGAGAGATGCGCCGAGCGCTCCGCCGGGATGGTAGGCTTTGAAATCTTTGGCGGTGAAGCCTTTGGCCTCGAGCAGGGCAACGGCGAGCGCGTCGCCTAGTGCCATTTGCAGGGTTGTTGATGTGGTCGGCGCGCGGGTCTCAGCGCAGGCTTCCGGTGCATCAGGTAACTGCAATAAATGATCAGCGGCACGTCCTAAAGCGCTATTCGGCCGAACTGTCATACCGATGAGGGGCACGGAGAAACGGCGGCAATAGCCGATGATGTCGGCCAGTTCTTTGGTCTCGCCTGAGCGTGACAGCGCGATGACAGCGTCATCTGGCGTGATCATACCCATGTCGCCATGGCTAGCCTCTGTTGGGTGGACATAAAGCGATGGACTGCCGGTTGAGGCAAGCGTAGCGGCGATCTTGCGGGCCACATGGCCGCTCTTGCCGACGCCGGTTAGGATGATCCGGCCTTTAAGGGCATTAAGTTTTTCGACTGCCGTGCTGAAATTGTCTGATAGGCTTTCAGATAGAGCGATTAGGGCCTCTGTCTCGATGGTGAGGACACGCCGCGCGGCTTTGATATGATCATTCATGAAGCGGCTTTATCATCTTTATCTTGGGATTGCATCCTTGATTGTCGGCTTGTTTGTGGCTTGCCAGGAATGCGCCTTTTATAGACCTTAAGCGGGGACAAGGTCATATGGCGCAGGAGCGACGTAATTGATGTTTTTCTCTTAATGCGGCCACCCCACGGGTATTTGAAAAACCCATCCCGAACGCCTCTAAAGGTTGGCATGAAACGGCCTTTACGAAAGGACGACCAGGTGAGGGTAAACAGATTGGTGGCGATGTGGGCTGGCAGCAATACGGGCAGTAGAAGCCGCGGCGTGTTTTTCAAAAATGTCCAAATCCGGTTGCGTGTGCCGTAATAGACTGCGAACTCAGACGCGCGGCCCGTGATACCTGAGCTAACATGATCGACAATGGCGAGATTGTTCTGGATGCATTTGCCGCCGTCTCGGCGCATGCGGTAGGCAATGTCGACATCTTCGTGATAGGTGAAAAACCGCTCATCAAGACCGCCAAGGCGAAGATATGTTTCGCGGTGATAGAGCGCGGCTGCGCCGCAGGGGCCAAAGACTTCCTGCGTGTCTGCAATCGGGTAGGCGTCATCTGCATGTCCGCAGCCGGCGCGGTAAGCGAGGCCAAAGGCATGATAACAATCGCCAATGCCGTCGAGGATGCCAGCTTCTAAGGCCATATTCTGGCGAGATCCTGCCATGGTGACGTTCTTAGCCATTTCAGGCGTCCGTAAAAGGATTTGGAGCCAATCGGCGCGCGCAAAAGCATCGGGGTTTAACAGAACGATCCAATCGGCTTTAGCCTTTTCTGCCGCTCTATTATTGGCTGCTGCAAATCCCAAATTGTCGCCAAGTTTTATGATTTGAAAGCGATCATCAAGGGCAGGGAGGGTTTCTATTGACCCATCCGTAGAGCCATTATCCATAACGAAACATTCAAAGTCAGTCTCAGTTTGCTGCAATACCGCGTCGACGCAACGGCCTATATACTCACCGCCATTGTAATTGACGATGATGATGCTGGCTTTGGGAGGTATGCTTGATTTAACCATAGAAATCGTCTTTGCGATCTTTTAAATGAAGTAAGTAAAGCTGTTTTTCATGTAATACGGCGAACACGATAATTCGATCTTCATTATATTTATAATAAATCCGATGTTGTTGGCTTTGAAAGCATCTAAATTCATGACTAAGCTCATGTGTCATAAATCCGATTTCGGGGTGATTTCTAATGGTTTCGAGACCTTCATAGATTTTGTCCAAATAGCTATTCATTTGCACCAATCCAAATCGGTCATGAGTATAGTCAGCCATATTTGCCAAATCAGCTTTCGCATCCCGTGTCAGTCGAAGGAATTTCACAAAGGATTATTTTGCTATGCTGAGTTTGATGTTATCAAAATATAACTTCAAATCTTCGGGCGTTTCAAAATCTGTGAATTCGCCGCTTGCCAGCTGTTTTTCGCCTGCCACGATCCTCTTGTTAAGAAAAGCAAGTTGGCTTTGTTCGTCTTGATCCTGCCGCACAAGATCACGAATATATTCACTTTCATTATTATACTGGCCACTTTTAACGCGATCCGTAATCCAATCGCCCATGGCATCTGGCATTGATATTGTTTTGCGTTTCATCGGGCGGCCTCCTTAGCTTAGTGTTGTGTGAATAGTTCATACATCGTATCTTGGCAATAAAAAAGCCCCTGCCTAGGGATAGGAGGGGCTCTCGAAATTTGATGTGGTTTAGGCTAGTTCAGAGCTTTACCCATGCTGGCAATGCCTTCTTTGACCATCTTCGTGTGATCGGCAGCTTTCAGATTACTTTTAAGTAAATCTTCAGCGGCCGAGATAGCGATTTCAGCGGCTTTGGCGCGGACTTCTGCGAGAGCTTGAGTTTCGGCATTTGCGATTTTGGCCTCGGCCTGAGCGGCACGGCGTTCAAGGCGCTCCGTGAGTTCAGCTCGCGAACGAGCGGCCATAGATTCTGCATCCCTGCGGGCCTGCTGAATAATGCTTTCGGCCTGTTCTTCAGCTTCTTTTTGCTTGCGCTGGTAAGATGCGAGCAAAGCTTGGGCTTCTTCGCGAAGGCGACGAGCTTCATCAAGTTCAGCTCGAATTTTGTCTGCCCTATCATCAAGGGCTGCGCCGACCGCTTTATGAGCGCCCTTTTTAAAAATAAATGCTAAAAACAAAAGGACGCAAACAGCAACCCAAAAACTTGGATCAAGATAAAGCGGCACTGCAGTCGATGCTTGAATAAGCGGCATATCTAACTCTTCACATTCGAAATGGCCGATTTTACACTCGCGGCCGTTGGTTTGATGTTTCCGAATTTTTCTAAAATTGCCAAGGTCGTTTCCTGAGCCACAACATCGATCTTGGACAGAGCTTCATTGCGTATTTTCCCAATACGATCTTCGGCAGCCGATTGTTTGACGGCAAATTTTGCCTCCGCAGCTTCAATTTCTGCTGCAATGTCAGCATCAACTGATTTACGGGTTGTTTCGGCAATATTGTGGGCTTTTGCTTTGGCATTGGCCATAACGCGATCATAGGCGTCCGAAGCTTGTTCAGATTCTTTTTGCATGCCTGATGCGGCATCCAGATCATCTGCAATTCGGTCGGCTCGATCATTAATTCCTGTCCCGATACGGGGCAGAATAAGTTTCCAAAGTACAATATAAAGGAGGCTGAACGAGATAATTAGCCAAAAAATTTGGCTGCTCCAAGTCGAAAAATCCAACTGCGGAAGTCCGCTAGAAGCTTCTGCAACGTGAGTTGCATCTTCCACATGTGTTGTTTCCGTCGCCATTCCGGCCTCCGTTAAAACTGTCTAGATCTAGCCGAACAGGATGATGAAAGACATCACAAAACCGAACAGACCGGTCGCTTCACAAAGCGCGAAACCTAGTAGAAGGTTTGTGCGTTGACCAGCGGCGGCTGAAGGATTGCGAAGCGCACCTTGTAAATAGCTACCAAAAACGGTTCCGATACCGATACCGGCACCGATAAGAGCCATAGATGCAAGTCCTGCACCGATATATCTTGCTGCTTCTGCTTCCATGATAGTTCTCCTTAAAAAATGGAATATTCAGATGAGTAAATTAGTGATCCACGTGATAAACGTCGTTGAGATAAACACAGGTCAGGATCGCAAAAACGAAAGCCTGCAAGGCTGCAACGAGGAATTCAAGGGCGACAATAGCTGTTGTTCCGATAATTGGAACGATAGCTGCGCCAGCGAAAATTCCGCCGCTTCCCACGAGGAAGGCGATAAAAATCGCAAAAACTTTAAGCATGACGTGACCCGCCATCATATTGGCGAACAAACGAACGCTTAGCGCGACGGGGCGGGCTATGAATGATATAATTTCGATCGGAACGATAAGAAAATACATAATAAAAGGCAGTCCGCTAGGCGCGAAAATCTTAAAGAACTTCAATCCATTTTTAGCGATGCCCATGATAAATACGAGTCCAACCACAAAAAATGAAAGCGCGGCGGTCACAGCTAAATGGGATGTTGTCGTAAAGGCCCAAGGATTCATGCCAAGTAAGTTGGCAAACAGGATAAAGAAGAAGAGAGCGAAAACGAGCGGGAAATATTTCACAGCTTCCGGACCGGTCGTATCTTTGATCATGTCCATGATGAATTCGTAGCAAATTTCACCGAATGATTGCAGGCGGCCAGGGATAAGTTTGCGGCTGGTTGCCAGACCAAACAGAATAATAATACCGAATACGGCGACGAACATCCAAAGAGAGGAGTTCGTAAACGTTGTATCAAATGGTCCGAGTTGTGGGCCCTCAATAATGGGCTTGATCTCGAACTGGTGCATCGGGTCGGCGGCCACGGCCTTCTCCTTCAAAAATTAAAAGCTCAGCTTTTGCCTTGCTTTTCCAGTCGTTCTTTTTCGGCTGCTTCCATTTTCAGGACCAGCTTAAATGTATTGCGAATTCCGGCTACTGTTCCCAGTACTAGACCCAAAATTATAAAAATTGGGCCAGTTTTCGCAAAATAATCAATACCATAACCGATGGCGCACCCAATAAAGACTGCAACAACCAGTTCGGTACTAATTCTCCATGCCATACCTAGCATCGAATTATCTGTATTGACTTCATCTTTTCCAGAATGTCTGCGCTTGGCGTCTTCGACGCGTTGCTCAAGGTCATCCAAGTTTGAAGTTTTTGATGAATTCGACGAATTTCCGCTAGTATTTGACATAATAATTAATTCCGCTTTCAGGAATATTCCCCAGAACAACCCGAGTAAATGTGAGCCCTGAAAGCGCGCGAAACTTACGCTTAGGGCTCTACGAAGTCAATAAAAGTATTAAAGGGTTAAGTATTTGAAAATAAACGATTTATGTCTTAATAACAAGGGTGCGACAATCTTGATCAAGTCGCCTATTCGGCTGCAACGAGGCGGGCTGCTGATTCCAATTCCATAGAGACCAGTTGCGAGACCCCTTGTTCGGCCATTGTGACGCCAAATAGGCGGTTCATACGGCTCATAGTGACGGCATTGTGGGTAATTGCGATGAATTTAGTGCTTGTCTGCTTGGTCATTTCATCCAGCAGATTGCAATAACGCGCAACATTGGCGTCATCAAGCGGCGCGTCGACTTCGTCCAGAACACAAATCGGGGCTGGATTAGACAAAAACACCGCAAAAATCAGGGCGGTTGCCGTCAAGGCCTGCTCGCCGCCAGACATTAAAGACATAGAGCCGAGCTTTTTCCCCGGAGGACTGACCATAATTTCAAGGCCCGCTTCTAGCGGATCATCTGATTCTGTTAAAGCGAGGGCTGCTTCGCCGCCGCCAAAGAGCGTCGTGAATAGACGCCCGAAATGACCATTGACGATATCAAAAGCGGCAAGAAGCTTTTTCCGGCCTTCTGAATTAAGCTCGTCAATACCTTCGCGAAGGCGAGCTATGGCTGCGATTAGGTCAGCGCGCTCATCGGTCATGGCAACGAGGCGCTTTTCTTGTTCTTCAGCTTCAACGTCAGCGCGCAGGTTAACGCCGCCCATTTTCTCGCGTTCTTTTTGCAGGCGCTCAAGCTTTCGCTCAATGTCATGTTCCGTCAAATTACTATCCGCGGGGAGTTCGCCGAGCTGTTCAGGCAGGCCGATAGGTTCGCAGTTCAAGGTTTCTTCAATGCGGGCTTTTGTTTCTTCAATGCGCTCAACAGCTGCGGCTGCGCGCGCTTCGGCGGCGGCGCGTTGTTCGCGAGCTGTCGCGTGGGCGGCTTCGGCGCTTCGAGCCTGGTTTTCAGCTTCGCGTAGAGCGGTTTCGGCTGAGGCAAGAGTATCAGCCGCAGATTTACGCCTATTTTCAGCGGCTTCGATTTCGGCGAAGAGTTTACTGCGGCGCGCTTCAAATTGATCGGGTCCGTCAGTCGCTGAGCTTAGGGCTAGCTGAGTTCCGTCACGACGTCCCGTGAGTGTGGCGACCCGCTCCGCTGCAGTCGATCCACGCGTTTCCCAAGCAGATTTTTCTTTTGTGACCGCTTCTAAGCGCGCTTTACGGGCATCAGTTTCATTTTTTAACGTTCTGTAAGCGGCGCTGGCTTCATCGGCATTTGAACGAGCTGTGCTAAGCTTTTCAAACAAGACAGCTTTACGGTTTTCATCAGCGCCGTCATCTTTGAACCCGTTTTTAAATTCAGTCGCTGCGTCACGCTGGGCGGTGACGTCACGAATTTCAATGGTTAAGCGCTCAATACGATCTTCAAGGGCAGTCTTTTGTGCGTTTTCTCTGGCAATATCCGTTTCATACTGAGTGAGAGAGGCTTGGGCCGCCCGTTCTTTACGTTCTAGCTCGGGCAGGGCTTGACGAGCTGTACGGGCTGCGTCTTCTGCTTCGCGGCGAGATTGGCGAGCGGCTTGGAATTTTGTGTCAGCTTCGGTGACGATATTGGTTTTGCTCGCAACATCTTTTTCAATATCAGTCAGACGGTTTTGCTGGGCCAACCGGATGGCTGCTGGCGTTTCGGCCTCTGCTTGAATTTCAAAGCCATCCCAGCGCATTAGATGCCCCGACTTCGTGATGAGCCTTTGGCCTGGTTGAAGCTGCGATTTTAACCGTTCAATTTCGCCGTCTTCAGCAACGCCGATCTGTGAAAGCCGCGCATTTAGTTCTGCTGGGGCCGTGACAAATTCAGAAAGTGGGCGCGTGCCAGAAGGTAGGGGCGTGGTTGGTGTGTTGGCACCGGTCCATTTATAAGCAGCATCGCCTTTAATGGGAGCATCGAGATCTTCACCTAAAGCCGCTGCAAGGGCTTTTTCATAGCCTTTTTGGACGTCAAGTTTCTCAAGCGCTGGTGTCCAGTCTTGGTTTTGGCCGCGCCGCAGGATTTTCTCTAAGGCAGACGCTTCAGCTTCAAGCTTTGATAGTTCACGGCGCGCCTCTGCGAGGACATCACGAAGGCTCTGATCTGTTTGCTCAGCGGTTTGGCGCTGCTCTTGTAAGTTTTGCTCAAATATACGGGCTTTATCAAGAGCCTCTAGAGCCTCACGGGCGCTGGCGGCGAATAGATTGGCGCTAGAGGCATTTGCGCCGGCATTTATTGCGCCGAGTTTTTCTGTCGCTTCTGTTTTCTCACGTGATAGGCGCTCAAGGCGGCCTTCGGCTTGGGAGAGTTCTCGTTTGGCGAGTTCGCGGCGTGCATTCAAGTCAGCAATTTGCCGTGTGAGCTCATTATATTCGGTTTCGAGCTGGCTACGGGCTGCAATGGCTGTTTCAGCGGTTTGAGCGGCGTCTTCAAGAGCGGCCGTTGTATCTGCCAATGATGATAAGTGATCAAACTCTGCGGAAAGGCGTGCCGTCGCAGCTTGAGCATCCGATACAATGCCTTCTTCGCGGGAAATGTCTGTGGCTAATTGCTCTAACTGGTGCTGAAGTTTATTGATCTCGGTCTTAGCAGCGGTTTCGTCTTGCTCAAGGCTTTCTTTCGCGGCGTTGAGGCGGGCCATAACAGCAGCCGCAATTATTTGCTCTTCGCGTTTGGGTTCTAGCCCTTCGGCTTTTTCGGCAGCAATCCGCATTAATTCGGACGCGCTGGCGGCGGTATCTTGTACTTGAGTCTGGCAGGTTGCGAAGGCTGCTTGAGATGTCGCCAGCGTTTCGAGCGCGTGTTCCCAGCGTTTCAACCACAATAGAGACTTATATTCGTGGATTTCACCCGCGAGCCTTTTATAACGTGTAGCTTGGCGCGATTGACGCCGCAGGGATAAAAGTTGGCTTTCGATTTGGCGAATGACATCGTCCAGACGATCAAGGTTATTTTCGGCTGCTCTTAAGCGAAGTTCTGCCTCATGACGGCGTGTGTGCAGGCCTGAAATACCAGCGGCTTCTTCGAGGATACGGCGACGATTAGACGGTTTTGCGGCAATTAGCTCGCTGATCTGTCCCTGACGCACGAGAGCCGGCGAATTGGCACCTGTGCTAGCATCGGCGAATAAGAGCTGAACGTCTTTAGCGCGGACCGTCTTATTATTGACTTTATAAGTGCTGCCTTTGCCAGAGGTGATGATCCTCGAAACTTCGAGAATGTCGTCATCATTAAACATAGGCGGGGCAATACGGGCACTATTATCAATGGTTAGGGTGACGTGGGCTTGATTGCGTCCAGGACGGGCTTTGGTTCCGTTGAAGATAACATCTTCCATGCCTTTAGCACGCATGGCTTTGGCGGAATTTGCGCCCATAACCCAGCGAATGGCTTCTAAAAGATTGGATTTGCCGCAACCATTTGGTCCAACAATACCGGTTAGGCCCGGTTCAATCACAAAGTCTGTCGGGTCCACAAAGGACTTGAAGCCAACAAGCTTGATTTGATTGAAAACGAGCGATCCCATAATTACTCAGCCGCTTCCTTAGTATCCTCTTCGGAGATTGTTTCTTCAGGCGCCGCTTCACCTAACATAGGCGCTAACATTTCGTCGAACTGTTCGAGAGTGAAGACTTTGGCTTTCGTGCCATTGATAAAGAAAGACGGCGTGCTGGTTACGCCTATATCGCTACCACCTTGAACGACAGCATCATATTTGGCTTTCCATTCTGGATCACTGAGACAGGTTTCGTACTGTTCTATAGAAAGTCCGGACGCCTTGGCCAAGTTCTCATAGGCGGCGCGTTTGTCTGGCGCGCTTAAAAGAGCGCGCTGACGTTTGTATTGGACTTGGATGTTTTTTAGAAATTTACCTTCGCCCGCACAATTGGCGATTGTGAAGCCTGCAAAAGCTAGTCTTTCAGGCGGCGTCGGGAATTCACGGAAGATATAACGAACTTTACCGGATTCGACATATTTTTTCTTAAATTCAGGATAAACCGTATTGTGCCAACTCGCACAAGCGCCGCAGACGACAGAGGCATACTCGACTACTGTCACTGCTGCATCTGGATTGCCAACCGCGTGATCGCCAGTCACTTCATAGCTGGAATTTGCCCCTATAGGGGCTGCGTTGCCGCTTGAAGGCGCTTCTGTTGTATCCCCGCAAGCGGTTAAAAGCCCCAAAGCTAATAGGCTGGTTGCAAACATGCGCATATGCGAATCGGTTTTATACATAGGTAAGTCTCCCAATTTCCGCCGGAAAGGCAAGATGTCGTAAAGATTTTGTTAGTTTTTAAGTGAATGGCTTCTTAAGCTGGATTTCCGTTTATTCTGTGATTGTTTGAATATGAGCTTTGAGGGCCGCCGCGCTTTGGTTTGCTTGGGGAACTATTTCGCCGTTGACGATGAAATTCGGTACACCTTTCAGGCCAGCGGCTGACATACGTTTCGTGGCGTTGTTTATCTTCTCTAAATGACTTTTAGCATTAAAGCAGGCTTCGATCTTCTCAGGTGTGTCGAGACCAGCCATTGCCGCTATGCCGTCATAAGTGTCTTTGCCAGTGCCAGCTTCGAGAGATTTGAAGATCTCTTTTTGCTGAACCATTTGGTGGACGATCACATCCATATATTCATCAGCTGGCGCACAGCTCGCGAGTATAAAGCCAGTCGCCGCGATTTGAGCTGGTGGTGTCGGGATCTCACGAAACGCCATACGGGCCGTACCGCTATCAATTAAGTCCTTTTTGAAAGCGGGCCACTCATTGATGAACCAATTTGAACAATGCCCGCACGTGACAGAGGCATAGATAATGACTTCGACAGGCGCGTCTGCTGCGCCGATTACATGATCACCGGGGGCGATTGTCATGACATGGTCAATATCAATGTCTGGGTTTGGTATTGGCGTGGCATCATGACTATGTCCATCATGTTCCCCGTGGTTATCAGCAGCGTGACCATGAGTATCAGCGGCTTGCTCCGCTTTGACGGGCGTTACGTCTGCTGTTGTACTCGTGACTTCAACAGCTTCGGCCACAGGCTTTTCAGCCGTAGTTTTATCTTGGGTGCAGGCTGTAGATGTCAGTCCAATAATGGCGGAGGCCGAGATCATTAGAAGTGATCTTTTAAAAATGTTAGTCATGGGGTTTCCTTTATTCGGATCCGTCCTTGCGTCCAAGGGCGTGACGTCCAAGTTTTTCTAGAGCCTGTTTTAATTTAGGGTCCTTAATATTTTCTAGTGAAGATTCCAATTTATCTTTTTGTCCCGGGGTGAGGTCTTTGGCGCGTTTCTGGGTTGAGCCCGTCAGTTGGCTGTCTTTGATGCGGGATTGTTTGACTTTGATATGGTGGATGTAGTTAGGGCCTAGATAGGAATTGACCCGATCGATAATAGTTTGTCCTGCCGCAGATATCAACGCCGCTGCTGGGCCGGGGGCAGATATCAATAATGTACGGCCTTCGCGGCCCCCCAGAAAACGTTCAGGGCGAGATATTTTGGCAAAGCGTTGCCCAACGATATCGGCCCAGTGCTCTGTCAGGCCCGAACGACCTGCGCCAAATTTGGCAGATAGTGGCCGCATGATTTTGGCGATAGCTCTATCCGCTTTTGGCGCAGCCCGATATTGCGGTTGAGCACGCTGCTCAGCCAGCCAGCGATTGACGATGGCCGCTTCTTTACGGGACTTATCAGGCTTATCCTGTTGCATGGCGTGCAAAATGCCTTATGGCGAGGAGAAGGTAAAGCGCAGTTGTGATGAAAGTTTCTCCACATATCCCCCGAATTATACAAGACAATATCCCGAAACTTCGGGCTGATTTGCTTAGGCGGTATGATGAAAGCGGGCGAACACTGCCATGGCGGGTAAGACCTGAGGACCGAAAGCGCGGCGTGGTTGCCGACCCTTACGCGGTTTGGCTGTCCGAGATCATGCTCCAGCAAACCACCGTTCCCCACGGAACGCCTTATTGGGAGAAGTTTTTAGCTCGCTGGCCGGCTGTCGCGGATTTGGCTAGGGCTGACCGGGATGACGTCTTGGCCATGTGGGCTGGGCTGGGCTATTATGCGCGGGCTCGTAATCTTCATAAATGCGCTCAGATTATTCGGGATGATTATGATGGTAGTTTTCCTAAGACAGAAAAAGAGCTGCTGAAACTTCCCGGTGTTGGGCCCTATACGGCCGCGACCATGGCGGCGATCTGTTTCAATCAGCCAACAAACATTGTCGACGGCAATGTCGAGCGGGTGATTTCCAGACTTTACGCGGAAGATGCGCCTCTGCCAAAATCCAAATCATTATTACGGGATTTAGCTGCGCCTATCGCTGATTCTGATAGACCTGGGGATTATGGCCAGGCACTGATGGATTTAGGCTCGACGGTTTGCACGCCCACATCTCCGAAATGCGAGATATGCCCGTGGAGCTTTGTTTGCCGGGCGTTTAAAGACGGCAACCCAGAATACTATCCGCAGAAAATCAAAAAGGTTAGGCCTGTCAAATATGGCGCGGTGTTTGCTCTTATATGTGACGGCAATATTTTAATGCAAAAGCGCCCAGATAAAGGCTTGCTTGGCGGTATGCTCGAATTACCCAGTTCGCCCTGGGAACAAACTATGCCGGAAGCCCCATTATCATTTGCGCCGGATCGCAAAAACTGGGAAAAATGCCAGGGACAGGTCAAGCATGTTTTTACGCACTTTGAACTGAGGCTTGATGTTTATAGGGCTGAAACTAAGGCTCAAAATATTGAAGGCATTTGGGCGGAGCTGGACAATCTATTGGCTTACGCTGTTCCGACACTCACAAAAAAAGCAATAACACTGGCCATGAGCGCTTAAACCGTATAAGATTACATTATAACATTGGAGGGCTTATGCCAAAACTTACCGGAAATTGTTTATGCGGAAATGTCAGCTTTGAGGCTGATGGGGATATTGCGCTTCAAGCGAATTGTCATTGCACGGATTGTCAGCAAGTCACAGGTGCAGCGTTCGCGACTTTGATTTTTATGAGCGAAGATGATGTGAAAATCACAGGCGAAACCAAACGGTTTGAACATTCGGTTGATAGCGGAAACTCTCTGACCAAAGACTTTTGTCCCAATTGCGGTTCGCAAATGTTTGGCGGAAATGCGGCTAGGCCTGGGTCACTTGCTTTGCGCGCGGGCAGCATAAACGAGCAAGAACATATCAAGCCACAGTTCAATGTGTATGCCAGCCGTAAGCTGGATTGTGTTACGCTGGATTCAAGTATTCCCGCTTTTGAAAAAATGCCTGTTTAAACAAACATCTGCTCATTCCCGCCCCTTCGAGACGCCGTGAGGCGGCTCCTCGGGATGAGGGAGGCGGGACTTTTCTCGTAAAAATTACGGTCTTAGCGGAACTAGGTCCCCGCCTTCGCGGGGATGAGCGGTTAAAGAATTAAACCAACGTCCCCATTTCTTCACGGATAACGTTTCTTAACGCATCAATCTGTGTCATGCCTTGCGGGGTGGAGAAGTGCCAGAAGGTCCAGCCATTGCAAGATGCAGCGTTCTGTAGATCTGCGCCAACTTTGTGGATAGAACCAACGACTTTGTCGGAAATTAATGACCCATCGGCGCAGACTTTCGCCTGATGTTTGCCATTTGCCGAATAAAGCGTTGTGCCGGGATTGATGAGGCCGCGCTCTATCAGTGTCCCAAAAGGCACACGGGGCGCGCTGCGTTTGGACTGCGTCACGCGAACAGCTGGACCTTCGCCTTCTTCAATGGTGTCAATGCGGCGGCTGGCGTGAATAATATAGTCTTCTTCTTGTTCAAAACCGATAAAGCTCCGGCCAAGTTTCTTGGCGACAGCACCTGTTGTTCCTGTGCCAAAGAACGGATCGACGATCACGTCACCCGGATTAGACGTCGAGAGGATGACTCGGTGTAATAGGCTTTCAGGCTTTTGCGTAGGATGAGCTTTGGTGCCGTCAGATTTTTTGAGGCGTTCTTTACCCGTACATATCGGCATGGTCCAATCTGAACGCATTTGAACGCCCTCATTGAGCATTTTCATAGCTTGATAATTAAAGGTCGGACGGGAGTCTTCGGACTTGGTCGCCCAAATTAAAGTCTCATGGGCGTTGGTGAAACGCGTACCGCGAAAGTTTGGCATAGGATTGGTTTTGCGCCAGATAATATCGTTTTGAATCCAGAACTGCTGATCTTGCAGTACGCAGCCAACCCGGAATATATTGTGATAGCTGCCAATAACCCAAAGCGATCCATTGGGCTTTAAGATACGGCGAGCTGCTTTAAGCCAATCATGAGTAAATAGATCATAGGCATCCATCGTGTCGAATTGGTCCCAGTCCTCGGTGACGCCGTTCACAACACTATCATCAGGTCTTGAAAGATTGCCGCCAAGCTGAAGATTATAGGGCGGATCAGCAAATACCACATCAACGGACTCGGCGGGCAGGGCATTCATGCCTTCAACGCAATTACCTTGAACTATGGTATTAAGGGGTAGTTTTGTCATCTTATATGGCGCCTTGCTTACGGGCCTTCTTGCGAATCAGGGCCCTTGGTTCGAATCATTTGATCTTTTGGTGGAGTGTTTCGCTTACCAAAGTGTTAAAGCATTGATTAACCTCACTTTTTAAGGTTTTGTTAGGGATGGTTAATATCCACAAGGCTTAAATCAGAAGGCTGTGTATACGAACTATGCAAAATTGGACGCGGCGATATATTGCAGCCACGAATTATTCCTGTATCAAGAGTCCATGTTTACTTGGGAAAATCTTCGCGACACGCTTCATGTAGAGCAAATCGACAAATATCTATTTACGGGAAAATCCCTTAGCTTTGGTTTAAAACGGGTGTTTGGCGGGCAGGTTTTGGCGCAGTGCCTCAACGCTGCTTATCGTTCTGTGGATGAAGAAAAGGTTCCCCACAGCTTGCATGGTTATTTCTTGCGACCCGGAGATTTCAACAGGCCGATCATTTATGAAGTTGATCCGATCCGCAACGGACGCAGTTTTTCAACCCGCCGAGTGGTTGCCCGCCAAAACGGCGAAGCTATTTTTAACTCAACTGTTTCTTTCCACAAAATTGAAGATGGGCCGTCCCATCAATTTGATATGCCTGTGGGAATTCCCAATCCTGAGAATGTGAAACCTGATGCTGTTAAAGTTGCTGAACTAGCTGATGGTCTGAACGATCAAGCCAAGCGCCGCCTAGGCTCATCCTATTTGATCTTCTCTGAAGACATTGTTGATTTACGCTCGCCATTTCTAGGTGATCTATTAGAGCCGCAAAAACAGGAGCCGGTTCACGGCTTTTGGTTTAGAATAAAACCAGACGTCGGGGACGATCCGGTCATGCATATGACTTTATTGTCGTTCATTTCGGATAAGGCTCTGATGAGCACAGGCATACGCCCCCACGGAGAAGGTTTTTTTAGTGGCTCCATGATGGGAGCGAGCCTGGATCACGCTATGTGGTTCCATGGCAATATCGATGTTAATCAATGGAATTATTATCATCTGGATAGTCCGCGATCGGGCCGAGCGAGAACATTTAACCGCGGGTCTTTTTATTCAGAAGAAGGGCGTCTCATTGCGTCTACGGCGCAAGAAGGCTTGTTTAGGTTTATTGAGAAGAAATAAAGTTAAACTTTCGGTTTTAGCTTCTTGATCGTGGCTGAATAATTCAAAGCAGGCACGCCGTCTGCAGTGACAATGCCGCGAACAAATACCAAAGAACGGCCAGCCCGTAGAACTTCACCGCGCGCCTCTATTAACTGACCAATCATAGGGCCAGATAGAAACTCGCTGTTAAAGGCAATTGTGACGCCGCGATCAACATGATCATAGGCAATAGCAAATAGGGAAAAATCGGCGAAGGTCATCGTACACCCACCGTGCATTATGCTTCCGCCATTCATATGTTTGCGGGCTGCACGAAAAGCTGAAACATAGCTGTTGCCTTCTTTTTTGAAATAGAACGGCCCGACCGTTTCGTGCTCGAAAATTTCTTCTTCCCAATATAACCAGTTTTTAAACTCGCCTTTGGTTTCTGTTTGAGTGTCCATTTATTTTACCTGTTTCTAAGAAAGGATGCGAGTCGATCAGCTTTTGGCCCGCGAA
Organism: Hellea sp.; assembly: GCA_014238285.1. Taxonomy (GTDB): domain Bacteria; phylum Pseudomonadota; class Alphaproteobacteria; order Caulobacterales; family Maricaulaceae; genus JACOMS01. The sequence goes on from JABABK010000044.1 coordinate 22,390, forward strand.
GCTGCCATGACATACACCGCACACCGCCGCCCATCTGGCAAATCGGCGTGGACATAACTGGAATGATGTCTTTATCCGTCCACCGCTTCATACTGACTAGAGCTTCCTTGTCTTCGGGAATGCCAAATTGCGGGAAGTATATACGGCGCGGCGTGACGAGCATATTGGTATAGAGTCCGCAAGCTGAGCCAAATCGTTTGTCATAAATAACGCTGCCATCATATGGCGTAACAATTTCATGGATTTTGACACCAGGTAGACCATATTCTAGGTCGGCTTTTAATTCAGCAGTATAGTCATGGTCTTCAGGATAACTGTTGATGACTAACGTATTTTCATCAATGAAAGCGACCACGCCATCTGCGTGTTCAAGTCCGCCTTGTTCATCCGCCTCGATAAAGGCGATATTTTTTGCACCGGTTATTTGGCGTATTTGTGTAAAGCCTTGATTTTCGGTGAGTTTGTTGTCGCGTAGGAATTTACGGCTTAGAACAGCGTTACCCGCATAGTCGTCAACGAAGTTACCGCCGTCATTTTTGAGATCGCTTTCACTAAATTGATATCCGGACTGACCCAAAACATCGGCCAGTACTTCTTGCACATGATCGGCTTCGGATTGACCTTTTCGCCCGCTCCCTTGTCCAGCTGCGGTATAGCGCATCATGACTGGACGCGTTGCATTTAACGGACTGAAATCACGCATCCAGATATCTGCCATTTCATAGGGAATCACATGATCTTTGCCCAGAGCTTCTACATAAGCCTTGTAGTCCTTACCTCCGGCGAAAATAATGACATCGTCATGTTTCAAAATTTGTTTGGCGTAATTGATATGAAACTCAAAAATGGCAGGCTTTTGATCCTGATAATAGATATCGCTCGAAGGCGGCGCGGCTAATATTATGAGCTCTCGATCAGCTTGGGTTGAAGGTTTTGCGTGTGGCATGGTCGGACTTTTCGTGGTTGTTTTGTCATTGCATGCTGACGCGAAAGCCACGATCATTACAATGAAAAAGAACAGGATGAATTTTCTCATATTTGAGTTATAAGACGATATCGCGGCTTATCCTAGCCTGAATGGAGAACGATATGGATTTCGACCTGTGGCTTAAAATAGCCAATTATTCAGTCTTGCCAGCCTGGGCGTTATTAGTCCTTGCGCCGAATTGGGAGTGGACGAAAAAACTTGTACATTCCATGCTCTATCCGGTCTTTTTGGGCATGCTATATGTAATCGGGTTTTATCTTTTGAGATTTGGTGGTCTGGGCGCAGAGGGTGGTGATTTCTCATCTATAGACGGCATACGAACACTGTTCTCAGTCGATGGCGGAATTTTTATCGGCTGGGTGCACTATCTGGTTTTTGATCTATTCATCGGCGCTTGGGAAGCAAGGGACGCCAGCAGGCGCGGCTTTTCTCATTGGCTTTTGATCCCCTGCCTGTTTTTCACATTCATAGCAGGACCCGTTGGCCTATTGCTTTACTTGGTATTGCGCTTTGCGACTAAAAAAGGCGGATGGAGCCTATTTGAGACATGATGTGGGTCTGTTTTCTGCGGGGTATTAATGTTGGCGGGAATAATATCCTGCCCATGACTGACTTGCGGGGGATACTCGGTAAGCTCGGGTTTAAAAACGCTCGGACTTATATTCAAAGCGGTAATTGTCTTTTTGAAAGCGATATCGCTGACGCTGAGGTAATCTCTGATAAAATCTCAAATGCGATTAAAAAGAAGTTTTCGTTCAGACCAAAAATCATGATGTTAGAGGCTAAAGCCTTGCAAGATGCTTTGGCCAATAACCCATTTCCTCAGGCGGTGGATGAGCCTAAATATTTGCATTTCTTTTTCATGACAGAAGAACCTGAAACCATAGATGAAGAAGCGCTTATGGCTATCCAAAAACCGGGTGAGCTTTTTGCCTATAAAAACAAAGTGTTTTACCTCTATGCCTCCGAGGGCATAGGGCGGTCTAAAATTGGAGCCAAGGTTGAGAAAGTGCTGGGCGTACCGATGACAGCGCGAAATTTGCGGACCGTGACTAAGTTAGTGGATATGGCTTAATAATCCACAATCCAATTACGTCTTTGGCGCGCACCCAATTATTAAATGGTTAGTTTACTTTGGAAAACCCTAAACCTAGTCTGACAAAAAAACACGGGATTCAAAATGTTAAAAAAAGCGCTTATTCTATCGACCATCCTAATTCTATCAGCCTGTAAAGGCCCCGCCGTGCTCGACATAAAAACTGAGGTCGATACCAGCCGATTAAAGAACCTTGAGATTGCCGCGCCAGTGGCTGCTACCATAGACTTTACCGCAGAGTATCATGATCGAACTTTGTCTGATCCTTATCACTGGCTCAAAGATCAAAGTTATCCGAATACGGATGATGAGCCCGTGCTGGATTATCTGAAAAAAGAAAACGAATATTATTATACTTTTTTGGAGCCCCATAAGGACTTTGTCGAAAAGATATTCCAGGAGTTTAAAGGCCGGACCGACGAGACGGAAACCTCAGTGCCCTATATTCGTAACGGCTATGAATATCGTTGGTATTTTAATGAAGGTGCCGAATACCGGGTTCGGACACGCAAAAACCTCGAAAACGGCGAAGAGCAAATATATTTAGACGAAAATAAGCTGGCCGTTGGTCACGAATATTTCGTACTAGGTGACCTGGCGATCAGCCCAGACAATAACGTCATGGCTTATTCTTCGGACATTTCTGGTGATGAACGCTATGAAATCAATTTTGTCGATTTGCGGACGGGTGTATATTTGCCCTATACGCTCACAGGCGTGCAAGGCAGTGTCATGTTTTCTGCCGATAGCTCTAAAGTCATCTATTCTGAGTTAGAAGAAAACCGCTGGAGTGTTTCGGATATTAAAGTCCACGAATTAGGAACGGATCAGTCAGCCGATAAAGTCATTTATCATGAAGCCGATGATGGCTTTTTCCCGGGCTTTTCCAAGACCAGTAGTGAAGAATTTGTCTTGATTGGTTCAACGCAAGGCGAGATCAGCGAAACCTACTATTTGCCGGCTGATTTTTCCGGTGAGCCCAAACTCATGGTCTCACGCGCTGCTGGCTTTTCTCACCAGGTCGACCACGCTCATGGCGACTTTTACATTCTCGCCAATGACACCCACAAGAATTTCCGCCTTGCCAAGGTCAGCGATGAAAACCCGGCTCAGGAAAATTGGGAAACGCTGATTGACGGGAGCGATAACTCCTACCTTATGAATATGAAAACCTTTGATGATTTCATCGCCTTGCAAAGCCGGGACAGCGGATATGAGAAAGTTTATATCCGTGATTATGACGGACAGTCCAAAGACATAACTTTCCCGGAGGATGTTTTTGCCGTTCGGCTCGGCGCTAACCGCGAATTTGACCAGTCTCATTTACGGTTAAATTATCAATCCATGATCACGCCAAGTTCGGTCTTGGATTATAATATTGCCAGTGGCGATTTTGAGACGCGCAAGGTGCAGAAAATTCCGTCCGGTTACGATAAGACCCTGTATGAAACAAAACGGATCATGGCGCCTGCGAGAGACGGTACCATGATTCCAATTTCACTGGTTTATAAAAAGGGTTTCGAGCAAGACGGATCAAGCCCACTGCATCTTTATGGCTATGGCGCCTACGCATCTACCGTTACGCCGCGGTTTTCAACCATGCGGCTCAGCGAACTTGATCGTGGTTTCGTCTATGCCATCGCCCATGTTCGCGGCGGGGCCATGATGGGGTATAATTGGTATCTAGACGGCAAATTGGAAAATCGAACCAATACATTTAATGATTTTGTTGATGCCGCTGAATATCTAGTCGATGAGAATTATACGGCTAAAGGCAATATCTCGATCTCTGGCCGAAGCGCTGGCGGAGAACTAATGGGCGCAGCCGTTATACAGGCGCCTGATCTGTGGCGTTCAGTTAATTTGGGTGTACCTTTCGTTGATGTCCTAAATACAATGCTGGATGAAAGCTTGCCGCTTACCCCGCCTGAATGGAAAGAGTGGGGCAATCCAATCACGGACCCGAAAGCTTATGATCTTCTAGAGAGTTATTCCCCCTATGATAATATTCAGGCACGGGATTATCCCCCTATGTTTGTCAGCGGCGGCCTAAATGATCCGCGCGTCACCTATTGGGAGCCAGCCAAATGGACGGCTAGAATGCGCGCTAATAAAACCGATGATAATCTGATGGTTATGCGGATCAATATGGGCGCAGGGCATTTTTCAAATTCCGGTCGTTATGGCCGTTTGAAAGATTACGCCGAAGAAAAGGCCTTTATGTTTTTAGCACATGGTATCAAGGAATAGGATTGGTGTGCTGATGATGATGCAAGGATGACTTAATTCTAACCTATCACGCTCATACTGCCGAAGGGCGGTATCCACGCCATACTTCGAATCGAATTTCTGTGTTACCTTAAGCGTGGGCCCCGCTCTACAGCGGGGTGAGCGAATATTGAAAACCAACATATCCGGTTTCCGTTTCATCGCATGTTCGGATTATAACATCCGCATCCAACAAATATTGAATTTCCAATGTCGTATAAGGACGTTGCCAAAGCCATGGACGGTTATCGACGTGCTTTAAATCCGGATTAGGTGGCACTTCATCTGTGAAGGCCAGAAAATAAAGGTCAAATCCGTATTCCGTTATAGGCTGAATAGACAGGAGTTTCATGCCTAACTTGTATTGGTAATGGGCAAGGTCCTTTTCAATATCTGTACTGCGCAGTGTGATTTGTCCGATTTGCGCGCCGCCGCCAAGTGGCAGGCTATTATCTCCGTCTGATGTACGGGGCTGTCCTTCAAATGTATGCTGTAAAAGCTCGACCTGAAAACCTTCAGGGTCGGTTAAATGGCAAAGATATCCAATGTCTCTAAACTGGCGCGGCTCGGTGACGGCAACACCTTTGCTGGATAGTTGTTCATGGGCCAGATCGATATTGGGCAGAGTTATCCCAATCTTCCAGTACAGGTCCGTTTTGGAGTATTGGTATGGACGCGCCGTGGGACTTTGTATCAGGATAATATCCGCGCCGCCATTTTCATATCCGAGCGTAAACTCTTGGCCTTTGACGGATAAAGACATGCCAAGGTTTTGAACATAAAATTCCGCGAGAGTTTCTGGCGAAAGAACATTTAGCTTTACGCCAGAAAGTTTAGAGGGGGCTGATAGTGTCATTATAAAATTTATTACGGCACGTTGACCGTTTCGTAAAGCGGTGTACCTCCGATCAAGTGAGCTTCGATAAAATCAAGTGTGATATCCAATAGAGATTTGCCATCAACCGTCAAATTAAACACGTCGATATGAAGAAACGTGTGTTCCGCGCCTTCTACCGTATAAAATGCGTATGGCACACTAACGATATCGGCTTGGACGGTGATATCTAAAGCGCTCTGATAAACGACAGTTTGATCAGCATTGCCGTGGAGCGCTAAAAAAGGGGCTTCGCGGAATTCCAAATCTGTATCCCGATACAAGTCACCCCAATAGTCGATAACGACGTCAGGATCTGGCCGCGTAATGCCATATTGATTAAGCCCGTAGGCTACCTGCAAGGCTGTTGTGGCACCGGAAGATTCGCCCCAATAAGCCAGCCGTGACATATCAAGACAATATGCGTCAGCATTGGATTCCATCCAGCGCAGGGCTGTAACGGTATCTTCCGTTGCGGCCAATGCGATGTCAATAAATCCAGCTTCCTCCGTTGGCAAAAGGGTGATGAACTCGTCGGCTATGGATTTATATTCGGGCGACGGAACTGGGCTATTTCCAAGAGTACGGTATTGTATGGACACGAAATTCAGGTTTCGCGCATTGCTGGCTGCCGCAAGGGCTCGAATGGTTTCGTCCGCTTTATCGGCGAAGAGAAACCCGCCGCCATGGAGAAACAAAATAGTTGGGCGATTGGCACTACAAGCGTCTGTCGGTTGATAGATATCGAGCAATAAGGCCACGTCATCTGATGTCGTTGCGCCTTTACCATATTCTATATCGCTAAGGGTTATGGGGCCGCTCGCGGGAGGCGGCGTCGCGACCGTATCCCCACTTGGCTGAAATTTTGCGGCGGCGCCTTTTGCCCCGCTGCAGGCGCCAAGCATGATAGTTGATAAGATTATTCCGGTCGAAAAATGAGTACGAAACGTCATAACAATCTCCAATCTATGGAGGGACGTTAACATAAGCCCGGCTCGCTGGAATTACGCCAAGCTTACAAACGGTTTAATCATGATCAATTTTCATTACGGTACATCAGCTGTTTCATAGAGCGGGGTGCCGCTGTCGATATGGGCTAAGGCCCGTTATCGATTAACGAATGACCGTCGTTCTTAGGTGAATTAGCCACAATATGGGGGCGTTTTTTACTTATAAAACTTATGAGTCCATAACCGTGTGATTTTACTTTGATCGAATTTTAGTTGATAGTTCTACCGTTTTGCCTAATAAATCTGAGAAATCTTCGTGAATTTTGCTTTTGGAGTTTTTTAACTTTTGCTTATTGTCTCGATATCTTGTTTCGAGGGTGCTCAGGCGAGTGTTTATGTATTTTACCAGTAGAGCTTCATCTTTTGAAAGAAAGCCTTCAGATTGTGCCTTCAGTTTGCTTGTAATCACATGCGCTTCCGCACATTGATTTGCCAAGAACTCCAATTCTTCTGTGTCAATTTTCTGTTTAGTTTCAGAAAAAATATCGTTCAGTTTTTGAAGATCTCCTATCGCGTTATTTGAGAAAAGAAGTCTTTTAGTATTTGCAGATGCTTGCAATGCAGCTTTTTTGGCCGATAAAGCATCAATAGACGCTTTGCGTGCGTACCAAACTGTCAAAAAGACCCCTAAAGTCGAGACAATTATACCAATTATACCAATGGCGTTGTTCATAATTTCTAAGTTCCTCTAATCATCATCCATCTTAAGGGCGGCAATAAACGCTTTCTGCGGTATCTCCACCTTACCGAATTGGCGCATCTTTTTCTTGCCCTTTTTCTGCTTGTCCAGCAGTTTGCGTTTACGCGACGCGTCGCCGCCGTAACATTTGGCGGTCACGTCTTTGCGCATAGCGGCAATGGTTTCGCGGGCGATGACTTTGCCGCCAATGGCGGCTTGGATCGGAATTTTAAACAAATGGCGCGGGATCAGGTCTTTGAGGCGTTCGCACATTTGGCGTCCACGGCTTTCGGCGCGGCCGCGGTGGACCAACATAGAAAGCGCATCAACGGGCTCGCCGTTGACGAGGATACTCATCTTGAC
>JABABK010000045.1 GCA_014238285.1 Hellea sp.
TAACTGTTCTTCAAGTCTCTATCCTCATATAATTCCACAACAGCTTGTTACTTCCCAATCAGCGTCTTCTTCACCAAGAACGAACGGCTGCCATCACATTTTCTCTGTCAGCTTATCCTGAGCTATTTACATTTGTGTTCGGAACAGCCGAGATAACAGAGGCGAGGATGCAATCAGCGCTAGCGCAATTCGTCAATTCCATTGTCTCATTTGATAGCCGTTTTGATGAAGGCCGCGCCCAAGTCGGTAACGTTTTCGATCAGTTCCCGAATTTCACCGTCGATGAGAATGAAGGTAAAAATATCTTCATGTCCGGACCAGTCGATCAAGGCGGTGGTTGTCGTCGTTGTCACGCCGATCCTGTATTTTCAGTCTTTCAAGATTCCGGTCATATCGGCACGATCGGTGTTGCTGGCGATGCGGCGGCGACTGATTTGACAAATACACGATCTCCAAGTTTGCGCGATGTGTTCAAACCGGGCGCTGGGAGCGCTACGAATGGTCCGTTTATGCATGATGGCTCTTTGACCACTATGCGAGATGTTCTGGATCATTATGACGAAATTCCCGTGCCGACGGATGAGCCGCTTCGCACAAATTTTATGAATACGATCGACACTCAATTAGTGCAGTTTGGACAAGTTGAAAGATTGAACTTAACAGACACCGAAAAAGATCAAATCGAAGCCTTTCTTCGAACTCTATCCGGGCAGTCAGTCTACACCGATGTGAAGTGGAGTAACCCGTTCCCAGGTCAATAGGGCGCTCACTGTGCGTAAATAAAGATATAAAGATTTTTTTATATCTTTTGTGAAATCATATGTTATATAAGGCTATGGACCGAATAACCACAGCCTTGAAAGTCATGGGACATAGTGAGCGCCTGCGTATATTGGCGCTCCTATCATATGGCGAGCTTACGGTGAGTGAGCTTGTCAGTATTCTCGGGTTATCCCAGCCCCGGACAACGCAGTATATCAAATCTTTGGAAGAGGCGGGCATAATTGACCGCGTCAAAGAGGGCAGCTGGGTGTTCTCCAGGCTCAACCGCTCTGATCACAAACTTTTCGAGCTGGTTTCCTCTATTTTAGCTAAACTCCCGGTCGATGATGCGATCTTACGATCAGACCGCCGCCGGCTCGAAGACGTTCGGACGGAGCGCGCCAAATCGGCGGACGAATTTTTCGCCTATGTCGCCAATGATAGCGGACAGCTGGGCGATGAGTATTTACCGCGTCAAGATATTGATCTGTTGGTCAAAGAGCTTTTGGGCGGCGATAATTACGAATTTATGGTCGATCTTGGGACGGGGACGGGCCGGATGCTCGAACTCTTGGCGGGTCAAGTTGAGCGCGGGGCAGGCGTGGATAACAGCGCGGATATGCTCAAAGTCGCCCGGCATAAATTGTCTCTATCTGATTATGGGCATTTATCGCTTCGTCTCGGAGATTTAACGGCAACGCCGTTTTCAGCCGGTGTTGCGGACCTCGTGACTCTGCATCAAGTGCTGCATTATCTCGATGATCCAGCGGAAGCGCTGCGCGAAGCTGGGCGACTTTTGCGCTCGGACGGGCTTTTGCTGGTCGTTGATTTCGCCGCGCATAATTACGAAGAGTTTCGCGATAAATACGCTCACAGACGCCTTGGGTTTCATGATGATGATATCGCAGGATGGGTGGCAAGTAACGGATTAGCGCTGGTTGATATGCGTAAGATAACCACAAATTCAGGTAAGCCAGATGTGAAGTTATGGCTGTGTAAAAAATCGGCAGCCGCCGAACAGTTAAGGGCATAAACATGCGTCCATTTGATTATAGTTTTGAGTTTTTTCCCCCGAAAACACAAAAAGCCAAGCAAAGGCTGGATGCGGTTTTGGATGATCTGGAAATTCTAAATCCGGAATTTGTATCTGTGACTTACGGTGCAGGCGGAACCACGCAAGGTCGGACCTTTAAGGCTGTCAAACGTATCGTGCAGGAACGCACGATTTCAGCTGCGACCCATTTGACCTGCGTCGGCGCGAGCCGTGAAGAAGTGGATAATATAATTGCAGATAATCTCGCTGTCGGGATCAATCATTTCGTGGCCCTACGCGGTGATCCGCCTGAGGGCATCGACGGCGCTTATAATCCAGAAGACAGCGGCTATGCCTATGCCTCTGATTTGGTCAGGGCTATTCGGCGGCAATCAGAGCGCGCCGAGATCAGCGTATCCGCTTATCCTGAACGCCATCCAGAGAGCGCAGATTGGTCAGCAGAGCTGGATAATCTCAAGCGCAAAGTTGATGCGGGCGCGACCCGGGCTATAACGCAGTTCTTCTTTGAGGCTGAAACCTTTTTATCATTTCTAGAACGCGCCCGATCGGCAGGCATCACGATCCCGATTGTGCCGGGCATTATGCTTCAGCCCAATTTTGAAGGCCTATGCCGTATCTCCCATTTATGCGGGGTTGACGTTCCCGGAAACATTGCCAGCGCCTACCAAAACGCAGGCAAGGGCGACGTCGCTAGAAACGCAGTGACGATTGATTTAGCCACCAAACTCGTTGATGATTTACGGGTTGGCGGCGTTGAGCATTTCCATTTTTACACCCTCAACATGGCGCCTCTGGCGATCCAAGTGATTAAAAACACACGCGCTCATGGCCGCCGCGAGTGGGCGGCATAACCTGTTGATGTGACATAGCTCTGGAATCATATTAAAGGCCCGATATGGGAAAAATATACGACGAAATCACGGATAAGCTCGCAGCCTTTATTGGCGAGCAAAAAATGTTCTTCGTTGCGACCGCGCCTTTATCGGGCGATGGTCATGTCAATGTCTCGCCCAAAGGTTATGACAGTTTCAAAATCATCGATTCCAAAACTGTCGCCTATCTCGACTATGGCGGTTCCGGCATTGAAACCCACGCACATGTCCTGGAAAATGAGCGCATCACCATCATGTTCTGCGCCTATAAAGGCAAAGCTGATATCATCCGCCTTTATGGCCGAGGCGAAGTTTGCGCCTTTTACGATGACGGCTTTGACGAAAAATTAGCCTGGTTCCCGGAATTTGACCGCGCCCGCGCGATTATAACCGTGCACTTAACCCGCATCACCGATAGCTGCGGCTACTCTATTCCGTTTTATGATTTCGTCGGAGAACGGGACCAACTCAAACGAAGTCATACGCATAAGACGGTTGAGGATTGGCATGAGTATCGATTGTCTAAGAACGGTAAAAGTATTGATGGGTTGCCGGGGTTGGTTAGGCCGGAAAAGTAATTTTCATCAGTTCCTCACCAAAATGTAATCTCTAGGTAAGGTGGCCGTTACCTGCATCTCTTTATGTGATGGCGTAACGGCATTTTCATTTAGGGATTTTTATGAACCGGATTTCCAAGCTTTCTATCGGTCTTTTTGCGGCTCTTTCTATGAGCACATCGATTCTTCCTTTTAGTGCAAATGCCCACGAAATCCCGGATTGTTCGGTTAATTGCGCCGCGCCTGTCATTCAAATTGCTTTATTACTCGATACATCAAACTCCATGGATGGGTTAATTGCCCAGACAAAATCACAGCTTTGGATGTTGGTGAACGAGCTTGGCGAGACCCAGCGCAGCGGAATTACGCCGCAAATCGAACTTGGCCTCTATGAATATGGCAATTCTGATATTTCAGTGTCCCAAGGTTATATTCGCCAGGTGATGTCGCTGACCACGGATTTGGACGGGGTTTCCGAGAAGCTCTTTGCCCTTAAAACTAATGGTGGGCAGGAATATGCCGGGCAGGTGATTTCGACGGCCGTCGAGGACCTTGAATGGAGTGATGATCCAGCGGATATGAAACTGGTAATCATTGCGGGTAATGAGCCTTTTACCCAGGGCCCCGTCAATTTTCGTACGGCCTGTGAACAGGCCCGCAAGAAAGGGGTCATTATCGATACAATTCACTGCGGTAATGAAGATACAGGCATTGATACCAAATGGAAAGCAGGCGCGGATTGCGGCGGCGGCATCTATATGACCATCAATCAGGACGAGGTCGCGGCCTTTGTGCCATCGCCTTATGATGATGATATTCTCAAATTAAATCAAAAGCTTAATGAGACATATCTAGGGTATGGATCAAAAGGCGCGTCGAATGCTGCGCGGCAAGTCATGCAAGACAGCAATGCTGCCAGTATGGGTATCGCGAGTGAGATATCCCGGGCCAAGACCAAATCCTCCAAGCAATATGACAATTCTGGCTGGGACATTGTTGATGCCTATAAATCTTCACCCGATAAGTTTTCAGAAATTACCGAGTCCGAACTTCCCAAGGAGTTACAGGGTAAGACCGATGAAGAGAAAAAGAGCTTTGTCGAAGGCAAGGTTAAGGAGCGTGAGGACGTATCCAGTAAAATCGCCAAGCTAGAAAAACTGCGCTCTGAATATGTTGATGCCAAGAGATCGGAAGATACGGACGGAAAAACGTTAGAAGACGTCGTTGTTGCCGCCGTTCGGAAACAGGCGGCTGACTTGGGATTCGAATAGCACAAATATTGAAAAACTGACGCATTCAGCCTTAATTTAAGGTCTGAACAGGCGTTAGGGTTGGCAAATCTGCCTCACAGCTTGTTACATTTTGTATTTAGACGTGAAATATTGTGATGAAACAAAGCTCAAGCAACCCTTTACTTTCTTTATAAAATTTTGAATAAGTTGGCTTCATAAGACGGTCATAAAACTGTAATGGAAGCCCCTCATTTATGTTAATAGCGTTACCGACCGAACGTGGCCAAAAATTAAGGCCTAGTGATTTCGATACCTTAACCCAAGGTCTCGACTACGCTGCGCAGTGCGCAACCGGTTTTAATTACTATTCTGCCAGAGGCGAATTACAGTCCGCTTGGTCATTTAATGATATCCGCGACAAAGCCATTGATATGGCAAAGCGCCTCGTGCCTTACGCCGAGAAAAACGCACGTATCGGATTATGCGCGACCACATCGCCGGAATTCGCGATCCTTTTCTTTGCTTGCCAATATGCAGGTCTCGTTCCGGCGCCGCTACCACTGCCTGTCACACTCGGCGGTCGAAGCTCTTATGAACGTCAATTACAGCGCATGGCCGATACAGGCGACTTCCACGCCATCTTCACACCGGCCAGTATGGAACCGATTATCAGCGCGGCTCTAAACGATCACGACACACCGGTTTTAACTTTTGAAGATGTAAATGATTTACCAAGCGGCAGTGAAATCCGCCCATTTGGCCCGGACGAGCTTTGTTATATTCAATATTCTTCTGGCAGTTCTAGCTCTCCAAAAGGTGTCATAGGCACTCAAAAATCTGTGACATCAAATTGTAAGGCTATTTCACAACACGGCCTAAAAACCAATGAACAGGATCGCGGCGCCTGCTGGCTGCCAATGTATCATGATATGGGCCTGATCGGATGTATGTTGGCCCCTATGATGACCCAGATGACGGCTGACTTCATGGATCCACAAGATTTCACACGCCGTCCAATTACGTGGCTTAAACTAATTTCTCAAAATCGCTGCACCATGACTTATAGCCCAACCTTTGGATATGAGCTTTGTGTGCGCCGTTGGCGCAATGATGCAGAGCTTGATTTGTCTTGCATCCGGATCGCCGGTATTGGCGGCGACATGGTACGCCCAGAACCGTTGACAGAATTTTCAAACGTGTTTGGCGAAATGGGCTTTAGCGAGTCAGCATTCGTTCCAAGTTACGGCCTAGCCGAAACCACACTCGCGGCGACATTCTCTCCGCTGGGACAGGGTCTTAAGCGCCATACAATCGATATGTCCCGCTATGAGCGCACGAATGAAGCCGTTGATGTCTCTGATGTCACCAAAGCGGACCATATCAGAACTTTCGTGGCTTGCGGCACAGTCTTGCCAGAGCATGAAGTTGAAATTCGCGGCAATGACGGCGCTATTTTAGGCGAAAAAATGGTCGGTAAGATTTTACTAAAAGGCCCAAGTGTTTCGCCGGGCTATTTCAGAAATGAACAAGCCACAGAAGCTGCCTTTTCTAATGATGGCTGGCTCGATACGGGTGATCTGGGATATTGGCTTGATAAGCAGCTGATCGTTACGGGCCGTTATAAAGACCTTATCTTGTGGCATGGCCGTAATATTTGGCCACAAGATCTTGAATGGGCGGCGCAGGCTGCGGCTCCGCATCGCAGCGGACGGGCGGCTGCATTTTCAAGCGGCGGCGCCGGTGACAATAAAACGATTATGCTGCTCCTCGAATGCCGCACCCGCGATCAAAACCTTTTATCCGAAATTCATAACGCGGTTGCCGCCGCTATTCGCCTCGAAGTCGGCGTGCCGGTTCAACTGCAATTAGTGCCGCGCGGCTCGATGATTATGACGTCGTCTGGCAAGCTGTCACGCGCTCGTGTCAAAGACAAATTTTTGACGGGCGGTATCATTGATCTCCAAGCCTCCAAACCGCTGACCGTCGTTTCTCGCGACGCTGGGTAAGTATATTTCCCGAGTGGCCTTAAAACCTCTGACGATTGCTATGACGGGCGGAACTGGCTTTGTTGGTGGTCACCTGATTAGGGCTGCTTTGGATAAAGGGCATAAAATTCGCGCGCTTGTCCGACGGCCCGAAGCTGTCACAGATTTTACCCATGAGAATTTGAGCTGGATCAAAGGCAGTCTTGGAACTAATGATGCTAAGCTTTTACAAGGTTGCGATGTTGTTATCCATCTCGCTGGCTTGATTAAAGCGCGAAAGACTTCTGATTTTTATGAGATTAATGCTGATGCGGCGGGGACGCTTGCAAAAGCTGCGGATGAAGCCCGGGTAAAGCGATATGTGCTTTTGTCATCAATGGCAGCGCGCGAACCTGAACTCTCTGATTATGCCGGATCAAAACGGGCAGGGGAACGAGCGGTTCTGTCCAGTTTCACTGGAAAAACCGCGATTGTTAGGGCGCCTGCCGTCTTTGGTCCTGGCGATAAGGCTACGGAGCCGTTTTTTAAGCTTTTAGCCAAGGGTTTGCTGCCAGTTCCTGGTGGACGTAAATGGAAAGAAAGACAGCTCTCTATGGTTTATGTCGTTGACCTTGCGGATGATATCTTACGAGCTGCCAAGACAGGGTGCTATGATGGAGAGATAGTTTCACCTGCCAATATTGACCGGGTTGATTGGCTCGAATTTGGAAATCTTTGCGAAAAGGCATTTAATCGCCGCGTAAAAGTATTCCCCTTGCCCCTATCGGTACTTTATCCTGTGGCTGGGGTTACGAGTATAACATCGCGATTAATGGGCATGGGGCATCTGACACTCGATAAGTTAGGTGAGCTTCTACATGCGGATTGGTCAAGTGAAACATTGATTTTGGGGGCGACACCGCCTATTGAAGCGCTCAAAATAACGATGGAATCCTATATGGATTCCAATACGCGCCCTAACGGGATTGACAGAAAGCAAAGTTGAATGCCTGATAACAACGAAATTTTCGCAAAAGTCTGCGAACTGCTGAAACCTTATAATCCCGAAAACCGTCCGATCACTATGCAGAGCGGAATTGTTTCTGACCTGGAAGTAGACTCTGTAGCCGTTTTTGATTTAGTCATGGGCCTCGAAGATCATTATGATGTATCCATACCTATGGAAATGGTCAGCGACATTAAAACAGTTGGGGAGCTGTGTACGGCCATTAAACAATTAGCTGAGGACTAGATATGTCACTATTCGATAAATTTGACCCGCTAAAATCCAGGCTTAGTCTTGTTGAAAAACTTATCGGCAAAGACCCTTTGGGCGTCAAATTTGACGATATTACAGACGCCAGACATGGCCGTATTGGCAACCGCGAAATTCTTTTGGCTGGCACAAATAATTATCTTGGTCTGACGTTTGACAAAGATTGCATGGAAGCTGGCAAAGCGGCAATCGACGAATATGGCACGGGGACTACAGGTAGCCGCGTCGCCAATGGCAGCTATTCAGGGCATTTGGACCTTGAAGCCGCGCTTGCGGATCATTTTGGTATGCCAAGCTGTATTGTGTTCTCAACCGGTTATATGACCAATTTGGCGGCCATTTCAGGCCTGACCAATGAAGATGACATCATTTTCATGGATGCCGATGCGCATGCTTGTATCATTGATGGTACGCGCCTAACGGGCGCTTCGACTATTCGCTTCCGCCATAATTCGCCGGCAGACCTAGATAAACGCATGTCACGGGTCAAAGAGAAAAAAGGCTCATTCTTTGTCATCATCGAGGGCATGTATTCCATGTTTGGCGACATCGCGCCGATTGACGAATTTCTCGATGTAACGCACCGTCATGGCGGCTACCTCTTTATTGATGAGGCACATTCATACGGCGTGTTTGGCGAAACCGGTTGCGGTATTGCGGAAGAGCAGGGCGTTCTTGACCAAGTTGATTTCATCTCGGGCACGTTTTCAAAAAGCCTAGCTTCTATTGGCGGGTTTTGTGTCTCTAAACATGCCGAATTTGAAATCGCCCGTAAAGCCATGCGGCCATATCTTTTTACAGCTTCGCCGACGCCTTCAAATATAGCGGCCGCCAGAGCCGCCGTTGACAAGATCCGCACCCGTGATGATCTGCGCACGAACATTAAAGACCGCGCGGCTCAGCTTCACAAAGGCTTGTCTGATCTAGGTTTTGACCTTTGCGCCGACCCAAGCCCGGTTATCGCCGCTCGCCGCCCCAACGAAGCCGTTTGTGCGCTTGAGTGGAACTGGCTTTTAGAAAATGGTCTCTATGTGAATATTGCCGTCCCGCCGGGAACCCCGCAGTCCACTTCGTTACTCCGAATTTCTCTATCCGCTGCTCACACCGAAGAAGATGTGAACACGATTATCGCGAAATTTTCAGAGCTTAAAGACAACCAAGCTGACTTGATGCAAAGCCTGATGAAAATGGCGGGATAATCCTACAGCTGGTCTGTTGAGCACAATGCTGTTCTTCAGATTAATGTGCATTGAAGTAGACTCAAAAATTGGGCTAACTGCGCCCATTTTCTGAGGCTGTAAGTACGCTATTTAAAGTAAAATGCTTAAAACTTATATTCTAGCACCCGGTATTACGCCTTCCTCAAGTCGGCGCGTAAAATATAACACTTCCAGGATTATATCCAATTGGAGGTTCTGGATTGGTCGATAATTGGTAATATTGCTGTACCGCCGGCCATGTGTAAAGATAGACAGGGACGCTTTTGCCCTCTTGCTTCTGGGCATAGGCGTAAAAGGCCACACCCTGCGCCTTAAAGCTCGGCGGCGTTTGCGGAGACTGCGAATAAAACCATATTGATCCCCCGCCGGCTTGAGCCAGTGTATAAGCATAGATCGGCACGGTTGTCGGATAGTGCTGGTTAAAGGCTTTGAAGTTTGCCGGGCGCGGACTTTGACCATTCGGCGTGAGAGAATATTGGTAAATCTGCCCATTTGTGCCGGTACTTTGTTCAACCCATACGGTTGTTGACCAGATTTTGTGCCGAATAGTAAAGTAATCCGAAGATGCGGTTTTTGCGCTTAGATAGGCGCCGTTCTTTTGCAGCGGTTGATTATAATACTCATTTATAAACTGGACCTGATCGCCATATTGAATGGGACCGCTGCCACTGGATACACGTTTGATGACCCATTTCATCTGCGCATAATCTTCATAATCATTGGGACTATAATAATAGACATCGCTTTGCGTGATCCACGCCCCCATGAAATTGCGAATGCCTGCAAACACGCCGATCGAGTGATTAAAATTAGGCTGCAAATATTCGCTGGTTCGAATTTGCACAGTGTCACCATCTTGAACTTCGCCATATCCCAATCGAAGATCAAGGTCTTGCGGGCTGCGACCGGCAAGCTGAGGAAAATAAGCTGTCACGCCTGAATAGGCGTTTACGATGAATTCTCCCGAGCTGCTATGCTGCAAAGAAATCGGGTCACCAAAATTTATCGGGCCTATTTTTGGCGCTTGCGGTTCAAACAAATTATCTGTCCGAGCGGTGCTCCGGGTCACAATATTATCAAATGTCGGCGCATTATTCACTCGTTCACCCAGGCCCCAGGATTCTCTTGTGGTGCCAGGCAGCATCCACTCCAGAACAGTCGCGATCATGGATGTGTGGTCATAAGGCACAGACGTCGTCGATCTGAATACGGTCTTCTCATCTATCAAGGGCGATACAAGAATCGCTGGAACACGAACGCCAAAACGATCGAATTGAAAACTATATTGCTTACCCTTGGGTAGAACAGGATTGGGGTTATCGCCCCAAGGCGGCGTCGCCGGACCCGGCTGAACATGATCATAGGTTCCGCCATGTTCATCGAATGTAATCAGCAATAAAGTCTTGGCCCAGCTTTCCGGGTTGGAGCTTAGAGCGCTATAGATTTGCGCGAGCATATGCTCGCCCGGCGTGACATCCCCCGGCGGGTGATAGTCTGTACCCAAGACGGAGGCATGCCCGAACACATAACCGCCCCAGCTGGGTTCGATATAACTGAATGTTGGAAGCGTACCGGCTTTGGCGCTTTCGAAAAATTCATCCATCGGGTGGAAGTGGCCATCAGCAACGGCATCCGTCAGCTGCGGAAATACATTACGGGTATATGGACCTGACAGGGGTGTCGGGTAACCGTTTTTCCAATAGACGCCCCAGTCCGACACACTGCTTTTCCCGTTATCGTGAAGCACATTCCATATGGTTCGTACGTCAAAGCGATCATCGGCCAGTTTTTCACTAACCGGATTTGTTGTCAGGAAACCATTATCCACCAGGCCATTTGACGTGCCCGCCAGAGAAAAAGCCCGGTTGGCATTTGTTTGGGTTGGAACTGAAGAAAACCAGCGGTCACAAACAGCGTAGTTTTTAGCCAGTCCGTTGAGGACAGGCAGGTCCGCCGGCGTATACATATGCATGATCTGCCGAACGGCGAGTTCGTTGCCATCACATTGCAGGGCATAGTCCCTTAAAAAGCCGGTCATTTTTACTTGCTCAAATGGACCCGGTGTATTTGTCGGCGGTATATCAAATAATTGAGCGTTGACATGCTCGAATTCTTCGCCCGGATCCCAACCTGTTGAATTGGTTGCCCTGACAATGGGGGCGGGTATTTGCGTGATGGGCTCTCCCTGATAGGTGGCCGTGTTGGCCAGCGTGCTTGTGTCAACAAATGCAAGCCCGTCATAGGGCACAGCCACACGCGGCAGCGGCGGAATATGATTATCCGGAAGATCTGTTTTATTGTATAAATATCCCAAAGCCGTATCCAGACTTCGGTTTTCCAACATTACGACGACTACATTTTCGATTTTACCGGTAAGATTACTGGCCATTCCATCCCCTTTTATACGGGCGCATAACCATCGTTTATGAGTCTATGCTCATGTCGACTTTAAATTAAAAACTGTCGCGCCCAGATATGTTTTTAATCAGCGAAAGTTTTTCGCTTACAGATTCAACTATACTGGATTGCGACGTTAAGTAAATCTCAAAAGTGCTTTCTTTGTTCCAAGTTGACCGCTGACTAGATGCGAAGCCTGATGAAAATGGCGGGTTAGTTTTGTTCGGCCTTATGCCGCGAAAGCCTTGACGAGTATTACTAGCCCAGCGGCTATCATCAAGACGCCTGATATTCTGGAGCTTGGCAGCCGTGTTGGTGCGAATTTGCCTGCTGCTTCAAAAGACTTGCTTTAGGCAACGATAATGTCGACCTTGGCCTCCGGCCATTCATAACCGTCTGTAAAGCGAATTTCAACGAGTTCCCGCTGCTGAGGAGACAGTGAGCGATACAAACCGTCCTGTTCATTTTGCGGATGGTCGGCAATGTAGAATTGCGTTGTTAGCTCAGAGCTACCGACCAGGATTTTAACGTGAATGTGCGGCGTTCGGCCGGGGTAAGATCCGGGCTTGATTGTCCGAAAATTATAAGCACCGTCCTCGCCGGTTGTCGAATGACCAAAGCCCTGAAACGCAGTGTCTTTTTCACCTGTTCCGGTTTCGCTGGTGTGTAAGTAGCGCCCATTAGTATCACACTGCCATATTTCGACCCGTGCATTTTTGACCGGAACGCCGTTGCCATCCAGTACCTTGCCTTTAAGGACAATGATTTCGCCGCCTGCTTCCCGGACTGCACCTTCAATTTTGACCAAATCATTATCATCATCCGCGAAACGCATACCCGGTAGAGGGTAAAACGGCCCTTCGGTTTGAGAGGGCGTACGAGCTAATGCTGACCCGTTTATAGCTGTCACGGCAGCGGAGGCGGCTATTGCGCGAAGCGCCCAACGGCGGTTGCCAGATAATTTCATTGCAAGTTTTCCTGTAATTCATTTGTGTCAGAATATGAAAAAGAATTAGACCTCGAAGGAACAAATGCAAAGCGGTTTAAAGTTACAAATTGTCAATTAGATTCACCAGAAAAATGCAACTTTACAACTGGTTTGATTGTCTTCTAGCGAAACGCCCCTTTGCGCCAAAATTTCCAAGCTAGGTAGGGTGACCAAAGCACAGGGTGTTTGCGCTGACTTTCGGTGACGTCAATGCGGACGCCGGAGTGTTTTTCGAGTTTGTGCTGAACGTAATCGAGGCCGCCGCTAAAGGTGAAGGCGCTGGACAGAATACGGATAGCCGCAGAAGGTTTGCCGAGCAGACGCCTTAGGAACCATTTAAGCTGGCTCGCCGATTTGGAGCTCGGGGTTAAGGTGTAACGGCCTTCTTGATCCTGTAGGCCATAGAGCGCTTCCATGATGGCGTTATAGCGCTCTTTATAACGCAATACGATCTCTTCGGCGCGTCCTTCAGAAGCCTCGGGGCGTAGCTCTGTTTTATAGCTCTCCATAAACCCTCGAGCCCAGAATTTCGAGGCTTTGGCGGTTCCATCAAATAACGGCGCCGTCTGGCACGCCATATGGCGAACGGCTTGTTCTCGCGCGCCTAATATTCTGCCTTGAATTTCGTCACCTTTTGGAAACAGAATAACACAAGGCTGAGAAAATCTGCCCCATGTTGTCGACAAAAAAGCCGTCGGGCCGCAGCGTCTTTCAAAGGCTTTAAGTGACATGATAGAATACTTGCAGGTGGTTTTGACGTCATTTTCATGATCCATCTCGTGGTAATAGACGGCAGGCGGAAACAAGGCGTTGAGCAGAACTCGGATCGGGTTTTTGTGGGTTTTTCTATAGCTGTCGACCAAGACATAAAAGTCGAGCATTTTTTCCGGGTCTTCCATATCGCGAAGCGAAGAGCCGTAATAAATGAACCCCAAAACACGATCTGGATGGCGTGTGCGGATATCTTGGCATACCGCTTTTATGCGCGGAATTGGAGCGACATATTCGCCTGCCAATATAGTTTGAATCGGGCTCATGATAGAAATGTCACGGCTTGGCTAGCGCGGATTTCTATTTGTTTATGGGTCTTCGAGATTTTCTCGCCGTCAAGTATGATAGGGCCTTCATAGCTATAGCGTATATAGTCGGCGTGCCAGCTTTCGATGCCGTCCATTTCGTCGAGCTTACTGAACCGTTTGAGGGCGGCGTTCATAACTAAGGCCAACAGGTTTTTATTGGCCCCGCTGACATAAGTCATGCGAAGGGGTGAGTCGCCTTTACCCCAAAAAGGGTCAATACCTAGAATGAAGTTTGGAAGTGTTGTTGTGATCGTGCCTAGATGATTTTCATCAATAATGGTTTCTTCTTTGCCGGTAGAAACCAATAGCTTTACAGGGCTTTCTGATATGAACGCGTTGTCTTTATCGACACCTTTGCCAAGGGCGGCCAGGATCGTCGTATAGATGGCAGATGGACCTGTTTTACC
Organism: Hellea sp.; assembly: GCA_014238285.1. Lineage (GTDB taxonomy): Bacteria > Pseudomonadota > Alphaproteobacteria > Caulobacterales > Maricaulaceae > JACOMS01. The sequence goes on from JABABK010000045.1 coordinate 13,809, forward strand.
TCTGCCTCTAACTTCTTCCATGTAATAATCTGTGGCCATAGGTATCGCGCCGCTCGTGAATAAAAATCCGTGTAATGGCGCAGCCTTATCAACTGAAATCTGCAGGAGCGGTAGTGAATGGACCGTCTTGTGTTGACCCTTCACAAGGTTTTTCAAATAGTCGGGAGTTGGTTTTTTGACGCCAATGATCTTGGCGACTTGGTTGGTCGTGCCGCCGCCAATAACTGTAAACTTCGCAGGCGGCGTGTCTTTGGAAAGCCACTTAAAATATTCAGTCAGTACGGCTTGAACACTGCCATCGCCGCCTTCGATGAATATATGGGCCGCGCCTTCTTTGATGGCTGAATTGAACGCTGTTTTAAAACTGTCAATGTCGTTCGAGTGGATGATGCGGGCTTTACAGCTTTGCGCAATGGCTTCTAAGCGCGATCCTTTTTTTCGGATCCGCGAGCTCTGGCCGTTAATCACAAAAAGCGGTGACATTTAACTGCGCTTTGTTCCGAGACTTTCCGTGCGTAAGCAGAGGTGTCCGCCAAAAAGTGTGAACATGGTCAAAGGTATAGCGATGGCTAACATGACGGCCATGCCGCCCGTGGTGGCGAATGTGGCCATTGCGCCGTCTATGATTAAGAAAATAAACCCTAAAGCGAGACCGCCCAGTAAGGCCATGTCTCCGTTATCAGCGCGGCCAGTGCGCTGCATAAGCGGCACAGCGCAAAGAAGTAGCACTAAAGCGGCCAGAGGGCGGGTCAGGCGGTGAAGATACCAAAAGGCATAGGCAAAGCGAGGTTTACTGCCTGAATTACCTTTTTCCCTAAAGTTACGCATATCTTGAAGGCTTAGATCGCGGGGTTCAGCGGCAAGGCGAGCGATCGTTGCTGGCGTGTGTATGGTTTCCCAGCGGCGACCCGTTTTGTCCGCTTTAGCTTTTCGGCGTTCGCCGTCAGCGCCTTCGATTTCCAGTATTTTGACGCCGTTTAACTGCCAGCCTTCGCCGTCATAATTAGCACTTCTGACCCAAAGAGCATTTTGTAAGCTGCCGTTTTCATCGCGCTCGAATATTTGAAGTCTTGAAAGTTGATTCATGCCAGGGCGTCCTGCTGCGCGGATGATATGATTGCCGTCTTCGAGCCATAAGGGGTTTTTATCTGAAATACTTTTGATTTTATACTCGCCAATTCCCCAGGCTTGCAACGCGCGGACCGCTGGGGGCATGGCGTAATTGATAATGGTGATAGAGGATACGGAACATAAAATGACGATTGGCGCCATTAGATAAAATTGTTTTGGGACGGATAGCCCAAAGCCCATAAGCGCGACGAGCTCATGATTTCGGATCAAGCGCACATAAACAAGTAGGGCGGCGACAACTAAGGTAAAAACAAATATTCTGTCAAAAATAACGGGGGCTCTGAAAAACATATAACGGAACGTGTCTGAAAATTTGCCGTCGCCCGTCATAATATCGCTGCCATTGGCGAGCGAGTCTAAAAGACCAATGAGGAGCAAAAATCCAATGACAACGGATAACCAAATTGTCAGGTAACTTTTCGACAAATAACTCAGAAATTTAAACATTTAGTCGGACCTCGCCGACAATTTTTGTTTTAAGTCCCAAATTTCACGCTTTATCATTTCGCCGAACGCTTTCATCAAATGCGAAACGGCTGTCAGAGGGGGTTGGCCCATTTTATAAGCGCTTTTCCGGAATATATAGGCTGCAAAAACGGCCACCAGAAATATGGTCGGCCAAATGCCTAGCCAAGGGGCTATAGCTCCTTTGGCGCCGAGGCTTTGGCCAAATTCCAGTGCCTTTTGTAGAGACACTAGAAGAACAATGCCGATAAATATACCGGCTGAAGATGGGTTTCTTCCATAATTGAGGCCAAATGGTACCGCGATAAAGGGAAGGATGAGTAATAAAGCTGCTTTTGCCAGTCTTAAATGGAGCGCCGCATTATTGACGTCTCGTGTGACATTCGTATTGGCCGTGCCTTGGCGGTTTTTGAAAAGCTCTGTCGATGTCATTTCTCGTTCATCATCACCTCTCGCTCTATAGGGATCAACAGAAGCGGCACCTGCCATAGCGCTCCCTTCAAAGGTGAGGTTGCCATCTATTGTTTTGTCCTTTGATATTGGGATTGATTGTGCCTCGGAAAGCTGCAGGACGGGCTCGTCTGTGTCTTCTCTGACGATTAATTGACCCTCTGAGGCCGTTGTTATTCGAAGGCCTATTTGCCCGCCGTCTTTGATGAGGCGTTCATAGATAAAAATTGGCCCGATAGCACCGGCTGGTTTATCCGTACCTGCAAAAAATGTCCGATTGCCGACAGATGTAAATGTTCCTTCACGAAGGGCGGCCGTAAAGGATTGTTGTTTAACTTTATGAACCGCGTGGCGATATTCATAGCGGCCGACGGGTATCATAAAACTTTCGACGATAAAGGCGACGCCGGCTAGTAATACGGCCAAAACCATAAAAGGCTTGGTCATATGAAGCAATGAGACGCCTGCGCCTAAGGCTGATGTTAATTCACTGGACCGGCTAAACCGATCAACGGTGATGATGACACCTAACAGCAAGGCCATCGGGACGGCCATGCCGAGATAATAAGGCAGAAGATTGACGATCATAGTCGTGGCATCTTGGGCGGGGTTGACTGAGTTAGAAACGATTTGAAAAATACGCAGCAAGCGCTCAAGCAAGAGAACGCAAATGGCAAAGACAATAAGGCCGCCAATGCTAATCGCCGCTTTGCGCAGCAAATATTTGTTTAGCAGTCCCATTAAGCTCTACTTGTAAGAAGTTAGTCTGTACTTATATGTTTACACGGGTTTGTCATAGTCATATCACCATGACAAGAGTGGCAGTTGCCTCTTAATATAGATAAGGGTTTCGAATTGAAGTTATTTTTTCGCAATATTCGTCTTTTTTCCACCGCTTTGCTGTTAGCAACGTTGGGCTCTACGAGTGCCCACGCGCATCATGACAGCGGGGAGCTACCCATATACCCGCGTGATTTACCGGACACTTGTATTGAGGGCGCAATGCAAATCCGTGTGACGATCAAAGAAGCAACCCATGTAGGCATGATCAAACTTGAACTTTATAGCGACGCTCAGCCAAAAGATTTTCTTGAAAAAGATGGCCGATTACGCCGTATTCGGGTTCCTGGGCAAGACGAACCGATTTTAGTATGCATAAATGTCAGCAAGCCAGGCCGTTTTGCTGTTGCCGGATATCATGACCTTGATGCAGATCGCCGCCTTGATAAAAAGTGGAATTTTAAGCCTAAAGAACCTTATGGATTGTCAAATAATCCGAAGTTTAAGACTAAACGGAAGCCAAAGTTCGAAGAAGCTGCATTTGAAGTTACCAATTTCGGTGCGGATATAGACTTCATTCTGGTTGACCTGAGCAAAGATTAACTCCAAAAGCCTCCGGATTTCCGGGGTAATTCCCAGTCTTTCGGAGCTGACGTGCCAGAACAAGGCCTTAAAATAATTTCGGTTAAGACTAAGGCAGATATTAGGGCTTTCCTTAATCTGCCTTACGATCTTTATCGCGGTGATGAAAACTGGAGGGCACCGCTGCGTTTTGAACGCCAGGCTCACTTATCACAAGATAAAAACCCGACCCTTAACACTATCTCTGACCAAAAATTTCTGGCCATGCGCGAGGATAAATATGTTGGCCGGATTGCAGCTTTTGTAAACTCTGCCCATCAGGCCCAGCACGGCGATGATGCAGGTCATTTTGGGTTATGGGACTGCGAAGATGATACGCAGACAGGCTCTGCGCTTATTGAAGCCGCTCAGACATGGCTTAAAGACCGGGGTGCCCGCAAGATGATCGGGCCCTGTAACTGGAGTGTTAATGAAGATACCGGGCTTTTAATCGATGGTTTCGATACGCCGCCGGTTATTTTGATGCCATTTGGGCAGCCCTATTATCAACCTATTCTCGAAATGGCCGGATTTGATAAAGCGGTTGATATGTATGCGTTTCAAGCCGACTTGCATGAGGGCTATCCTCGGCCTCGGCAGACACAAATGATGGTAAAACTGGCGGAAAAAGACAAACGTGTGTCGTTTCGCAAAGTGAAACTCAAAGACTTTAAGTCTGAAATTTCGTTGTCTATGGGGATATTCAATGATGCTTGGTCGGAAAATTGGGGATTTATTCCATTTTCAGATGATCAGATCGAGCACATGGCAAAAGATATGAAGGCTTTGATTGATCCTGATTTGTTTTTAATCGGGGAAATAGATGGCAAACCAGCAGCTTTTCTGACCATGGTTCCTGATATCAATTCAGCTGCCAAAGGCTTGGACGGCAAATTACTACCCTTTGGATTTGCCAAGTTTCTTTACCGTTTAAAAGTAAAAGGCGTAAAACAAGCTAGGATTCCGCTCATGGGGCTACGCAAAGAATGGCACAATAAACGACAGGGGCTGGGTTTGATTGCGCAGCTTTGTGAAACTGTCTTTGCCAATGCGCGTGACAAAGGTTTTACCCATTGCGAGCTGTCTTGGATATTGGAAGATAATCACAGCATGATTCGAATTTGTGAACAGGCCAGTGCCAAGAAATACAAAACATACCGGATGTATGAAAAACAGCTCTGAGATATCCAAAACTTCGGTCTTGATACTGGCCGGACAACGGGAAGGGGTTGTAGATCCCCTTTGCGAAATGACGGGCGCGGACCGTAAAGCGATCATACCTATCCTTGGTAAGCCTATGATTGATTATGTGCTGGAAGCTTTGGATGCAGCGGGTCTATCCCGTCCGTTTCATATCAGCGGATTTAGCGCAGATTACGCTCAGGGGTTAACTCAAGCACCTTCTGCGCCGGGGCCAGCGGGCAGCGCAACAGCGGCTATCGAAGCGGGCATGACATATCCCATTTTAGTGACCACATGCGATCATGCGCTTTTGACGCCTGAGATGCTAGATAGCTTTCTTGGCCAGTGTTTAGAGAGCGATGCAGATCTTTGTGTGGGACTTGCAGATAAAACAATCATTCAGCCAGCCTATCCGACGGTTAAAAGAACTTATTTGAATTTCAAAAGTCAGTCCGTATCGGGCTGTAATCTATTTTATCTCTCCAATGAAAAAGGCCTTGAGGCGATCCGGTTTTGGAAGCGGGCGCAGAACTACCGCAAGCAACCTATCAGGCTTGCTGCCAGCGTTGGATTTTTGACGCCAATCCTTTACGTGTTAGGCCAATTATCCCTATCGGGTGCATTTAGATATGCATCCAAGCGTTTGAAAATTAATGCAAAACCAATCCTGATCCCGATCGCAGAGGCTGCGATCGATGTGGATAAGCCGTCAGATTTAGAATTGGTTGAAGTTATTCTGGCAAAGCGAAACCCGTGACGCCAGATTTAACGATATATTCTGATAAAACCGTTGGTAAGCGGATTGCTTCCAATGCCTCGATGATTATCAGTGCCAAGATGGTCGCCGTTCTTCTTGGGGCAGGCAGCCTTATGGTGGCGGCTAAAAGTCTTGATCTCGTCACATTAGGAACGGTGATTTTTCTGCATTCCTATATGCTATTCTTTGGTGAGGTCACGACGTTTAAAACATGGCAGTCTCTTATCCGTTTCGGGGCTTTGGATATAGAGAACGAAGATTCCCAGTCGCTTGCGAGACTGATTAAATTTGGCATAAAGCTTGATTTTGTGTCCGTCATTCTCGCTTATCTGTTATCCATTTCTTTGATGGGACTGGTTGTTTTACTGGTACATAAATTTCCGTCTCTAAGCGGGGATGATGTCGATGTCCTTAGTCTTCAAAAATATGCTGCGCTTTATTGCCTTGTTGTCTTACTCAGGCAAACCGGGACTGCCGATGGTGTCTTAAGGCTTTTTGATAGATTTAGGCTATTAGCCATCGAGGCGATTGTTATGCCAGCCTTGCGGTTTATCGGTACTTTATATGCCGCTTGGGCTGGCTTTGGACTTGAAGGATTTTTATGTGTTTGGTTCGTCGCCTCCGGTGTCAGCTATATTGTTGTGGTGGGACTGGCGATGCGAGAGCTATATCAACGCAGGCTTTTAGGACTTGTTTTCGCCGCTAAGCAAAAGTTTCTCAGTCCGCGAAAAGGCCTTTGGCCATTTGTCATAAAGTCCAATATCGACTCATCTATTGCGAGCGGCTTTGGCCATCTTCCGCAGCTAATGGTTATGGCTATGTTCGGGGCAGCTTGGTCGGGACTTTACAAAGTTGCAGATGAAGTCGCCAAGCTATTATCTGAAGGCTTTAAACTGCTGGACCAGGTCATTTACCCCGAGCTTGCGAAATTGATTGCACAAGGAAATGCTTCCAAAATCTGGCGCATAGTGATGCGGGCATCTGTTATTTTGTTGTTCGCAGGCATTGTTCTAATGGCATTACTATGGTTCGTCGGGCCGCAACTGTTATCGACTGTATTTGGAGAGCAATTCTATCAAGCAGCGCCTTTGGCTGTTTTACTTGTTCCGGCCGCAGCTCTGATGGGCATTGTCGCGCCGCTATATCCGATATTTTATGCAGCTGATAAGCCAGAGCGGGCCATTTATGTGCGCGGTGCAACTCTTATCATCTATATTATTTCCTTCGTTGTTTTAGCCCTTACGATTGGTGAAATGGCACCGGGTTGGGCCATGCTTATCTGTAATCTATTCGGCGTCATAGCTGTGCTGATAGTTGCGCGAGCGACGCTTAAGGGCGCAATATTGGCTCAAAAGGCTTCTGGTATTGACGAAATTCAGATGGATGAAAGCTGTATCACAGCGTCCGGACAGTCCAATTTGTTCTTAAAGGGGCAGTCTGAAAAACAGTTATGGGGCTTGTCCCTTAAAGAATGGCAGTGCCGTTCTTACAAAAAAGCGGGTCATGATCCAGAAAAGTCACCGATAACGGCGGCCATTAATTGGGTGCTATCAGCGAATTTGCAAAAAGCCTTTGTACAAAGCGAAAATGTCGCTTTGATCGCACAGGGTAAAGTTATTGCCATCAATGGTTGGAGTTCGGAACAGGCGTCAAAGGTTATCGGTCAGGCTGTCATTGACGTTGAATTATCAGGATTAGATATAAAGACGGCCGATGATTTGTCTGGAGATTACATCAAGGCGCTACGTAAGAAAGAAAAACCCTACGCGCTCAACACTGAAGTAACGCCCATAAAAGACATTGAGCTTAAACAATATGGTAGTTCCTATAAGGGCATTACAGATTTTGTGACCAAGTTCTTTTGGCCCGTCCCGGCATTCCATTTCACCCGGTTTTGTGCCTTTTTAAAGCTCACACCTAATATGGTGACGACTCTCAGTTTGGTCATGATGTTCGTGGCAATGTATTTTTTCTGGCAAGGGCAATGGTTTTGGGGGTTCGTCACAGGCTGGTTTATGACATTTTTGGATACTGTCGATGGAAAACTCGCGCGGACAACGATGACCTATTCTGCATGGGGCAATATTTATGACCACGGCATTGACCTTTTGCATCCACCGTTTTGGTATCTGGCTTGGTATGTTGGCCTCGGCGGAACCGCGGAAGGGCCGGAATTGCTGCAATTCGCTTTGATCGCAATTTTGGTCGGGTATGTTGTTGATCGACTTGTCGAAGGCGCATTTATAGCGCGGTTCGGATTTCATATACATGTTTGGAGGCCGATTAATTCAGCGCTTCGATTTATTATCGCCCGCCGGAATCCTAATATGTTCATATTCATGCTGGGTATTTTGGCTTCAATTTTCGTAGCGGGAGCTGGCAAATTTGCTTTTGTATTAGTAGCTTCCTGGGTTTGGGCCTGTATTGCAGCTAATGTGTTGGCGCTGTTTTTAGCTATGTTTAGCCGGAAACCTATAGTCTCTTGGATGGGTGAATGAGTAAAGTTTCTGGAAATTTGGCCATTTTTGATCTGGATTACACGCTAACACGCCGTGGCACGTGGGGTAGGTTTGTTTTACAGACAGTCAAATTTCGGCCCCATCTTTGGGTGCCTTTATTAATCAGCGCAGGCTGGACACAATATCGATATAAAAAGGGAAAGTTCCCGCGCGCTCGAGTAAAACAAGCGATGATGCGCTGGTGTATGGTTGGAAAGCCAAAGGCCGAGATGCTGGCTGCTGCAGACAAATTTGCCCGAAATGAAGTTGAAAACGGACTACGCCCCGGCGGAATAGCGGCTCTTAGCGCTCATAAAGGCACGGGTGATAACATCATGATTGTTAGTGCTGCCGTCGACATAATCGTAGAAGCCATTGCTCGGCGCCTTGATATTAAACACTTTTTAGCGACAGATATGGCTTGGGATGAAGATGGACGATTAAGCCCTGATTTTGCTAGTCCAAATTGCTATGGCCAAGAAAAAGTTAGGCGTTTGAAGGCGTATTTTGGTGAAAACCCCAGTTTGAAACAAAATCACACAATTATCACAATGTATTCAGATAGTTATTCTGACCTTGATATTATGCAGTATTGCGACAAAGGTATAGCTGTCAATCCAGACCGCCGCCTGGCCGCAATGGCCGAGGCCCATGGGTTTGATGTAGTTAATTGGGATATTTGAGAGAGTTCGAACCATGCATGCAGTTATTTTGAGCGCCGGTCGCGGCTCTCGTCTATTACCCCTGACTGAAAACTTGCCAAAATGTTTGTTGCCCATAGGGTTGACGACAGTGTTAGGCATGCAGCTTGATACGTTGTTTCAGGGCGGGATCAAAAAAGTCTCAGTTGTGACAGGCTTTAATGCCGATATGGTCAAAGCTGAGATTGATGCGCGTCCTTCTGGGCCCAAGGTCAAAATTATTTATAACCCATTTTATCAAGTCGCTGATAATCTCGCTAGCTGCTGGATGGCGCGTAAAGCTATGAAGTCAGATTTTTTGATTATTAATGGCGATACTTTGTTTTCACCAAAGCTTTTAGAGACAATTTTGTCTGCGCCGCCTGCGCCAATTACTGTAACCATCGACAAAAAAGATCAATATGATGGGGATGATATGAAGGTCACACTTGATGGTTCACGTCTTTTGGCCATTGGAAAAACGCTGACGGCACAGGAAACTAACGGCGAGTCCATTGGGATGCTACGGTTCATGGGGGAGGGCCGAAAGACTTTCAGAGATGAAATTAAGAGCCTGATGCAAAACAATAAGGGCACGAAAAGCTGGTATCTCAGCGCTATACATGGACTGGCTCAAAGCGGTGTTGAAATTGAAACTACTAATATTCAAGGATCAACATGGGCTGAACTCGATACGCCTGAAGACTACGAGATTTGCCGTGATTTGTTTGGATCTAGTGAATCTGCAAGGAAACGTTTTTCAATTCTGTAAAATTTTGATATAAGGGCGCAATGAAACTTCTTGGATCTATGTTATCCCGGTTTGTACAATCCGGGCAAATGGCTGTTATTGATGCTGATGGTAATCGGCATGTTTTTGGCCCGGGCGGAGAGGGTAAGCCATACGCGGCTATCAAACTCCACGATAAATCACTTTATCGCAGTCTATTTATTAATCCGGAACTCAAGGCGGGTGAAGCCTATATGGATGGTAAGCTGACCTTTGAAGAGGGTACCTCTTTCCGGGATATGCTTAAAATTTTCGCGACTAATCGTTTGGCGCTGAGGCATCAACCTGTTCAAAAAGCTTTAAAAAAATACCTCAAGAAAATTCGGCGCTTTCATCAACGTAATAAAACCACCGCGTCCCGGAAAAACGTTCAGCATCATTACGATCTTTCTAATGATTTTTATCGCCTGTTTCTGGATGAGGACTTACAATATTCCTGCGGGTATTGGCCTCGCGAAGGCATGACGCTAGAAGAGTCCCAGGAGGCTAAAAAGGCTCATATTGCCGGCAAGCTTAATCTGAAGCCCGGTATGAAGGTATTAGATATTGGCTGTGGTTGGGGCGGTATGTCGATATTCATAGCTAAAAACTTTGATTGCGAAGTTGTCGGCGTGACATTATCAAATGAGCAGCATGCCCTAGCGCGTGCGCGGGTCAAAGAAGCGGGCCTTGAGGACAAAGTCGATATTCGTATTCAAGATTACCGCCACGTTGAAGATCAATTTGATGCGATTGTCTCAGTAGGCATGTTTGAGCATGTTGGAATCGCGCATTATCTGGAATATTTTTCCAAGATCAAAGAATTACTTACGGACGATGGCTGCGCCTTAGTGCATTCTATTGGGCGTAAGGGCGGCCCGGGTACAACAGGCGCTTGGATCAGGAAATATATCTTTCCGGGCGGTTACTCACCAGCTTTGTCTGAGACTTTTGCCGAAATCGAAAAAGCGGGTCTTTGGGTCACAGATTGCGAGATTTGGCGCATGCATTACGCGGAAACCTTAAAAGAATGGGAGAGCCGGTTTCAGGCCAACCGGGATAAGGTTGCCGAAATGTTTGATGAACGGTTCTGCCGGATGTGGGAGTTTTATCTAATCGTCAGCGAGCATGCGTTCCGGCACGGTAAACATATGAACTTCCAGATACAGCTCACTAAGGACGTAAATGCCTTGCCTTTGAGCCGCGATTATATGATAGAGGCCGAGCAAAAATTAAGCTGAGCTTTTCAAGATGCCCGAAACTAAAACAACCGAAACGGTCGAAAAACCTAAACATTTGACAAATCCCCGCCGAGCTTTTGTCAAAAAGACGGGTAAGACTCTGATGCGTAAAGTGGCTGCGCATCAGTCAAAAGCGTCGCTTGTCCCTAACAGCCCATTAGTTGATCCAGATCATTTTGATTTTCTGAAACCTATTTCTGAGAACTGGGAAACCATAAGGGATGAGGCGCTTGAGGTTTTAAAATTCCGCGAGCAAATTCCAGGTTTTCAAGAAATTTCTCCAGATCAATATAAAATTGCGACAGGCAAGAACTGGCGAACATTTGTATTATTTGGATTTGGAGAGCGTCTCGATAAGAATGCTCAGATAGCCCCTAAAACGGCCGACCTCATCGGGGCAGTGCCAAATGTTCAAACCGCCATGTTCTCTATATTAGCTCCAGGTTACCACATTCCCGCTCACACAGGCGTAACTAAAGGCATTCTTAGAGTCCATTTGGGGCTTATTATTCCCAAAGAGCGAGAGAAGTGCCGGATACGCGTCGGTGATACGATTACAGCTTGGAAACCGGGCGAAATGTTCATTATCGATGATACTTATGAGCACGAAGTTTGGAATGACACCGATGAAGAACGGGTTGTTCTTCTGCTTGATTTTGATCGACCCATGAAATGGAGCGGGCGTTTCTTAAACAAAGTCATGCTGTCTGCCATGAAATTCACAGCCTTTTATCAAGACCCGAAGAAAAACCTCGAAGACGCGGAAGCGCGTCTTGAGGCTGCTATTCACCAGAATAATGAAAACATGGAAGCTATGAGCGACTAGCTTCGTTGATCAACGGTAAAAACTCATTTCTGATACTATCCTGCCATATATCTTTTGATTGCCGTTGGTGAGATCATCTGCATGTCTGACTTGCGGGCCTTTGGGCGATGCAATTAGGTAGTTTCCCGGCTTTAGGTCTGGCGCCGAAAAAGGATTGCAAATCGATACCTTTGAGGTTTTGCTACCTTCATCAAAAACCATCAGGCCAAATAAATTTTCTCGCCGTGTGGAAAAGGGAATGAAGCCAATAGGCGGAGATGAGAGAAAGTTATATTCGGATTGAGGCCAGTCATATATTGGTAAATGCCGGATCGGGTGCTGGGTGTAGGCTTGTGCCGGTGAATCTCCGTGCCGAAAATCACCTGATAATAACCACATAGGCTCAACGCCGAGAGCTTCTCCAATTCTTTCTAGGACAGCACGCCTAGGAACATGGCTGCCATTTTCCCAGTTTGCGACGGTTGGTTGGCTGACGCCTGCCTTTTGGGCCAGCGCCGCTTGAGAAAGTCCGCGATTAATTCGGCTCGTTTTGATTCGAGATTGAAGGTTGTCCATTAAATCCTCGCAATAATTTATAAGTTAAACTTATATTTTATTCGGCGCTATGCAAGGAAAATGGAGAGAATTGGCGTATATTTGCCAAATTATTCGAGTTTTATACGAATTTGAACATGAATAGAAGCTGAAAATTCCCCCATAATAAACATTACAAAAATTTTATTCGTTAAACTAATGATTTTGCTTGAAATCGGGATGGACCTTCCTCATGTTCTAGGGGTGGGTGGAACCAATAGCTGCAGTCTCGGGACGAGACGCGGCGTAATAGTGAGGTAAACATGAAAGGTGATTATTGTACACGAGACGGCGCGGAACGTTTAAAGGCTCAAATTGAGGCTTATTGGGCGGACCGAGGCAAGGACGTAAAGATTAATTTAGTGCAGGCAGGCTTTTTGCCTTCGATGCGCTCGGCCAGAACCGATGTCAGATCGAATATGATCAACGGTGTCCCGACGAGTTTCTCAGAGAATTTTGCATAATTATCCGGTTGGAATAGACCGATAGTATAGGTTTGCTAGGCCGCAAAGGAATTAGTGCTTTACACGCATTCCCAGGCTGAACAGCGCCTCGGGCAACTCGCGAAATCGGCGCAGAATAATATCTGCGCGAAGCCGATCCGCTGGTGTACCCGCATAACCATACCGCATTAAAATTGATGGTACGCCCGCGGCACGGGCGGCCATGACATCTGGCGCAGAATCGCCAATCATGATGATCTTCCTCTTATCGCGATGACCGACTGCCGCAAAGATATGTTCGGCAGAAGGTTTAGTCGGAACGCCGTCGCGAGAGCCTACGATTTTTTCAAAATACCCTGTCATTGATAGAGCTGCTAAAAGGTTACGGGCTAAAAAACCTGGTTTATTGGTGCAAACCGTTAGGCTTGCGCCAGCAGACTTAAGCTGTCTGAGGGTTTCGGGCACGCCGGGAAAGGGGGACGAGAGCTGAGCTATATCGTCTTCATATAACTTTAAAAATAAATGCCAGAGTTCCTCAAGGCGGGTTTCCGAGATCGTGTGACCTTCGCGGGCGCAGGCCTCTAGGATTAGCCTTTTTGCGCCAAACCCTACATGGCCGCGCGCGGCTACATAATTGGTTTCAGGCAGGCCTTCTTCTGCAATGACGAGGTTAAGAACGCGCACTAAATCAGGCGCGGTATCGACGATTGTGCCATCAAGATCAAAACATAGTGATAGTCCTGAAAGTTCTTTCATAACGGTTCCATATTAAGCCTGCTTGTTCTAGAACCTCTCACATAAGAGATTCTTTGCTGCAAGCAGAATCATGAAAAAGAGGTTTCCATGAAAAAAGCTCGCGCCGCCGTAATATTAGCTGCTGGAAAAAGTACGCGTATGAAATCGGCGCGCTCGAAAGTCCTGCATGATGTGGGCGGACGATCGATGCTGGCTTGGGTTAAGGCTTTGGCCGATGAAGTTGGTGTGTCAAGGATAGTTTGTGTCGTCGGCGAGGCAAATGCGGATGTGAGGGCAGCAGCCGAAAGCATGGGTATGGAAATCGCCGTACAAGAACCGCAACTCGGTACGGGGCATGCGGTTTTAGCGGCCAAGGAAAACCTTAAAGATTTTGATGGCACAGTGACCATTCTTTACGCTGATACGCCTCTTATAAAAGCAGATACAGCGAACCGTGTCTTTGAGGCGTTAGATCAAGGGGCTGACGTCGCAGTTCTCGGTTTTGATGCTGAAGACCCTGCAGCTTATGGACGTCTTATCACTGACGGTGACGAGTTAATGGCAATCGTCGAAGCTAAAGAGGCAAGTCCTGAACAGCTTGAAATTAAACTTTGTAATAGCGGGGTTATTTCAGCTGATAACAAAAGTATGTTTTCTGCCCTTGATCGGGTTGAGAATAATAATGCCAAGGGCGAATATTACCTGACGGACGTTATTGAGATCATGCGAGCTGACGGTCGCCGCGCCGTTTCTGTTATCGGCGATGAAGCTGAAGTTTTGGGTGTTAATTCACGAACCGATCTGGCGCTTGCCGAAAAAGCTTTTCAGAGCGACAAACGATTACAAGTCATGGGCGAAGGTGTTACACTTCGTGATCCAGATACCGTGATTTTTTCGTATGATACTGAAATAGAAAATGACGTGGAAATTGGGGCGAATGTTGTGTTTGGGCCGGGTGTTCAAATAAAGCAAAACGCCACGATACATCCTTTCTCACATCTTGAAGGCTGCGAAATTGGCGAGGGCGTTAATATAGGCCCATTTGCGCGGATACGGCCGGGCACTATTATGGGGGCGGGCAGCCGGATCGGGAATTTTGTTGAAACGAAAAAGGCCGTGATTGGCAAAGACAGTAAGATCAATCATTTGTCTTATGTCGGCGACGCAGAAGTCGGCGAAAACGTCAATATCGGGGCGGGAACAATTACCTGTAATTATGACGGCTATAATAAGCATAAGACGACGATAGAAGATAATGTCTTTGTCGGAACGCACTCGTCTCTCGTAGCCCCTGTGACAATTGGTAAAGGCGCATTTTTGGGCTCAGGCGGCGTTATCACCAAAGATGTTCCGCAGGATGCTTTGGCCCTAGGCCGCGCCGAACAAGTTAATAAACAAGGCTGGGCGAAACGATATCATGCCGCTCAGCAAAAACGTCGTAATCAAAAGAAATAGGACCATTCATGTCACAAGCTAAAGAAAATGCCGCGCTGGCCGCTATCGACTTTGTCGAAGATGGTATGGTGCTCGGACTCGGCTCAGGATCTACGGCCGAGTTGTTTATTGAAAAACTCGGTGAGCGCGTTGCTGGGGGCCTGAAAATCCAGGGCGTGCCAACGTCAAAAGCATCAGCCGCGTGCGCGGAGGAAAACGGCGTTCCTCTTATCAATATAGATCGTGTGAGCCGCATTCACCTGACAGTCGATGGCGCCGATGAAGTCGATCCTATGTTTACGCTTATCAAGGGCGGTGGGGCGTGCTTGCTACGTGAAAAAATTATCGCCAACGCATCTGATAAAATGGTCGTTATTGTAGACGAATCAAAACTAGTCGAGGATCTTGGGGCGTTTCCGCTTCCGGTCGAAGTCGAGCCCTTTGGAGTCGCGTTGACGGCGGAGCTAATCTATGAAGCCCTCCAAGAAAGCGGTTGTCAAAATGGACAAACAACGTTGCGACA
>JABABK010000046.1:0-15001 GCA_014238285.1 Hellea sp.
CCGGGTCTATATCGGTTGAAGTCGCGATTAAAATGGCTCTACAATATTGGCAATCCAGTGGGCGTCCTGAAAAACAATCGCTCCTGACCATTCGGGGTGGTTACCATGGCGATCCCTTCACTTGCATGTCCGTGAGTGACCCGGACAATAGCCAACATCATTTATTTCCAGGGGCTATCGCAACCCATTTTTTTGTACCGCGTCCTGAAATTGGATTTAATCAAGAGTGGGATGATCAGGATATAGAGCCCTTCAAGCAAAGGATCGAATCTGTTCATGACAGGATCGCAGCCGTTATTGTCGAGCCTATTGTCCAAGGCGCTGGCGGCATGCGATTTTATCATCCCGAATACCTGAGACAGGTACGAGCATTGTGTGATCATCATAATGTCCTGTTGATATTTGATGAAATCGCCACAGGGTTTGGCCGCACTGGCAAATTATTTGCCATGGAACACACGGGTATAACGCCCGATATTCTGTGTGTGGGCAAAGCCTTAACTGGCGGAATGATGACCCTTGCAGCAACTCTGGCGACCAGGGACGTTGCGATGACAATTTCAAACGGTAAAGTCCCGATGCTCATGCATGGCCCAACCTTTATGGGAAATCCTTTAGCGTGCGCCGTCGCGAGTGCCAGTATCGATTTGTTGATGGCAACAGGTGACGGCGCGATCTATCCGGATGGCTGGCAAGCTACCGTCAATCGTCTCAATAATGGATTGTCAAAACTACTTGAAATCTCGCACCATAAAGCCGTGAAAGAAGTTCGCACCTTAGGCGCAATCGGGGTCGTCGAAATGCATGATCCCATCAACGTGGCTGAACTTCAAAAACACTTTGTGGAGAAAGGCGTATGGATACGGCCCTTCGGACGACTAATTTATATCATGCCGCCTTATATAATATCGCCAAATGACCTAAACACATTGTGCGCCGCCATTATTGAGACAATTACGGATGTTTATTAAATCAGTAAGCTAATCTTCAATTAGGCTAAGAAACTCCAAATAGAATTTAATAACCTCTTCTGGTGCTTCCACTTGGGGGTAGTGCCCTATTTCCTTGAGTTGCTTCAGATAATCAGGCTCACCTATTATGTTTGTATAATACGCAATCATATGTGCGCCGGAGACGGGATCGTCTGAACCGTTAATCAAAGCCAATGAAATTTTGGTATCTCGCAGAGCCCCGACCCACCGGTCTCGATACGTTTTACGGTCTTTCATATAAGTGATCAAATTATGGAAAATGTGGCGCCCTCCATTGTGATTTATCAAAGTCCAAAACGCGTTGAGTTCCTCGGAACTAGGTTTGGAATTTGCCCCAAACACTCGCAACATAGACGCATTAAAACTGCGTTTCGTCGTAAGTTTATTCACCAGAAATCCAAATGGACTTAAAAGTACTTTCTGAATGAATAAAGCCTTATGAGTTTCAGGAAACAAACCGCCATTTAGAAAACAGATGGATTTCCAGAATCCTATTCCCGCTCCAGAGTTTTGGCGCGCTAATAGCTCCTGAGATACGGTATCACCATAATCATGCGCTAAAACATGGAAGCTCTTTAGGCCTAGGTTTTTCACCAAGCCTTCAACAATATCAGCTTGCTCCATAATGGAGTAAATATGAGGATCAGGTTTGTCGGAAAATCCAAAGCCCAACATATCCATAGCGACCAGGCGATAGTCTTTTGACGCTGCCCTCCAGACCTTAACCCAATCCCAACTAGATGTTGGGAACCCATGGATTAGCAATATGGTTTCTTTGTCTTGGTCATCCGTATCAACATAAAAAATACTGTGTCCATTAATGGACGCATATTTTCCCATTTCTTGCCACTTTGATATTGAATACATAAAATCTCGTAAATTCATCTAGATACGATGCTGTAACAAAATATGAACTTGACGTCTAGTTCATATTTTGTTTATAGGCAAAGTATGAAACCCATGCCACAACAATTACGATCCAAGCTAAAACGCCAAGCGCTTTTAGATGCGGCGCTATATGAATTTTCAGAAAACAGTTATGAAACTACCACAAGCAAAACCATTGCTAAACGGGCAAATGTCGCCGTCGGAACATTCTACCAGCACTTTTCCAGCAAAGGCGAACTACTTACGGCAATAGCGTCACAGAGATATGATGACTTATATACAAAAATCATAAATTTTGACATGTCCGACATTCCATCCCTAACGCTAGCAAAAGACGTCAGAATCCGTCTCTTAAATGTCTTGAACATCATATACGATTTTCATGCCTTACATCCCGATTTCCATGCTGTTATTGAGCAAAGACGCCATAGTGAACCAGAGTTAGAAGATATCGTTTCAAAAGGTGAAGATGTATTGTTGGATCGTGTCAAAAAATTTGTCGACCTGTTTAATGTGGCCGATAGAGACCAGACCGCATTTACAATATTTGCAATGATTGAAGGCGTTATTCATAGACATGTTTTCTATCCAACCGACGTCAAAAAAGAACAAGTCTTAAATATTTTAGGCGATTGCCTTGGCACTTATTTAGTGTCTTTACGCGTCCCTAAACCCTCCGGAGCATAAAATGGTTCAGAAACTAGATTTACTGATCAAGAACGGATTAGTTTTTGATGGCAGCGGAGAATTGCCTATCAAAAAAGATATAGCGGTTATAAATGGCCAAATAGCTCCAGAAAACTCTTTCACTGAAAGCGGTGCCAAAACAGTCATCGATGCTGCAGGTCAATGGGTGATGCCAGGCTTGGTCGATGTGCACACTCATTACGATCTTGAGCTTGAGATAACACCAGGCCTTCCTGAATCTGTGCGCCACGGGACTACAACTGTGGTGATGTCAAATTGCAGCCTCGGCCTAGCCTTTGGGGCGCAGCGGGTAGATGGGGATGATCCTATTGTGTCTTGTTTTGCGCGAGTCGAAAACATCCCCAAACATGTCCTCAAAAAGGTAGCAGATAAAGTCACCTGGAATAAGTCTGATAGTTATTTAGAGCATTTAGAAAGCCTAAATCTTGGACCAAATGTGGTGCCGATGATCCCACATTCGATGCTGCGGATCGAAGTCATGGGTTTAAAAGAAAGCGTGAGCCGTGAACCTACGAAAAAAGAACTATCCAAGATGAAAGCCTTGCTGACTAAAGGTATGGATGAGGGATATGCGGGCTTTTCAACGGATGCCCTGCCATTTCACTTTCTGGCCAATGATCCAAACCGCGACAAACAAATCCCGACGCAATTTGCACCGTTGTCCGAAATCAAAACCCTCACATCTATTGTTCGTGATTACGATCGGGTTTGGCAAGCCACGCCGCCCAAAGACAGCCCGGCCAAAGTGGTTCGTACGTTTCTATTAACGAGTGGGCTGTTGCATAAAAAACCACTTAAAACTACGGTCGTTGCAGCGCTTGATATCGCCGCAAATGGTTCAATTGTGAAACTCGCGACAACATTGGCACGAGTTTTAAATTCGAAACTACTTAATGGCCGATTTTATATGCAAGCGCTGGCAGCGCCTTTTAAAATTTGGTCAGACGGTCCGTTTAATCCGCTGTCAGAAGAAATCGACGAGCTCCGGGAACTCATAGAAACAGACCTTGAAGACCGTGAAGAACGCCGAGCCATACTAGACGACCCTGCCTATCAAAAGCGGTTTCGCAAAATGTGGATGACGGGAAAACAAGGGTTCAACCTGGCTCGCTTGAAGCGAAAATTTCGCCGCGAAGACTACGCCTTTAACCGGACTTTATCTGATATGTATATTGATCGCTGCCCAATTCAGTCATGGGAGAATAGGAGCTTTCAAGATGTCCTAGATGGACTGCAAGCAGAAAATGCCTTACGAACTCCAGAAGAAATAGAAATTCGAGATCGCTATTTTAAAGACGTTCG
This sequence comes from Hellea sp., assembly GCA_014238285.1. Classification (GTDB taxonomy): domain Bacteria; phylum Pseudomonadota; class Alphaproteobacteria; order Caulobacterales; family Maricaulaceae; genus JACOMS01. The sequence continues at coordinate 3,891 of JABABK010000046.1, forward strand.
GGATGAAGTGGATTTCATGATCGCCGCTTTCAAAGCATTCGACACCGATTTAGTTTGGTCTACGACTAGCGCCAATAGAAATCCGAAATTAACCCGCAAGCTCCTTATGGACCCTGCCCTTCTGCCTGGGTTTAATGACTCCGGCGCGCACTTAACCAATATGGCTTTTTACGATTGTAACTTAAGAGCTCTAAAATTGGCCCAACAAGGCGGCCATAAAGACGTCAGCTATATGGTCAAACGACTAACTCACGATGTTTCAGATTTATTTGGCGTTCAAGCAGGCTCTATAGATGTAGGCGATCCCGCTGACATTACCATTGTAAACCCTGAGAACCTATCCACTTATGACGGTGAAGCCAATGTACAGCGGATTTACCGTAAAGAATTTGAACATGAGCAGCTCGTCAATAGATCCGACGACGTTGTAACCGCCACAATTATTGGGGGAAGTGTCGCTTGGCAAAAGGATCAGTTTTCTAAAGATTTAAATCACAAAAAATACGGCCGTGTTTTGAAGGCCCAGTAGCTTAACCTAGTTCTCATGGACAGGCGGATGGATTACAAACTACTCTGTCGCTGCGGGACAAGCCAAGGTTCATTCTGGACACGCAATATTATCTCTGTACGATTTGAAACATTGAATTTTTGCAAAATGGTCGAGACATGATTTTCAACGGTCCTGCTTGACCGCGAAAGAGCCTTTGCGATTTCTTGATTGGTCGCCCCTGTCACAAGTTCTTGTAACACATCTTGTTCTCGCCGGGTTAGGCCCAAAGGATGAGATTTGGAAGCCGCATACGGGCCTCTTTGTTTACGAGTTAACTGCGAAGCAATGCCGCGCTGGATAGCCTTTTGCCGGGCTATTCTCTGATCCCCACTCGCGCCCATTTGCATGAATAACCGATGTGCAGCAATTAAGTCCTTATCATCTCCGGTCAACATTAAGCATTGAGCTTGATGGTAAGCCATCCCCAAATCAGCGAATACAGTAGCTGCGACAAATGGGTCACCATCTGCAACATGTTGATAAGATACAGGTAATACTTTGATATGCTCATCAGGAACTTTTAATCCACATTGCCGCGCCCAGAACCAAAGTTCGGCCCAACGCCAAATCAAAATTTCGTCTGTTTTATGAGCGACAATTTGTTCAAAATGCTCTTTCGCATCCGGCGTCACACCCGTACGGGCTGCCGCCTCTACGAATGCTATACGGGCGGGAATGATATATTGAAGCTCTCCTGTCGCAAGTGCGCCCCGAAGCGCTTCCGTAAGATGTTTGCGAGCATCACTTGCACCTAATCTAATTTTAACTTTGGCGTAAACAAGTAGAGCTGGCAATTTCATCAAAAGCGTTTGATTATGCCGTGCCAAAACGCCTTCTGCGATGGTCTGCGCATCTTGTATGCGCCCTTGTTCAAACCGTAACTGCGCTAGCCTTCCGACAAGATAATAAGTCCAGGAATCAAGATCGTTTTCCTGTGAAAAAGTTATACCTTCGGACAACATATTTTCAGCTAATGTAAAATCTTTAAACTCAACCGCATATTCGGCTAAGTTCGTATAAACACGGGCGACCTCTTCATGGAGCGTGTTCTTCCGGGCCAAACGCAAGCATTCTTCCATATCAGTAAGCCCCTCTTTATTACCTCTGAAAAGCTTAGCCGTTCCAATATTATTGAGAGCATGAACGATCACTTCATCATCATCGAAGTCGCTTGCCATAGCGATTGCCTTTTCACCCCATTCAATTGCTTCCAGCATGCGATCATTAAGCATGTGCAATTGAGAGCGAAGACTATACGCCATAGCCTTTTCCTTTGATGGGCCTTCATTTTCCAAGATTTGCACGGCTTCATCCGAGTACCGCGTCGCCTTTGCTGCCTCGCCGCGATACCAATGCAGACGTGATAACCACCGTAAATTTGCACCAACTTTATCGCGACGCCCCAAAGCCCGCCAAATTGTTATGGCATGCTTGCGGGCATCAATAACCTCATCATCAATTTTTAGAGCCAATCCCGCTTCATAGGCCCAATTTTCATAAAGGGTTGCGGCCTGCTCTGGTTCAGCGTCGCTGACAAATTCCAACGCGGTAGCATAATGCGCTGCTGCTTCACGGTGGGACCCAATTTCTGCGGCGGCTTCTGCCGCAATGGGTGCATATTTGAGCACAGAACCTGTGGCGAGCGCGCCGGAAGCGTGGTGAACTAATTGATCAAGTGGTGGGTTTTTTTGATCTATCAACTGTTTCAAAAAATGTTCATGGATTTTTTTTTGTTCAACAAATGTCATTCGGCCAGCTGTTGCAAGACGGGCAAGTTCGTGTCGAAACCTAAGTGAACCATCCCCATCACGTTTTAACAATCCTCGCTGAATACAGGCCAAAACCAACACTTCAGCCTCGTTATTAAACAAAGGATCCAATAAACTTATCTCGATGGAACCCGGGATTGCGCTAGCAGCCTCAAGAAAATTTCGTTCAGACGGACTAATCCGGCTCAGCCGCGCATTCACCGCTTCGCGTACAGATGTTGGCGCCGTATCAATTTTTGTATCGGATGAGGCAATTAGTTCTGTCACGAAGAAAGGATTGCCCCCTGTTACTCTTAAAATTTCGCCCGTAGGAACACCGCGGTCCACATTCAACTTTTCAACACCCTCTAATGATAATGGAGATAACCCAAACCTGTGAATATTTGCGGCTGGAAGGTCCCCAATCACTTGAATCAGAGGGTGATCACGTCCAATTTCATCGTCCCTATAGCTAACGATTAACAATACCGGCAACAGTGATATCCGCCGACCAAGGAATCTTAGGAAGTCGAGCGTCCCATAATCCGCCCAATGGATATCCTCAATGACCAGAATAATCGGACTCGATGATGCCATCATGGTGTCATACATCACCGGGAACAAAACTTCGCCGTCTGATTTTGTGGTTGCGAGTTGTGAGCATTTCTTGCTTAAATTATGGGCGATGTCATAAATAGGCCCAAGCGGACGGGGCGTAAATAAAGCGTCACACATCCCCCAAACAGTTACGGCACGCCCCTTGGTTTGACTGAAAAATTCACTTATCAGACTGGTTTTCCCAATACCGGCTTCGCCAGTGATCTGAGCAATGGAACCACGACTTTTTTCCGCAAGGCTCAAAAGGTCATCGAGTCGTTTTAATTCATCATCCCGTTCAATTAACATGTCGCGCCTAACAAGCATTTGTTCAAAAACAGGATTTCAGATAAACTCGCTCGTTCCTAGACCTTACATGAAATTAAATCGATAAAAACTCTAAATTTAGGTATAAAAACTTAAAACCTAGGTAATTTAACGTTGCAAAACACGTAGTTCTACGGAAGATTTTCATCTAAAGTTCTGATATTGAAAACATAAGGCCGGGCAGTAAAAGCCGACCTAAAGCAAAACGAAGGCGAAAATCACAGGTATTATTAATTCTGGGGCGCATTATTATTAATATCGGGGCGCATTAGTGACTATCGTCTTCGTTACAGCTTTTTCAACCCTTAGGTTCCAAACTCCTCTATAGATTCCTGATCTCAGCTATGTTATGGGCGGTTTCGGTCAGGAACTAATGGAGATAAAGCTGACGACACAAATGCCAGCGCGTTCAGACGATGGACGCCCCGATACAGATCCAGCCAAGGCTCTGACGGATATGATACTTGCTGTTCTAGACGAACATTCAGCTCAAGACACCATCACTATTGATATTAAAGGTAAGTCATCGGTCGCCGACATGATGATCGTAACCTGCGGCCGTTCTAACCGTCATGTAAGCGCGCTTGCGGGTTATGTCGTAGCGGCCATGAAGGAAAACGATCACGCGCCTCTTGGTGTTGAGGGTCAAATTGGTAATGACTGGGTTCTGGTCGATGGCGGTGATATTATCATCCATATCTTCCGTCCTGAAGTTCGTGCTTTTTATAATCTCGAAAAAATTTGGTCCGTGCCCCTACCCGACGCTGTGCAGCAAGCTGGCGAGAGCACCTACGCTCCAGAATAATATATTTAGAGCATGAAAATCATCCTAAGGTGCGGCGGTGTTTTGCGGTCAAGTCCTGAACGAGAGCTCGTTGATGATTATTTGAAACGCGCAGGCGGATTAGTCCAATCCTGCGGCTTTCACTCAGTCAGCGAAGAACAGGTTGATCTGAAAAAGTGTAAAACCCGCGCCGAAGAAACAGAGAAAATAACATCTGCGCGGTCTACCTCTCATCAATATATCGTCTTAGATGAACGCGGTAAAAGTCTGACGTCTCGACAAATTGCCAAAACGCTTAGCCGCTTAAAAGATGACGGAATTTCAGAAACAATATTTGTCATAGGCGGCGCTGATGGGTTTGAACCATCTAACCTACCAAAAAATGCCATGAAATGGTCATTTGGCGCCCAAGTCTGGCCCCATAAACTTGTCCGTATAATGCTGGCCGAACAAGTGTACCGAGCTCTATCGATCATGGCGGGAAGTCCTTATCATAGAGACTGATTCCTAAAGGACCACTCACAATAATGTTTCGCCAATTGGCCATCTTTTTTATCACTGCTACCCTGTTTGCACCTGCAATCGCGCAAGAGGTTGAACCTGAACGCCTTAATGAAATTACACGGGAGCAAGAGAGGCAGCAAAAGCAAGAAGCCGAACTTTCTAAAAACCGCAGTAAAATACAAACTGACATTAAAAACCTGCGCTCAAGCCTAATAATAATGGCCAGAGAAATATCCCGGCTCGAAACTGAAAATTCTGAACTAGAATCCGAATTAACGGGTTTGACTAAACAAGAAGACACAATCAAAGCCACCATTGTTTCTGAAAAACGAAAACTGCAAGAACTACTCGCCGCCTTACAGCGCATCGAAAGCAACCCGCCGCCTGCTCTCGCCGTGTCGCCAAAAGACGCTTCTGACGCAGCGCGCGCGGCAATGTTGATGTCGTCGCTAACTCAGCAGCTCAATCAAAAAGCTGACAAATTAGCCGCGCAGCTCATAGAACTAGAAGCTGTCCGCGCGGACATAAAATCAAGACAAGATACACTCCTTCAAAACCAATCAAAGCTAAAGGCCAAACAAACAACCCTTGAGGCCTCGGTTGGAGAAAAGAAAAATCTCGAATACTCCGTATCACTTAACCTCGATTCCGTTAGAAAACGCGCTTCAGTCTTAGCAGCAGAAGCTAATGACCTTAAAGATTTAATACAAAGCCTTGAGCGTGGATTCGGGGATGTGGAACCCAGACTAAAACCCAAACCCGGCTCAAAAGAAGTCAATCGTCCACGGCCCACAGAACGCAAGTATAAGTCAGAACCCCTCTCTCTATCAAGAAGCGCCCTTAGATTTTCAAAAGCTAAGGGAAAGATTACCTCGCCGGTGACTGGCAATATCACTAAATCTTACAGCACCGCACATCCCGGTCTTTCAGTTCGCACACGCAATAAAGCCCAAATCAAAGCCCCATCGGCTGGACGGGTCGAATTTGCCGGGGCGTTTAAGAACTATGACAATGTGGTAATTCTCAATGTTGATGATGGCTATTTCGTACTACTCACAGGTCTTGGGCAGCTTTATGTACAAAGCGGCACCATGCTCGATGCAGGGGAACCTGTAGGATTAATGCCTGTTAATTCGAATTCATCGCCAAAACTCTATATAGAAGTAAGAAAAAACGGCTCAACCATTGATCCAAGGCCATGGTTTGGCAATTCATTTGCAAGTGGTTAACCCACAGCAGCTAACATTTTTACTGGTCAGCCCGGCCGGACACAGATAGGTAGGGCGCAAGGAGAATTGAATGAAATATTTATTGCCAACATTAGGCGCAGTTACAGCGACGGCTTTATTTGCATTTTCAAGTACTAGTCTGCCGGCTTTCGCTAAAGAGTCTTCCAGAAGCGATACATTTAAACAGCTGGAGCTTTTTGCTGATGTGATGGCGCGCGTTCGCAATGAATATGTTGTTGATGTTGATGATAGCGAGCTCATCAGCGACGCTATTAATGGTATGCTTCAATCACTTGATCCGCATTCAAGTTATATTAGCCCCGATCAATTCAAAGACTTACAAGTCAGCACGAGTGGAGAATATGGCGGCCTAGGCATGGAAGTTACATCTGTTTCGGGCGTCGTAAAAGTTGTCGCGCCTATTGATGATAGCCCCGCCAAAACTGCTGGTATCAAAGCCGGTGACTTTATCACAGAAATCGATGGCGAGAGTATTATCGGCGTTACCCTTTCCGAAGCGGTTGATCGCATGCGAGGGAAACCCGGTGAGCCTATTACAATTTCCGTGGTTCGAGGCGATGGAGATCCTCTTGAATTTGAATTAATTCGCGAAGTTATTAAACAACGTGCGACAAAATATGAAGTCAAAGATGGACTTGGTTACTTACGTATTTCGCAGTTCAATGAAAAAGCTGCACCAACCCTTGAAGATGCTATAAATGCTCTTGAAAAAGATTTAGGCAGCAGAATTCCTGGCCTAATTTTAGACCTAAGAGGTAACCCCGGCGGTCTTTTAGATCAATCCATTAAAGTTAGCAGCGCCTTTCTTGATGGCGGTGAAGTTGTTTCAACACGTGGTCGACAAGCCGAAGACACGCAACGCTATAACGCGCAAAAAGGACAACTCGTCAAAGGCATACCTCTCGTCGTTTTGATAGATGGAGCGTCTGCTTCTGCCTCTGAAATCGTAGCTGGCGCCGTACAAGATCGTGGACGCGGCCTTGTGGTCGGCATGACATCATTTGGCAAGGGCTCGGTGCAGTCTGTCATTCCGCTGCGCGGCGGACGTGATGGCGCCTTGCGCATGACGACACAGCGTTATTACACACCATCCGGACGTTCTATTCAAGGCACGGGCATATCACCTGATATCGCGGTTGCCGCGGTCCCAGATGATGGCAAAGGCAATAAATCATTTGGTGAATCTGATCTTCCAAATTCTATTCAAAATGAACTGGAAAGCCAAGACGAACCAGAGACAGAAGAAATCACAATCGACTTTCCGCCTGAAGGTTTTAGCGAAGATGAAGATTATCAGCTTCAGCAAGCTATCAAAATTCTAAAAGATGGTAGCTACGTCTCCAAATTGGCACAAGCTCAACAAGGTTAAGGCCGCAAGACGGATTAGAGGAAGAATATGAGGCTAACTCAACGCGCCTTACTCAGTGCTGCTGCCATTGCGGTTATGGCTGTTCTCATGCCTTTGGAAACAGCGGTATCTAGTGACGCTGAAGATTTAGAAATGCTGCATCAGCTCGAACTCTTCGCCGAAGCATTTTCTATTGCCAGAGATAACTATGTCGAGGACGTGACGGATGCTGATCTTCTCGAAGGTGCCATTAATGGCGCCCTTGAATCTCTCGACCCTCACTCGTCCTATACGCCCAAAGAAGACTATGCTGATCGTCAAAAATCCGCTCGCAAAGAATATGGCGGACTTGGCATTGAAGTGACGCTTGAAGTTGGACTTGTGAAGATCAATTATGTCACCCCTAATGGCCCTGCGGATAAACAAGGGATCAAAAAGGGTGATTTCATCACAGCTGTTGAAGGCGAAAGAGTTCTTGGTAAGACACTTGATGATGCGGTCGAAGGCATGCGAGGCCTAGCTGGTGATCCTATCAATGTCACCGTATTATCGCCGGATAATTCAAGCCGCGATATCACAGTCATTCGCGAAACCGTTTATGGACGGGCCGTCCGTCACCGCGTTGAAGACGGCGTTGGTTATGTCTATATCGAAACATTCAACCACCCTAACCTCGAGGATGACGTCAAAGTCGCGCTTGATGATTTAAAAGAGAGCTTTGGCGGCACTTTACCGGGACTTATTGTTGATGTCAGGAGCAATCCTGGCGGACGCGTCGATCAAGTCGTAAAGGTCACGAGCTATTTTCTAGATAACGGCGAAGTCTTTTCATCCCGCGGCCGTGAAGCAGCAGATACACGACGTTATCACGCAAAAGCCGGAGAATTATTTCCAAATGTTCCGATCGTCGTTATGATCAATAGCCAGTCCGCTTCTGCCGCTGAAATCATTGCTGGCGCCCTGCAAGACCGTAACCGCGCCCTCGTTTTGGGCCGCCGCTCATTTGGTAAAGGCTCCGTACAGTCGATCATGCAACTCAAAAATGGCGGCGCGCTTCGGATGACGACAGAGCGCTATTACACGCCATCTGGAAAATCTATCCAAGGCTTAGGGATCATGCCAGATGTTCTTGTCTCATCTAGCCCTGAAAGCGATTCCACCCGCAAACGTATTCGTGAAAGCGATTTACAAAACGCACTGATGAACCCCAATGAACCGTTGATTGAGGAAAATCTGGACGAACTGGACTATCCCCCGGAAGATTGGGAGACGGATGAAGATTACCAGCTGAAAAAGGCTGTGGAACTCGTTAAAAGCCCACGCTATCGCAGCATGGTCGCCATGAAGAATACATCACGTTAGAGCAGCTTAAACAAAGGTAGAACCACTTTGATGGGATGAGATTTTTCCGTTGATTAGGCGCGACGTGCAGCGCGATGCTGGCATCGGGCAAACGTTGTAACGCGATCAAAAGACAAAGATCGCCCAAGTGCTGTTTAAATAAAGTGGGGAAAAATAACAAAATCACGGGCCTACGCTGGATATCCCGGCTACTGACCTTTGCGCCTGGCGAGCGTTGCGCTCCGCTTGTGATGCCAACATCACGTCGCAGGTCGCGCCTACGCCAGACACAAATTTCAGCGGTCAAAGTGATTCTACCTTTGTTTAAACTGCTCTAGGGTTTTCTTTACCTCCCGTTAGGGAAAGGTTAGGTACCCTGAGCAAAGCGAATCGCATTCCAAGCAAACAGGCCCACTACAGATATGTCTGACTCATTTCAGAAAGGTTCCGTGACTTATGTCCGCCGCCGAGAAGCCCGACTTCCTTCGGTCAAAAGCCATATGGGACGCGCGCTTGCCATAATCTTACTATCAACGGCAATTATCGCGGCTGGATTTCACTTTTTGGGAAACCCAGATGACGCCAAAGCGGTTGGTCAGGTCAGTATAGATCCGCTCCCCTTGCCCGAGGCATCAGATAATCTTAATGGAGATGGAACCGCCTTGCCTGATTTGCTGGATGGGCTCCCCCAAGATGTGAATCCAACCGAACATCTTGGTAGTCTACAAATAGACGCTCTTGGTAATCCCCTGATGAATAGCGACACTAATAACGGCTTAGCAGGCTCTTCAGTGCCTACCACATCGCCGAGGCCTATATTACCCGACGTTTCAGTGTCTGGCCCCAAAACGATCTTGATCGATGGGCAGCCCATAGGCGGCGGCGCATTCCCGACATCAGCCCTTCCTAGGGCTCCTTTCTCAGATATCACCCGAAATAGCCCCTATGGCCGAGTTCCTAAAATATCGGCTACAGGCAAAAAAGCCGTCACAAGTTATGCGCGCCCGTTTTCCCCGGCGGCAGGTAAAAATCAAGTCGCAGTGATTATCGGCGGCCTTGGCATTGATCGCAACTTAACACGGCGCATTATCAATGAAACGCCGTCCGAGATTACCTTATCTTTTGCCGCTCATGCCAATGGCCTGCAAACCATGATCAATCAGGCCAGAGAACGCGGCCATGAAGTCATTATTGAGTTGCCTATGGAAGGTCATAATTTCAATCCTGCTGATCCTGGGTCTGACCGCGCGCTAAAAACAGACAATAGCGCTGCCATAAATATCCGTAATCTCGATTGGTTGATGAGCCGCGCACAAGGTTATTTCGCGGTAACCAATTACAATGGCGGTAAGCTCCTTGCCAGAAATGACGTGATGATGCCCATTTTGGCCCACCTAAGCGATTCCGGACTAGGCCTAATATATGATGGCTCTGAGAGTTTAGGCGCGCTGCCAGCACTCTCAGCGTCTTCCAACCTACCCTATACACAAGCCTTTTCCATTATTGATAGTCAGTCAAATATCGCCGCTATAAAAACAGAGCTCGACCAATTAAATGCTGTTTCGAACGCTGGAGCCACTCAAATCGGTATTGGCTTTGCTTTACCAGAAACTTTGTTAGCGCTTAAAAGCTGGGTCGTAACTTTAGAAAATAGCAGTACGGAACTCGCACCTGCATCTTTTGTTCTTAACCGATAATGCCAAAACCTACCGCTTCTCCTGATCTCTATCGTCCTTGCGTGGGCGTTGTTATTTTCAACCCAAAAGGTCAAGTCTGGATTGGAAAGCGAGCGGGTGAAACCGGGTCATTTATCTGGCAATTTCCTCAAGGCGGCATAGATGCCGGCGAAACCCCTGAATATGCCGCTATTCGCGAACTCGAAGAAGAAACTGGTATATCCGTTCAATCTGTTTCGCCGTTAGGACAAGCGTCGTCAGAGTTGTTTTACGACTACCCGGCCGATGTTCAGAAAAACTCCCGTACTCGAAAATGGCGCGGACAGAAACAAATTTGGTATGCTCTGCGGTTTGACGGTAGCGCCGATGACATAAACATCAATGCCCAAACACCCCCTGAATTTTCGCAGTGGAAGTGGGGAGAGCTAACAGACACACCCAATTTGATCGTACCATTTAAGCGTAAAGTCTATGAACAGCTAGTGATCGAATTTGAAGACTTTGCAAATCCTGTAAAATAGCCTAGGCCCGTTTATGGCTGAGCAAAAATCATCTCGCAATGCGCTAATGTTCGTCCTGATTACGGTCATGATCAATTCCATTGGTTTTGGGATTATGATCCCTGTGCTACCGGATCTTTTAAAAGAACTCACTGGGCTTACAAATAGTGAAGCTGCTATTCATGGCGGCTGGCTGACGTTCGTATTTGCCGTCATGCAATTTATCTGCATGCCTATCATTGGCGGACTATCCGACCGATTTGGTCGCCGCCCGATCATGCTTTTATCTTTATTCGGCCTTGCCATAGATTATTTCATCATGGGCTTTGCGCCCACAATCGCGTTTTTATATCTAGGCCGGATCATTGCAGGTGCGCTCGGCGCCACGTTTAGTACAGCCAATGCCTATATCGCCGATGTTAGCCCGCCAGAGACGCGAGCCCAAAACTTCGGCCTCGTAGGAGCCTCATTCGGCGTCGGTTTTAT
>JABABK010000046.1:15011-23879 GCA_014238285.1 Hellea sp.
GATCGGCGGCCTTATCCCGGAATATGGACCAATGCTCCCTTATATAGGCGAAACGGTACGTGAACTCGGGCCTCGCGCGCCGTTCATAGCCGCGGGCATTTTATCTCTAGTCAATGTCATCTATGGCTTCATTTTCTTACCAGAAACACTGCCTGCTGAAAAACGCCGGAAGTTTGAATGGAAGCGTTCTAACCCATTTGGCGCAATTAAATCACTGAGTAAAATTGCAGGTGTCAAAGGCTTGATTTTTGTTCTATTTTTACTAGGTCTTGCCCACACAGTATACCCCAGCACTTACGCCTTTAGCACCATAGAAGGCCTCGGCTGGGACGCCGGCGATGTCGGCCTTTCACTAGGTGCCTTTGGTCTTGCCAGTATCATCGTTCAAGGCGGACTTATTCGCATCATCATTCCTAAAACAGGCCTATTTTGGGCCGGAATTATCGGCATGATCGCTGCCGCTATCGCTTATATGATGATGGGAACAGCGCAGACAGGCTGGGTTATTTATGCCGCCGGGCCGTTCGCAGCTTTTGCCGGGCTCTATAATCCCGCTCTGACAAATATGATGAGCAGCCGTATTTCAGATTCTGAACAGGGTGAGCTTCAAGGCGCTATCGGCGCCGCCCAAGGCCTCGCTCTTATGATTGGTCCGCTCGTCATGACTCGAACATTCCAAAAATTTGCCGACGCCGCAACGCCGCCCTATATCCCAGGCGCGCCGTTTATTCTGGCGTCTACTCTGGCTATATTGGCAATGCTGACGTTTACACTCGTGACCAATAAGAAAGACCGCGCTAAGGCTCTGACGAGCGAAGGGTAATCACGACGATTTCTGGCGGACTACGGAAACGAGCTGGCAAAATAGACGTTCCAATACCGGCCGTAATAAATGTAGGAATGCCATTATGCTCGACTTGCCCATAAGCATATTTGCTACCGGATCGCGTCGGTGTTACCGCTCGACCAAGGAAAGGCAAATTAATCTGACCGCCATGAGTGTGCCCTGCTAACGCCAAATTGGTATTTGAATACATTAGACCAAAGCTATCAGGAGAATGCATGAGCGCAATAATATTGTCTGATGTCTGACATAGTTTATAGGCCGCATTGTCCGGTTCTTGTGTCATGTCATCAGCTAAACCAACGATACAAACGTCTTCTTTCACATTCACAGCGTCATTACTGAGAATGGTCATGCCTTGATCTTGGAGAAACTTACTAACGTAAACCTCATCATACCAAACATCATGATTACCGATGACTGAAATCACGCCTAACGGTGCCATAATTTCCTTCAACGCTCGCAGCCCTGTATCTATCTTCGTATTAAATGAATTTGAGGTTTTCGTGCGATGGGTATGACCATCTATAAAATCGCCACCAATTAGAACCAAATCTGCTTTCTCCGCATTTACGCGGGAGACAATACTGGAGACTCGGCTAGGTGGCACATGTTCGCCGCCAATATGAATATCGGACAGGAATACAATTTTCATGGGTTCGCCCAGCCATTCAGAACTACAAATCTCAAGATGACGTGTTTTAAGAAGGTTCGGCTCAACTAAAAACCCCCACACAAAACAGAAGATGCAAATTGCAAACCCCCACAAGCACGCATTAAAAAACCGGACTAACATAGCCCGGTTCTAAATAACTTTTATGTCTTATGTAAGGCGAAAACTAGCCAGTTAGCAGCTCATTAAGTCCATCAATATTTTGCTGAACGAGTAGAGCTTGCTCACCTTCGAGGCCTTCGGCCTGAAGCTTTGCGACTTCAAGATCAGATTGGATTTCGCTCTTATCCACATCAGCCATAAGAGCCGCTTTTTCAGCCAAGACTGTTAAGCCATCAGGTGTCACATCGGCGAAACCACCTTGGACGAAATACTGAGTTTGCACGCCATCCACATAAACGATGATCGCGCCTGTACGGATAGCCGCCATCAAAGCTGAATGATTAGGAAGAACCCCAAAGTTACCTTCAGTGCCCGGGATATCAACCTGATCGACATCGCCAGAGAAAAGTTCTTTTTCCGGTGAAACAAGTGAGAAATGTAATTTATCGGCCATTTTTACCTCAAAATCGTCATTACCGCCCTCGTGGCGGTAATGATGGAATTACTACGCTGCTTCCGCTGCCATTTTGGCGGCTTTTTCGACCACATCATCAATGCCGCCGACCATATAGAAAGCTTGCTCTGGAAGATGATCATATTCACCTTCGACCAACCCTTTAAACGAACGCACTGTTTCCTCAAGTGGTACCTGGATACCCGGTGAACCAGTGAAAATCTCAGCAACATCAAAAGGTTGAGACAAGAACTTCTCAACTTTACGAGCGCGAGAAACAGTCATTTTATCTTCTTCGGAAAGCTCATCCATACCCAAAATCGCGATAATGTCTTGGAGAGACTTATAACGTTGCAGAATTTCCTGTACTTGACGCGCGACTAGATAATGTTCTTCACCAACAGTTCTTGGCTCAAGGATACGAGACGAACTATCGAGCGGGTCAACAGCCGGATAAATACCTTTTTCAGAAATGGCACGGTTAAGAACGGTTGTCGCGTCCAAGTGAGCAAACGATGTGGCTGGCGCAGGGTCAGTCAAGTCATCGGCAGGAACATAAACCGCCTGAACAGAGGTAATAGACCCTTTGTTTGTTGAGGTAATACGCTCTTGCATCTGACCCATTTCAGTCGCGAGTGTTGGTTGGTAACCCACAGCAGATGGAATACGGCCAAGTAGCGCAGACACTTCAGAACCAGCTTGCGTAAAGCGGAAGATGTTATCGACGAAGAATAGAACGTCTTTACCTTCTTCATCACGGAAATATTCAGCTTGGGACAGAGCTGTCAAAGCAACACGAGCACGAGCTCCTGGAGGCTCATTCATTTGACCGTAGACCAGCGTCGCGCGGCTTTCACCGTCGAGATCAATAACCTTAGATTCAATCATTTCGTGATATAAGTCATTCCCTTCACGGGTACGTTCACCAACACCGGCGAAAACAGAGTATCCACCGAAGAGTTTTGCGATATTATTGATCAATTCCATGATCAAAACCGTCTTACCAACACCAGCACCGCCGAAGAGACCAATTTTACCGCCTTTAGCGTAGGGGCAAAGAAGATCGATAACTTTAATACCGGTCGCAAGGACTTCCGATTCTGTTGACTGATCAACAAGAGCCGGGGCTTCTTTGTGAATTGAAGCCTTCATTTTTGTTTTAATCGGGCCACGTTCGTCAATCGGCTCACCAATAACGTTCATGATACGGCCGAGCGTTTCAGGACCAACCGGCACAATAATCGGCGCGCCTGTATCTGTTACGGCTTGGCCACGAACCAAACCTTCTGTTGCGTCCATAGCAATGGTACGAACTGTGTTCTGTCCCAAATGCTGAGCAACTTCAAGCACAAGGCGGTTACCTTGGTTATCCGTTTCAAGCGCGTCTAAAATCGATGGCAGATTGCCAACAAATTCCACGTCAACAACCGCACCAATGACCTGAGTAACTCGGCCCGTTGCGGTTGACTTTACGGCCTTCTTAGTCGCGGCCTTTTTAGGGGCTGCTTTTTTGGCTGTCGTTTTTTTAGTTGCTGCTTTCGCCATTTCTAGGTTCCTCTCAGCGTTAAAGCGCTTCCGCGCCTGATATAATTTCGATTAATTCAGAAGTAATTTTCGCCTGACGTGTCCGGTTAAAGGTCAATGTCAGTTTGTCGATCATGTCGCCGGCATTACGAGTCGCATTGTCCATGGCGGCCATTTTAGAGCCCATTTCACCCGCTTGGTTTTCAAGCAAAGCCGTGAAAATTTGAGTATTAATGTTACGCGGCAGTAAAACTCGTAAAATACCCTCTTCATCAGGCTCGTAAATATAAATCCCGCCTTGTAAGTCAGGGCCAGATAGTTCGTCACCCTCAGCGTCGGACATGTCGGCCCCTGCAGGAATGATTGTTTTTGCAACAGGCGTTTGCGTCATCACATTTTCAAAGTTCGAAAAGATGAGCTTACAGACATCAAACTCACCGGCTTCAAACATAGATGTGATTTTTTGGCCAATACCCTGGGCTATACCAGCATGGAGCTTACGTTCTTCTTTCAAAGATATGTACTCGACAATTTCGTCTTCATAAAGACGCTTAAGCTGGTCTTGGCCTTTTTTACCGATCATGAATAATTTGACCGTTTTGCCCTGCTTTTTAAGGGACGTAATCTCTTCACGGGCTTTACGCACGATATTAGAGTTAAATCCACCGCAAAGGCCGCGATCAGCCGTGGCCACAACAAGCAAATATGTGTCGTCTTTGCCATTACCGACTAAAAGTTCAGGCGCGCCACCCGCGCCCTGCATAGCATTGGCGAGATTTGAAATAACCGCACCCATACGATCAGAATAAGGGCGTGCTCTCTCAGCCGCATCCTGCGCTTTTCTGAGCTTCGCCGCCGCAACCATCTGCATGGCGCGCGTGATCTTCTGCGTGTTCTTAACACTGCTGATCCGGCTTTTAAGTTCCTTTAACGACGCCATTGCCGCACTCCTATTCGGTCTTAGGCCGCAAAATTCTTAGTGAAGTTCTCAAGAGCAGACTTTAGCTTTGCTTCAAGTTCATCACTTAGTTTTTTCTGGCTTGCGATATCTGACAAAATAGAGCTGTGTTCTGAGTGTAGGTGAGCCAGAAGTTCTTTTTCATACTTACCAACTTGCTTAACACCGATACCGTCAAGATATCCACGCGTACCCGCATAAATCACACAAACCTGCTCTTCCACTTGCAGCGGAGAGTATTGGTCTTGCTTTAAGAGCTCTGTGAGGCGTTCGCCGCGAGCTAGAAGCTTCTGCGTCGACGCATCAAGATCGGAACCAAATTGAGCAAAGGCCGCCATTTCGCGGTACTGAGCAAGCTCACCTTTAATCGGACCAGCAACCTGTTTCATGGCTTTAATCTGAGCCGATGATCCAACCCGTGACACAGATAGACCAACGTTTAGAGCAGGACGAATACCTTGGAAGAACAAATCAGTTTCTAGAAATATCTGGCCATCTGTAATCGAAATAACGTTCGTCGGAATAAAGGCCGAAACATCGTTACCTTGAGTTTCAATGATTGGCAAAGCTGTCAAAGAACCACCGCCATTATCTTCGTTCAGCTTCGCTGCACGCTCTAGAAGACGGGAGTGAAGATAGAAAACATCACCAGGATAAGCTTCACGGCCCGGAGGACGACGTAGAAGAAGTGACATTTGGCGATAAGCAACCGCTTGCTTGGAGAGATCATCATAAATGATCAGGCCGTGCATGCCGTTATCGCGGAAATATTCGCCCATGGCGCAACCCGCAAATGGCGCGAGGAACTGTAGCGGCGCAGGCTCGGAAGCTGTCGCGGCAACAATAATAGAATATTCCATCGCGCCGTTTTCTTCGAGTGTTTTAACAAGCTGAGCAACCGTTGAACGCTTCTGGCCAATAACAACATAGATACAGTAAAGTTTGTCATTGTCGCGATCTTCGTCAAACGCAGCCTTTTGATTAAGAATCGCATCGATGGCCACAGCTGTTTTACCAGTTTGGCGGTCACCAATGATCAATTCTCGCTGGCCACGACCAATAGGGATAAGCGCATCAATCGCTTTAATACCTGTCTGCACTGGCTCATGCACACCTTTACGCGGCATAATGCCTGGTGCTTTAACATCAACGCGGCGACGCTCGGACGATTTGATCGGGCCTTTGCCATCAATCGGCTCACCTAGCGGGTTCACGACGCGACCTAGAAGACCTTTGCCGACAGGAACGTCAACAATTTCGCCAAGACGCTTAACAGTGTCGCCTTCTTTAATGCCGCGGTCATCACCAAAGATAACAACGCCGACATTGTCTGTTTCTAGGTTAAGAGCCATGCCCTTAATTCCGCCAGGGAATTCAACCATCTCACCAGCCCGGACATTGTCCAGACCGTAAATACGGGCGATACCATCACCGACGCTTAAGACTTGGCCAATATCAGACACTTTTGCCTGTGTACCGAAGCCTTTAATTTGCTTCTTTAAAATATTGGAAATTTCAGCAGCACGAATATCCATGTTTAAACCTCTTTCAGGGCTAATTTCAGATCCTCAAGTTTTGTCTTGAGGGAGCTATCGTAGAGTTTAGACCCGATTTTTACGATAAATCCACCGAGTAAGCTCGGATCCACTTGTGTTTCGACATCAACGGTTTGGCCCAAGGACTTCTTGAGCTCACTTTTGATTTTTGTTAGTTCGGCAGCCGTCAATTTCTTGGCGCTCGTAACTCTTGCGGTTTGATATCCACGTCTCTGGGCAACTAAGGCTTCAAAAGCGCCAAACATAGGCACTAACTCATCAGCGCGGCGGTTTTGCGCCACAGTCCCAACAAATTGCGTCAACAATTTGCTAACTTTAGCTTTGGTTGCGACTGATTGAACAACAGCCACTTTATCTTCTGTCGCAAATACGGGATTTGCGAGTGCATCTTTTAACGCGGCGCTATCTGAAAAAACTTTTTTCAGTTTAGCAACATCTTTTTCCACTGTTTTCAGTGACTTGGCTTCTTCCGCCAGTTCAATTAACGCCTGAGCGTAACGCCCTGGGGCTTTGCCGGTTATTAGGTCTTGGTCTGACACAAACTAAAATCCGTATCTTGCGCGGTTGGATTGAAAACATTCGAAGAATAATTTTCAAATTTATTGATTAGACATGCAAATTCATTCGGCACGTCCGTGACTCGCAGGCCTATTAGCATGGGTATTTTTCAAAGCCAACCCACCTATCCCTGCGACAGAATAGCCCTATTCATAAGGTTAAAAATGCCTTGTTGTTTTAGAAGTTTAGCCACGCCTTGAAACCAGCATCGGCATACCGTTCTCAGCCTGTAAAGTAATCCTCATTCTAGGCCACGGCGCTTCGTCGCCTGTATAATCAAACCTGTAATCACGCAGGAGTAAAGCAGCCATGATTATAGCTTCCTGCTGTGCAAATCTTTGCCCGATACAAACGCGGGGCCCCAAACCAAATGGCAGGTATTGAAACCGATCGATTTTTGCGCGGTTTTTACCAAAGAAACGATCCGGTACAAATGCGTCAGGATTATCCCAAAGGTCATAGTGACGATGCAGCGCCCATAGGTTCAGCAGAACGTTATCGCCGCCTTTAAAATCGCGATCTCCATATGATATTGGCGCGGTGAGTTCCCGGGAAACAAACGGGGCTGGCGGAAAAAGCCTCATGGCCTCCTCAAAACAGGCCCAAGTCCATGGCAGTGCGTCTACCCATTTATCAACAGGCGTGTTTTCCACATCCAAAGCATCAACTTCGGCTTCAACACGTTGCCGCGCGTCTTTATCTTGGCTGAGTAGATACAGCATCCAGGTCAAACCATGGGACGTTGTCTCGTGCCCTGCCCCAATAAAAGTCACGGCCTGGTCTTGAATTTCTTCTGAGCTCAGCGGCCCGTGAGTCTCATCACCCGCTTCCATTAATAGCTTTAGGAAATCCGTTGGAAAACTCTCGCCACTTTTTTCTTTGGTCTTACGCTTATCAATCGCCTGTCCGACCCTAGTCCAAATCCGGTGCAGTGCCCGCCTACCCGGAATTCGGGTTAAGCGCGGGATGGCATCTGGAAATTTAAGCACATCAAAAGGATCTGGCCTGCCCATAGTTCGAAGCACGCTGTCAAAGTCACTAATCATGACAGATTTATCGTCATCAATTTCGCCAGAGAACAAAGCATCCGACAGAACCTCATAAGTCAGGTTCATCATCGTTGTTGTTAGCGATATTTCGGCCCCGTCCTTTAAGGTCAGCGGCATTTCGCGGTTTATGGTCGTCTTCATGCCTTTTGAAAATGTTCTGATATGACGCGGCGTAAACATCGGCGTCAGCAAGTGACGAATACGTTTCCACTCTTCACCCTCAGCTGAGATCAGGCCTGACCTGATCAACGGCTTTAAAATCCTCTGCCGCGTATCGTTCATTTTGAGAAGTGTATGATTTTTGACAAATATGAACTGGATCAGCTTAGGGTCAGCGACCGTAAAAAACTCGTGGCCAAATAATTTTCCCTGAACGCAGGCTTGACTGCGGGATGTTTGTGACGTTGTCTCGATGGCATTGCGCATCAAAGCCCGCATTAATGCGATGTCGTCTCTTAGACTCCAATCATCCGGGTCATGCAAAACAATGGGCAGCGGCGCAGACGGAATAAATGCCCCATCTTCGAACCTCGGTTCTGGGCGGATAGAATAGTCGTGACGGGCCATAAGCAATTCCCTTATCTTAGTCTCATATAGGTTGTTACCACTTAAAACTAAACGGACAATTTTGCATAACTCACATGAAGCTTTGAGGGTCAATATCTACATGTAATCGATATTTAGACGGCAGACGCATCTTTGTTTTCCAATGCCTCATATAGGCCGATAAATCGACCTTATCATCGGCCTGAATAAGGATACGGCGGCGGAAACGTCCGCGCAGCCGCGCCAATGGCGGTTCACTTGGGCCTAATATATCGATGCCATCAGCGCGAGGCGCCAGACTTACAAATTTACGGGCCATTTCTTCTGTGCGATTTACATCTGGGCCTGAGACCACAACGCCGCACAAACGCCCATAGGGCGGCAAGCCCAGCATTTCGCGCATACCAAGCTCCGCCGATACAAACCGCTCTCGATCGCCTGCAGCCAACGCTTGTAAGGCTTCGTGATCCGGCTGGTGAGTTTGGATCAGGGCTGTTCCTGGCTTATCGGCACGGCCAGCGCGGCCTGCGACCTGCACTAATGTTTGATAGGTGCGTTCTCCGGCGCGAGGGTCGCCGCCACCGAGACTCAAATCACCCTCAAC
>JABABK010000046.1:23889-27497 GCA_014238285.1 Hellea sp.
GCGCTAGGGATCCCGGCCGTCGTCATCTTCACGGGGTACGTGCCACCCGACGTCTTTGGATACGACCAGAATATCAATCTCGCCCTGCTCCATACGAGCCATACGCTCTCTAATGGCATTAGGGTTGCCGGACGTATCAGACGACAACACTTCAATAATAGCATCGGGAAAATGACGCGCGGCTTCTTCGGCTACCCGTTCTACGCCTGGACCCACGGATGTGAGGCTGTCTTCGGCATGACAGGCGGGGCACTCTTTAGGCATACGCATTGAAAAGCCTGTGTGGTGGCAAACAGCCCTACCCGTAACCCTGTGTTCAACCAACCAGCTATCCGTATCGGGACTTTTAAGCTTTTCACCGCAAGCTCGGCAGATAATCAAAGGCGCATAACCTCGGCGGTTAAGATAGAACATCGCCTGTTCACCCCGGCTTAGAACAGCTTCGGCAGCCTCTATTAGCGGCGCGGAAATGAAGTCGCCTTTTGCTGGCGGCGTATCTTTCAAATCAATCAAATCTATCTCGGGCAAAGTGATAGAACCCGGACGTTCAGGCAGGACCACATGCTGATACCGGCCTTCACGGGCATTAACGAGGCTTTCAAGAGACGGCGTAGCTGATGCTAGAACAACCGATTGTTTGGCCAGCATCGATCTGACCACCGCCATATCGCGCGCATTATAGATAACGCCTTCTTCTTGCTTATAGGATGTGTCGTGCTCTTCATCCACCACGATGAGTTTGAGGTTTGGATAAGGCAGATATAGCGCAGACCTTGCGCCGACCACGAGTTTGGCCCTGCCCGTAATGACTTCACGCCAGACGCGCCTTCGCTCGGCTTCACCAAGTCCTGAGTGCCAAGGGGCTGGCTCTACGCCAAACCGAGCTTTAAACCGTTTCATACCCGCTTGGGTGAGCGCAATCTCTGGCACAAGAATAAGGACCTGCCCGCCTTGTCTTAGAGCTTCTGCGGCAGCTTCAAAATAGACTTCAGTTTTACCCGAACCGGTAACACCGTCTAGCAGGCTGACTGTAAATCCAGGTTTTGCGACCGAGGCGACTAATTGTTCAGCCGCCTCTGATTGCCCCTGTGACAAAGTCAAACCCTCTAGGTTTGGATTAGGAATGCCAAATGGCTGATCGACGGGTAAGCTCTCAGCAATTAACCCGCCGGCATCGGAAAACCCACGAACAACGCCCGCGCTAACGCCGGCTCTCTGTGCAATTTCGCTGGCGCGCGCCGGAAACGGCCCGCCCTTATCCAAGACGAGTTGTCTTGCTGGCGTAATACGTCCGCCTTCCTGACCAGACGGAGAGAAGTGTGTCACAATCGGACTAGGATCTAGCGCTTTATAGGAACTAAGAACCATACGAAGCGTCATGCCAGGCGACGCGCAATTATATTTAGCCGTCCAATCCACGAATTTTAACATAACTTCGGGCAGAGGCTGGCAATGCTTCTTTTCAGCTATAGATTTAAGCGTACGTCCCGGTTCAGCGGTTCCAGTGCCCCAGACAACGCCAAGCTTAAATTGCTGACCAATAGGCGCAAATACAAAATCACCCGGCACCAATTCCAAGCCGTGCGGCACTTCATAGTCAAAGGCACCTTCGACATTGACAGGAAATAAAACTTGTGCGTTTTGCGCTGGCATAAACTGTGTTAAGGGCTCCCAAAGTATAAATGCAATGCGACTCGCATGATTTAATTGGAGTTACCCTATGAAATTTTTCGTTGATAGTGCAGATCTTGATCAAATTTCTGAATTAAATGATATTGGTCTCGTCGACGGGGTCACCACTAACCCCTCTATTATCGCGAAGTCGGGCCGCGTTTTCAAAGATGTTATCGCCGATATTTGCAAAATTACAGATGGACCTGTTAGCGCAGAAGTTACAGCGATTGTCGCCGATCAAATGGTTCAAGAAGGTCGCGAGCTGCGAAAAATTGCTGATAATGTCTGCGTGAAATTACCGCTGACAATGGACGGCCTTAAAGCCTGCTCGATTCTTTCCCGAGAAGGTACCCCGACCAATGTGACGCTTTGTTTTTCACCCAATCAGGCGCTTTTAGCGGCAAAATGCGGCGCGACTTTTATTTCGCCCTTCATTGGCCGTCTCGACGATATAACGCTAGATGGCATAGAGCTTATCGAGGACATTCGCATGATCTATGACAATTACGGATATGAAACAGAAATACTCGCGGCCTCTATTCGCAACGTCAATCACGTCAAAGACTGCGCCCTCGTAGGTGCCGATGTCATGACCGCGCCGCCAAAAGTAATCAAAAGCCTAGCCAATCATCCCCTCACCGATAAAGGCCTTGCTGCCTTTTTGAAAGATTGGGAAAATACGGGTCAGTCTATTTTATAAACCAAAATGACTGTCATTCCGGGGCTGATGTAATCAGAACCCGGAAGACCGAAAAAATTTGGTGTTATCTGTTTTTCTTTCGTCTCGACCTTCCGGGTATTTGCTCTGCAAATTCCGGAATGACAGAAACTCATAAAAAGACCCCGCCTAACCTGTTTGATAGAGCGGGGTAAATTTCACAGGACGTGAATTCTTTTTATTTAGTCTGTATTAGCTGCTCTTTTTGAGCCGCGTTACGTTTTTCGAACCATCGACGGCCTTATCAGTAACATAAACTTCCGAGTTAACGAGGCTTTGTCCGGAGCTAATACCTGTAATAGATGCGTATTTCTCAAGCTTCTGGCGCATTTGCTCATTGATATTACGGAGATTTTCGTAATCTTCAAGCGTTGTTGAGAACTTGCCATTGATTTGTTCGAAAGCACTTTTCGATTTCGCCACAGCTTTGGCGCTGCGCTCATATTCTTCGGACTTTTGGCGCAGACGGTCTTCAAGAGACTCAGCGCGGTCACGTTCATTGACCAAGGCATTGCGTAAGCTAATAAACTCTTGGTCCAAATGAGTTGCCATATTTTCTTTGATCCGAATTTGCGTATCAAGTTGATCAATACGGGTTTTAAGAGCCATGTTTTCCTCATCACGGCGTTTTACCGTATCATCAGAAACATTTCTTTGGGTCTGTAGATCGTATTTAACGTTCTCAAGCTGGCCCGTAACTTCCACATGCTTAGACTTAAGGTCTGCAAAATCAACCCGTAGATTTTTCATCTCGACGGTTACGTTGTCACTATAAGCTGATCTTTGTGTATATTTCTCATTGATTTCATCAAGTGTATTACGAAGCTCAACAATATGGCGTTCACGCTGGGCAAGTTCGGCGATTTGCGAATCCAAGCGGCCCTGCATTTTATCCATCGTGTTATCATTGTGATTGAGACGGTCTTCTGCGGTTTGGAATTTTGCCGTCAGCGCCCGAATAGTGCGCTCGTGATTGGCGTTTTGCGCTTGATAAGCCGATTCTTGATCTCGGCTCGCGGCCAAACCAGCTTTGGCATCTTCTAATTGGTTGCGGGCTTCAGCATGACGTTTTTCGAGATCGCTTAATTTACTATCAAGTTCATTCGACCAGCTTGTTTTCTGGCTTAGCTTAGAATCAAGCTCAGCAACGGTTTTTGTCAATCCTCTATTTTCTGCCTGAACACGGCGTAAAGCTCTTATGTCGAGCTCCATTTTA
>JABABK010000047.1:0-10478 GCA_014238285.1 Hellea sp.
AGGCGAGGTTTGCGGCGCAGAAGATGTCGGACTTGTCTGGGTGCGAGGCGATCAAGTCAGCGGTGAGTATAAGGGCCTCGGGTCACAACTTGATGCCGAAGGTTGGTTCCCAACCAAAGACCGCGGCTATGTTGATGCGCAAGGTTATCTTTTTATCGATGGTCGGGCTGACGATGTTATTGTCCGCGGCGGTGAGAATATTTCTCCGGGCGAAATTGAAGATGTCATTCGCGCGCATCCTCTTGTCAAAGATGTGGCAGCCGTTGCGGTTGAAGATGTGGAATGGGGTGAGGCCGTCGGTCTGGCTATGGTTTGCACAGGCGATATTTCTGACGAAGAGGTTTGCGCGCTTGTGAAGATGCATTTAAGGTCGTCACGAATACCATCCGCGATCAAGCGCATGGATGAATTGCCCTATAACGAAACCGGAAAGCTACTGCGTCGTGTCATCCGAGACCAATTTTCCCAAAGCTGAGTATAAGAGCCGTGACGCTTCTGATTATGCTAATGAACTGCTCGGAAGTTTAGAGTGCGTCAAAAAAGTCGATCAACTCTCAGATCATCCAGCTATTGCCTATCGGCGATCAGGACTTCTTCAAACCACAGGGCTAATGGCGCCCACGCCGCTTGCCGCCCATGCCCAAGGTGCGTTGATGGCCCTAAAAGCTATTTCTGACGCGCCTGAAAAACTTCCGCAGCATGGAGCCGTCGTTTTGGGTGAGCGCGCGAGGCTACGTGATACTATTCGAAAAGGGCGGTTTTGCGCTGGCGGATATGGCCGGCTTCTTGATTGTGCTGATGGCCGTATTGCTTTGAATTTGGTGAGAGAAGATGATTGGGTTTTAATCCCGGCTTGGCTTGAGGATTATGTCGAAGACTGGGACGGTATTACTAAAAAAGTTACAGTGTTAAATGCGGACTATATGGTCGAACGGGCCGCCGAAATAGGCCTGGCTGTTTCCAAAGAGGAATTGCCGGATAGGCCGAAAAGTTGGTATACATCTACTTCGTTTGAAAAGTCTGACCCAAAGAACAACCCGTTAATCGTTGATCTGTCAGGTCTTTGGGCGGGGCCATTAGCCTCCAGCCTTTTGATGGGTTTGGGTGCGCGCGTTGTGAAGGTCGAAGGACCAGAAAGGCCAGATGGCATGCGCCTCGGGCACGCTGGATTTTATCAGCTGATCAATACGGACAAATTATGTGCGGCGTTTGACTTTAAGACTGAGGCAGGACTGAGTGGTCTGAAGGATTTACTTAGTAAAGCCGATATCGTGATCGAAGCCTCACGTCCAAGAGCGTTTGAACAATTGGGTATTCGCGCCGAAGAATTTGTTGCGGGCAAACCGGGGAAAATCTGGGCGCGGTTGACCGCCTATGGCCGTGATCAAAACCGCGTTGGTTTTGGGGATGATATTGGAATTTCGGCAGGGCTATCAAGATTAATGGATCAGGCCCACAGCGAGCCTTGTTTCGTCGGGGACGCGATAGCCGATCCGGTTAATGGTCTGCATCTCGCTTTGGCGATCTGGGCGCATTATCAGAAAGGTGGCGGCGCGGTGATTGATCTATCCATGCAAGATGTCCTTCGTTTTGCCATGGGGGATATCGAAGACCCGAAAAAAACGGCTGAAGCTTGGTCGAAAATGGTGGCAGGTGATACTGCGCCCCTTTACCCGATGAGGCCTATCACTGGACGAGTCCACGAGGTTGGTGAGGATAATGGTTTCGTTTCAAGTATAGTTCGTCATGGAAATTGAATTGGCTGTATCTTCACAAACTTTCCGCTCATTCCGGCGAAAGCCGGAATCTAGTCGGAGATCAGGGGTTGGCTGGATAAATAACGGAAAACTGGGTCCGTGTCGGGGCACGGGATGAGCGGGTTTAATGGTTGATATGCTTTTAATCCGAAATGTTGAAGTTTATGGTTCAATCGTTGATGTCCGCCTTAAAGGCGGCTTGATATCTGAAATTGCCCCAAACCTCGAAGGCATCGCCGATATAGACGGGCAGGGCGGCGCGCTTCTGCCAGGACTGCACGATCATCATATCCACTTGAATGCGACAGCAGCTGCGATGAATTCAGTTCGCTGCGGGCCGCCAGAGGTTTTAACCAAAACGAATTTAATCGAAGCTCTCAATAAACCTGGCGAGGGTTGGCTTCGAGGTGTCGGCTATCATCATAGCGTCGCGGGTGAAATCGACCGTGACTGGCTTGATGCAAATGGTCCGGATAGGTCTGTTCGTATTCAACATCGTTCGGGAAGGCTCTGGATTCTTAATAGCCGCGCTATGGATGAACTTGGATTATCAAAGCCCAAGAATGGTCGTTTATATGATAGCGATAATCTCATCCGGCGTTCTGGTTTTCCGGGCTTAAAGCCATTGATAAAGCGCCTACATGCCTACGGAATTACCGGCGTGACAGAAGTAACGCCGTCGAATGAGCATGCCGAATTTCGTCACTATTTAAAACATGAGACTGACCTCAATTTGTCGATCATGGGGAAGGCTGAACTAACCTCGCTGACCGATCCCAGGCGCGGGCATTTAAAACTCCATTACCATGATCATAACCTTCCAGCATTAGAAGCACTTGCTGACGAAATTAAAGCCGCCCATGAATCTGATCGGGCTATCGCTGCTCATTGCGTGACCCGTGCCGAATTAATGTTGACTTTAGCGGCGATAGAAGAGGCTGGCACTCTATCAGGCGACCGGATTGAACATGCCGCCATTGCTGACGAAGCGGCCATAGAGTGGATGCAAAGACTCGACGTGATTGTTGTGACGCAGCCGAATTTCATCACCGAGCGCGAAGCGGCTTACGCCAAAGATGTTCCGCTATCGGACCACGCCAATCTCTGGCGGCTTAAGTCATTTTCGGATGCGGGCCTCGCGCTAGCCGCAGGCAGCGATGCTCCTTTCGGCGATCCAAATCCTTGGGCCGCCATGGCCGCCGCCGTCAACCGCCCTGAGGGTTTTGGGCAGGATGAAGCGATCACGCCGGAAGATGCGCTCGAGCTTTACACTAAGCCAGCGGATGATGCGGGTGGAGAAGCAAGAAAAGTGATTGTGGGCGAGCCAGCAGATTTGATTTTACTTGATCGAAGTTGGAGAGATGCAAGGGTGGATTTGGGGGGCGTGACGGTAAAGCGCTCGTATTTTTGATATTTTTTGTTAGTCATGTAATTATAAATTTGTCTTTTTAGTGGAAACTGTACTTTAGGATTAGTGAATGTCGATTCCACCTTATGAGTTTTTAGAGCGGAACTTTAAATCTGATCACGAAATACTGGAAATGCTCAGGTTGCGGACATCGATGTATACAGGTGAAAACTCTCTATGCAGTATAGATATATACCTGAGTGCGTATCAGACTGCTCGATTAGATTGTCAGCACGCACAATCTGATGCGTTGGATTTTTTCACATTCAACGATTATGTTACGGCACAATTAGGGTTTTCAGAAAATACAGCCGGTTGGGCAAATATGATTTTGGTATGGACTGTTAATGGTGATGCGTCGAAATTGGATGTAGAACTTGTAAAAAGAACAGCGTCAGAGGAAGACCACCGAGCATCGATTAAAAAATTCTACCAACTGTTAGACGCATTTAGGGCGCTAGAAACTTGAAAATACCAATTAAAAAAAACGTCGCTCTCCTCGCTGAGGAATCAGGGGTTAAGCTCGATTTTTGGCTTGAGTAATTTTAAAAAACTATGCGGTAACTAATGCGTGATACCGCCCTTCGGCGGTATGAGCGAGTTTGTTAAACCTTCGCCCCCATCCGCGCCAAAATTGGTCCCGTAATCCCATAAAACTCTATCGGATGATCATGATTATTGATGCCGATGGCTTCTCTTTGAATGAAGTAATTATAGACGGCCGTAGCGGCGGCATCGAGGCAGCGTTCAAATTCTGGGTCATGTCTATCGCAAATTTTCCAAGCCGCCATGGCCTTTTCAACCAGCTTTCCGTGATGACCTAAAGCTGCAGCGTGTTCAGCAAAGATTTGAACCTCGAGTTGGCTCGCGCCGGATTCGATTTGTAATTGGGCGGTGAGGTTTTTTGGCAGGCGGAAAGTCATCGGAGGACCTATCGTTGTTGCTTGAATAGATATGGGATGGATTGCGAGAAGTTTCAAGAACGCAAAAGGTCACACAATGCTCGTCATTACCGGCTTTATGCCGGTAATCTATGGTGAGGTAGATTGCCGGGACAAGCCACGGCAATGACGGAATAAGTTTACGACTGTCCTTAATTAAGGACGTTAAACAATCTCGTCAATTAATCTCCATTCCAAAGCCGTTCGCGCTGAAACCTTTTCCATGCTCAGAGTCATGTATGCCGTCTTTTGCCGCCCTATACGTCTTGGCAAACTAACCGTGCCACCGGCTCCCGGAATTAAACCATATTTCAATTCCGGCAATTGAAACCATGCCTTAGGCGAAGCCGTTACATGTTTGCCGAAAGCTGAAATTTCAGTACCGGCACCTATAGCGGCGCCGTTGATGTGGAATGAAAGCTTTTCATGCAATTGCGCCAACCGTGTTGCAGGTAGTCTGAGGCTTCTGATCCAGTGGGCGGTGGCAGGGTCGGTAACGTCTCCGAATTCTTGGATAGCTCCGCCAATGGAGAACGTTTTACCATTGCCGGTGATGTTGATGGATTTAATATTGGTGTTGAGAAGCGCCATGTCGAGAATTTCACATAAGGCGTCACGCATTTCAGTGCCAATGGCGTTGTAGTTTTTTGAGCGGTTCAGGCGAATTTTTAAACAGTTATCGGTGACGTCACTGATAATGGACGGGCCGGGTTCATCAATCAATGTCCCGCCTTTATATGCGTTAAGCCAAGCTTCAAACTCCGGTCCTTTTTGAACGGCAGAATAGGCTAGGCTTTCAGCCGTGAGGGCATCCGTCATAGACAAATTTTCAGAAGCCCTTAAATGCTGAACCAAAACCATGGCCGCTATCGGCGCGTGACGAATGTTTTTATCCAGAAGCGCGAGTTTACTTTCATTGGGTAAGGCGACATCGCAGCCAGCTTGGGCGCTGCCATTACCGATTCCGATAACGGGACAGGGCAAGCTGGATAGCCACGACGCGATAGAATCATCGGACGCTTCTAAATGAAACGCCAAATAAGGGTGCTCTGAGTTAGGGCCAAAGCTGTCCTTTGGTAAGCCCATGCTTACCATTTCGAGAATTTCATCGAATGTTTTTGCGTTTATCATTGACTCCTACCTTATCATAAGTGAATATCCGAACAACGTTCGGAAAGTCAATTTTGAAAGGAATTTTGGTGGAAACCCAGGCCAAAACAGCCTCATATGGACGCCCTCGTCTATTGAACCATGATGAAATTCTAGATGGGGCAGTCGAGCTTGGCCTTGAAACCCTGACTATGAAGCGGCTGGCGACTCATCTCGGCGTGGGCACGGCGACGCTTTATCAATATTTTGATAGTCGCAAAGCGCTCATGCGCGCCGCAGCTTCGCACTCGCTATCAGGCGTTTCCTTGCCTGAAGATACAGGCCAGCATTGGTCTATATTAGCTAGGGATTATGTGAAATCTCTGTTGGTTTTATTTTCTGACAACCCGACATATATCACATCGATTAATCCAACAGACTATGGATTTGAAGTTCACTTCAAACTCATCGAGCCATTTCTAACGTCGATGAAGCAGCGCGGCATTGCGCCCAAAGATGGGATGAGGCTGTTTAATATGATTGGCCTTATTGGCTATGGAACTGCGATTGAAGCTTCGCGGCAGCGTGAATTTGAATTTCATGATGAGACGATGGAAGTTGTCGCCCGCCGCCAATTTTCTCGTCTAGATGTCAGCGAATTTCCTATGATGTCGGAAGCGTTGTCCGAGTTCACCCTAACAGATGAAGAAAAAATGGATAGCTTGATAGACGCGGCCTTTAGGACCTTTGCCCGTGATATCGGCCAAGACGAAAACCAATTATTTAATGAGGCGACATAATGGACGTAGCGCTTAAACCTGCAACTGAAATACCAAATGCTAAAGGCGTGCCGTTAGCGGGTAATACGTTTGAAATGGCGAAAGACCCGGCTTCATTTTTCGTGCGGTGTTATCGTGATTATGGTCCAGTGTACCGAGTTAATGTTTTTGGCCGAAAACAATATGTTATCGCCGGAGCAGAAGCGGCGAAATTTATGTCGACTCGTGCTGGCCGAGAAGGGCTTCGGTCGAAAGAGTTTTGGCAGGATTTTATCGATCATTACGGCGCGACGCGGTCGCTAACCCAAGTCGATGGCGATGAACACCGTAAAATGCGCGGTTTATTCCGTCGCGGTTTTTCTCGCCAAGCTGTCGTTGGCCGTTATCATGAGCTTGCCGACATAGGTGATCGCTCTATGGCCGATAAATGGAAAGTCGGGGATAGTGTGCCTGTGGTTGAAGGTTTCCAGTATATGATTGTGCAGATGATCGGCGAGATCATGACCGGCGACGCGCCGCTGGAATATGTTAAAGATATCCGAACCAACATATTGTTTTTGCTCAATGTTTTGGTAACCAAGCAACGTCCAAAAATCATGCTGAAGTCTCCTAAGTTCAAAAAGGCGAGCGCGCGAATGAACGAGCTTGGCCGGCAAATGATTGTTGATTTCAAGGCTCATGCAGATAACGGAACATTGCCTGACAATTTACTCGGTGACATCATGCAAGGCCATTTAGATCACCCTGACCTTATTCCCGAAAGCGATCTCGCACTTATTTTGACAGGGCCATATGTTGCCGGGCTGGATACTGTGGCGAATACTGTGGCGGCTGCTACTTATGCCATTTTGAAAACGCCTGGCGTATTGGAAAAAGTTCAAGCCGAAGCGGATGCTCTTTATGCCAAGGAAACGGTGACGGAAGCAGATGTTCGCGGGCTTACCTATATTCAAAACTGCCTTAAAGAGGCTATGCGGCTTTGGCCGATTGCTGTGGCGCAAATGAGGACGACGACAAAAGAAATCGAGTTTGAAGGTTATAAAATTCCAGCCAATGAAATGATATTTATCGGGACCAGCGTGCCTCACTTTATGGAAGAATATTTTCCAAACCCAATGACGTTTGATCCGGATCGCTATAATGATGATCGCAAAGAACATATGTGTCCCGGGGCCTATTCTCCCTTTGGCCGCGGGCCACATACTTGTCTTGGGCAAAATTTGGCCGAAGTCTTGATGGGCATGATTATGTCCCGATTATTCCATCGTTTGGATCTGTCACTGGATCCGCCGGGATATGTTTTAAAGACAAAGTCTGCGCCAACACCAGGGCCAGCAATGGATTTCAAAGTAAAAGTAGTTGGTGAGAGAAGGCCTGCCAAGGCTCTCACACCTGAAGTTATTGAAGACGAATAAGGAGCAACCCTATGAGTGTATTAATCGATAAAGATCATATTCAAACAGGCGACGAGTTAGAGCGCTGCCCATTTCCATTACCTTATGGTTGGTATTGCGTACATTTTTCTCACGAACTTAAAGTGGGCGAAATTAAAATAGAAAAAGTCTTTAGCAAGGAATGGGTTCTGTTCCGCGGTGAAGATGGTTCTGTTGGTATGACGGACCCTTATTGCCCGCACTTAGGAGCTCATTTGGGTCACGGCGGCACGGTTCAAGGCAATAATATCCAGTGCCCGTTTCACCATTGGCAGTTCGATAGCGAAGGTTGGTGTAAGGAAATTCCGTACGGCAAAGTGATGCCCGGTATTTGCAAGAAAAAACCTGTGCTTAAAGCGCTGCCTGTTGTCGAAAAATACGGCGCAATTTGGGCGTGGTATCACCCGACAGGTGAAGAGCCTAAATGGGAAATTCCGGCTTATGATGAATTTGAAAATCCAGATGATTATGTTGAGACAAAGTTCCATATGTGGGATATTGGAACCTGTATTCAGGAAATGGGCGAGAACTCTGTGGATACACCGCATCTGAAATTCCTGCACGGCGCGCCGATTATTCCAAGTGTAGATGCCAAGGCCGAAGGTCATATCTGGCATTATGATATTATGAACGGCTATATTGTTGGCGCTAGCCAAGGCCCAGGACTTGCGCCGAATTGGCATTCCAAAGGCGATGTCAAAATGCTGATGTTTGCTATGCCAACACCGGTTGACGAGGAAATGTCTCGTGTCAGAATGATGTTCTCGTGGAAAAAATATCCGGAAGGATCGGAAGAAGCCGCGACGGCGCAGCATTTATATGAGCATTCTATTGGCGAGGCTGAAGGCGAAGATTCTGCTGGATTTGAATCTGTTGATTTGATCGTATGGGATAATAAGAAATATCGCCCTAAGCCACTTCTTTGTGATGGTGATGGCCCTATTTTGAAGTGGCGACAATATTTTCGCCAATTTTATGTTGGGCTTGATGAAAAAGACCCAAAAGTGGCGATGTAATAGAATAAGGATATTAGGTAATGGCTAAAGGACAATTGGCGGGGAAAGTCGCCATAATAACGGGTGCTGCACAAGGCATGGGCGAAGTTACGGCTCGTTTGTTTAAGGAAGAAGGGGCCAAAGTTGCCCTTGGTGATCTCAATGTGGAAAAAGGTCGTGCTGTGTCCAAGCCTTTGGGGCGCAACAGTTTTTTCCGAAAACTTGATGTCTCCAAAGAGCGTGATTGGCAGTCTATGGTCAATGAGGTAATGAAGCGCTGGGGGCAGATTGATATTCTTATCAATAATGCTGGCCTAGTTCATTTTACACCTATTGAAGCATTTGACCCGGATGATTTTGACCGGGTTGTCGGCGTGAATACCAAGGGTCCGATTTTAGGGGTAAAAACCGTCGCACCGCATATGAAAAAAGCTGGCCGTGGCTCGATTGTGAATATCAGTTCTGTGGACGGACTTAGAGGTTGTAACGGCCTGACAGTGTATACGGCGTCAAAATGGGCGTTACGCGGTGTCAGCAAATCGCTCGCTTATGAGCTGGGCACCCACGGTATTCGTGTGAACTCTGTTCATCCTGGTGGTGTCGACACGCCGATGGGTAATTCAGCCGGACGTCCAAAAGAAGAAGTGAACATGATTTTCCGCCGCGTACCTCTGCAGCGTATTGGTGACCCTGAAGAAATTGCAAGAGCTTCATTATTCTTGGCTAGTGATGCCGCCTCTTACATTTCGGGCGCAGAACTCGCCGTTGATGGAGGGTGGACGGCCGGAACTTATATTCCTATGTTGCCGGGCGCGCCAGAAGGCCTGCCCCTTTAATAAAAACTATGTGGGATTAAAATTATGGAAGACGGAAAACCCAGTCAGACGGCTCTACTCGTTGCCATGCTACGCGCGAGGCATTATTTACGAGCACCGGAGCCTAAAATATTGCGAGATAGCCTTGCTATGGGATTTGCAGGGGCGGGTGCAGAAGCCGATGTCGATCGATATATAAACGGTATCGTCACAGCATTTTCAGCCATGAGTGAAGCTGAAACGGCCAAAGAGTTTGTTCTACGCATTGAAGAATCTGTCTGTTTTCGAGCTCGCCTACTTGAAGAGGAACTGGCTACGGCGAAACGAAAAGGTGTCACTCAATTTGTAATCCTTGGTGCAGGACTCGACTCGACCGTCTACCGGCACGCTGATCTTATGGACGGTCTGGATGTATTTGAAGTTGATCATCCGGATTCGCAGAAATGGAAACGCGAACAATTATCAGCCATGGGAACAATTATTCCGGGTAATCTCGAATTCGTGGCCTTTGATTTTGAAAATACAACGCTTGAAAAGGCGCTTGATACCCACGGCGTAGATAAGAATAAACCGACGGTTTTTTCTTGGCTCGGTGTCCATATGTACTTGACCGAAGAATCGGTCATCAACACTTTGAATGTTATTGGAAGTTTCCCAAAAGGCAGCGGCCTCGTGATGGACTTTGTCATGCCGGATTATTCCGACGATGTTGAAGATATGAAGGACCCGATTGAGCAACTTAGCAAAGTTGTCGCCAGTGTTAGCGAACCATTTAAGAGTTCTTTTTCGCGTGAGGCATTAACTGAGGTGCTGGGTAACTCCGGCTTGAATCAAGTGGAACTCCTAACCATAGGGGATATGACGGACCGTTATTTTGACGGGAATGCTGATTTATTTTCAACGCCCGCCAGCGCAACTTATCTGGCTCTCGCCCATATTTGATTTTAATCTTTAATGCCGACCTTTTGAAATGCTGCTGCGAAAATTCCTGCCGGAATCGCAATGGCAGATATGCCAACTAACGCGATGAATGAGGCGACAACTTTCCCCAGGGCTGTGATCGGGACGGCATCGCCATATCCTACAGTGGTCAGAGTTGCCATGGACCACCAAAGCGCGCGCGGTACAGAGCCGAATGTTTCTGGCTGTGCATTGCCTTCGATGAAATACATAATGACGGCTGCAAATACGATCATAATCAATGAAATGATGAAGCTGACAAGTAGTTCATTCCAGCTATGTTTGAAAGCCACACCCATTC
>JABABK010000047.1:10488-26566 GCA_014238285.1 Hellea sp.
TGATTTTCAATATCTGAATAAGCCGAAGAACCCGAACTAATCGAAGGACGATGCTTCCGCTTGCGGCAGGAATTAATAGTGCGGGTAAAAATGCCAGCAAATCGATCACGCCACCGAAAGAGAAAACATAGTTTTTCCGCGCAGATTTTTTACCGGAAAGACCGGCCGTCCATACGCGAGCTATATATTCAACACCGAAAATGGCTGCAGTAACGATGGCGATTCTTGGTAAGATTATTGAATCCACATATTCGGTTTCAAGAAAAAAGCAAAAAATAGAAAACAAAATCAGGAAAGTAATGACGGCGCTTCCAAACATGGATTCGTTTAGAAATCGATATATGGTTTTTCTCATGGTGCCCTTGCTACAAATCCCAAATTCTCATTTTGCCATATAATGACTGCCATTGCTAGATAGTCGCATGGATCAATTTATCGGTTAGCTTCTATTAAAAATTCACATTCCGTTTTATCTGCATTGTCAGCCAATAGGTCTTTAAATAGGCTGTTTCAATGACAGGTCTAATAGGGGAAGATTATGACAATTCCAGAAATCATGAGCGGTGTTTATTTGAAAGGCCATGGCGGGCTAGAAATGCTCGAATATCGTGATGATATTCCTGTCCCTAAGCCTGGTTTAAATGATGTGCTCATTCGAGTGCTAGCGGCAGGCGTCAATAATACCGACGTGAATACGCGAACGGGATGGTATTCGAAATCAGTCAGCAGCGCGACCGACGCAGGCGGCGCCGATGGATATGATTTGGACGATGATGATGGTAGCTGGACGGGCAGGCCTTTAGTTTTTCCATTAATCCAGGGCGCAGATGTTTGCGGGAAAATTGTTGCTGTTGGTGCCAATGTCAGTGACGCCCGTATTGGCGAGCGCGTTTTGGTTCGTACCATGCAGGAAGACCGCGAAACGCCGGGACCATATAGATGCTGGACATTTGGGTCAGAAACCAATGGCGGGTTTGCCCAATACACAACGGCCCACACCGAAGAAAGCTTTGCCATAAATTGCGATTGGAGCAGTGTAGAACTCGCCTCCATTCCCTGCGCCTACTCAACGGCTGAAAATGCTTTGCATAGAGCAGGCCTCAGCAATGAAACCATCTTGATCACTGGAGCCTCTGGCGGTGTTGGATCGGCGGCTGTTCAGCTCGCCAAAAGACGCGGCGCGACCGTTATTGCTATGACATCTGATTCTAAAGCTGAAATGGTTAGGGCTTTGGGCGCCGATAAAACGGTCGACAGAAATGCTGATCTTGTCAAAGAACTTGGCAAGGAAAGTGTCGATATGATTTATGATCTTGTGGCAGGGCCGCAATGGCCATCATTTCTAGATGTCTTAAAGCGTGGTGGTCGATATGTAACATCTGGCGCTATTGCAGGGCCTCTTGTAGAATTAGATGTCCGGACGCTTTACTTGAAAGATCTGACATTGATTGGCGCAACCTATCAAGATGACATCACGTTTAAAAACTTGATTTCGTATATTGAGCGCGGTGAGATTAAACCTCTTGTGTCTAAGACCTATCCGTTATCTGAAATTGCTCAAGCTCAGACGGATTTTTTGGAAAAGAAATTTGTCGGTAAATTGGTATTGGTCCCGCCCCAGTGAAGATAGACCTAATGCTCGTGCCCTTCGCCGTCCATTTCCGCCGGTATATCGGCCGTTAAATTTGGGGTGAGCCAAATCGGGGATGACCATGCCATTTCGCGAATCATGTCTGGCATGTTATTATCGCAGCCTTTGGGGCGGTTGTCATTGGTCGTAGCTTCACACTGAGCTTCACTCCAGCGCGGCGTTTCTGGCTCTACCGCTCTAAGATAGTAATAGGTTGGATGCGCTGGATTATAGTCAAAATCTTCATAGACGCTGCATAGGCCTATGCCGTCTTGAGGGACGACATCGATGACCTTGGTGCTTTTATGCCCTTCATCATCGAGCCAACCTTTGATGAGCTGTAGTTTTTCAAGTGGCTCTGATAACGGGTCCGCCGTCGCTTGCAATAATAGTTGAAACGGTTGGTTTTGTGCCGGAATTTTCGAGCCCATTGGGGTCCCATTTTCATAGGCGAGTTCAAGCCAATGTTCTTGCCCGCATATATCGCTATCAAAATGTCCTGCAAAGAAACGAGGCTCTATACGCGGGCCTGACGTTGCGAAAGCTTCGCGCCGTTTCATAGATTGGAAAATGGCATCGCGTGAGTTTTCCACGGCGTAGACACCGGCTAGACCGCCGGGGTTACTGATCAGGCGATTGAAACGCCCAAGGTCGGCTTCGCCGAGACGGCCTTCAAGATCGGTCTCATAGGCGATATGTCCGGACCAGTTGACTTCATTCGTCGCCCCCGATGCGCTGATATGCGTGTCCGTACTGCCGATAAAGCCAAATTCATAAGGGTTGGTTTCTGTCGCGACCTCTTGGGTCATGCCTTCGAGCAGAGCGCCTCTGGCAAAGTCACGAGACGATAAGCAAAATCCCTTGTAAAGATTGTCCTTAGGATCGAGATATTCATCCGTGCATTCCGGGCTGTTTGATCCTTTGAGTGAAGGGAGGATAGTCGTTGTATCGATGGCTTTCTCGGCTTCGCCAAATTGACGTATGGCTTCTATGTCACAAAGTTCGTCCACATCCCCTAATATGTCAGAGGACCGGTTCAAGCATTCAGACGCGCCTTTATGCTGAACAATTTCGGCAAGTCGATCATAGGAATTTCGGTAAGATTGATAGACCATTTGTGTGGCCATGGAAAACCCCTGCATGTCTTTGGGATTGAAAGTATTGCCACCGGAAATATTTGAATTATGCGGGATTGAAATCACATCGCAGTGTTTAAGGTCTGTTCGACACTCCTTTTCAAAGCTCTCTAACAATAGGTGAGTGAGGGGATGAGACATATGGGTGGCGGGCCGCCCAGGAACTTGAGCGTTCTTAAATATTGTATTGCGGTGCATGTGCTGGGCATTGGGTGCTCTGGTATATTCATAGCCAATGAAGCTGGTAAACTTGCAATCCGCGCTTAAGTCATTGGCGTCCTCGGCAGCTTTGATGACTTGCCGCCAAACGCGGCGATCAGCTTCGAGGCAATCGGCATTATTTTCTCCGCATACACTTTCATTGCGGTGAGGGGCCACCATAGCGTTTTGGCTCATAAATTCGCGGACGCCTTTTTCGCCGCCAGCCCGAAAAATTTTGCAAGACTTAGTTTCATAGCCAGGGTACTCGCCGGGTGTGCGGCAGATATAGCCTTCACCAAACGTTTCGGCGTGATCAGTCACAGCGGCAAAGTCTAAGGGACGGTCAAGCTCAATGGTGCGGCGCGTTTCGCCTGTCGGAGTTGGGATTTCAATAGGCGCGCCTTTGGCAAATTTATAAACATCTGCGGGAAACGTCCGCGTTCCATCTGGGAACGCGTCGGCGGATAAGGCCGTGTGAATATGGAGGTCCCCAAACATGGCTTTTTTTGTTGCATCTTGCTTGTAGCAGGGCACTCGATCTTCGGAATAAGTCAAGGTCGGTTGATATCCAAAGGCATATATTTCGGGCTGAGAATTTGCGGAGGTCAGGGGTTTGAGCTCAAAGGATTTGTCGATTGAGTGCCGGGTAATACTTGAGAGAATTTTATAGGTTAAGAAAAGGCCGATCAGAAGCGCCAACAAGAAGAGAAATAATTTCTTCATAGGGATCTCGCAATCAGCAATTTCATTACTTCCGTTGTGCCGGCATAGATTCGGGTCACTCTGGCATCACGCCAAGCCTGCGCAATCGGATATTCATTCATGAAGCCATAGCCGCCGAAAAACTGCAGGCATTGATCGACGATTTTACCGTGCAGCTCTGATACCCAATATTTTGCCATTGACGCTGTTGCGCTATCAAGGTCGCCTTTGATGTGTTCGCCGATGCAGTGATCGACAAAGACTTTGGCGATAGTTGCCTCGGTCTTAATTTCGGCGAGGCGAAATTCAGTATTTTGAAATTCAATGATCTTTTTGCCAAAAGCTTTGCGCTCTTTGACATAATCAAGCGTAATTCGCAGGGCAAATTCGATGGCAGCGCATTCCTGAACGGCTATGTTGAGGCGTTCTTGCGGCAAGCTTTCCATCATTTGGCCAAAGCCACGGCCTTCGGAGGCTCCAAGCAGGTTATTGGCAGGAATTTTGACATCATCGAAAAACAGTTCCGATGTATCGGCGAGTTCCCGTCCCACTTTGTCGAGATTAGTTCCGCGTCTAAATCCTTCAACATGATCGGCCTCGATTATGACCATTGAAATGCCGCGCGCGCATTCACTCGGGTCTGTTTTGGCAGCAACAAGGAGAAGATTAGCCGTTTGTCCATTGGTGATGAATATTTTGGAGCCATTGACGACATAGTGATCGCCGGTTCTGATTGCCGATGTGCGGATGGACTGAACATCTGAACCAGCGCCAGGTTCGGTCATGCAAATGGCAGAAATATATTCTCCGCTAACCATTTTCGGCAGGATACGGTGCTTTTGGTCTTCCGTGCCATAGTCAACCAAATAGGGTGCGACGATACCGTTATGCAAGGCAATGTCCCAGCCTTCAATACCACGTCTTCCAATCTCTTCTTGAAGGATGGCTTCATGACGATAATCGCCGCCCATGCCGCCATATTCCTCGGGGATGGATAAGCCGAGCAATCCAAAATCTCCAGCACGTTGCCATATTTCTCGCGGGACGCATTTCTGCTTTCGCATCTCAGTAAGTCTTTCAGGCGGTAAGTGCTGATCCAGAAACTTGCCGACGCTATCGGCAAAAATAATAAATTCTTCATCTTCCCTATAGTCAGGAAGAGGGACGCTTAAAGGTGATAGACTCATGACTTTTTCTTGAAACTGTTGATGCGGTCCAGCATGTCCGGGCCAGTGCCGGCATTATTATCGACCTCGTAGGCCAACCCATAATCAAGTGGCATTCCGTCGGTCGCATGTAAGAGCTCTTTGTAAGCTTTTTGGGTATGGCTGGAATTTGTAAGTATTTGGTCAGTCAGGGCTTTGATCGCGGTATCGAATTCGTCCTGCGCGTAAACGGCTTCAACTAATCCAATCCGTAAAGCCTCATCAGATTTAATCATATTCGCTGTGAACATCAATCGTTTGGCGGATGCTGCTCCAATCCGTCGAGGCAATCTTTGGCTCATTCCCCAAAGCGGCGTTAGCGCCCATTTCGCATGCGTGTCGCCGAAACGCGCCGTATCAGATGCGATGATAAAATCTGCAGCAAGCGCTAATTCAAGTGCGCCTGTGTAACAATGGCCGTGAACTGCAGCGATGATTGGCTGTGGTAACAGCTCCATCATGCGAAGTGTTTCGGAATACCAGCCTATGGCATTGGGATCTTCATTGGCAGCGTCTTCGAGGTCGCGACCGGCAGAAAAACACTTGCCATTACCACGGATCAAAACACATTTTATAGATGTGTTGTTTTTAATGTTTTCAATATGTTGCCGAAGTAAATTAAACATATAGGTCGTTAAGGAATTGAGTTTGTCAGGCCTGTTCAGGGTTAGCGTCGCAACGCCGTTGTGATCTTGTCTTAAAAGGCTTTTCATTGTGTACGGACCTTTATGAGCTAGCGCGGACAATGTTAAGCTCAGAACTAATTCCGCGCGTTCCTTCGGGTTCGACGCACGCTGTTCCGCCCGGCGTGTACATCAGCATGACGCATTGATTGCAGGCATTACAGCCCGTCCGGGTTTGCTGGCCTGTTTCAAGATTTTTGATAAGATTGGGATCAAAAATTAAAGCGCGTCCAAGGGCCAATGTGTCAAAACCTTCATCCATAATTGAATTAATATTCTCCATGGATTGCACTCCTCCTAGATAGCAGAGAGGCATATCAACGGCCGCTCGAATCTGGCGAGCGGTTTCCATAGAATATAACTCATGAAATTCTCGCGTGTCCTCAGGTTTCAATTTTTCAAGGGCCATAGCGGCACGGATGATTGGATTGGATGGTTTGGAGATAACGTTCTTTGGTAGCGGATTACCGAACATGGTCGAGATAGATTCGACATTCAGACCATTGGATAACTGCGCCATGTGAGCCCCCGTCGCTTCCAATATTTTCGCGATTTCGATACCTTCCTTAATCTGATTACCTTTAGGAACGCCATCTGTCTGGCTGTATTTAACAATTACCGCCAAGTCTTTGCCAACCGCATCGAGCACTTTGGATAAAACTTCTGTTGGGAACTTCATACGGTTTTGAATTGAACCGCCATAATCATCTTTTCTACGATTATAGAGCGGCGTTATAAACTGCGCGAGTAGATAGCCATGACCCATATGGATCTCCACAGCGTCAAAACCTGCCTCTTTGGCAAACTTCGCGGCGCTGACAAATTCAGCCGCGATATTGTCCATATCGCCGCGGTCCATTTTCTTTTTACCGTAGCGTCCGGTCATGACACCGAATTTGTTAAACCCGCCCATGGCTGAAATAGGTTTGGCAGTGGAAAAATCTTTAGGCAGAAATGTAAAAGCACCGGCATGAGTGATCTGGGCCGAAGCAGCCGCACCGTGTTTATGCACGCCGTCTGTTAAAACTTTAAAGTCAGGCACGGTATCCGCCGACATATGCGCTTGATCAACGAAAGTCTGGCCGTCTTTACTAGTGGCGCAATAGGCAACCGTTGACATCGCTGCCCCGCCTTCCGCCATGCTTTCATGAAACTTGGCGAGGCCTTTGGAAATAAGCCCATTTTTACATCTACCTTCATTGGTTGCCGCTTTGATAAATCGATTTCGAAGCTTGATTGGGCCAATTGTAATGGGCGTAAAGGCTTTGGATGTATTGGTCATATAGAGGAAATAGCAGGATTTAAGTCACTCTGTCATCGCTTTTGCGCAAAAATATTGAAAAAAAATGATGAAAATAGCTAAATGCGACACAAAATACCTTTAAATGCGTAGATAATCACTGTTAAAACTACGCATATGAGTATTCCGGCAAATAATACAACGAACGAGACGCGTAGTTATGCGTGGTTCGTCCTCGTGATGATGCTTTTGCTCTATTTCATCAATTATGCAGATAGAACGCTCGCAAATGCTTTACTGGAAAAAATAAAGGAAACTTACGAGGTTTCCGATACCTATATGGGGTTTGTCATCGGCCCAGCATTCGCCTTTATTTATTGTCTCGCAGCTATTCCAATCGCGCGATTGGCAGATCGTCAAAACCGGGTTCGAATTATTGCTGCAGGTGCGTTGATCTGGAGTCTTTTTACAATGATGTCAGGCCTTGCACGGACGCCAGAGATGTTTGCGGTTTCCCGTTTTGGCGTTGGAATAGGAGAGGCAGCATTCTTGGCCCCGGCTTATTCGTTACTGTCAGATTATTTTCCGCCCCGTAAACGCGCCTTTGCTTTTGCTGTAATGAATCTTGGAGTCTATTTTGGCGGAGCCTTTGGTAATATTGGCGGAACTGCCATTGCCGCGCAATATGACTGGCAAACCACATTTTTATGGTTGGGTGGCCCGGGCATTGCTTTAGCTGTATTGACTTTGCTCTTTGTCAAAGAGCCTGAACGTGGTCGGTTAGATCCTGAGGGAGCCTTTCATAAGTCGCAAATGCCATTTTCAAAAACATTTAAAGCACTTTGGGCAAGGCTAGCTTTTAAAAAGTTGACGATCGCTGCTTTTCTAGGCGGCTTTTCGACCATTGCCTTTGGCAGTTGGGCCGTCGCGATGTTTGAACGTATTTTTGATATATCAAATCAGTCAGCAGGCGCTCGTTATGGCGGCGCTGCATTGATTGCAGGGATGATCGGTGTTTTACTGATGGGGTATTTGTGTGATCGGTATTCTCCGAACGATAGTCGCGCGCCTTATAAGCTTTCGGCCTTCGGTCTATTGGGTTTTACTATCATTGGCATTGTAATGTGTTTTGTGAAAGACGTAGGTATTGCGACCCTATTGGTTTATCCTGCCAGCATTTTAGGGGCTGGCTGGGTTGTTGCCGTACAAGCTGCACTGCAGGATTTACTCCCTGCTGAACTTCGAGCCACAGCTACATCAATATGGGCCTTTGCCCTGACCTTTGCAGGGTTGGTTTTAGGGGTTTTGGTTGTTGGCGGTATTAATGATTTTCTAAATGCGAAATACGGCGCTGATGCTATTCGCTATTCAATGGCTATGACCTTATTGGCCGGCATACCTGCCGCTTTGTATATTTACCGGGCAGGCGCGACGGCTGATGAGGATCGAGTGTTTCTGGCTCAGGCGTTTTGATGAAACAAGCTGATCCGATCATACAGGCTTTGATGTCTAAAGGCGCACCATTTGAGGTGATAGAGAATGACGGTATGCGCGTATTTAAAAATGCCGCAGCTAACCTAGCCGATGTTCTAAATCGATCACGTTATTTTGGGGCGGCTGAATTTATAGTTATGGGGCAACAGCGTTTGACTTATGACGAGTTTTTTCTTGCTGCAGATAGTTTAGCGTCACATTTAGTTCATGATCAGAATGTTGATTCCGGGCAATCCGTTGCGATTTGTATGAAAAACTCACCTGAGTGGATGATTGGGTTTGTGGCAATAATCTTTGCGGGTGGCGTAGCCGTTCTGATTAATAGCCGAGGCTCAGGGGAGACCATGCGTGGCGCCATTGAAGATGCTGATTGTGAATTGGTTCTGGCTGATGCACGCCGCCGCGATAAACTGATTGAAGCGGGATTGGAATTACCAGTCCTTTCAGCTGACGACTTCCCAAAAAATGGTCAAGACTTTACGAGCCCAAAGCGTCTATCCACTGATCTCTCGTCTATGTTTTTTACATCAGGTACGACAGGCAGGGCCAAAGCAGCGGCCTTATCTCACCGCGCTTTAGTCACGGGCATGATGAATACACAAATGGCTATGGCCGCCGTGTTTCAGAAAATGGCGACAGGTTACGGTATTGATGTCGAGACGCTTCGAAAACAAATGCCGCAGGGGTGCTCATTATTGGTATTTCCATTGTTTCACACAAGCGGATGTACGGCGGTATTTCTCACGACAATGTCGACAGGCGGAAAGCTTGTTTTAATGGATCGTTGGGACAGTAATAAAGCGCTCGAACTTATTGAAAAAGAACAAATAACAACATTTGGCGGCGTTCCAACTATGCATTGGGATTTACTTCACGCATCTGATTTCGAGACGCGTGATCTTTCTAGCCTCATGTCTATTTCCTGCGGCGGACAGGCTTTGCCGCTCAATCTACTGGCTGAAATTCGCGAAACATTCCCTCGGGCTTTCATTGGAGCTGGTTATGGTATGACAGAAACGAGCGGCGCTATTTCGCAGGCCAATGGTGAAGCATTTCTAGCCAATCCAGAGGCGTCGGGTCAGGTTTTGCCTATGATGGATGTACAGATAACAGGTGATGATGGGAAGCCTGTTGCGTCTGGAGACGTCGGCGAAATATGGACAAAAGGGGCGACTTTGATGGATGGCTATTATGGCCGTCCTGATGAAACTGCTAAGTCCTTTTCAGGGCCTTGGTTTAAAACAGGTGATATTGGCCGAATAGACGAAAACGGCTATATCTATATCGTGGACCGCAAGACGGATATGGTGATTTCTGGCGGCGAGAATATTTACTGTGCGGAGGTCGAGCAAAGCCTTGGCAAGCATCCAAGTGTTTTGGAAGTAACCACATTTGGCGTGCCTGATGATCGTTTAGGAGAGAGGTTAGTTGCGGCTCTGGTCCTAAAAGACGGCACGACAACAGCTGCTGACCTTACCGCTTTTGCCAAAGCGAATATGGGGGGCTATAAAGTACCAACCGAGTTTATAATTTCTGATCATCCCTTTGCGCTAAACGCCATGGGTAAGATTGAAAAACACAAAGTCAGGTCGGCTTATTTAGAGGGGCAAGATACGTAATGGGATATCCCAAAAACATCAAAATTATTGACACCATGCTCGGTATTCCAACCCATGCTGATCGATCAGGCTGGTATGATAGTTTCAAACCGCTGCTAAATGACCAACAAAGCCGGGACATGTTTAAAATGCCGGCGCAATATATGTTCAAAGACATCCCAGAAGCATCTTCTAATGTATCTGATTTCGTCAAATGG
This sequence comes from Hellea sp., assembly GCA_014238285.1. GTDB lineage: Bacteria > Pseudomonadota > Alphaproteobacteria > Caulobacterales > Maricaulaceae > JACOMS01. The sequence goes on from JABABK010000047.1 coordinate 20,596, forward strand.
ACTGTCGATCAAATGGATAAACATAATATCGAAAAAGCCATGGTTGGTTTTAATGATGATGACACGTCGGTTAAGGCGGCCCAGCAATATGGTGATCGCTTCTTCTTCGATGTGCCGTGTAATCCCAATAACGGTATGGACGAAGTTCGCCGCGTTAAACGTCTGCATGAGCAGTACGGTGTAAAATGCGTCAGTGTTTTCCCAGCTGGTACCTGTCCTCAAGTTGCGATTAATGACGCCCGCATGTACCCGCTTTATGCCTGCTGCGTAGAACTGGATATTCCGATTGCGCTTAATGTTGGTGTGCCGGGGCCGCGTATTCCCATGCACACACAAAAGGTCGAGCATTTGGATGAGGTCTGCTGGTTCTTCCCGGAGCTTAAAGTCGTTATGCGCCACGGGGCAGAACCATGGGAGGATTTAGCGGTCAAATTGATGCTGAAATATCCGAATCTTTATTATTCGACATCGGCTTTTGCGCCTAAGCACTATCCCAAAGCCATTATTGATTACGCCAATTCGCGCGGCGCTGACAAAATTATTTATGCGGGCTATTTCCCGATGGGACTTAGTCTTGATCGCATTTTCAAAGATATGGAAAACGTGCCTTTCAAAGATGACGTATGGCCCAAATTTCTTCGCAAAAATGCAATTCGTGTGTTTAATTTAGGAGAGGGATAATGGCTGATAATTCAGTCGCCGTTTGGCAGCAGCTATCAGGTCTAAAAGGACAGGATTTGATTGACTGGCGTATGTCAGGGGTCAAAACCGAGGTCAGTCATGCAGATCGAAACCTCGATACGCTTCCTCTGCCATTTGGTTGGTTCATGGTAGCCTACTCTGACGAACTTGAGATCGGACAGGTAATACCGCTGCATTATTTTGGCCAAGAGCTTGCTTTATGGCGCGGGGAAGATGGTAAGCCGCGCGTGATCGAGGCCTATTGTAAACATTTAGGCGCCCATATGGGATATGGCGGGCGCGTTAAAGGCAATGCGCTTGAATGCCCGTTCCATGCCTGGGAGTATAACGAAGAGGGCGCGGTTACGCATGTGCCTTACGCCGAGAAAATACCGCCATCGGCCGCGCGGCCTTGTAAAATCCAGTGGCCTGTCGCTGAAGTGAATAAGCAAGTGCTTGTGTGGTATCACCCCTTTGGTGAAGCGCCGAAGTGGGAGCCAGACGAGTTTGTGCAGGTCCACGACCCAGACTGGACAGACTATGATAAGTTCGAGTGGATCGTTCAAGGACCGGTTCAGAACATGGCTGAAAACGGCGTAGATGCGGCCCATTTCAAATATATCCACGGCACAGCAAGTTTCCCGGATTACGATTTTGAATTTGATGGTCATCGCCGCTCCGCCAGTGTTGACGCCAAAATGCCGACGCCGAAAGGCGAGATGAACGGCACTATTGCGTATGGAACCGTTGGTGCGGGGCAAAGCTGGACTAAATTTACAGGGATATCCGAAACACTTATGGTGGCGGGTATTACACCGATTGATCAAGGTCGTACCCATATCCGTTTCGCCTTTACCCAGCCAAAATCAGAAGCTGAAGGCCCCATGGCAAATTTGGCCAAGGCCATGAAACGGGAAATTTGCCGACAGCTTGATCAAGATAAAGTCGTTTGGGATCGCCAGAAATATAAACCCAAGCCCAGCATATGCGATGGTGATGGACCGATCTTGCCATTTAGAAAGTTCTTTGCTCAGTTTTATGCGGAGTGGGGTGATGATAGCAAGACGATCACCAAACTCAAAATCGATAAGAAGGTCGGTTAATTGTCTGATATCCTCATATCCAAATCCGGTGCGATAACCCGAATTACCTTGAACCGCCCGGGACAGCTCAATTCAATCACGCCGCAAATGCACGCGGATTTAGACAAGGCCTTCGATGCTTTTGCATCAGATGACAGGCAGCACGTTTGCGTGGTTACAGGAGCTGGTGAAAAAGCATTTTGCGCTGGGAGTGACCTGAAATCAGGACTTGGCAATACTTATCCTGAAGGCGGTTATGCAGGGCTTTCTAATCGTTTTGATTTGGCTAAGCCTGTCATCGCGATGGTCAATGGCTTTGCGCTTGGCGGTGGGTTTGAGCTTGCTTTGGCCTGCGATCTTATCATTGCATCCGACAATGCTAGTTTTGGACTGCCTGAGCCACTTGTCGGCGCTGTTGCACTAGGAGGGGGGCTGCATCGCTTGCCACGGCAAATTGGCTTGAAACAAGCTATGGGCATGATTTTGACATCACGCCGCGTATGCGCTCATGAGGGTTATAGGCTTGGCTTTGTCAATGAAGTAGTATCGGCTGAAAGATTAGAAGAAATCGTTCAAGGTTATTGCGATGATATCCTAAAAGGCGCGCCGCCATCTATCAGGGCGTCCAAAGCCACCGTCTATGAAAGCCTTGACGAACCGGACGTAGGGACCGCACAAAACAACCAAGAAAACTATAAAGAATTCGCGCGTTGGAAAAACAGCGCCGACGCAATGGAAGGCATTAATGCCTTTGTTGAAAAACGAAAACCGGTATGGACCGGAAAGTAAAAGGGACTAAAATGAGACATTTAATTTTATGCGCGTCAGTAATCGCGCTCGCGGCATGTTCTGGTAAAACCGAGCGTGAGATATTTACCGTCGATTATCAGGATAGACTTGCCGTTGAAATCGCTGAAAACCCGATGATGAATGCCTATTTTGGTGATCTTCATGTCCACACTAAAAATTCTTTTGACGCCTATATTACGGGCACGCGAACCAACGCGAATGATGCTTACCGTTTTGCCAAAGGCGAGACGATTGACAATGGGGCGGGAACCCCGATTACAATTTCAGGGCCGCCGCTCGACTTCTACGGCGTAACAGACCACGGTGAATATATGGGCGTCATTGCCGCCATGGATAGCCGGACCAGCAAAGATCCGCTGACGAAAACCGATACGGGTAAATCGATCTTTGGGCTTATGGGCGGAGGCAAGGATGCTCGAATGCAGGCGTTCATGGATATCGGAACAACTATCGTGACCGGCGAAGAGATCGAAGATATTTATGACCGTGAATTCATCGACAGTGCATGGGCGTTTAATGTCAGCGCTGCCGAAAGACATTATGAACCTGGTAAGTTTACGACGTTTGCGGCCTATGAATATACCAATATGAATATTATCGGGACGATTGAGGATCAATTTGGAGCAACAAACCTTCACCGTAATGTTGTTTTCCGCGACAAAGCCCCTACGCGTTTATTCTCCACACTCGATTCAACAAACCCAGAAGACCTTTGGGAATGGATGAATAAGAAACGCGCGGAAGGGACAGATGTATTGGCCATTCCGCATAACTCAAACGGGTCTAACGGTCAGATGTTCGCGGAAGAGATGACCAAAGGCGGCGCATTTACCAAAGAATATGCTCTGAACCGTATGAAGAACGAGCCGATTGTCGAAATGACGCAAGTAAAAGGCACGTCAGAGACACACCCGCTATTATCACCTGAAGACGAGTTTGCGGATCATGAGCTTTATGAAATCCTTGTCGGCATGCCGACGGAATCTGAAAAGGTTCCAGGTAGCTTCGTTCGTCAATCTTTAGCGCGCGGGATGATGTTTGAGGATAAACTAGGCGCCAACCCTTATCAATTTGGCTTCATTGGATCATCAGATACCCATGTTAGTGCGCCGTCACTTTCGGAAGAAGAGCATTTCGGTAAGTTTTCTCATGATATGGGCAAAGATCAACGCGGATCTGTACCTCCAAATGACGCGACAGAATGGGGCGGTGAAGCCGGCGAGGCAGCGTTGGACTTTATTTCTTCCAGCCAATATGCAGCGGCAGGCTTAGCCGGTGTTTGGGCAGAAGCCAACACACGCGAACATATCTTTGATGCCATGCGACGTAAGGAAACGTTTGCAACGTCAGGACCTCGGTCCAAAGCGCGGTTCTTTGCCGGTAATTACGCCGATGGTATTATGGACGCGCCTGATATGCTTGCGCAGGCTTATGCCAATGGTTCTCCTATGGGCGGTAATTTGAAAGGCGGCGAAGAGTCACCTGATTTTATTGTATGGGCCATGAAAGACCCGGCTGGTTATCCATTGCAGCGCGTGCAAATGATCAAAGTTTGGACAGAAAATGGCGAGAACCGTGAGATGATTTATGATGTTGCCTGTGCGGGCGGAGCAGAACCCGATGTAGCCACACGCCGCTGTCCTGATAATGGGGCTACAGTCAATTTGAAAAACTGTAAAACCAATAATAAAACTGGCGCGTCAGAGCTTAAAACACTCTGGAATGATCCTGATTTTATGCCCGGGCAACAAGTTGCTTATTATGTGCGCGCGCTGGAAAATCCAAAATGCCGCTGGAGCACTTGGGACGCGGTGCGCAATGGCACGCCGCCTAATCCAGATATGCACGCGACCCTTCAAGATCGTGTTTGGACGTCACCGATTTGGGTTCAACCTTAATTATGAATGACATTGATTTGTATACGCCATGCAGTGGTACCGATTGGCGTAATCCTTATGGTATGTATGCGCGTCTTCGCCGCGATGCCCCGGTCTATCGCGTGCCGGACAACGGAGAAGGCGAGGACTATTTCGTCCTTTCTCGGTATCAAGATGTTTTTGATGCGTCGATGGATGGAGAGATATTTACGTCTACGGAAGGCTTAACGCCGAGTTATAATGATAAATTGCTTCATGAAGGGAGAGAAACACCGATTGTCATGATGGACGGTCCTGAACATGTAGAACTTCGTCATATTGCGCTTCAGAGTTTTAAGCCCAACAAGCTTCGCGCTTTGGAACCCGTTTTGAGACAATTTGTTATTGATCAGATAGATAAACTTGTCAGCGACGGGGAAGGCAATTTTATTACAAAAGTTGCGAAACCTTTGCCATCTTTATTCGTATCTTTGGCCTTGGGTGTTCCATTAGAAGACCGGGTTTTATTTGATAAATGGGCCTGGGCCATTGCTTCTGCTAGTGCCACTGGCAATGTCATGGCGGCCTCCGAAAATCTAATGGAATTAGTGCAATATTTCTCTGCTCTCATGGCCAAGCGCATGGCTGATCCAAAAGATGATATGATTTCGACTTTGGTTCACGCAGAACTTAAAGGCGGCGGCAAGTTATCGCCGGAAAAGATTCTTGGCGTTGGCTTTACTATGGTTCTTGGCGGCAATGACACCGCGACAGGACTGATGGGCGCAGCAGCAGAATATATGACGCGCTGGCCTGATCAAAGACAGACTTTAAAGGATGATTCAGGACATATAAAGAATGCTATTGAAGAGTTTTTACGGCTGAGTTCGCCGGTGCAGGGCTTATCAAGGACGGTGACCGAAGACGTGAACCTACACGGCGTCACCATCCCCAAGGGGCGTAAAGTCCATTTATTGTATGCGTCTGCCAATCGGGACGAGGCTATGTATGGCGACACAGCTGATGTTTGCGACGTGACTCGGCAATTGACACGCCATGTGGCATTTTCAAGCGGGCCGCATATGTGTATCGGCGCAGCAGGCGCCCGCATGCAGGCAAAAATAGTCATCGAAGAATTACTGGCAAGATGCCCTGATTTTACCGTGGATTTTGAAAAGGCAGAATTTGCTGAAGGACATTTTGTTCGCCGCTATGATAGTTTGCCGTTTCAAGCCAATTAAGCTTACTGAGAGCTGTTTTTACGCAAATCGACAGTTTATAGGGTGTTAAAACAGGTTATTGCGTAATAAATAGCCTTGTAAAATACGCACTCTTGCGTTTATTTTCAAATTACGTCATAGATTATTTAGGTGAAAATACGTAAAAGGGTAGGGAATGGACACTCAATATGAGTTTTCGGAGCTTGATTTAAAAATAATTGATATTTTAAAAATCGACGGCCGAACGAGTAACCATAAAATTGCAGAAACGCTCGACATCACGACCAATGTTGTGGCCACTCGTATCAGGCGTATGGAAAAA
>JABABK010000048.1 GCA_014238285.1 Hellea sp.
AAAAGCCATGACATAAAGATACCAAGGTCCGAAGTGAGCGTTCACACCGGCATTAACACTGGCCAGAAACTTGCCGGCCTTTTCAGGGAAAACAGCGGCCCAGAAAATCAAGGCGCCTATTAATATTTTCGAACCCAGAGCGACAACCCGGTTACACCCTTCGTAGAAACCGCTGGTATCCGTTTTAATAATGATCGGCGTTTTCATTAGCGCATCACAAATGGGTTAGACATCGGTGCATCCGATGTATTGATCCAAGTCGTCTTGGTTCGTGTGTAATCTTTGATACTATCAAGGCCGGCCTCGCGGCCATAACCCGATTGATTAAATCCGCCAAAGGGCGCGATCGGTGATATCGCCCGGTAGGTATTGACCCAGCAAATCCCGGCTCGAATACGTTTTGACACGCGGTGGGCGCGGGCAACATTTTGCGTAAACACCCCGGAGCCAAGTCCGTACACCGTATCATTGGCGATTTGGATGGCTTCGTCTTCCGTCTCAAACGGAATAAGCGACATGACAGGTCCGAACATCTCCACCTTAAGCGTTTCAGTGTCCAGGCTAGCGCACTCAACAAGGGTCGGTTTGAAATAGTTACCGTCGGGCAAATCAGCCGGGCGCTCTCCGCCAAAGCGGATCTTCGCCCCTTGGCTTTTAGCCGTTTCGAGCGTTCTTTCGATTTTCTCAACCTGAGCTGCCGTACATAAAGGCCCAACATGGGTTTTACTATCCAGCGGATCACCGACAATGATGCCAGCTGATTTTTCCGTAATCCGCGCAATCACGTCTTTCATGATAGAGCGGTGCACAATCGCCCGTGAGCCTGCGACACAGGACTGACCCGCCGCGCCAAAATTTCCAGCAATAAGGCCATTGGCAGCGCTTTCAAGATCGGCATCTTCAAAGACGATAATCGGCGATTTACCGCCAAGCTCCAGGGTGGTGACGGCAAAGCTTTCTGCTGAATTTCGAACCACATGTTTCGCGGTTTCAGGGCCGCCCGTAAAGGCGATACGGTCAACATCGGGATGGGAGGTCAGCGGGATGGCGCAGTTCTGCGCGTCGCCTGTTATAATGGAAACAACCCCTTTTGGAATGCCAGCCTGTTTAATCAGCGTCGCAAATTCCAGCATTGTGCACGGCGCCACTTCAGCTGCTTTTACAATAACGGTGCAGCCCGCCGCCAAGGCCGGCGCAATCTTGGTGGCCGCCAAAAACATTTGAGCATTCCACGGCACAACGGCGGCCACGATTCCGATCGGTTCCGGTGTCGTAAAGACATGCATATCAGGCTTATCAATAGGCAGAGTGGCGCCCTGAATTTTATCGGCAAGGCCCGCAAAGTAGCGATAATAGTCCGCCACATATCCTGTTTGGGCGACAGTTTCCGCCGCCAGCTTACCGCTGCCAGTGGTTTCGATTTTGCCCAAGACCTGAGCATGTCCTTCAACCAAATCGGCAAGTTTATATAATAATTTTCCGCGGGCCGTCGCCGTAAGGTCCCGCCATTCAGGGTCATCTAGAGCGCGCCGGGCTGCGCTGACAGCCCGGTTAACATCGTCTTTTGAGGCACAGCTAAACTCAGCCCAAACCTTGCCATTGGCCGGATTTGCGGTTTGCATGGTCTGGCCTTCACTGCCGTCGACCCACTCATTATCGATGAAGAGCTGATATTTTGTCAGAGATGTCATAATTTACCTATCTCATTATTAGCATGACGTGTTGAGCCTTGATTTGACCCGTTAACAGTTTCAAAGAAGCTGGCAAGAGCGTCGCCGACCTCTTTAGCATGGCTCAATGGTACCATGTGTTTGGCGTCTTTTATAATGGATAAAGATCCAAATGGCGCGGTTTCAGACAGTTTTTTAGACATATCAGGAGAGGAATTCCCATCTCCTTCACCGGTTAAAAACAGGATGGGTCTTTCAGTGTTTCTTAAAAGTTCCGGATCGACGCCTCGGCTATTGGCAAAAGCGCTATAAGCAGCCCCGTATCCGGCCCCGGAATTACTTTTAATCATATCCGTGCAAAGCTGGGCATCATCGCAAGCCGTATCTTCAAACCACCGAGCCACGGGCCCTATAGCCAAATCTTGATCAGGGTTTGCTTTGATAAAGGCGGCGCGCGCTTTAACCGCCGCGAGCGCTTCGTCTGTTCTTTGATATATGGCCGAGATGGCCACAGCCCCGCAGCATATATCGTTATAGCGAGCGGCTATTTCGGCCGCGATCAGCGCCCCTAAAGAATGACCTATAATAATAACAGGTTGATCAAATTCTTCCCAGATGAAACTAGCTATTCTCATAACGTAGTCATGAAGCTCGGGCTCGCCCTCGAGCGGATCGCTTTGCCCGTGCCCCGGCATATCTATGGCATAGACTTGATAAGACGATTTAAACCGATCAATTTGCGGCCCCCAGCTTTCGGCGCGCAGTCCAACCCCATGCACAAACAACAATACTGGACCCAAGCCGTCTTCGGGCCCTGTTTTATGATAAGCAATGCCTGATATAGATTTAGACCGCTGCAAAATTATCAAATTTGTGTCCCATTTCTTTTGATACTTGAACATCAAGTAATCCAGAATAATGACTTGGACAATCTGCTAAGCAAGCATAATAATTGCTTATGCTCGGTAAAGTTATTTATGGCGCTCCTGCAGTACGGAAATAACGTCCATCAATTCAATATCCCGAGCAGCAAGAACAACCAGTAAATGATAGAGCAAATCAGCCGCCTCGCCCTTAAGAGCAGCGTCATCTTCTGAGACGACTGCGAGGGCCGTTTCGACACCTTCTTCGCCGACTTTCTGCGCGGCTTTGTTCAGCGGTCCGGCTAACAGCTTAGCTGTATAGGATGTTGACGGATCAGCACCTTTGCGGCCTTCGATCAGATTTTCCAGATAAGATAGAAAGCCTAACCCTTCGGGCGCTTCGTCGCCGAAACAGCTTTGCGTACCTTCATGGCAGGTTGGACCCGCAGGATTGGCAGCGATGAGGATAGCGTCTTGATCGCAGTCTTTTTCGATTCTGACGACGTCCAAAACATTCCCGCTGCTCTCGCCCTTCATCCACAGCCTGTTTTTAGAGCGGGAGAAAAACGTCACTTTGCCCGTATCGAATGTCTGCTCAAGCGCGTCCTTATTCATATAGCCCAGCATAAGCACGCGGCCAGAACTGGCGTCTTGGATGATGGCCGGGGTGAGACCCGCTCCTTTTTCAAAATCAATTTGGTTTATGAAGTCTTGGCTCATATTCTTATCTCTATGCCTCTATCGTGCAGGGCTTGTTTTAGGTCCGGGATGGCGATGACGGATTTGTGAAACACGCTGGCCGCTAAGGCCCCGTCGACACCCGCTTGTTTAAAAACATCTTCGAAATGAGCAATCGTGCCTGCCCCTCCAGAGGCAATCAGCGGCACCTTGCACTGCGCTCTTAACGCCGAGAGCTGAGCAATGTCATAACCTTTACGCACGCCGTCTTGGTTCATACAGTTGAGCACAATTTCGCCGGCGCCGCGCTCGGTCACTTCTTTGGCCCAGCCTAGCATGTCTCGGCCCGTTTCACGCATTTTATCAGGATCGCCCGTATGGGATTTGACGCGGTAGATGTTTTTATCTTCAAAGCTATCAATCCCGATAACGATACATTGGGTGCCAAAGGCTTTAACAAGCTCATCGACGAGACCCGGCCGTGCAAGCGCCGGAGAATTAATGGATATTTTATCGGCCCCGGCGGATAGGCGCGCGCCAGCCGCTTTAACAGAATTAATCCCGCCCGCGACGCAAAACGGAATATCAATCTCGCGAGATATACGGCTGATCCAATCTGGGCTGACAGTGCGATCATCAACGCTGGCCGTGATATCGTAAAACACAAGCTCATCCGCGCCGGCATCGCGATAGCGAAGGGCGAGTTCGATAATGTCGCCGACATCTTCGTGATTACGAAATTGCACGCCTTTGACAACGCGGCCATCGCGGACATCAAGGCAGGGGATAATTCTCCGAGCAAGTTTAGATTGGGCTAACACGTGATTGCTTCTTCAACGGTGAATTTATTCTCGTAGAGCGCTTTGCCGATAATGATCCCATGTGGGTTCAAAGCTTTGAGCGATTTGACATGATCCAAAGTACCTACGCCGCCTGATGTGATGAGGTCTATCGATGGGTATTTATTTCCGATAGCTTGGTAGAGTTCAACATTGGAGCCGCCCAAAACGCCGTCCCGTTCAATATCTGTCACTAAGATGGTCTGCAACCCGGCCGTTTTATAATCATCCAAGACCTCCCAAAGAGACTTGTCGCCGGTTTCTTTCCAGCCATGGGAGGTCGGATAGGGTACGCCGTTTTCATTCATTTTCACATCAAGAGCCAAGACGATTTTCTCGGCGCCCAAATCAGACATCCACCACTTCACCATGATTGGGTTTTTAAGGGCCAGAGACCCGATAACGACACGTTCAATTCCGCCTTGGAGCAACCTTTGGACATGAAATAGCTCACGAATACCGCCGCCCGTTTGCACGCTAAGCCCACTTTTTTTAGCAATATCAATAATGAGTTGTGATTGTTCAGCCGTGGCATTTTTAGCCCCGTCAAGATCGACAACATGAAGCCACTCAGCTCCTGCCGCTTTAAAGCCCTTTGCGACTTCGATGGGGTCGGCGTCATAATTCGTTCGTTGGTTAAAGTCACCCTTAAATAAACGGACACAGCCGCCATCCATTAGGTCTATGGCGGGAAAAATATTAGTCACTTAACTGCCCCTTGCAACAAACACACCCGCTGATCCCGTGCCTCGACACGGGGCCCAGTTGTTCGCTTATTAATCCAGCTATAGCTTTGGCTCAGGCTGGTTTCCGGCTTTCGCCGGAATGAGCGAAAGGTTAGGGTTTTAATCACAATGTTAGCTCCAAAAAGTTCTTGAATATTTGCGCGCCGACACGGCTGCTACGCTCGGGGTGAAACTGACAGCCTAAGACATTATCTTTACCGACGACGGCGGTGAACGGCGTTCCATAACTCGATGAGGCTAGAGTATAGTCCGAAATAGGCGCAGCATAGGAATGGACAAAATAGGCGTAATCACACACTTTAATATCACGCATCAAAGGCGACTGTTGGCTAGGCTCTATTTGGTTCCAGCCCATATGAGGGGACGGTAGATTTCCCGTCTCAAGTCTGCCGACGTGGCCCGGTATAAGACCAAGACCTTCCACCACTCTGCCGCCCTCTTCAAGAGTTTCGTAAAGCAGTTGCATGCCAAGACATATCCCTAGCATGGGCTGGGACACACCGCGTAATACATCAACCAGATTTTTCGCAGCAATATTTTGCATGGCATAAGGCGCTGACCCAACGCCCGGCAGGATAAGTTTATCAGCCGTCAAAATAGTCTCGTTATTATCCGAAATAACCGGCGCAGCGCCCAATCGTTCAAACGCGAATTTGACCGATGATAGATTGGCGCAGCCAGTATCGACTATCACTAAGGACATTAGAGAAGGCCCTTGGTCGACGGAATTTCTTGGGAGTTGCCTTTGGAAAGTGCGGGACGCAAAGCTCGGCCAACGCCTTTAAAACAGGCTTCAATCATGTGGTGCGTATTATCGCCCTCAACATCGATTTGAATAGACGCGCCGAGAGATTGCGACAAGCTTTGGAAGAAGTGGGGACACATCTCAGCAGCAAAATTACCAACCGTTTCCGTCGGAAAGTCGCCTTTGAAAACGAAAGCTGGGCGGCCCGATAAATCTATGGCGACCTTAGCCTGCGTTTCATCCATAGGCATGACAAAACCATAACGGCCAATACCAGCTTTATTCCCGAGCGCTTTTTTCATGGCAGCCCCAAGCGCGAGCGCCGTATCTTCAACACTGTGATGACTATCAATATAAAGATCGCCTTCACATTTTAGGGTCAGCCCCATACCGCCATGTTTAGCGATTTGCTCGAGCATGTGATCGAAAAACCCAAGGCCTGTTTCAATCTTGATGGAGGACGCATTATCAAGATTCACCCGCACGGAAATATCGGTTTCATTGGTGGTTCGGAACTCTTCGGCAATACGGTTATTGGAGTTGATCGTTTTAGCAAGGCCGAGCGCGATCAACAGAAGATCGTTTTGCTCAGGGCTACCAACAGAGATGCGGAAGTGACGCGCGAGCTTTGATCTAAAATCCCGAATTTTAATGTTATATTTGGATAGAACCGAAAGCAACCCATCTTCATTGGCGGCTTCCAATAAAATAAAGTTGGAATCTGTTGGGTAGGTTTTCGCGATCAACTCTGACTTTGACAGGACAGCAACTAGTCGTTCTTTTTCTGATTTCCAAACCGCCATACGCTCTGCATGAACCGCCATGGCAGACGGCGCGAGCGCCAAGGTAACGGCTTTTTCGACCGGACGCGGAACAGGATAAGGCGGCAGAACTTTGAGCATCAGATTGATGATCTCCGGGCTAGCCAAAGCAACACCCGCCCGAACACCGGCGAGGCCGTAAGCTTTGGACAAAGTCCGCGTCACCACAAGGTTTCGGTTTCCTTCAATTTCACTGGTAAAGCTCTCGTGCTCAGAAAATTCGATATAGGCTTCATCCACCACAATCAGCGTGTCTGGATTGTCAGCGCAAAGCGATAATACAAATTCGCGGCCCACCGAATTTCCTGTCGGGTTGTTAGGCGAACACAGCATGACCATTTTAATATCATTGTCTTTAAGCGCTTTTTGGATACCCTGTTCATCCCAAGAAAAACCATCCTGTAATGGGATGCTGAAAATCCCTGCGCCTTGAATTTGCGCCGCAATTGAAAAATATCCAAAGGTTGGCGGGCAAATTAGAATGCTATCTTTACTGGGCTCACAAAAAGTTCGCAGCAGCACGTCAATGGCTTCATCCGCGCCGCGGCCGAGCATGATCTGGCTTTCATCAACGCCGTAAAGACCTGATAGCCGCGTCATCAATCCCGCAGGTTGTTGCGCAGGATAGCGGTTATAATCTTTAACAGACGGGCCAGCCGGCGGCGGAGTCCACGGGCTTTCATTGGCATCCATGTGAAGAGCATCCGTTGATGCCCCGCGCGCGGCGTAAGCGGCAAATCCTGCAATGACGGGTCTTGCTAGGCTTTGTGCCCAATTTAAATCATCACTCATTTCAGAGTCTCCAATCTTAGGGAAACGGCTCTCTTGTGAGCCTCTAGCCCTTCCATATCAGCCAGTATTTCAACTGTAGGACCTAATGTTCTTAGGCCATCTTCAGTCAGGGACTGAATGGAAATATATTTGTAAAAGCTCTCTAAGGTTACGCCGCTGTAATTACGCGCGGCGCCGTAAGTCGGCAAAGTGTGGTTCGTGCCGCTAGCATAATCGCCCACGCTTTCCGGCGTCCACGGGCCTAGAAAGATCGAGCCAGCATTCAAAATTTTACCGGCAATCTCTTCTGGGTTTTGCGTTTGAAGGATCAAATGTTCCGGCGCGTAATCATTGATGATATCAACAGCATCATTGGCAATAATAGTGCGGCTATTGGCAATAGCTTCGCGGGCGATTTCAATACGGGGCAGACTTTGAAGCTGACGATCAACTTCAGCGGAAATTTTGGCCGCAACAGTTTCATCACTGGCCACACAAATAACCTGCGCCAACATATCGTGTTCCGCTTGAGACAATAGATCAGAGGCTACGAAAACTGGATTTGAACCTGCATCGGCCACGACCATAGCTTCTGATGGTCCCGCTGGCAGATCAATGGCAGGGCCGCCGGGCTCTTGGGCCGCTTTAGATTTTGCTGCGGCGACATAAGCGTTACCAGGGCCAAAGATTTTATCACATTTAGGGATTGTTTGAGTGCCATAGCTAAGCGCCGCAATCGCCTGCGCGCCGCCGCAGGCATAGATATCTGTCACTTCGCATAGATAGGCGGCCGCTAAAATAGCGGAATTGATTTTGCCATCTTTACCCGGCGGGGTCATGATGATCCGTCTTTGTACGCCAGCCACTTTAGCCGGAACCGCCAGCATTAGAAGCGTCGAGACCAGCGGCGCAGTGCCGCCCGGAACATAAAGCCCGACCACGGACATAGGCCGTGGTTCACGGCGGCATGTCACGCCGGGCATGGTCTCAATATTGATGATCTCTGGCTTTTGAGCTGCGTGAAACTTTTCAATATTAGCCTTGGCGGTTTTTAAAGCCGCCTGTTGGTCGCTTGGCAATGCTTCCCAAGCTGTTTGGCAATCATCCAAAGAAACAGATAAGTCTGTTATATCAGGCGCGTCAAAGCGGCGTGTGTAATCAAGCACGGCTACATCACCGCGCGTTTTAACATCGGCCATAATATCTGAAACACTTGATAGAATTTTATCATCGGTTAGCCCCGATGGCCGGGATAAAACATCCCGTTTTTCGTCCTTTGACAGCTTATCCCAAATAACAGTTTTCATTAAGCCATCATTTTTTCAATGGGGAGCACTAGGATGGCTCTAGCGCCAAGTGTTTTCAGACTTTCTAACGTTTCCCAGAAAATGTTTTCCGTGCAGACGGCCTGAAGCGCGACCAGATCATCATTCCCGGCCAACGGCATAATCGTCGGTGCATCTGCGCCCGGCAAAATAGCCGTAATCGCGTCAACTTGATCGCGCGGCGCATTCATCATGATATATTTCGTTTCCGTCGACTTAATCACCCCGTCGATGCGGCGGGTCAGCCGATCGTAAATTTCTTGCTTTTCGGGACTCAACGCACGGTCTGATTTAATTAGGACAGCTTCGGATTCCAAAATAGTTTCAAACGCCGCCAGACCATTAGCTTCTAGCGTTGCCCCCGAGGAGACGAGATCACAAATAGCTTCGGCGATCCCGATGGAGGGCGCAAGTTCAACCGCGCCTTTCATCTCAACCGCTTTGGCCTCAATATTATTAGACGCCAAATATTGCCCCATTACGCCCGGATAGGTCGTGGCGATACGCGTGCCCTTTAAATCAGCAGGCGTTTGCACAGCTCCATTTTGCGGCGCGGCTAGACAAAGCTTACAGCGTGAAAAGCCTAGACGCATCATGATATCAGCATCAAATTTGGTTTTTGATGAAAGCTTCTCTTCCATCAGAACATTTTCGCCAACAATCCCGATATCGGCCGCATCATTAGCCACAAAGGACGGAATATCATCATCGCGAACGAGCAATAGATCCACGGGCATGTTTTTGACCCGCGCCAAAAGCCCGCCGGAACGGATTGAAAATCGCAGGCCGCACTTTTTTAGCAGCGCATAACTATCATCGGCGAGCCGCCCTTTTTTCTGAAGGGCGATTCTTAATCTTTGTTCTGTCATTTTAGTGATCCTTGATACGGTCGAGAACGATACGGTAGCCCTGATGAGGCTCGTCCTTTAAAAATCTGGCCACGCGGCCAATCGTCGTGGTAGAAACGCCTGTCTTGGCCGATATATCGCGATAAGACAGGTCTGTTTCATCGAGTAGACGCGCAACATGCCAACGCTCTGCCAAGGCTCTAAGCTCAGCTGGCGTACATAAATCAACCAGAAAACGGCGTGTTTCATCGGCCGATTCAAGTTCGGTGAGGGCTGCGGATAGGCCATTGATATGTGCTTCTGTTTGCGTCATTTTTGTGCCAGCGTGTTAATACAGTGGCGCATATGAACCAAGTCTAAACAAGAGTCAACCTAAACATTTCGTAATGTTTCGGACAGAAATTATCAGGAGCCGTTCATATAGTCTCAACTAATATAAACAGGATTAGACTATAGGAAAGGGGCCTTTTCGTGAACACTCATTATTTAAAAATAGCCTTGCTGGCGTCCGCGCTATTATCAAGCGCCTGCGCATCAACGGCGACTGGAAAACGACAATCATCTTTAATGACATCATCGGCGACGCAGCAGCTTAAGACCCAGGCTCCCGATGGTAGTCTGCTGGCGGTAGTGCGCTATCCAGCCGTTGTCGACAGCGCAGCCAAAGACAAGTTTAGGCAAGCCTATATGGCCTCACCCATTGGCGCGCGGGTTTCAGCCTCAGCCACGGGCTCCGTCGAAGCTGAAAACATTGTCGATAGCTCTATCGTAAAGTCTAACTATTTCGCCCTGTCTCTCTATAAAGAACTCGCTGCCCGCCTGCCTGAACATTCAGTCCTATTATCGCCGCACGAAATTAAGTTAGGTCCTGACGGAAAATTGACATCCGTCCCGATTACCCAGGCGGAGAGCCTGCCAAGCGTCGTGACCGTTGATTTTGCCACTTATTCCTATCCTGACCCGAAAAAAATGATGAATAAGAATCAACTGACATTTGGGGATCTGATTTCCCCCATGGTCACCGTTCGCACCGATCACCGCGCCGCCGTTCCGACCCATGGGGTTCTTTTGTCTAGCCAGCCTCTAACCGAAGCCGCCGTCGGCAATGGTTATAATACCGCTCAGGCGGCTTTGACCGAAATGCAATCCGGCCGCTTTTCTACGGATGTACCTGAGCTGGACTTTGTATCTTACATTTCCAAAGGCACACGAAAGTCTACGCGCACCGCCTCTTTGTCGCTCAACGCCCCGGAAAATGTCGTGCAAGTCACGCCCATGGAAAAAATCCGTATGGACGGCGCAACCATCGCTTCTCTTGGCAAGGGCACGAAAGGTGTAGCTGATCCCTTAAAACCGGTTTTCTCAAAAGGCTTTGCAGATCGTATCATCGACATCATCAATGATACTGCTTCTGAAAAGACAGCCATGGCTAAACGCGCCACAGCCATCTCTTCCTACGACCCGTCTCTGGCGGCTCTAACCTTTGTCGGATCTGATAATTCAGATTATCAAGCCCGTTATAATTATGTGAACCGTTTGCTGGACGCCGAGAAAAAATATCTTTCGGTTCAATCATTACGCCTGTTTGACGGCGTTCATAACGGCGAAATGGGCGCGCAAGTTCGCGACATGCTCAAAGCTGAATATGCCATTTTAGAAAAACGCCGAGCTCTTGCGAAAAAACAAAACCAAGCCACTGCGCTCGCCTTTTTAGGTGCTATTGCTTCTGGCGTTGCCATTGGAAGCCAGAGCAGTAAAGAAGAAACACAATGTGACCGATATGGTCGTTGCCGGACTGTGCAACGTCCAAATTATGGTCAACAAATTTTGACTGATGTCCTCGTTAAAGCCTCTATTTACGCTGGCACGCAAGCCTTCGCCTACAAAGGACAATCCAAAGCCATAGGGAATAACTATCTGACATCAATCGTTCCAGCTCTCGAAGCCCAAACCAATGTCCAGGTCAGCCTGATCGACTCCAATGAAACCATCACAGCGATCCGCTTTGATGATCTCAAAGATAAGCTGAAGACGCTTTATGTTGAGAAACAACGGGCCCTCGACACCATCGCCACACGTTGTGCTTATAACCAAGACGGTGCTGCTAGCGGGACTTGGATGGGCGTCTGTGAAGGCGGGCTCGCGAATGGCTCCGGTGTTGGCGTTCTTAAAAACGCAAATGGTAGCGCCGTAGAATATTACGGTCACGCTCAAAATGGCCTAGCTCACGGATCCGGTTATATGGTCGTCCATGAAGCCGCTGGCTCTTATGCCCTCGAAGGTAATTTCACATCAGGCAAGGCTGATGGCGTCATGCGCGTCTCAAAAGCTGGCAATGGCGACCAACTCAGAACTTATAGCGCTGGTCAAGATAACGGCAGCGCCTCTTCTAGTAGCGCCGTAAACTCACCCTTTAACACTATCCGGACCGGAGCTTAGATCATGATCCGCGCAGGCCTTATCACGTTAGCATTATCTCTGGGGTTCGTTTCCGCGAGCGCTCAAGACGCTACACCTCCCATGAATGTGGATGACTTCATGGCCATTGATGGGTCGGTTGATAATGCCAAAGGCGTAGTACAAAATCCGGCGTCGCTCATGAACGTTGATGACTTCATGGCTATAGATGGATCCGTTGATAACGCCAAAAATGTGGTCGACTACGCCGTACCAAGCTTAGGAAACGACGTTCCAATCGCCGCCGCTCCAATTCAGGAAACGTGCATTACGATCATGTCCGGTTTCCCTGATAATGGGCATGAGCCCCGCTATCAATTTTTCAAACTTACTCAAGCGCTTACGGCGGATGTGGATTCCACATTGCGCGCTTCGCTCGATTTCTTCGGCGATAGCTTTGTTACGCCCCAAACACCTGTGACCGAAGTGATTGAAAATATCGCCAATCCTGTGTTTCGTCAGGCCGCACCTGAAATCACCATCGGTAATATGGGATATTTGATCGACTTTGCTCTGGACTGCGAAACCTATCTTTCGGGCCAGATCGAAAGCCTTGAAGCTTATGACAGCACGTTAACGGATGTCGAATTTAATACGATCATCGCCGAGGATGCGCTTTTCATGCGTCAAATTTTGTCCGACTCCCTCTTTCGCGTTGGCGCTCAGGATCACGAAATTTTTGGCCCCTCTGTGCACGCCTATGCTGGTAGCCTTGTAACCACACGGGACAAGATCGAATTTTCCAGTTTTGAGACAGAGCTTGAATCCCTCGAAGCTTTGTATCTCGATGACCTTGATGGACGCTTAGCAAGGTCCAATGATGTCATTAACAGTGAAATGGACCGCGAAGCCTTGGCGAACTCTTTAGAAATCACCGAAGATTTAAATCAAGACGCCAAACGCAAGTCCAAAGAAAATATGCTCAGAACGCTTTCCAGAATATTGGGCGGACGCTAGTCAAAGCCCTGGGCTTGGTCTAGTCATAATTTATGAAAGCCCGTCGGCGCAATATATCAATCTTCTCCATCTCCGCCTTGGACTTGTTTGCGGCGGCGCTGGCCGCCTTTATCCTAATCGTGCTGGTCCTGTTTCCCTATTATAATAAAGGCGGCACGGATGTGTCCATGGAAGAGCTTGAAGAGCTGGTCAAAAAACGCCGGCTCGCCGCCTCAACCACGCAAACAGACATGTCCGTTATTCGGGCCTTACGGGCTGAAATAAATCTACTCGACAAAAAATATAAAACATCTGAAGCCAACATGTCGGTTGTCGAGATGAAGCTTCAAGAAGTGCTTAAACACACAACCGAAATCATTATACCGGACCCGCAGCCTTTGCCGGACCCGGAACCAACGCCGGATCCCGTGCCTGACCCAATTCCTGAGCCGCCTCGCAGCGTGAACCGCGGCGTCGAGTTTTCCATCCTTGGTCTTGGAACGGATAAAAAAGACGTGGCCATCGTGGTCGATATGTCCGGCTCTATGCAGGCCCATAAAGGAAATGTGGTTAGAGCCCTGCACGAAATTATAGATATGATGCAGCCGGACAACCGCTTTGTCATAATAGGTTATCGCGGTGGGCCGAGCTATAGTCTGTATCCGTCCAATGGCCGTCAAGCCACCGCAAGCTCTTCCATGATCCGGGGCGCGCGCGGTTTTGTCGATGGTCTGCCCCGAAAATTTGGCGGCGGCACGCCTACCCAAAGCGCTATGCTCAAAACCCTCAACCTAAGCCCAGGCGCGATTATTCTGATTAGTGACGGCGCCCCCGATGATGGCTCGCCCCGCTCTATCGTCTCAAATGTGACCAAGCGCAATCGCGGCAAATCAGAAATCCATACGGTCGCCATTGGTGATTACACCAAAGACAAACGCCTAACTTTGTTTTTGCAAGAAATGGCCCGCAATAATCGCGGTGACTTTGTGGGGCGCGCGAGATGAAAAGACGTGCCCGAGACATCGAGATTTTCTCTCTATCCTCCATCGACCTGTTCGCCGCTGCCATGGGTGCATTTGCCCTGCTCACCATTGTCTTAATGCCGTTTTACCAAAAAGAAATTCAGGAACGCACGCCTGAAAACGCCATTGCCGATCTAGCCCGCGCCGCACAGGAAAGCGCCGTAGAGACTGAAGAGCGGAAAAAAGCTCTAGCCAAAAAACGCGATGCTGGCGCGGCCAATGTTTCCGATATTAAATCTGAAGAAGACAAGTTACTGGCGAGGCTCCGCGCCGCTGAAGCTGCCCTTCTTGAAAAACAGGCCAAGGCCCGCGCGGCGGCGGCTGTTCCGATCCCTGAACCACCAGAACCTATTCCTGATCCCAAGCCCGCACCAACACCGGTTGAAAAATTGGTATCCTTTCGCTTTCTTGGTATGAAAACCAAGAAAGACGATATCGTTGTCGCGCTAGATATGAACAAGTGCATGGGCGGCCATGAAGAGTCGGTCAATCGCTCGGTCGAACGCATTATCCAAAGTCTTCAAGATAATCACGCGCTACAAATCGTCGGTTTTCAGCAAACTGACAGCGGCCCGCGTGTCCGCACTTGGCCAAGCTCGGGTCTTCGCAATATTAATAGTACGAGCCGGCCTGAAGCCATCTCTTTTTCTAAGGGATTAACGCGTCAATTCGGCGGCTCAGCCTCTATGCTCGATGCGTTTAAAAAGATGATCAATGGCCCGGGACAAGCCATCTTTCTTGTGAGCGACGGCCTGCCTAACCCTAGCGCTAATAATGGCATGAGACCCAATTCCTTAGCGCGGGAAATCACGCGCATGAACGCGGGACGTAAAGAAATTCACACAGTGGTGGTCGGGAATTATTTTGACTATCGCGGCACAGTGGAGTTTATGGAAACTCTTGCTGGATCTAATAACGGACAATTTATGGCGCTGGCTTCTGGCCGGACAGGCGTTTGTGATTGATGAGGAATCTAAAATGAAACAAGCAAAATTATTCAGACGCGTCTTTGTCTACTTAATCGCTTTTGTCGCAGCGATTGTCTGTATCGGTATAATGCGGCTTACTTTTGGTGAGCAGCTCAAAGAAATCCTGCTCGACGCCGACGCGCCGTTTTGGCCCTTTACAATCCAGAACATTATGTGGGTCGCTTTATTCCTTGGCTTTGGCGAATTATTTCTGCGCTGGAGCGCCGCCGCTGATGAGGAAAACCAGCTCAAACGCGGTTACCTCCCCACCGATGCCCGTAAGCTCGACAGTGAAACCATCGACAAAATCCGCGCCGGTATTGTCAGCCGTAAATATGGTAAGGAAGCCTTCTTGCCGCGCATGATCCAGCGTACCCTCGACCAGTTCAAAGTTTCCGGTAAATCCGATCAAGCCATCTCTGTTCTAAACTCCTCGCTGGAACTTTATATGCATGAAATTGATCTGCGTTATTCTATGCTCAGATATCTAACATGGCTGATCCCATCCCTCGGCTTTATCGGAACCGTTATGGGCATTATGTTTGCGCTACAATATGCGGGCGTCCCGATCAATGCTGAGTCCGAAGACTTCCTTTATCAAGTCACAAGCCGTCTCGGCGTCGCCTTTACGACCACACTAGTCGCTCTGATCATGTCAGCCTTTCTGGTTTTGCTGCAATCTATTATCCAATCCAAAGAAGAACGGGCGCTGAACGAGGCCGGACAATATTGTCTTGATAATTTGATTTTACGTCTCGAAGATAAGGCATAATTGTGAACGAAAACAACAAGAATAGCTGGACGCCCGTCGGAACTTTACCTGACCACAAGGAACTAAAGAGCTCTCGCTTTAAATTTATTTGGCTTTTCCTAATCTGCGCCCTTTTCGCCATTGGCGGATTTTGGGCCTTCAGTGCAGGAGTTCGGGAGGGATGGGTATGGGGATGTATGATCTTCTTTGGACTCGGAGCACTGTTGTTTTTGGTGATGATTTTTAAGCCACATAAGCTTATATTAAGTCGACAAGGGTTTGAACAAAACGTCTTTGGCCGTACAACATTCTTCAACTGGAATGAAGTCAGCGAGTTTTCATCTTTAAAAGTTACCACAGGGCTTTTTAACACCCAAAGATTTGTAAACTTCAGCCGGTTAGAGGATGAGGGTAAACTACTCGCCGATGTTTCGAAAAAGCTTTTAGGCGGTAGTATTTCCCTAGCTGATAATTTCGGCATGAAAACTAAAAATTTAGCTGAGCTAATGAATACATTTCGAGCAAGGGCTATCTTAGAAGGGGATGAAGAATCCGTCAGAGTAGACGAAGCAAGATTGGTTTCGTCATCTGCACGTAAAAATAGCTGGCAGCCCGTCAATGACGGCCCTGAGTCCACCTCTTACACACCCGGAGACGAACGCAAGCCTTGGGTAAAATGGATTCTAAGCTTTCTGCTTCTGGCCCTCGTTGCGACTGCAGCTATATGGTTGATTTCCCAAACTGTCGTCAATGACGACCTACCGGCAGATCGCCCCCGCATTGAACTCCCTACTACTGGTTCCACTGACAAAGCAGAAGAACCCGTCCCGCCCAAATCAGCAGACGAACAAGCCTGGATTGACGCGCTCGAAAAAGACACGCTCGAAGGCTACCGCGAATATTTGACGAATTTCCCTAACGGCCGTCACAAAGACAAAGCCCAGGAAGAAATCAACGCCTATGATAATAAAGCCTGGGCTTCTGCCGAGCAGCGCAACACCATCGCCGGATATGAAGACTACCTCGAAAACTGGCCCGAAGGCCTTCACGCCGCCAAAGCCCAAGAGCGCATTGACGAAATGAAAGCCGCTATCGAGGCGGCCAATCAAGACGCCGCCGAACGGGCCGCTCAAGAAGCGCGTGACTGGAAAACCGCCGAAACCGCCAATAGTCTTCAATCCTATCAGGATTATCTTGGCCGTCATCCATCGGGCAAACACGCAGGCGAAGCTCAGTCACGGATAAATGCTATACAGGCGGCCGCAGTAGCAGCCGAAGCCAGCCAAATCGAAGAAGCGGCTTGGAGCTCTGCCAAAACCTCTAACACAGTGTCCGGCTATGAGACTTATCTGTCGAGCTATCCGCAGGGTAAATATGCGCCGCTCGCCAAGGCAGCCCTAGAAGACCTTAAACCGTCTCCCGGAAAGACCTTCCGCGATTGCGATGTCTGCCCGCTTATGGTCACCGTCCCTAGCGGCAATGCCAATCTCGGGGCAGGCGCGGATGAACCTGATGTCCGTCCGAATGAGCAGCCTCAAAGGCCCGTCATTATCGGAGAGCCTTTTTCTATCGGCGTCACAGAAGTCACATTCAGCCAGTGGCAAGCCTGCGCGGCGGCCGGCGGTTGCCCGTCCATCACCAATGATAATGGTTGGGGCGGCGGTAAGCGGCCCGTGATTAATGTGTCATGGGATAACGCGCAAAAATATACCGGATGGCTCTCGTCTAAAACAGGTAAAAACTACTCATTGCCATCAGAATCCCAGTGGGAATATGCCGCGCGCGGCGGCGATACAGGTCTCTATGCGGGCGGTTCGAAAAAAGCCCTTTGTGCTTTCGCTAACGGCGCGGGCAAAGAGTCGGGCCTGGCCTGGGCCAACACCGAATGTAACGATCTATCCTCTGACCGCACGCTTCCCGCTGGCAGCCTGTCTGGGAATAAATATGGCCTCAAAGACACCATTGGGAATGTGGCGGAGTGGACTCTGGATTGCAACACGCTCAATCTCAAAGACGCGCCAACAGACGGCTCGCCCGACCTACGCGGTTCCTGCAACCAACGGGCCGTCAGAGGCGGCTCTTGGTTCTCCCCGCCCGCCGACTTGCGCTACGGCGCAAGGCTCATGCAGCGGCGTGGAGATAGTAATGATTTTACCGGGCTTCGAGTGGTTAGGAAGTAGGGGACAACCAGCTACACCCTCATCCTTAGGATCCACAAAATTTTTCTTTTTATCATTGAGCCATAGCTCAATATCTTCAATAGTCCCGTTCTGGATTTTATGTCTTGATACAGGGATTTTTTATGCGCATTCTTCTTTTGGCGATTATGGTTTTAAGTTTGGCAGGACTAGTTCATGCTAAGGAGCCGGTTAAAACTCATCCGCCAGCGGTCAAATTTGATAGCCGTATTTCTCCGGAGATTAGCGAAAATGGTATGGTCGCGGCTCAGGACGCAATCGCGGCTTCTGTCGGCAAAGAGATTATGCGCCGCGGCGGTAATGCCGTTGATGCCGCTGTTGCGACGGGTTTTGCATTGGCCGTGACTCACCCCCAAGCCGGGAATATTGGCGGCGGTGGTTTCATGATGATTTCGCTTGAGGACGAAGACAAAGTCATTGCGCTTGATTTTAGGGAAATGGCGCCAGCCGCAGCGAGCCGTGACATGTTTCTCGGCGCTGACGGCGAAGTTGATAATAGTATTTCCTGGTATAGCCACAAATCAGTCGGCGTGCCGGGCAGCGTCATGGGGTTTTTGGATGCGCTCGAAACCTATGGCACCATGAATCGACGTCAGGTCATCGGCCCCGCTATCAAGCTGGCTGAACAAGGGTTTCGAGTGCCATATAGCCTATCGGCATCACTGGAAAATTCTCGGGGTGAGCTTTCTGCAGATCCATCTTCTGTGGAATATTTCTTCAAACCCGGCGGAAGTGTATATGAAGCGGGCGAGATTTTGGAACAAAAAGATTTGGCTGAAACCCTACGCCGGATCGTTAAAGATGGCCGCGATGGGTTTTACAAAGGCAAGACCGCTGACTTAATCGTGGCCGAGATGAAAGAGGGCGGCGGGCTGATTACCCATCAAGACCTTGAAAACTACTACAGTGTCATGCGTGAGCCCGTTACCGGAAACTTCCGAGGCTATGAAATTTCCTCCATGCCGCCGCCATCATCGGGCGGGGTTCATATTGTTCAAATGCTCAATATCTTATCGGGTTATGATCTAAAGGCCGACGGGCATAATAGCGCCGCCTATATTCACAAATTGGTCGAGGTTATGCGTCGTGCTTATGCCGACCGTTCTAAACATTTAGGGGACCCAGAGTTTTATGATGTGCCAGTTAAGGGGCTTACGGCGCAGAGGTACGCAGGCAAACTTCGAAACTCTATCGATCTTGAAGCCGCCAGTCGATCGGCTGATATTGCGCCCGCTTTAAGTTTTGTCGATGAGAGTCCTTCGACCACACAATATGCTGTGATGGACGGGGACGGCAATGCCGTCTCGGTCACATATACGCTGAACTTTTCCTATGGTAGTGGCTATTCCGTGGACGGGGCTGGCTTCTTGCTCAACAATGAAATGGATGATTTTTCCTCCAAGCCAGGGTCGCCAAATGGCTACGGCCTTATTGGCGGGGAGGCTAATAAAATTGAACCGCGCAAACGGCCGCTCTCATCTATGAGTCCCACGATTGTTAAAAAAGATGGCAAGAACGTTATTGCAACAGGATCAGTCGGCGGATCAACCATAATCACGCAAACCCTGCAGGTTATATTGAATGTGATCGAATTTGATATGAATATTAAAGCGGCGGTCCAGGCGCCGCGCATGCATCATCAATGGCTGCCTGATCTTGTTTATGTCGAGCCGGGAATATCGCGTGATACTGTTGGTATTTTACGGTCTATGGGTCATATATTTTTAGAAAATGATAGTGCTTCTGATGGCTCTTTGGGCGGGAACGTTCCAAGAGGGGTCGTTGGCCGGGCCAATTCCGTGGCAACAGATGGTCATTATTTTTACGGCGCCAATGATGAACGCGATCCTAAATCGGGCGCGTCAGGATTTTAATTTGACGGAGTATTCGCAAATCCCTGCACAAGGAAATCTATCAACCTTTTAACCCGGACGGGCTTATGACGGCTGGGGAGAAAAACGGCGTGGACGGGAAGAATTTCCCCTTCATATTCTGGCAAGATACGAACGACATTTCCCTGGGCAAGATCTTCTTCGATAATAAAATCCGGTAAAAAACTAACGCCTTGTCCGCCCACGACAAATTTTAAGAGCGCTTCTCCGCTATCGGATGTTATAGAGCCTTTCGGCGCATAAGAAATTTTTCTGCCATCATGAATGAATATCCACTTTGGTGTCCAGCGATACCGTAACGTGTTGACTTTTTCCAAGTCTTTGATTGTGTGAATGTCTGGATTATTTTTGATAAAATCTGGTGAAGCGCACAAGATTAATTGAACGCTGGATAGTCTACGCGCCTTTAGAGCGCTGCTGTTTAAGTGCCCAATCCTAACGGCGATATCCAACCCAGCTTGCACCAAATCAACATTATGCTCAGAAAGAGATACGGACAATTGTACATCTGGGTTTTGTTTTAGAAACTCCGTTAATATGGGGGACAGTCTGGAAACCCCAAATGAAATCGGTGCGGTGATAGAAATATGACCATCGATGGTGGTTTTTTCCTGTCGGTAAGTGTTTTCCACAGCGTTTAAGTCTGACAAAAGACTTCGGCATTGGAGATTATATCTTTTACCATCAGCGGTCAGTTGAAACTGCCGATTGTCGCGATTAATAAGCTGCGTCCCAAGATAGGCCTCAAGGTCAGAAATTGCGTGACTGACAGCGGATTTTGACAAGCCGAGGTTTTCGGCCGCTTGTGAGAACTTTTCAGCGTCGACAACAGCTCTAAAAATTTCCATACGTCTGAGTCGGTTCATAAAAAAGCCTGATATTGGGTTGAATTTAATCGAACGTGGTTTTAAAAAAAATGTACTATCTTGTATTGCGATAGATGTTAAGAAGATTATGGATCAATTATGATCCACTACGCGCGTAATCTGTTGCCCCACATCAACCTTCTACGCGCGTTTTTTATTGTCTGAAGCTCTTATCATCGCAATCGTGCATTTCCCTGAAGGCGTTGAGTGTCTAAAGTGGCTCGAATCAAGCCTAATTATTTCACTAAAAGAGCCATGTCACAAAATATTAGCCCAGAAATCGATCGCCTGATCAAACTCCTGTCCAAATTGCCGGGCCTAGGGCCTCGTTCTGCGCGCCGGGCTGCGCTTGAACTTATCAAGAAACGCGAGCTGCTGATGCGGCCATTAGTGGAGGCTATGGGAGATGCGGCGGATAAAATATCGACCTGCTCGACCTGCGGAAATGTCGATGCCAGTAATCCTTGTCATGTTTGCGCTGCGCCGGCCCGTAACCAGGCTATGATTTGCGTGGTTCAAGATGTGGGGGATTTATGGGCCATGGAGCGGGCAGCGACGTATAAAGGTGTTTATCACGTGCTCGGCGGGACTCTATCAGCGATTGATGGTATCCGGCCGGAAGATCTTCGCATTGCCAGCCTTATCGACCGGGTTAAAGCGGGCGGTATCAGCGAAGTCATCCTCGCTATGAACGCCACTGTCGATGGGCAAACAACGGCCCATTATATCACCGATCATATTGAGGGTAATGGAGTTATTATTTCGCGGCTTGCCCACGGCGTTCCCGTTGGCGGCGAGCTCGATTATCTGGATGACGGGACGATTAATGCGGCGCTTTCGTCTAGACGGCCTTTTTGATTTATTGATTTAAAGCAATTCAGTTTGTGGATATTGCGGTAGGATTGAAAATAGTTTATTCTCACCCCTAAGTAACGAGCTAGGGGGTTCTTATTATGAATTTATTATCGAAAATTACAGCATGTTCTCTGATCTTCGGACTGGCGAGCTGTGGCAACGGAGAGTCTAAGGACCTGTCATCACCAGCTACATCCCCTAATTCTAAAAGCCTTGCAGTATGGAGTTTTCAGAAAAGAGACTACCATGGTTTCGAAGATTACAGTCTCAATGTAATTGGCCATAACGGCGAAGTAGATCCAAGCCCTCCTCAGGACTTTTTTGAAACTAGTGCAGAAAACCTCGAAGGATATTTTGAGGTTGAATATAATTGTAATCCGAGCTTTGGGACTAAAGTCCTCAACCCAGATAGCTATTATGAGACGGATGATGAAGAGATATTGACAACGATTTCTTTCGATGATGACGATGATAATCGCATGGATAGTTTGATGGATTCAGTCTTCATGGAATTCGATTACGAAAATGCAGATCAGAGGCCGTTTTTTGAAAAGTTTGCCACCAGTCGGAAAAATGTAAAAATTCTTATCGGAAGTGAATTAATTATTATCCCGATGAAAGGATTTGAAAAAGCTCATAACTCTTTGCCTGAGGAATGCCGTATGGATAAGGCATTTAGTCTAGCTGCCTTAGCTAAGGTCAAAGGCAATAAAAAGGAACTTAAAAAACGAAAGATCGAGGCTGAAGTTGCAAGCTTTATGGCTAAAGCCAAAGCGCAATTTCCGGCTTCGGAAAACGTTGTTTTTCGTAAAACTATGGTTGACAAAGGTACCGTAACTGTCTGCGGTGAGGCCTCTGGTAATGGTGAAGATTGGCAGTATTTTGTCTACGACCATAATAGCGGTGATGTTTTAAGGTCTGATGCGAAAAGATTTGAAACGATTAAGTCACTCTGTAGTTACGGTGAATTTACCGATTTCTCTAATCCTACGGGCCGCCCGAAGTAACCCGATATTACATTGATTGGACTATATCTCTTCCAAAATGCTCGTACCCTTAGAAAAATCCCCGCAGGTCCATTGCCAGCGTTCGTGTAGGCGGATTTTTCCGTTCTCTAGAATTTCGGGTCTTGTACGGCATTTCCCGGTCATCAGATATCCTTCATGGGTGAGATGGTGATAGCGCATATTGATATTGCCGTTTTCATCGCATAGGCCGATGAGGTGGCCCAGTTCGATTATGCCACCGGAATATTTTCCGGTCAGGCGGTCAGCTTTTTGAGAATATTGAAAAATGGTTTCGTCACTGGTCTGGCTTGAGCCCTTACTTGAGATGGGACGAAACAAGCGTCCATCATACCATATCATGAAGCGGACTTTCTAAAGTCAGTGATATTAGAAGGTTCAATGCTTTCAATATTGTCCTCAAGCGCGTCGATTTTATCGGCGCGTTTGGTGATCTTATCGGTTGAAATTCTGATCTTGCGGATGTCTTCCGTGGATTGGTTGAAATGTTGTTGAAGCTTAGAAACCCGGTCATCAAGCAAGGTCACATCTTTGGCCATAGCACCGACTTCGCGCTGAATGATATGGGCCTGCTCGCGCATGGCGGCGTCTTTCATCACGGCCCGCATGGTGTGCAAAGTCGCCATAAATGTGGTCGGCGAGACAATCATGACTTTTTGCCTGAAACCGGATTCGATCACTTGCGGGAAGTTAGAATGAAGTTCGGCGTAGACGGCCTCGGACGGCAAGAACATCATGGCGACGTCATGGGTTTCGCCAAAGATAAGGTACTTTTCGGCGATGGCTTTGAGGTGAACTTGAACGTCTCTGGCAAAGTCCCGCTGGGCGGCAATTTCTTCGGGTGTGTTTTCAGCCGTCATCAAACGGCGCCAACTCTCGAGCGGAAACTTACTATCAATGGCCACATCACCTTGTCCGTTGGGCATATGGATCAGGGCGTCGACGCGCTTACTATTGGATAACGTCGCTTGGAAAGTATAGGATTTAGCGGGGAGATAATCTGAGATTAAATCCTGCATTTGCTTTTCGCCAAAAGCGCCGCGTGCTTGCTTGTTAGATAAAAGACTTTGCAGGCCAGAAACTTCGCCCGATAAAGTCTCGATGTTTTTCTGCGCGCGATCAATAAGCGCGAGCCGTTCATGGAGCTGTTTCAAATTGGCCGAATTACGTTCCTGCGTATCGACGATGGATTTGCCGACGCTTTCAGACACTTTGGCCAGGCGATTATCGAGGCTTTCGCGAAACATATTATCGCGTTGGGCGGCATCTTCAGAAAACTGAGCCAACCTGCCTTGTAGGTCGAGTTGTTTTTGCTGCATATCGCCCATATGGCGCTGTAACAAGTCACCTGATTTGCGAGTTAGTAAAAGCGTGATCAAGACCGTGAGCAAGATAAGCGTCACGGCTCCGACCAATTCGATCAGAGTCAGAGAGATTTCGCCATAGGTGAAAACGGGTTCCATAAGATGACAGTCTCATAGTTCGCAAAGATTCGCAATCTATAGAGCCAACCAAATCGGAGTGAGGCGGCGGCTGACGACGGAACGGTGTAGGGTAGGAGATCCTGGATCAAGTCCAGGATGAGCGGATGATGTTGGCTTAAGTATTTCGTTCATACTGGCGAACGCCAGTATCTCTCCTACTTGCTCGCCTCATGAGGAGGCAATGTTATGATTCGCTCTCTTAATGAATAATTGGCAAGAATTCCCGGGTCTAACTTGCTTTTTGCGTGGCAAAGGATAGTTTCCGCGCGAATAGATAACGGAAGAGATCCATGAGAAAATTAATGACGATATCCTTGACGCTGACAGCTAGCGTATTGGCGCTTTCGGCCTGTAAAGATAAGAGCCCGGAAGTGATTAAGCCTGTACAAGAAGAAGTCGTCAAAACTACAAATTTGGCCGATATGATCGCTGACCCGCGCCGAAGCGATGAAAGCGCGCGGGATCAATTCCGCCACCCCAAGGAAACATTAGAGTTTTTTGAGGTTACCCCTGGTAAACATGTCGCTGAGATTTGGCCAGGATGGTACACCAATATTTTGGCGCCTTATGCTAAGCTCAATGGTGGTCAGTACACGGCAGTTTTATACCCTGAGACAAGTGATCGTTCTATCACGCGCGTTGCGGCTTTTAAGGAAAAATACACCGATACGGATGTCTACGGCGTGATCGGATATGGCGCGTTTGGTAAAGATCACGGCGCGATCATGGCGCCGGGTTCGGTTGACGTTCTTATGAGCTTTCGCAATGTTCATAACTGGATGGGCGGCGGTTACGCAGAAGATGCCTTTAAGGAATTTTACGCGGCTTTAAAACCTGGCGGTATTTTGGGCATCGTCGAACATCGCCTTCCTGAAACGATGGAGCAAGACCCGCGCGGCGCCACAGGGTATGTGCAGGAAAGCTATATGAAAGCCTTGGCCGAAGCTGCCGGGTTTGAATTTGTTGGTTCCAGTGAAGTCAACGCTAATCCGCGCGATACGGCGGACCACCCTTACGGGGTTTGGACGCTTCCGCCGCGCTCTCGCACGCCTGAAACTGGCAGCACTGAAGCGGCTGATTTTAACGCGGCTGCCTATAAAAATATCGGTGAAAGCGATCGCGCGACACTTAAATTTAGGAAGCCTTTTTAAGGGAATTTAGAAAGCCATAACTAGAGTAGGCGGCGGCCCGTTATTTTTACTGGATATATGGGGATGTTTCCCCCTATAAAGCGCCAAACCTAACTTGAAAGGATCCATAATGGATAACGCAGAAATTGTTGCAAAAATGAACGAAGCTCTCGCCAGCACTGGCGGACTTGATAAATCCGTAAAATTTGACTTTGGTGATGATGGCCAAGTTTTCGCTTCCGGAACAGAAGCCAAAGAAGGTAATGATGATGCGGATTGCACCATTTCTGTCACGAAAGACGATTTCGTTGCTTTGGCTGGTGGCAATCTTGATCCAATGATGGCATTTATGTCTGGCAAGCTTAAAGTTGCTGGCGACATGTCCGTTGCAATGGGCCTTCAGAGCTTATTTAGTTCTATGTAGCTTTAAACGGCTTATGATAAGGGGCCGGGGGCCCCTTTACTATATCAGGATCTAATTGGGAAATGGCGCGTTCAAACTCATATGAGACGGCTGAAGTCGTTCGTCCGCGCGGCGAGGCCTTGCCTGATGCCATACAAAAATCTGCCCAATTTTTCTACATCAATCACCAAAGTGTGCGCATCCGTATTATGGTTGCGCGGCCTAGTGTTGATGACCCCAGAGGCTCAATCCTTTTTTGCCCAGGCCGGACCGAATTTATTGAAAAATATTTCGAGACCATAGAAGACTTTTTGACCCGTGGATTTACCGTCTTGATGATGGATCCGCGAGGGCAAGGCTTGTCTGACCGGCTCGTGGAAGACCCTCTTAAAAGTTATGTGGCTAGTTTTCAGGACTATGCTGATGATTTGGCATTTGCAGCCGAGAAGTTTTCTCATGAACTGCCTAAGCCTCACATCGTTATGGGGCATTCTATGGGCGGATGCGTTGCGCTCATGTCCGTCATAAGCGGGGCGATGAATCCATCTGCTGTTGTTTGTAGCGCGCCTATGTTAGGTTTGTTTGATATTGAAACCAGTGTGACGGCGTGGTTGATTAAGGTTCTTTCGGCTTTGGGGTTTTCACGGAAAAATTTACCGTTTCAAAAGCAAGACCGCGGCATACCCGTTCCTTTTGAAGGCAATAAGCTGACATCTGATTTGCCCAGATTTAAGCGTTGGGCGGCGTATTTTCAGACGACGCCAGAATTGCGGGTCTCGGGACCGACATTTGCGTGGATTAGTCAGGCTCTTAAGGCTATGACCTATGTTAACCGAAATGCGCCTCAGCTTAAAATCCCCGGACTGATTATTGCGGCAGGCGGTGATCCGATTGTCGACCCTGCCTCAAATGCCGATTTTGCCCAGGCAGCTGGCATTGATTTCAAAGTTATTCCCGGTGCTTTACATGAAGTTTTCCTCGAAAAAGACGAGTATAGAGATCAATTTTTTGAAAATTTTGACACTTTTTTGGAAAAACAAGGTCTGTAAAAATATTGAAATAAATACATCAAGCGTGATCTAGATCACTCTCATTCATGCCGCAGTTTGTTAAAAGAGGCTTAACGGAGCGCGCAATGACACAAACAATCGATAAAATGATGATCAAGGCAGGGTTTGATGCCGAGGATGTAAGAGAGGTACGGTTTCGCCCTGCGCTCTATTCCGGTATTATGGGAATGCTTTTAATGAGCGGATTATTTTT
>JABABK010000049.1 GCA_014238285.1 Hellea sp.
ACTTTCGTCTTCTGGCGCACTCGTAGCAGCAACAACTGTGTCAATAATATCGACTTGTTTGGCGGCACTTGCGCCTTCAGAAACATCGTCTTCGGCGATAATTCTTCTGATCGATGCTAATATATCTTCCATGCTGGGTTCACCAGCCTCTGCGCCGAGACCGTTTTGTGTATCCGATGTATGATCAGACATAAATCGCTTTCCTTATAGGCGCATAACGAACTGCGCACTCCCCTGAATCATTAAGATAAAACATGCCGTGTGAATTGTCTAGCTATCCATTGATTCTATTGTGAAGAGAATTCTGATTATTATGAATATTTAGGTTATCGCCATTTCGCGGGGATGATTTCCTCCACGATTCCTAGGAAGTTATCGCTTTTAACGTCTTCTAAGTTGTCATTTGGATCGTAATAATCTGTGGGTAACGATAAGCTTATCGCGTCAAAAGCCCCCGTTAACGCCAATAACCGATATCCAGCCTTCTCGACTTCGGTTCGGCTATTCAAAATCACGAGCTGCGCGTCTAATAATTCCTGCTCAGCATTTAGAACATCCAGAGCGTTACGGGTGCCGACTTCTCGTTCCAATTCAACACCTTCAAGCGCTAATTCTGCTGCCGCGACTTGGACCTGACTAGCATCAAGCGCCTCCTGAGCCGCTTGAAGTCCTGCCCAATTTTGCATGATCGCGGAATATAGCTGACGTTCGACATCACGGGTTTCAAACATAAGCCGTGTTCTAGCGCTCTTGGCCGCCCGAATGCGTGATCTATTCATGCCGCCTGATAATATAGGCACAGTCACTTGCGCGCCAATGGTCGCCGTTTCCGCATGATCGGGATATCCTGACTGCCAGCGGACACCGCCCGCCGTCGCGTTTAAAGAAATAACAGGTTTCTTGGCGGCCTTGGCCACGCTAATGGCCGCTTCACCTGCTTCTTCTTGTAAAGCAGATGCCAAAAGGCCCGGATTATTTGCTTTGGCCAACCGAACAGCTTCGTCCTCTGTTATCGGTAAAGCAAATCTTGGTAAGGGCTGAAGATTTTCAGGCATATGCCCTGTTAGCTCGCGGTATTGCGCCCGTGATGTTTGCAATTGCGCCGCCGCTTGGGCTAGGCCTACTTTTGCACCCGCCAAACGAGCCTCGGACAAAGCCATATCCGTACGAGTGCCTGCGCCGACTTCAAACCGCGTATCCGCCGCCTCTTTTTGGTGCATCAAGACGCTGACATTACTGCGGCGAATACGAGCTGCCTCTTCATCGCGTAATACGTGAACATAAGCATTGGCCACATTGACCAGTATTTCAGTTTCCGTCGCTCGAAGTCCTTCTCGGGCGGCTAGGATACTGGATTTAACCTGGCTTTTCAGCGCCGATACGCGGCCACCTTGATAAATCGGCTGAATGACTTGAAGCTGAAGCGCACCTGGTGTGGAAACATCTGTTCCGCTTGCAATAAAGCTATCAAAACCCGGTATGTTAAGGGCAGGCGTTCGTGACACGTTCGTTGTTAGGCTACCGGACAGGTTAGATGTCATGCGGCTTTGTGCCTGTGCTTGCACATAGTTTTCGTCAAATTCTCTGAGGCGCGCACGCTCACCTTGAAGCTTAGGATGGTTTTGGTAAGCAGATATCAGAGCTTGTTCAAAAGTCTCGGCATTGGCGATCGGCGTGGCCAATAAGAGCACGGATACAACACTACTTACAAATAAACGTAATTTATGGCTTCGAATCATATGAGCCTTAAATCTCATTATTCGTTACCTAAAGCGCAAAGGCTACAGGTTTTTGTGTCCCTGACAGTAATGGCGTGCTGGCATCAAATATGACCTTCTCGCCTATTGTGTCACCGCTTCGGGTAAATAATGTCGCTCGGCCAACAGGTCCTGTTTTTATCACAGCAACAAGGCGGCCATTATTAGCGAGTTGATCAAACCATGTGTTGGGAATCTCAGCGACAGAACCGTTGACGAAAATGACGTCAAATGGACCATGTTCACGGGCGCCTGATTTAATATTGCCCTTAACGACGACGGCGTTATCCGCTCCAGCTTGAGCCAGATTAGCCGTTGCTTTTTCAACCGCTTCATCCGTTTCTTCAAGCGCAACAACTGTTTCCGCAAGGTTCGCTAGAATAGCGGACGAATAACCACGGCCGCAGGCGATATCTAGGACAATATTGGTCGGCTGAACATCAGCCGCTTGCACCATTTTTGACATATCACGGGGCTTCATGATCACGCGATCATTTTCCGTGAGGATGTTAGCGTCAGAATAGGCCAAAGCCATTGAAGCTTTGGGAACGAATAATTCACGCAAAGTAGATCTAAAGGCATTTAGGACACCGTAGTCGGTGACATCGCTGGTTCGGATTTGGCTTTCAACCATGTGCTCGCGGGCAGCTGAGAAATCAAACATTTTTCACTCGTTTCAGGTAGGTGAAGACTTAATTGTTCAAGTGAGGATATAGACCGAGCACTGATAGACATGCAATGGCAGATTCACGCATAAAGCGCATTCGAAATTGTTTTGAGCAACTTTCATTAGTGCAGACTCAGACACGAAGCTATCTTCCCCGGTATTCTAAAGATTTCCTGAGTGACAACAAAAATACAAAATGCTCTTTTCGTCGCAAATCGACCATTGCAACAAGCTTTATCGTCAGATATACCGCGCGCTCAGAAGGCACCATGGCGGAGTGGTTACGCAGCGGATTGCAAATCCGTCCACCCCGGTTCGATTCCGGGTGGTGCCTCCAAAATTACTCCTATTTTTTGAAGACTGTGATACACCTTCAGGCAGAATTTAACGTTTTGTTTTCCGTGAATAAAAACCCTGTATTCATCTAGTTCTTTTTCATATTTGAAATTTCTTCCATATATCAACAATCCCAAGCTGGATGCGTTTTACGAGACGTGGGACTAAAGCGGGGAAAAGAATATGCCGAATGCAATCATGCGCGATCTCTTGGAAGATATACGCCAACTTACCGAAGACACAAATGTAATCCTTGGGACGACATCTCATGATGTTCTTATAGGAACAGACGGTGATGACATTTTAAACGGCCTGTCGGGCTATGACACACTGGATGGCGCCGGAGGGTCTGATATTTACCTTGTCAATGCAGATGATTTTCAGGACCGCTACGTAGATTTCTATAATGATACTGGCACATCCGGGTTTGATGTCATTCAAGCCGTTGAAGCCGGCGTTGATATTGGGATCGGGACAGGTTTTAGCCTAGCCAACGGCATTGAGAAGATTGACGGTGTCGAAAACTCTCGGATTATCGGCGATAATGACGCACAGATATGGGATTTCACCGGGATTGAAATCACGGGCGTTAATATGATTTTTGGTAATGGCGGGCATGATCAAATCCGGGGGACTGATGGTGCCGATACCATTGACGGCGGTGAAGGCCATGATGTTCTTTCCGGCGGCAAAGGAAAAGACGTTTTACTTGGCGGTGAAGGCCATGACCAAATATTTGGTGAAAACGGCAATGACAGCATAACCGGAGGCGCAGGTTATGATATCATGGATGGCGGTGAAGGCGCAGACAAATACTATATTGGGCTTGAAAATGCTGGTTTTGTGGATACGTATCAAGACACTGGTACAAAAGGTAAAGACAAGATTATTGCGACAGAAGACAATACTGTTATTGGACTGATGACCGGTTTTTCAGTGGCGAATGGAATTGAAGTTATTCACTACGGTAAAAATGCTGATGTAACGATCGGCGGGACAAATGATAGCGAAATTTGGAATTTTCAAGGCGTAAAACTTAAAGGCATTCAATGGATCAATGCTCTTGACGGCCACGACCAGATTACGGCCAATGATCAGAATAATAAGATCAATGCAGGTGACGGACATGATTTCGTCGAAGGTTTAGGTGGAAAAGATTATCTCATTGGCGGAGATGGCCATGATATCCTCCTAGGCGGCGACGGGAAAGATCGCCTCGATGGCGGATCCGGTAATGACATGCTAAACGGCGGCGAAGATAGCGATCAATATTTATTCGGACTTGACTCAGGATCTTGGACTGATCTTATCATGGATACCGGAACCTCGGGTAAAGACAAAATCATTGCAACCGCTGACGGCGTGACGATTGCTCTACAATCAGGATTTAGTTCAGCAAATGGTATTGAAGTCATTACGGCCAAAAAACACTCGGATGTCTCTATTATTGGTTCAGACCAAGCCGATGTTTTTGACTTTACAGATGTGAAATTGTCCAAAATCAGTGAAATTAACGCGGGTGAAGGCATGGACATCGTTCATGGTTCAAATGGCGGTGACATTATTCTGGGCGAAGGCGGTCACGATCAGCTTTATGGCGGCAATGGCAGAGACAAACTTTACGGCGGCGAAGACTCAGATTTCCTTTACGGCGAAAGCGGTAAAGATCAACTTTTCGGCGAAGCCGGCAATGACATATTAGACGGCGGCACTGGAAAAGATATTCTAACCGGTGGTGAAGGATATGACATTTTTGTATTTCGGGAAGATTCAGGCACCGACACCATTACAGATTTCGAACTCACAAAAGATCTAATTGACCTCTCTGGTTTTGCTGATCCATTCTCGATGGAAGATTTAGCAATGACGGAAATAGATGGCGGCGTCAAAGTAGACTTTGGCGACTCAGCTGTGATCGTCGAAGATGTTTCCATCGAAGACCTAACCGAAGACATGTTCATATTCGGATAGGTGACATAGGAGTTTAAGCGGGCGAGTTTAGCCCCTACTCTTCACGGGCAGCTCGTTTGAGATTGTCCGTTAATGGCTTAACCAAGTAGTTGAGAGGCGACCGGCTTTGAGTTGTAAAAAATGCCTCTATAGGCATGCCGGACACTAATTTTTGATCGCCTAGCCGGTCCATTTCATCTTGGGAAACAATGACCCTTACTGGATAAAACGGTAGGCCTGTTTCTGGTTGAACAGAGGTGTTTATTGAAACATTTTCGACGGTACCGTTTAGCTGAGGGGTCGTCCTAGCATTGAAGGCCGAAAACATAATGCTTACATCTTGACCCACATAAATTTCGTCAATATTTTGCGGTTCTACATTGACCTCAAATTCCATTTCCTGACCCTGAGGAATAATTTGAAGAATGGCGCCTCCAGGTGCGATCACCCCGCCGATGGTGAATATGCTTTGTTCGTGGACAATACCGGCTATAGGCGCTTTGATATCGATACGTTTTAACTGTTCCTGAGTGGCCAAAATTTGTTGCTCCATATCCTTAATAGATAATCCAACATCGCGTAGTTCCATTAAGACAGACTGATCAAATTCTTTACGTATTTGGGCTATTTGCACGCGAACTTCGGCGATAGAATTTTGAACCCGCGCTATCTCGGATGTGTGTTCATGTTGTTGCCCGGTAAGCTCTTGAACTTGACGTTCCAGACCTAAAACACGGTTCTCTGACGCATAACCATCTTTCGCGAGGCTCCTGATAGCTGTGAGTTCCTTATTCAAAATCTCAATCTGTGACATCTTCGAGACAGATAGAGCCTTTAATCCGTCAATTTGATTACCCAGCTGACGTATTTTTTCATTCAGCTGCGTGACCTGTCCGTCATAAGTTGCCTGTCTGGCCTTAAAAATAGCGCGTTGCCCGTCTTCAAATTCTTGATCCGACGGAAATCCAATTTTAACAAATGGTTCGTCGTTAAACACAAGAGAATTTACGCCGTCTCGCTCCGCAGCCAATCGGTCTCGGCGTGAAACCGCCTCCCTAAACCTATTTTTATAGATGTCTAAATTGGATTTTAAAATCGTATCATCCAGTTGCATCAAAATACTGCCCGCCTCTACGCTGGCGCCATTTTCGACATTGATTGTCGCAACAATACCGCCATCCAAATGCTGAACTGTTTTAGGTTTTCCAAGTACGCTCACAGATCCCGATGCGATGACTGCCCCCTGAATAGACGCAAAATACATCCAAAGCCCTAAACCAACAAACAAGGTCAGGAAGGTGATGATTCCAGCGGTTACGAGTTTGCTTGACTCGGTTTTTAGTTCCACCACGTCTTGAGAACTGTTTTGAATCGAAACCGTCATGACCTTATACCTGCTTGATTGCGAGCTTGTGTGACTCTTGCCAAAACGTCTTGTTTATCCCCAAAATCCTGTTGCTTACCACGGTTCAACATCAAGATTTTATTAACGGAGGCAATAGCACTTGGCCTATGTGCCATAACGATGACCGTTGATCCCATTTCACGTAGCGTTCTTATGGCCGCAGACAAAGCTGCATCCCCTTCTGCGTCTAGATTAGAGTTCGGTTCGTCTAGTACTATCAGTTTTGGCCTTTTATAAA
The DNA here is from genome assembly GCA_014238285.1 of Hellea sp. GTDB lineage: Bacteria > Pseudomonadota > Alphaproteobacteria > Caulobacterales > Maricaulaceae > JACOMS01. The sequence goes on from JABABK010000049.1 coordinate 6,354, forward strand.
TGGCACGAGCAAGCGCGATCCGCTGGACCTGTCCTCCCGACAACATGATTTGTTTTCCAATAACGGCATCATATCCTCCCTGAAAACTCATGATCAGCTCATGAACTTTTGCAATCTTTGCGGCTTCTATAATGTCGCTGTCATCGGCGTCAGGTTCAAAACGCGCAATGTTGGCTTTTATACTCCCAGTCAAAAGATCAACAGATTGAGGTAAGTACCCAATATGTTGCCCTAGTGTATCTCTATCCCATTGATCATAGGTCGCGCCGTCGAACCGCACACTGCCTCGATCCGGCATCCAAATGCCAACCAATAATCGGGCAAGACTAGACTTACCGCTAGCACTTGACCCTATGACGCCTAAGCCATCTCCGGTGGCCAATGAAAAATTGATACCTTGCAAAATGACTTGAGCCTCGCCGCCATTTGCGGCAGGGACAAATTTGTAAGCATTGCTCACGTCGACATGTCCTTGTGGGTCAGGCAAGTTCATAAGGTCTTTAGCATCTCCCTTGCCCGCCAACATTATATTGAGTCGGCCATAAGCTTGACGCGCCATGACAAAATTCCGCCAATTTCCAACGACTTGATCTATAGGAGATAACGCACGTCCTCCGATAATAGAGGCCGCAATCATTGTGCCGGGTGTGATAATTTCAAAAACGGCGAGATAACACCCTAGGCCTAAAATAGAGGATTGAAGCAATAGCCGAATGGTCTTGGACATAGACATTAAGACTTCCGAAGTCCCAATGGCGCGCTGCGCATAGCCTAGGCTATTGGTCCGTAATCTTCTCCAATGGGCTAATACATTAGACGTCATTCCCATAGAGAAAATGGCATCAGCGCTTTTACGAGAGGTTTCGCCAAATTGACTACCCTCTAAATCCCAGCGCGTAGATTCTGCTAGCTTTTGTTTGCTAAGTTTTTCATTGGCAAATGTGAACAGAGTAATGAAGATCACACCAGCAACCGTCAACCAGCCGAGCCATGGATGCATGATAAACACGACAAAAATAAAGAGCGGGACCCAAGGTAAATCAAAGAATGCTGCGAGACCCGGAGAACTGATAAACTGCCTAAGCCGAGACAAATCCGATACTGGCTGAAACTTCACACTTGAAAGCGACAGTTCTTGGAACAAACGCATCTTTTGGGCTGTTTCCATTAATTGGCTATCCAACCGAAACCCTACCCGCGACAATACTCGCGTCCGAAAAAAGTTAAACACACCAAGCAGCCCAAACAAGAAGACTATCAAAGCATAGAGCACAACTAATGTTGGGATGGAACGACTGGTTAAAACCCGATCATAGACCTGAAGCATAAATAGCGGGCCCGTGAGCATGAGTAGATTTATAGCGCAACTAAACAGCCCTACCCCGATCCAGTCTCCTTTAGCTTCTCGAAGAGCAATTTGAGCTGGGGCCAAGCCGGCATCTATTTTTTGTTTGGTTGACGTCATTTTACCGTAAGTCCCACAACATGGTTAAGGAACTCTCAAGCAGGTTTTAAAGAATATTACTAGAATTACTGATTATCCAAACATAAAAATGGCGCCAAACGGCGCCATTAAATAATCAAAATGATTTAAGTCGTTAGACCTCTAACTAGTTGCTGAACCTTTTAGAAGACGCTCGCATAATGTTCGAACGATTGCCATAACGGATGCTGCACTGAATACAGCGCCTAAGCTACCCAAAATTGCTGTTAGATGTGCTCCAACAGCAGGAATAGCACCTAATGCACCAGCACCGCCGGCCATTAGGAAAATTGCAGCGATAATAACGCCGCGTCTGTGATCATGATCTAGGAACCAGCCACTAACTAAGCCAAGGATGGCTAATATTGCTGCATCATACCCTGTATTCATAAAAGCGAATACCACAGCTGCTAGTGCACTCAGTGCCCAAATAATTCTTGCGATTGACATATTTTTCTCCCCTGCAAGGGTCTGCGCGGTTGATTTATTTTAATGCGTCAGACTGTCGCGAAACTGGTCAATTTCACAAATTCTGTCAAGCAATGAAAAATATCTTAAACCATACCTGTAACTATTTGTAACAATTAGATTAATTACCCATTAGAGCGTTAAGTTGATTAATTATTTTATCATACTAAAAGTTGAAATCATGGAATCAGCACACATAAAGCCCTTAAGGTTATAGCGAATTTTAACCGATCAGCGACTTCAAATCTATTTCCATATCGTCAAGTCCGACCTTGTTAATCGCCTTACCCTTAGTCAAAACCATCTTAGTAAACATAAACTCTCTAGGAGAATTCACAGCATCTACAGCGAGCAGACGATTACCGTTAAAATAAAAGGCTGCAAAAGAACGACCACCTTCAATATTCCCTCGGATTATGATCTCGTCATATCCTTGCGACAAACCAGCGATCTGTAACTTAAGATCAAACTGATCAGACCAAAACCAAGGCAAGGCGTGGTAGGCTTTAGGCTTATCATTGATATGGTTTGCAATGACTTTGGCCTGCTCGGTAGCATTTGGAACGCTCTCAAGTCTTAAATGGGTGTCATAAATTGGATTATGATGCCAAGTTACATCGCCTGCAGCATAAATATCGGGATCATCCGTTAGGCAAAACTCATTGACGACGATACCATTGCCGACTTCCAATCCAGACTCATGAGCTAGCTCTATATTAGGGATAACACCTATTCCTACAATAATCATATCTGCCGGAAAGTTTTGATCATCCTTAGTCAAAACGCTCATATTGCCATTTTCATGCACGACTTCTGACACGAGCGCATTTTCGACAATGTTCACGCCCTCTTCCGTATGAACGCGGCGATAAAAGTCAGACATAACAGGCGCGGTAACGCGCTGCAGGATACGATCCATAGCCTCTAGGACCGTGACTTCCATGCCTTGCTTACGTAGTGATGCTGCAGTTTCAAGGCCAATATACCCGCCGCCAATGATAACTGCCTTCTTCCCTGCCCCGATAGCATCTTTGATCGCCCGTACGTCTTTTGTATCTCTTAAGTAAAAAACACCGTCAGTATCGATACCAGGAATGGATAGCTTTCGGACCCGAGCCCCTGTCGCCAAAATAAGCTTATCATAGCTCAAAGTTTCGCCGTTTTGCAGCTCTATAGTTTTTTCGTCACGGTTTATTTCAGTCACGCGCGTATTGAGCTGAACATCTACTTTTGCATCATCATAGGTGCTTGCTGGTCGCAATAAGATTTCATCCATAGATTTCCCACCGGACAAATAGTCTTTGGACAAAGGCGGTCGATGATATGGCAAATCCCCTTCATCACCGATAAGCGTGATGTTTCCTTCCCAACCACCTTGACGAAGACTAATAGCGCATTGAGCGCCAGCATGAGATGCTCCGATAATGATACAGTTTTTCAAATTCACTTACCTTGTTTCAAGAATATTCTCTAACCGTATATTTTGATAAAACAAATAGTCTTTCTCAGATAGCTTAATAACTGTTTTGGAACAGTTTGCCGCGTTCAGTTATCATGACGCAAGCCATAGATAAAACACCCAAAAACAAGAATCCATAAAGAATCGGTATAACAGAGCCATCATATTGACGAGCAACGAGGCCTCCAAACAAGCTCGCAATTCCTGTTGTCGCAAAACCATAAGCCGCGCTAGCAGATCCAGCATTTTTACCATGAGGCTCCATAGCGATGGCGTTGAAGTTTGCACCCAACATGCCAAAACAGCCAATCGTCATCGCAAATAACGGATAGAAAAGAATAAGTTTCTCACCGAACACGCTCAAAATCACAACATTTGCGAGGGCAAAGACGATAAAAAGCAATTGAACGATGTGACTGATGCGGCGCATACCGAATTTTTCAACCATGCGAGAATTTAAAAAACTAACCAAGGCCATGGTTATCGCAACGCCAGCAAAAAGCAGCGCAAAGTTTTCTTCTTGATGGAACACTTCCCGGAAAACTTGTTCAGACGCACCTAAAAACGCAAACAAAGATCCATATATGACGCCGCTTGCCGCCATATATCCCGCTGTTTGCCGGATTTTTAATACATCTATATAAGCGGTGATGAAGGCTTTTGGCCGTAAACTTTGTCGTTTGTCCTCATCTAACGTTTCTGGAAGTCTTATTGTTACCCAGATCAACGTCAGAATGCCTAGGACAACTAAGATTCCAAATGTCCATCTCCAAGAGTACACCATGACGGCTTGGCCAACTATAGGCGCAATAATTGGAACGATCATAAATACTGTCATGACCAGTGACATGATTTTTGCCATACCCCGTCCCGCCAGTAAATCTCTGACGATAGATACGGCAATCACACGCGTACCGGATGATACGACGCCCTGCAAAAACCTAAATAATATGAGAAACCCAAAACTCGGCGCATAAATACAGGCAGCGCCAAAAATAATATAACCAACCAAACAGAGCTTCAGTAGACCGACACGGCCATATCGATCGGATATAGGCCCGAACACTAATTGCGGAGCGCTGAACCCAACAAGGTAAGAAAAGATGATAAGCTGTTGATCATTATCACTTTTAAGGGCGAAGTGGTCGCCAATCAGACCTAATGCTGGCAGCATAGTATCAATGGCTGCCGCGTTCAAAGCCATGAGCATTGCAATCATAGCAATAAACTCCCAGCGCGGCATGGGCAGATCAGAAGATTTATATGTCGACGGTGTGCTCATAATAACGGTCAGCCGCTATAAGCCTGCCCTCTAAGTCAGACAAGCTTTAAATAAAGGTCGTCATTTCAGATAACTCTTTTTTGATCAAAGCGTGGGTCGGGACCTGACAATTAGGGTCGGGATAACCGACAACCATTAAAACGAATGGTTTCTCAGTCTTTGGCCGTCCACATATTTCAGTTAAAAAGCCCATAGGGGCTGGCGTATGGGTGAGCGTACCCAGACCTGCTTTATGCAAAGCCGTGATTAACATGCCCGTGGCTAGACCCACAGATTCGGTGACATAGTAATTCTTCTTGTCTTGGCCAACCACTTCTCCGCCTCGGCGCTGGGCAAATACGGCAATCAACCAAGGCGCGGTTTCAAGAAATGGTTTATGATCATCCGTGCCAAGCGGATCAAGCGCATCAAGCCACTCTTCAGAGGCACGGCCACCGTAAAACTCGCGTTCTTCTTCTTCTGCGGCTTCACGGATTTTCTGTTTCACTTCAGAGTCGGAAATAGCGACGAAATGCCAAGGTTGATGATTAGCGCCTGACGGAGCCGTACCAGCCACTTTCAGGCAATTTTCAATAATATCACGGGGCACAGGATCAGATGAGAACATACGGATAGAACGACGACGCGATAGTTCTTCACGCAGTCCCTCAACAGTTTCCCTCATCTGGTCTTCAGTTTGACGCTCATAGCCCGTTAACGGGACATATTTATCGCTCATAGCTCGTTCCAATTTAGAATAACTTTACCGCTCTTACCGGTTTCCATAAGGTCAAAAGCCTCTTGAAAATCTCTCGCCGCAAATCGGTGCGTAATCATCGGACTCATATCAAGACCACTATCGATGAGGGCTAGCATTTTATACCACGTTTCATACATTTGACGTCCGTAAATTCCGCGTAAGGTCAGGGCTTTTCCAACCACTTTGCCTAGGTCGACAGGAAATGGTTTGGCCGGAATACCGAGCATAGCGATATTGCCGCCCATGATCATCGTGTCGAGCATTTGATTTAAAGCGGGTTCTGCGCCGCTCATTTCAAGACCCACATCAAAACCTTCATTCATACCAATTTCCGTCATGACATCCCGTAGGTTTTCATTGAGAATATTGACCATGCGGGTTTCAGGGGCCACTTTTTTAGCAAAATCAAGGCGCCAATCATTGATATCAGTGAGAACGACACGCCGCGCACCGGATTTGGCTGCTATGGCTGCTGCCATAATTCCGATTGGTCCTGCCCCCGTAATAAGAACGTCTTCTCCAACTAAATCAAACGACAGCGCCGTGTGAACAGCATTCCCAAGGGGGTCCATGATTGCGCCAATTTCTAAGGGCACGCTATCTTTAAGTGGAATTACGTTAAACTCCGGGAGAGCCAAATATTGGGCAAATGCACCGGGCAGATTTACGCCAATGCCTTTGGTGTCAGGGTCAAGGTGAAAACGGCCTGCTCTAGCATTACGAGAGCGATTGCCAACAACGTGACCCTCACCGGTTACCTTGTCGCCGACTTTAACGCGCCGGACACCCGATCCAATAGCAGCAACATAACCAGCATATTCATGACCCGTTACAAGCCCAACTGGTACGTTAGCTTTAGCCCAATCATCCCATTTATAGATATGCATATCGGTTCCGCAAATGGCGGTACGTTCTATTTTGACTAGCACTTCATCTGGTTCTATGGTCGGAACAGGGCGCTCTTCCATCCAAAGACCTTTTTCGGCATTGGCTTTAACAAGGCATTTCATCGTTGTCGGTAACGTCATGATATAACGCCTAGTTCTTTGCCGACCTTCGTAAACGCGGCGACGGCACGATCAATTTGTTCTGATGTATGCCCCGCGCTCATTTGGGTTCGAATACGGGCTTTGCCTTTTGGAACAACCGGAAAGAAAAATCCGATAACATAGACGCCTTCATCCAAAAGCTTATCCGACATTTGCTGTGCGAGCTTGGCATCCCCAAGCATAACGGGAATAATCGGATGTTCACCGGGCAATAGATCAAATCCAGCCTTACTCATGCCCGCTCTGAAGCGTTTGGCATTGTCTTGAAGCCGCGTTCTTAAGGCGTCACCATTTTTCACAAGATCAATCGCTTTAAGACTCGCGCCAACAAGTGACGGTGCCAGTGAGTTTGAAAACAGATAGGGCCGGGATCTTTGGCGAAGCATATCAATCACGCTTTTCTTTGCACAGGTATAACCGCCCATAGCCCCGCCAAGCGCTTTACCAAGTGTTCCGGTCAGAATGTCAATACGGCCTTCAACGCCGCGATACTCAGCTGCGCCTCGTCCGCCTTTGCCGAGAAAACCAGTGGCGTGACAATCATCGACCATAACCAGCGCTTCATATTTATCCGCGAGGTCACAGATTTCGTCGAGTTTAGCAATATAACCGTCCATGGAAAATACACCGTCTGTCGCGATCATGATGTGGCGCGCTCCTGCCGCTTTGGCGTCTTTCAATTTTGCCTCAAGGTCAGCCATATCAGAATTCGCGTAGCGAAAGCGTTTTGCCTTACACAAGCGAATACCGTCAATAATAGAAGCGTGATTGAGACTATCTGAAATGATGGCGTCTTCTGGCCCTAAGAGCGGTTCAAACACGCCGCCATTGGCATCAAAACAAGCGGCATAAAGAATACTGTCTTCAAAGCCAAGCCAGCTCGCTATCGCCTGCTCAAGCTCTCTATGCTGATCCTGCGTCCCGCAAATAAAACGAACCGATGACAGACCAAAACCATATTCATCCAGAGCCTTTTTACTGGCATCAGAAAGTTCCTGGCTATCGGCTAGGCCAAGATAATTATTGGCGCAAAAATTTAAAACTTCGAGTTCACGGCCATCTTCGGTCACATGAATAGAAGAGGCTTGTTTCGATGTAATCAGGCGCTCACGTTTATAGAGGCCTTGAGCCTCAATGTCAGCAAGTTGTTTGTCCATCTGAGTGTAAAATGATTGGTTCATGAATCGGTCCTCTCTGTCAGAGGTTTATAATTTCAATCTGTTACTAAAAAAAGGTCTAATTCCATGCAATTGACTGATCAAAACTGTAAATGCATTTCAATTTACAAGCTTACATGGAGCAAAAAGCGGCTTGGTACCATAAAAATATAACCTCCAAATTTTTGCTAGCTCGGTTTGTTAAAGAACTAGTAACCATTGTTTTTGGCTAACAATTAATCAAAAACCTAATTTCTGCTTCAAAGTAATCTGACGGCATGTAACTATGAACATTGTTTAGGGAAATATTTGCGGTTATTAGAGCACACATATGTAAAAAAGGGGCTGAAAATACCTAGTCATATTGTTTGAATAATATATGGGTAATGCATTTCACACATATCAATTATGACATATCATCAATCATTTTTTACAAATTATTTAAACATTGGAACAGCTGCGGAAAAATATTACCGGAACACAAAGGGAAATTTCAGTATCATATTGGCGTTAAGCTTGACGGTCCTTTTAGCCGGAGCAGCGGTCGCAGTTGATATTTCAAGCCTCGTCGCCATGAAATCCAGAGCTCAGGACAACTCCGATATAGCTGCGCTTGCCGCTGCCAAATATATGAGCGTAACAGCTACGAGCGGAGTGTCATTTGGCGAAAGAAAAAAAGAAGCCGAAACCGTAGCTAACGCATCTTTGGAAAACTTCCTGACTTCAGATAAACATAATGGCGGGACCGTAGATGTTAAGGTGACTACGGATGATGTGACGGTTTCTTTGGCAATGAAAGCCAATCCGATTTTATCTCAAGTCATAGGCCGTAAAAACCTAGACCATGCCGTCATATCCGTTGCCACAACTGCGCAAGCGATTTCAAGAGATGTTGATCTTGCTCTCATTACCGATGCAACCGGCAGTATGTTCTCAACATTGACCTCAGTACAAACCAATATGAAGGATTTTACATCAGATTTAAAAAACGTCCTAGAAGCTCGTGGTATTACGCCAGGAGTTGTCAGAATAAAATTTATATTCTTTCGCGATTACATGTTTGATAACCATCAAGCTTGGGTAGACCATAAAATGCCGCTTCAATCTGGACTGGAGACCTATGGAGCATTATATAGTTCTGACTTTTTCACCTTACCTGATGATGCCTTAGATATGGAACAATATATTGATTACGTCCAGCCCGGCGGAGGCGGCGATACCCCTGAAAATGGCCTCGAAGCAATCTGGCATGCGATAGATGATAATGACTGGAAAAATGGAAGCGATACTGTAAGAGCAATGGTTTTATGGACCGATGCTCCGAATAGCTCTATCGGAGATAATACAGACCAATACTTGGCCGCAGATAGTTTTTACCCAGACATAACAACAGATCCAACATATTTGGGGTGGGACCAAATAATCGGGCCACATTTCGTGGCGATGAACGTCGCCGCACGTGAACAGTATATGTTTGACAATTATTATCCAATAAATTTCCCAAAAACAATGTCAGACTTCAAAGCTATATTTGGTAACTTCCACGAAGAAAATGCCAATAATACATCAGATGTGAAAACCCTTACCATCAATAGGATTGGTAGTGATTGTTCCAGCTCTACGCCTTATGATGCATCAGATGCTGTTAGAATAACATCTTGCGGAGAATGGCCGCTTTTAGACAGTTGGGACGGCGTCGAAGTCGTTAACGCAGCGGCAGGAATATCGCAGATTGAAATTTATGACAATATCGTCAATCAGGTGGCGGACACTGTCGAAGCCCAGTTAGTTGCCAAAGATTTGGCTATAAAATATTGATTTTGTTTCGATTAAGGAACGAAAATACTTTCAAATTTTTGTTTATTGACCAAAAGTATGGGAATGTCTGAACACCTTCATGCCATCTTAAGTCAAATAAGAAAATGCCACGTTTGCGAGGCATCCGAAAAACCATTACCGCACAAAGCAAGACCGATTGTTGTCGGCAATCAAAATGCCAAGATCAGGATCATCGGCCAAGCTCCTGGCACCAGAGTTCATGCCAGCGGTATTCCTTTTGATGATCCATCAGGCGACCGGCTCCGTGACTGGCTCGGCATGACCCGCGATCAGTTTTACAATGAAAACATATTAGCCATAACGCCCATGGGATTTTGTTTTCCCGGACTAGACGCCAAAGGCGGCGACCTCCCTCCCAGAAAAGAATGCGCACCATTATGGCAAGACAAGCTAACAGAAGCGTTCTCGAACTTTGAACTTACGTTATTGGTTGGCCAATATGCCCAGAAACAATATCTCGGCAAAGCGCGTCAGAAAAACCTGACAGAAACAGTCCGTCATTGGCGTGACTATGGTCCCGATGTTATCCCGGTTCCGCACCCGTCTTGGCGCAACAATGTCTGGATCAAAAAGAACCCATGGTTTGAAGAAGTTTTAACGGAACTAAAAACGCGGGTCAGGCAACTGACCTAATGCAATGACTGAAATGTCAGAAATAGCTTCTCTACCTTTTCCGTCAATGGCAACAACTTTGTAAAAACCGGCTGTTTTCGGCCGCCAAACAAATCTGTCATTCTCTGTTTCGATAGGTTGTTCATTGACGAAGAATTGCACTTCATCATCAATGGTCCGCGCCGAAAACGTAAAACCCCTCGCCTCAGCACCAAATTCGCTAGCGAGTAGTTCCACGCCGTCTGGCGGAAACAATATTTGCGGACCACGTTCAGTGTAATCTTTGACTGATGTCAGGCCGAGAGGCGCGTCTTCGTCGTCTTGATAATTATCGGCAAGTTCGCCGTTGGGCAGCGCAGAAAACACATCAAACAATAGAGGCGCAGCAGCTATGCGGCCTGTCTGCCCTTCTCGCGGCGCGCCATCAGGACGGCCGACCCAAACCACGATTGTCCATTTGTCGGAATAGCCTGCGGACCAAGCATCTCGGAAACCGTAAGATGTACCTGTTTTATAGGCGATAGGCGGTGCATCACTAGCGAGCCATCCTGGCACTCGGCCCTCAGGTGTCGGGGCCTGGCGCAATATACGCGTGATATCGATTGCCGTATCTTCGCGTAATAATTGTTGCCCCAGATGACTAGGATCACTTTCAAGCCACCTTAACGGTCTCGCCTGCCCTCCATTAGCGAGAGCTGCATATCCAACCGCAAGGTCATTTAGAGTAACTCCCGTCCCGCCGAGAGCGACAGCAAGCCCTGCTTTTTCCGATTTTCGGCCCAGCCTTACCAAATCCATACCAGCATTTTGCAGACTAGCTTCAAACCGCTGCCCGCCGACGCGGTCGAGAACGGCCACTGCCGGTACATTTAAGCTATGCCGCAGCGCTTCATGGATGCGGACAGCGCCGTAATAACGTCGGTTAAAATTCTCTGGTTGGTAACTCCCAAACCGCGTCGGCGCATCTTCAATCCAGCTGGAAGCTGATAGCAAACCATCATCCATAGCGAGGCCATAAATAAACGGTTTGAGCGTTGACCCTGGAGAACGATAACGCTGGGTCATATCCAGCCAACCGCCTTCACGGCCACGGCCACCGGAGGCGATATGCGCCCTCACAGCCATGGTTTCATTCTCGACAACAGTCATGGCTAGATTTACTTCGCCCGGAAGCTGTTCAAGGTATTGTGAGGCAATAGCTTCAACATCTTTTTGCAAATCCATATCAATGGTCGAGTGAACGCTTTTGCTCTCCAACTTTAAGGACTTCGCAGTCAGCCAAGCGGTTTCAGGAATAGGGTTTTTCCTGACCGTTACAGGAATTTCAGCAGCTTCCTCAAACTGAAGCTGAGTGATGATTTCTTCATCCGCCAGTTTTTGCAATATTTTATCTCGGCCGCGCTTAGCCACATTAGGCCAAAGGTCTGGCCTGCGCGCTTCTGGCGCTTGCGGTATCGCGATCAATAAAGCGATCTCCGCGTCGCTGAGTTCATGAGGCGTTTTACCAAAATAAGCGAGCGTTGCTGCATGGATGCCATCAATGTTACCGCCATAGGAAATATGGGTTAGATAAAGTTCCAGAATCTCTTGTTTGGATAAAAACAGCTCATATTGCAGGGCGCGAAAACTCTCTATGACTTTGGCGCCTAATGTACGCTTCCGAGGTTCAATTTGGCGAACAAGCTGCATGGTAATGGTTGATGCCCCCGATACAGGCTTACCTGCGCTTTTCCAACTTTTGGCCGCCCGTATTATCGCCGGAAGGTCAACGCCACCATGATCCCAATACCGTCTATCCTCAACAGAAATTAATCGATCGATGAACCTTTGATCAATACCGCTCAAATCCGCCTTAATACGCCATATGCCGTCTTCTACCGTAAATCCTGTCATCCACTGACCTGACTTATCTAAAACAACGCTTGAAACTGTCCGCGCCTCATCAATAGGCGGCGGCAGCACTATGTTGAGCCCTATGACGAGAGCCAAAAACGTCAAGCAAGATCGCACGATCCAGCGAGGGTATGTGATTATCCGTTTCACTAAAGCGTCGGATCAGCCGTGATTGTAATGGTAGACGCTCCGGTTATAGCGTGGTCTTCAGGACGGTACATATCTTCGACGACAACCCCTGGCATGGTGAACGTTCCCGGAGTTACGGCTCTCACAATATAGGCAGATAAATGACCATCTTTATTGCGCGTTGAAAGCGAGGCGACAAAGCGGTCGTCGCGTTTCTCTGCGACCTGTAACGGCGAAATATTGCCAACCCAAGCGTAAGGCCCTTTAGCGAGACCATCTTTGCGATTGCCATCTTCAGGCCTTAATATGGTTTCAATTTCAAATCCTGCCGGCAAAAGATCAGCAATTACAACAGACCTATTCCAGCTTTCCGTGGAACTATAATCCAATTTCACTAAAAGCCTCTCACCTTGTTTAATCGGGCGTTCAGTCAAGAGTTCACCATCTAGCGTGTAAAGTTTTTTGCTTGACGTAAAACCGTCAGACACAGGTTCAGGCGCAGCGTTTGGCGGCCCATCAATGGAAACAGACGCCCAGATTTTTTGGTCACCCTTGTTTTTAAATGTCGGGTTGCTAACCAAGTCAGACCCATAAAGATAAGCGGCGGGTAATTTACCTTGTTTGCTGAGAACCGCATTTTTAACGCCTATATCAACACCGTCTGCATTACCCATAATGGCTTTGAACGCCATGATCAGATAACCTTTTTCCTGTGTATTCAAATATCGCTTCTCTCTTAGTTTACCGCTTAGGTCTTCTAGCTGTTCCAAAGCGAGTTCATCATACCCAACTTCACTGGCGACAGCGACTATCCCTGCTAGATCGCGTGTGTTCGAGTAATAGTAATTTTTGGAATCACGATGACTTCGTTTTTCAGTCGCTTCATCAAAAGCCGAATTACCGCGGCGGTCATCGCCAAGCAGTTTTAGCGCGCCGCCAAGATAAGCCCACGATAACGGCGTGTCCATTTTGCTCTGATTGTTGTCAAAGTGATATCGAGCTTGGCCAAGGTTGCCCTCACCGTTTAACGCAAGAACATAAAGCGCGTAACTGGCTGCTTCCGCCCGGCGTGACACATCCCATCTAGAATTATCCCGCATAGAGGCATATCGAAGTCCTGAGTAACGTGGCATCCGCGCAATTTCGCTGGCGGCTTTACTGGCCCGTTTAAGGGTGTCTTCGGGTACATAATAGCCTTGTGCTTTAGCGCGATACAAAAAGTCCGTGGCGTAAATACCGACCCAAGTGCTCGCATATCGATCACCACTACTCCAAAGCCCAAAGACGCCATCGACACTTTGACGATTGGAGAGCTTATAGATCGATGCCTGAATCGCTCTACGGCGGGATAAATCTGTCTGGCCCGGTAATCCGCCAAGATCAGACGCATAAATCAAAGGCAAGGCTGTCGAAACCGTCTGCTCTGTACAGCCATATGGATATTTTCTCAGGCTCGACATAATAGGCGCAGGATCAATACCCGGTAATTTTGTGAACGAGACCGTCACATCAGTGCCTTGTGGTATAAAGTTGTCGACCCATTCGGGGGATAGCGAAACAGATTCGCCCGGTTCTAACGCGATCAATTTATTTTCCGTGATGGGATAATAGGCCGAGCGTACTTGGATCGGATATTCAGAGTCGACCTTGTAGCGGCCCGGGCCTGTGATACTCACACTGACATCTTCTATCCCCGTAGCTGATGCTTGTATCGGCATACGAGCTTGCTCGCGCTCGCCTTGATCAAGATTAAACGACAGCATGTCAGCCGCAGATACTACGCCGCTTGCGCCCAATGAGGCCGCATATTCACCGGCTTTGCCTTCAACATTATCCAGAGAGACTATCACAGCGGCCGTGTCACCTGGCGCAAGGAAACGCGGCAGGCTAATTATGGCTGGAACTTCATCACGCACTTTGACGGGTGTGGATGTGCTGCCTAAGGATTTTTCGTTCCAAGCCGTCGCCATTAGGCGAAGCTCACCATTAAAATCAGGGATATCAAGCTTAACTTTGGCCACGCCGTTTTTGACGGGCACAAACCCGCTAAACATTGCCACGGTTTTAGTTGGTACGACTGTCAGACCTTCACCGCCAAGGCTATCACCACCTGAGCGCATTTTTGACGCCGACCCAAGGTTAGGATTAAGAATACGTCCGTAATCATCATAGAGCGAAAGCCCCAGTGCCTTTTTACCAAAGAAATGCGCGGCAGTATCCGGTGATTTGTATTTCGTGAGTAACAAAATGCCTTCATCGACAGCCGCGAAATTCATCAAGATTTTATTGGCATGAACAGAACTATCTACTTTCACTTCGAAAACATGCTCGCTTCGCGGACGAATAACTTCAGGCGTCTTAATTTCGAGATTGAGTTTCTGTGCTGAGCGGTCAAGCTCTACGTAACTAACACCAACAGCGCGGCGCGGAACCGGTTGATTAGACGTATCGCGCGGCGTGTAGAGCGTGACGAGTGCATAAACACTGTCACCCCAGTTTTTATCAAACACAAAGGATAGTTCAGAATTCCCTTTGCTTAGGCTAAGGGGTTGAACTGAATGTATGCGGTCACTGGCAATCACAAGTTCGCCTTGTCCGGCGTAAGGTGTGTTCAGGTTCAACGTAACCAGATCACCAGCTTGCACTTGGTCGGTCAGCGTATTGATTTCTAGATTATCAGGCGCATCTGAATTGATGGAACGCCCCCACCCTGACCAAAACTGGCGCGAGGCTAAGAGCTTGTCGCCATCTCGCAGTTCTAGACGATGACGACCATAGCCAACCGAATGGTTCCAAACGGCAGGTCCTGTCCTTCCAATATTTACAGTTCCCGCAGATATGGGCAAATCTCGAACATCATGACGATAACGCCAGCGGCCATTTTCTCTATACCAATGATAGTCCCAATCCTCACGGACAAGTTTCCAAGTCAAGCTTTGCTTGGTCGCCTTACCGTCACTGTCAACGGCGATGAGTTTGAATTTAGCCGGTTGTCCTTCAGGTATACTGGAACTGTCATAGCTATTCGCGATGCCGACATAGATATCTTCCGTCCTTACAGGAATTTGCAAAGCTTCTTTGATGTACCGCCCGCCAGGCTCGGCAACACCAGCAATAATTTCTGCTCGCAGTGGATAGATCGATTTAATAGGATCGTTTTTATAATCCAGCCCAAATATCACGAGGCCAGCCCCATCTGTCATCCCGGACCCCAAATCGATAATCTCTTCACGGAAATTCTTTTTATGAGGACCAAAACTATATTTGGCAAAGTCTTTGAAAGGCTGATGATCAAGCCGGATACGGGCTTCTGCTTCGGACAGCAGAGCGGTACCAGGCGCACCATATAGGAATTGCGCATCTACCGTCAGGTCGCGAATTTCGCCGGGTCTTATAGGCGCTTCACTAGATTTTATCGTCACTTTTAGTTTCTGAGGCACAAAATCTTCTACCGCAAAACTAACTTTTTCACGGGTTTCTGAACCGTCCGCTTTAATCGTTAGGCTCCAATTGCCCCTAGGCGCTGAACGTGGAATTTCATATGCCCAATTCAGCACGCCCATAGTTTCTGATAACTCGGTTGAACTGACCCGTTTTTTAAACAGTTCAATACCGTTTGGGCGACGGATTGATAAGGTCATATCACGATCTGACAGGCTATTACCTTTTTGATCGCGCGTCATAACTGTGAAATGCACGGATTCGCCGGGCCTATAAACGCCGCGCTCCGCAAAGCCGTATATATCAACGGTACCTTCTACGCGGCGCCCTGCAACATCGTGATCAGACAAGTCTACGGGGGCCCGGCTTAGATCTAGCATAGCAAAATCCTGATCTTTACCATAGGCAAGGATCATTTTGGGTCGCATAGGGCCCTGCCCGTTCAGGATGGGTGCTGGAAAACTCACATGCCCTCCGGGACCGGCCTTTTCCTTGGCTAGAATATTATTATTCTCTGCCACCAATAATATGTCTGTCCCAATTTGTAATTTGGCCGTCTCGATGGAACGGACACCGACGTTTAAGCCATTGTCGCCGCGATAACTGGTGATTGCGAGATCCGTGACGATTATCCAACGCCAAGCTCGAGCATAATCATGTTCATCATCGTCATGTTTGCGATTAACCGAGATGATATAAGCGCCGGGTTCAAGCTCCCCAATGAGTTCATCAAGTGGCAAAACAGTCGTAACGGTTTCATTGCGGGTCGGTTTTATATCGACTGAGCCTTCCCAGATCGACGATCTGATTTCGTTGGCTGCATTTGAGCCTTCCCAGCCATAGTCGCCCTCCATAATAGATTGTCCAATTTGTGGGTCTCGCCTAGCAATCATGCGGTCCGTGACGCGCGCAACTTCGACTTCAAGGGTATTAATATTGACGGTTTCAATCGCAAGCCCTTGCGCGCCTATGCGCGGTAGAATAATGCCCTGCCCCGTGAAGCCAACATATTGAGGCTTGTCACCAAAGGACACTGTTTCAACAATATCCGTGGCAAGCTTACGATTTTCTATGCCCGGCATACCTTCACGTAGGGTTACGGTGTAATCGCGATCAAAACTAAATCCGGAAATACAAAGATCATGGCCTGAAATTGTTTGAGCAAATTGGAAATTGGGTCTTACTCTAATATAATCACGAATTTCCAAATTCGTCGTTTCATCCAAAGGCTCGGAGAATGCAAAACAAGCCCGGCCATCTTGATTATCATTGTCGATTTCCCAGCCTAAATAGTTCAGTCGTTCTTTAGCGGGATTATCTTCGCTGGGAGCTTCCGCATTACCCGCATCCTCAATACCAGCGTCCTTTGCGCCTTGGGCATTCTGACTTGATGATGTATCTGAGGATTGATCAGGCCTAGGCGTTGAGACAGGCCGGACAGAAACTTGTGTCGAATTAATTGTCGGATTGTCTGCCCCTTCACCATAAAGACTATATCCAGCCCACCAGGCAAGAATAAACATTGCGGGGATGAGAACGGCTATGACCCAAGACTTCTTCATGGTGATTCCTTTTTGGCTGGAATCCCATTATGCCACAATTCGTGTGACTAAACTATGCCGCTAATTAGGTAAGATTGTGGCGGGTTATTCCCACTCAATAGTGCCTGGTGGCTTTGAAGTCACATCATAGACGACGCGGTTTACGCCCCTACATTCATTGATGATGCGCGTAGCCGTTTCACCCAAGAACTCATGAGAATATGGATAGTAATCAGCAGTCATTCCGTCTGTTGATGTAACCGCTCGTAGAGCGAGGACATAATCATAAGTCCGGCTATCACCCATGACACCGACAGTTTGAACCGGCAGTAGTACTGCGAAAGCCTGCCAAATATCATCATACAAACCGTGTTTCTTGATTTGATCCAGATAAACAGCATCAGCTTCACGCAATATATCGAGACGGTCTTTGGTAATCGCGCCTGGGCAACGAATAGCGAGGCCAGGTCCCGGGAATGGATGGCGAGCGACAAAGTCTTCGTGCAAACCCAACTCTCGGCCTAAAGCACGGACTTCGTCCTTGAAAAGCTCTCGAAGAGGCTCAACCAATTCCATATCCATACGTTCAGGTAGGCCGCCGACGTTATGGTGGGATTTGATCGTGACGGACGGGCCGCCGTCAAATGAGACGCTTTCAATCACATCGGGATAAAGTGTGCCTTGGGCGAGATATTTAGCACCTCCAGCTTTTTTAGCTTCACGCTCGAAAATATCGATGAAGGTTCCGCCAATGATTTTACGTTTCTTCTCTGGATCGGTCACGTCTTCGAGTAAGTTGAGAAATTCGTCTTCAGCATCTACATGTATCAGATTGATTTTATAGTGTTTTTCAAACAAAGACACGACTTGATCAGACTCGCCTTTACGCATCATGCCTGTATCCACATAGACACAGGTCAATTGATCGCCAATGGCTTCGTGAATAAGGACAGCGGCCACAGAACTATCAACGCCGCCAGATAGGCCGCAAATAACCTTACCGTCTCCGACTTGCTTTCGAATAGCGGCAATCGACTCGCCTTTAAACGCGGCCATTGTCCAGTCGCCTTTAAACCCTGAGATATTGTGGGTGAAGTTGCGCAGGATTTTTGCGCCGTTGACCGTGTGAACAACTTCGGGGTGAAACTGAACGCCGTAAAACTTACGGCTTTCATCTTCGATAGCAGCATAAGGCGCGTTAGAAGATTTTGCTGTGATTTCGAAGCCTTGCGGGATTTTACTAACACGATCTCCGTGAGACATCCACACGCGTTCAATATTTTCTAGGCCTTCAAATAGGCGGCTGTTCTCAATAATATTTAAATCAGCCCTACCAAACTCTTTCTCTTCAGAACTTTCAACTGCCCCGCCAAGCTGCTCGCACATGGTTTGCTGACCATAGCAAATGCCCAGAATGGGCACGCCCATGGTATAAACCGCCTGATGAGCCCTTGGACTATTAGCATCAGGCACACTACTCGGCCCGCCGGATAGAATGATCGCCTTTGGATTAAAGGATTTTAGAAAAGCTTCATCGACTTTATTGAAGGGATGAACCTCACTATAAACCCCAGATTCTCTGACACGTCTGGCAATAAGCTTCGTGACCTGAGAGCCAAAATCGATAATCAAAAGCTGTTCGTGCTGCATGCTAGTCTTTCTTCTTTTCCATGACAGCAATAAAGAAGCCGTCTGTACCTGTGCTGGCAGGTGTTAGAGTCGCCGTTAGTCCATCCTCGGACCATGGCTTAGGGCCGTCAGCACCAAACTTTTCTTCCCAAACTTCACCGCCTGATAATAGGGTAAAATTATCATGATCTTCTAGGAACTGATAAACTTGTGCTTCGTTCTCTTCAGCAAGCATAGAGCAGGTCACATAGAATAAGAGACCACCTGGCTTTAAATAGACATGAGCCGAGGCTAGTATTTTCTTCTGCTCATTGTTTCGGCGCTCCAAAGTTTCCTCAGATAGACGCCACTTAGCATCGGGTTTACGCCGCCAAGTGCCTACACCTGTACACGGCGCGTCGATCAGAAGTTTATCCACTTTGCCTTTAAGGTCATTAAGGCTCTCAACAGGAGGGTTGTGAATATCAATGATACTTGCCCCTGCTCTCTGAGCGCGTTGATAGAGAGGCGCAAGACGTCTCTTATCAATATCAAAGGCATGTACTGCGCCTTTATTGTTCATTTCTGCGGCTAGCGCTAAGGACTTACCACCGCCGCCTGCGCAGTAATCAAGAATTGTTTCGCCGGGCTGTGCGTTGATGAGCGCGCTGACAATTTGTGAGCCTTCATCTTGAATTTCAATACCGCCCGTTAGAAATACTTCTTCGATCTGGACGTTCGGCAATCGGCCTTCAAGCTTGTCCGTCGTCATACGAAAGCCAAGAGGAGATAGTGACGTTGGCACTGCGCCAAATGTTTCGAGTGCTTTAGCAACCGTTGGAACATCCGATTGTATGGGATTAACCCGAACATCCAGCGGAGGCCGCAGTGTCAGGGCTTTGGCCTCGACGATCGCCTCATCTCCAAAATTATTCTCAAATGCGGGCCATAACCATTCAGGAACATCGCCCTGCACCCATTCAGGCGCGTCATTAAGATTAATAACGCCGCCCATCATTTCTAGCTCTCTGTCGCTCAAACCTTTTGGCGCGAAT
>JABABK010000004.1 GCA_014238285.1 Hellea sp.
GGGACGCCGCCTTCTTTGATGATAACATCAGGGGCATACTCGTTAATGTAAGGATTGACACGTCCACCAAGATCAAGGTCGGCTTTAATCGTAAAGGGAACGTTTTTCATGAATTTTATTTGCCGTGATCGCTGTTATTGTTTTACATTTTTCTTCTACGAAGATGAAAGACCCTGTGCAAGTGATGTTTACCCAAACAGAAAAATTAAACTTAGAATTAAGGCTGGAATTCAATTCCGTGTTGCTGTTATTTAAAGACGGCGAATAAATATAAACTCAGGTACGAAGATCAATGAAAATTCAATTGCTGGCAAGCCGTGACGTCCCTGAAAGTTTACAAGTGCTGGTCGCCGCCATGGAAGATAAGCCTGACTATGCCCGCCGGGCGGCGCGTCTTTGCGTGGCGATGAAAGATAAACTGGACAATAATACACGTAATAATTTTGCTTTGGCCATACGGCGTCTCGCGCCTAATGATCCAATCGTATTACGGCTAACAGGCAGCGTGCTCTCAAAGGCTGTACCGGGCTGGCATTTTGGTTGCCTCGATGACACAGCGCGTAATCAAGCTTACCAAAAAGCGCTAAGTGCCCTGATCACGCCAGATACATTAGTTCTAGATGTTGGAGCGGGTTGTGGCGTGTTGTCGTTATTTGCGGCCAAAGCGGGGGCTAAACATGTTTACGCTGTTGAAATAGAACCGCTCGTAGCCGCCGCGGCTCGTGAGATCGTGAAACTCAACGGTTATAAAGACCGCATAACTGTGATCGAGAAGGATATTACGCAGGTCAAATTGGGCGAGGAAATACCTAAGCGATGTGATTTGGTGGTTCAAGATATTATCTGGCCAAATCCATTTTCAAGGGATATCCACAATCTACTCGCCCATTGTAAAGAACATTTGCTGACGCCAGATGCCATATTCTGTCCAGAGTCTTTAGCTCTTATTGGCGTGTTATCTGATGCTGATCCTCAGATCGCCTGGCCGGATTACGGTGATTATTATGGGTTTGACTTATCGCCAATGACTATTTTGGCATCACGTACTCCATCCTATTCCCGTCAGAGTGAACCTGCGGCATTGGTGACGGATAATTTTATCATAGCGAAATATGATTTGCGCGAGCCTGCCCTTATTGTTGATCGAAACTGGGATATGCAAGTCCCGATCATAAGCGCTGGAAAGATTCATCATATGCTAAACTGGCTGGAGTTCACATTCCCTGATGGGACACGTTTGCAAAATGGCCCGGCCGAAGCTTCGGTCCGCAATTTGTCTGTGGCTCGAATTTTTGACCCTGTATCTGTCAAGCCCGGCCAAGTTGTTACGCTTAGACATGAGCAAGAAAAGGGCGCGGTCGAAACGACCATTTTGGCTTGAGACCTGAAATGATGAAAACTATTCAAACCATCAAAAGCTATAACTGGGTCTATCTAGCCATTTCGTTGGTATTTGTCAGCTTAGTGATATTTGATGGTTTTGTTCTGCATTCGCCTTTATCACGGGTCGGTGATGTGATCGAACATATCGCGGCAATCGATACTTGGTTGGAACGGCCATTTTCGCCGGAAAACCCGGCTTTAAATTCGCCCGCAAGCTCACCGCGATTCATACCGTTTTATTTCCCATTTATATTATTAGGGTCTGTATTAGGGTGGAGCGCATGGCTGACCTATGATGTCATTTGCGTGTTGGGCGCTGTCTTGTTTCTAATGGGACTGCGCGCCTTTTCCAAAACCATTCATCCCAGTCCATTAGCGCCGATTTTTGCCCTGATTATATTTACGGCCTTTTGGACTAACCCCTGGAATTTTTCCAGCGTCTATGAGTTTTCAACGCTTTACCGTATTGCGGGTTATCCGTCGATTTTGGCGTTTTCGGTTAGTCTTTTTATTCTCGCTAATCTGATCAAAGCGATGAAAGCCGAAACCATTAGCAAGGCGAGCTGGATTGCCGTGGCTTTGCTAACCGCGATCGTATGGGCTACCCATATCTTGACGGGAGCATTTTTAATCGGCGCGGCCGGGCTTTATGTTTTGTTCCATCGGCGCGTCGCGCTCAAATTACGAGGATTTCTGATCGGAGCAGGCTTATTCGGCTTGGCACTCGCCGCCCTTTGGCCGTTCTACTCCGTTTGGGAAGTCGCCTTAGGCAATGGCGGCGTCGGGAAAACGTCCTGGGTCACATCGCTGAACTATAATGCGGAACGTGCGCCCTATATCACCAAGAACCACGCCTTTTATCAATATTCCAGAATATATCCGATTGCTCTTGGTGTTTTATGCGCCTTATACTGCGCAAAGAAACGGCAATTTGTGCCGCTGCTTGGGATTATCGGTTTTGCGCTGATCTATATTATCAATATCTATGTGAGGCTGCCACTGGGTCATCGCTTCATCATTTACGCGTTGTTTTTCGCTCATGTGGCTATCACGATAACTTGCCTTGATATTTGGAGCAAATGGAGTCCTGCCTTGTCAAAAGGCCTTAGGTTCGTTCTTGCTGGCCTAGCCATTGTTTTGTTTGTATCGCTTAATTATGACCGGATTAAACCGCATTTACGGCCAGCTGACCCTGACATCCTCGCGCGCAATCATGCGATTGAGGCCGTGACTGATGAGAGCAGCGTAATTGCTGGTTCGCTACGGGAAATTTGGATGCTAACGACCTATGACCGAAAAGTTTTGGCTCTATTACATCCCAATCCGCTTGTGCCTGATCTGAACCAAAGGTCGGTCGCCAATTTTGTACTCCTGACAGATGGTAGTTCTGATGATGTGAGGGAACTTGCACGAAATTGTTACGGCGTTACCCATCTTGTGATTTCTACGGGGAATAAGTGGAAGCAAAATGAGGACGGGATTAAGCTGGCGGATAACCTTAGTAAAACGGGTCTTAAGGTCACTGTTCTGCCTGGATATGCTAAATTGGTTGCGCTTGAACCCGCGGCGAAGCCGATAAGCTGTCCGGCCAATGCCCAAGAGTTAATGTGGGAAAACCTCAAAGTGGTTTACGACTTGAAAGCAGATCTTTGAAAATTGTTTGTTCTTCCAATTTCTATGGTTAAAAGCGTCCTATGATCCATTTGATTTGCGGATACCATTTCCAAGATGGCGGTCAGGCCGACATCGCCACGCTTCGGCGTATGGCTCATGCCATGGTCCCCGAAGGTCATGAAGCTGGCTTGGATATGGCGCTGGACGGCACGGCTGGTATAGCCATTATCGGTGTGCATAATTCACGGTCATTGGCGCGTCCTGATCAAATCGCAGAGCCCAAATTATTTGAAAATGCCTCTGTTATTATTGCCGCTGATATCCGGCTTTATAATCGTGAAGCCTTGCAAACTCGCCTTGGTATTCATGACAGCATACCGGCATTGATTGCGGCTATTTATGGACGTGAAGGCGCGCGCGGACTAGACGACCTTGAAGGTGACTTTACCATAGCCCTTTGGGATAAAGTGGCCGGTGAGCTTATATTCAAGCGCGATCATATCGGCGTGCGTCCTGCCTATTATGCACATGAAAAAAACCGCGTATTTATTTTTGGATCTTTGGGCAAAGCCGTCCGGGCCAATGGCTTGATAGCTACGCCTCAAAACCATCAAGCACAAATCGATCATTTTGCTCATAATGCGGCTGATCAGGTTTCAAGTTTTCACCATAACCTTCTGCGCATGCCGGCGGGTCATGATGTTGTGTCAGGCCGTTTTGGGTTAAATTTGCACGAATATTGGCGGCTAGAACAGCAGTCTTATCCCCCAAAAGAAGTCACTTTTGAGCAGTGGTCAGCCAAGCTCAAAGACATATTCGAAGCCGCCGTTGTCAAACGCCTCCCGAAAAGAGGTGCGGTTGCTAGCCATCTTAGTTCAGGTCTGGATAGCGCCTCTATCGCCGCCATTGCCGTCGAAAATTTACCGAATGAGGATCAAATCCTCGACACTTATACCTTTGCCATGTCCGAAGAATTCACGTCAGAGGATATGCTGGATGAGGCAGAGTATGCTGGAAAAGTCGCTCGGGTGACGAACCGTATGGCTTGGACCAAAGTCCATGTCACCTATGATGATGACGAGTTACCTATTGGCGTTGAAGATGACCGGGACTATAAAATTCTGCCCGGCGATTTGGAAGAGCGCACGGCGCGCGGCGCGGCGCAAAAGGGATCGAGCGTTATCCTAAGCGGTTGGGGCGGGGATGAAATCGTTACATATACGGGCACGGGCGCCATTGCCGAAATACTGATGACCGGGAAATTCAAAACATTTTGGCATGAAGTCAAACAATATTCCAAGCGCCGTAATGAAAGTCTAAAGCACGTTTTAATCGGTGTTGTCGGGGCGCGGTTAGCGCCCAGTTTCCTGGTGAGTTTCGTCAAAAACCGCAGCGCGACACGCAATTTTAAAGCGGCTCAAGAAAAAAGCTCAGGATTTAAACCCGAAATCTCTAATCAATATTACAAACCCTATAAACGCGGTGCCAATAGCCAGAAAAACCGTATTGATAAATTTTATAATGGTAATCTTCATTGGCGACTTGAGGACTGGGCCTATACGGGCGCGCGGCACGGAGTTCAATATGCCTTTCCAATGCTGGACATTGCTTTGATCGAATATGCCCTCGGCTGTCCGGCGCATTTCCTAGTCCATGATGGCTATAACCGGGCCGCCTTTCGTGAAGCCATGCAGGATTTTTTGCCAGAAGAAATCCTGAAAAACCGCTGGAAACATATTCCAGCGCCTTGTTCTAATATTGAAGTTATCCGGAATAGAGATAAACATTTGGCCGAGCTTGATGAATTGGAGCAAGATCCAGATTTGCGCGCTATATTTGATTTTGCAGCCGTTCGCGAAAGGCTACATAACTTGCCCAGCGAAGAGCTCGAGCGTAAAAGATTAGCCGCCTGGGCTAAATTAGGCGAACAAGGATTTTACCTAGCCCACGGCATTGTCCAGCCCATTGCCAATATGCGGAAATATCAGGAAATCATGGCCATTCAGCGCGCTCATAGCAAACATTTATAATTGAACTTTCAAGTGTTGTTTGTGTATGCCTCTACTTGTAAGATATTAACTGATTCGTTATAAACGTGTGGCACTTGATTCTTACTACTCCATAAGGGGAAATGATATGCCGGATAATAGTGAAGTTCAAAGTAAATGGGTCAAGCCTGAATTAATCCGCCTTGAAGACGAAGCGACCGATGGCAAAAGTACCTCAAAACTTGAAAACCCTGGAAAAGGCACAGGACCGGGCGGCGTATCTTAGTATCTGTCTAAGCCCACTTGCACAAAACCTGTATTTCATTTAAAGTCGTTTTTTATGTTTCTATGGGGGAGGGGAGCGAACCTTTAGGAGCAATAATATTATGTCTAAGAAACAAATTGAAAATAAATGGGTCAAACCTGAACTCATCCGGCTGGATGATGATGTTGCCGATGGTAAAATGGGTTACAAAACCGCTGAGGGCCCAAAGGGGTTAAAGGGTCCATCCTAAATTTATGTAAATCGAATATGAAAAGGAGCGCGCTGCGCTCCTTTTTTTATGGGGAAAGCGTAACATTTTGCGGCTGAAACCCAATTTAAACATCGAGAAACTCTTTGCTATAACATTGGATTTAAGTGTTTCGTTGTAATTGAAACTCACATATTATTAAAATATGCGTCTTCGCCACATAGAAATATTTCATGCTGTCTATATGACAGGCTCGGTTAGCGGGGCTGCTAAGGCCCTGAATGTTTCGCAACCCACTGTCAGCAAAGTTTTAAGGCACGCTGAAGATCAATTGGGGTTTGAATTATTTTACCGGGAAAAGGGCAGAGTTTTTCCAACTGAAAAAGGCGAACTTCTTTTCAAGCAGGTTTTGCCTGTTTTTGAACAGATCAATGAGCTACGCAAATATTCGTCAATGCTGGCATCGACCAAGATGGGGCGGCTGCGTCTGGCGATGACACCCGCGTTTAGTTTGGAGGTCGTTCCAAAAGCTCTCGCAAAGTTTGCAAAAAAACATCCCGAAGTTTCCATTGAAGTTGAAACACTTCACGGGCCTGAAATTACCAAAGCTATCCTTAATAATACTGTTGATGTTGGTTTGCTTTATGAGGCCGTTGAAGTCCCGGGCATTGCCGTGCACCCTATAGGGCTGACCGGATTTATATGTGTCGCGCCGGAAGAATATAATTTGCCGGATAAAAATTTAACGCTTGAGGCCTTGCAGGATTTGCAACTGATATTGTTAAATGCAAAAAGCCCGCTTGGGCAACGTCTTAACAATAAGCTTCAAGATTTTTGGGGTGGATCAGGTCAAGGTCATATCATTGCTGAGACCTATCATCTGGCTAAGAGGTTGTCTGTTCAAGGCGCTGGGGCGGCTGTTATCGATAAAATTACCGCTTATTCAGGTGCAAAGGACGGATTGTCCTTCCATGAACTAGAGGGATTTGGGGATGTGAATATTCATGTTTTGACGCGCGTGAATGACCCAATCATTGGATTCAAGAAAGATTTTGTGGAGTTGCTGGCAGTTGAAATTAAGAATTTAGAAAACAAATAAATTTCTTAAATTCATATACTATATAGCCTTTATCTATATCCCGTGAATATAATTGAATTTGTTACCATTGTGTAATTATGTGAAAGTCTATGGGTAATGATTCTGACTTTTAGGGGAAATAACATGACACATAGTCAACTTACTAAAGCGCTACTGCTTTCATCTGCGATGGTTATGACAACATCGCTTGCCAATGCTCAAACGCCGCCGGCTCAAGAAGACGAAATTATCGTCGTTGGTACGCAAATTAAAGGCTCGAATATCGCGGGCATCTTGCCGGTCACTTCATTAGGTGAAGCGGATATTGAATTAACAGGCGCCGTTAGTGGTGATGAGTTGTTAGCCGCAATTCCTCAGCTCGGTGATGTTACTTTCACAGAAACAAATTTCGGCGCCGGCGTTAATGACGCCCGCGGTGATGTCGGATCGGTTAATCTGCGCGGTGTCGGTGACGGTAATACGCTTGTGCTTCTAAATGGTCGACGCTTGGTGAACCACCCTGGAACCAAAGCCGTCAATCAAACGCCTGTTGTGACAGTCAACTCAAACGCTATTCCGGTGACAGGTATTAAACGCCTCGAAGTTCTTAGAGATGGCGCTTCGGCTGTATATGGTACAGACGCTGTGGCCGGCGTGATTAATACTGAGCTTGATGATGATTATGAAGGTCTGCAAGTTAAGCTGCAATACGGCACTTCAGAAGGCACGAGCCTTGATGAAACAAGCGGAACTGTAAAGTGGGGCAAAAATTTCAATGGCGGGAAAACAAACATCTCCATATTTGGTAATGTTATGTTGCGTAATGGCATGCCAGCAAGTGATCTTCGGAACTCTTCAACAGAAGATCTTCGTCCGTTCTTTGAAGGCACGATTTACGAGGGTGACACGCAGCTAAGAAATACCTCATCTGATTCACCTTGGGGGACTTTTCATGCGATAAGTAGCTCAACAATTCTTTCAGGAATTGGTGATGATGAGTTCCACGTTCAACCATCTACGACTTCCGGATGTCTTGCGCCCCTTCCAGGCGGAAACTGCGCTGATAATGGCAATAGTGTCTCAACTGACTTACGTTTAAATCGTTCGGATTTCCGTGATATCGTCGGTGATACGGACCGATATAACATGTTCGCATTTGTGAATCATGAACTCGGAAATAACATGGAGTTCTTTGGTGAAGCCTCTTACTATTATTCTGATTTTTCACGTCGCCGCGAAATGGCTCAACTCATCTCTAGCCAAAGAGAAAAACTCACTTTGCCTGGAACGGCCTTTTATAACCCATTTAATGTAGATCTCCGTATTGGCCGGTTCCGTCCTATTGATGTTGGTCAAAGAACAACCAATGTTACGAATGATAGCTTCCGTCTTTTGGGTGGCCTACGGGGTGACTTAGGTAATTGGGACTGGGAAACGGCTTTCGTTCACACCGAGGCCCATACAGAAGATAAAACAAATCGTGTCAGTCTCTCTTTATTCCAGGATGCAATTTCACGCACTGATGCAACGGCTTATAATCCATTTGCAGTCGCTGACCCGAATAATACCAATGTTGCATCCACCTTTAATAGTCAGGCGACAATCGATAGTTTTATGGTCGACGTGACAAGAGATTCCACCACCAAGCTTACCCTGGCGGATGCTAAATTCTCTAACCCAGCTGTATTTTCATTGCCAGCGGGTGATGTCGGAGCAGCTATTGGGGTTGAGTGGCGTCATGAATATTACCAAGATGATCGTGATGATCGTCTAGATGGGACTATTCAGTTTACGGATGATGTAACAGGTGAAGTCATAATTTCTGATGTTATGGGCTCAAGCCCAACACCGGATACAACTGGTGACCGCGATGTATTGGGAGCTTTCGTGGAGCTTGCAATCCCGCTAATCGGCCCTGATATGGATGTGCCATTTGCTCACTCATTTGATGTCCAGCTCGC
The DNA here is from genome assembly GCA_014238285.1 of Hellea sp. Lineage (GTDB taxonomy): Bacteria > Pseudomonadota > Alphaproteobacteria > Caulobacterales > Maricaulaceae > JACOMS01. The sequence continues at coordinate 8,498 of JABABK010000004.1, forward strand.
GGCCCGCGCCGAAGATTATTCCGATGCTGGCAGTGTTTTAAAGCCTAAGGTCGCGGCGAGTTGGTTCCCTGTTAATGACAGGTTTCAGGTTCGTGGTTCTTATTCTGAGGGGTTCCGAGCTCCAAACCTAGAGCAAATTAATGCGACGGCTATCCGCCGGGTTAACACGGGCCGCGAAGATTATATTCTTTGCCAAGTGCTTGCGGGCAATGATGTTAATTTTACCAGCGATGACGATTGTGACAATGTCGGAGTTGAAGGCGTTCGTAGCGGCGGCCCACAGTTAAAACCTGAATCGAATAAGAACTACGCTTTGGGCGCAACCTTTGAACCAACAGATTTCTTAACCCTCACGCTTGATTGGTGGAAAATTTCGCAAAGTGACTTGGTAGGATTATTCTCTGATCAAAATGAAATCCATCTTGATTATCTAAGGCGTCTTCAGGGCAGCTCTAATCCAAATGTTATCCGGGCTGCGCCAGATGCAGCGCTTGGTGATTTGTTTGCAGCGGCAGGCCTAAATCGTTCAGGAGCGGGTGAGATTATAGAGGTTAACCAGCAATTTAAAAATCTTGATGACCGACGAACCAAAGGATTGGACTTTGGCGCACACCTTGATTTTGATACTGATTTTGGCGAATTTAATATCAAGGCAAATGCTGCTCAAATCCGTGAGTTTTTCCAAACGCCGTCTGCGGAAGGCTTGGAGCTAATCGCAGCGGTTGAGGCTGGATTAATCAGCCCTCTGGTTGAGGTTTCTGGTCAGGATGATTTGATCAAACAAAATGGTAACCCTGAGTGGCGTTATACGGGATCTATTCGTTGGGACCAAGGTAATTGGGGCGCCAGCGTATACACTAAGTTTGTCGGCGGCGTCCATGATACGTCTGTCAACGGCTCGGGTTATGATTTCCTCGCAGTGCCATCCGTTAGAACTGTCAACATGAGTGTGGATTATGAATTCGATAATGAGAACTCATTCCTAGACCGTACTAAAATTAAGGTCGGTGTTCGCAATGTTGGCGATAAGAAGCCGCCAGTTGCAGATCAGTTCGCAAGTGGTTATTTCACTGGTCTTCATTCAAACCGTGGTCGTTACTGGTACGCAAGCGTCCGTAAAAACTTCTAAGTTATTCATTCTATATGGCGGGATATTCCCGCCATTATTTTATTTGACCCATTGGCAATGGGATTGGTTTTTGCACCCTAAAACAGGGGTATTTATGAAAATTTGTGTCCTTGGCGCAGGCGTGATTGGGGTCTCGACAGCTTATTTATTAGCGCGTTCAGGTCACCAAGTTACAGTATTTGAACAAGCGGAAAATATAGCTTCTGGCGCAAGCCATGCCAATGGGGCGCAGCTGTCATATTCCTACATTGAGCCATTTGCCAGTCCCGGAACTTTAAAAGATATACCGTCTTATTTATTAGGCCGAGACCCTGCCGTAAAGTTTGGTATATCACTGAGCCCAGAATATTTGGGCTGGGGGTTAAAGTTTCTACGGAATTGCACATCCAGCCGTTTTGAACAAAATCTAGCACAGCGCCTAAAGCTCGCCCTAGATTCCAAAAACGTTATGGACACCATTGAACAAGATTTCCCCAAAGGGGCGCTGCGAAAAACGGGGCAGGGTAAAATTGTTCTGATCGATAGTCATAAGAAGTTCAGCCAACTTCGCAAAAGTAACGAACAAAAAAGAAATTTGGGACTCAACCTAATTCCATTAAGCCAAGAAGATTGCATAGCTAAAGAGCCGGCCCTTCAAAACTGGCAGGATGATTTTTCTGGCGGTATATATGCCCCTGAAGATGATGCCCTTGATACCATAACCTATTGCTCGGTTCTAAAAACAGCCGCAGAAAAAGACTTTGGGGCCGAGTTTATATTTGGGGCTAAAGTCGATGACTTCGTCGTTGAAGATAATGCTGTGACCGAGGTTTGTGTGGCCGATCAGTCATTTGGATTTGATGCCGTCATATCCTGTTTGGGCAATGGCACGAATAAGGCGCTAAAACCTATCGGGATCAAACTTCCGATTTATCCGATGCAGGGCTATAGTGTGACATTACCAGCCACAGAGCATGCCCCGAAAGCCAGTATTACGGATCTAAAGAACAAAATTGTATTCGCTAATCTTGGTGACCGCATTAGAATTGCTGGCTTCATGGATGCTAATCAACCAACCCGTAAAACCGATAGCCGTAGCCGCGAATTATTAGAACTTGCGCAGCGCCTTTGGCCGGATATTGCAGATTACCAGGCCAAGCCAAATTTTTGGACAGGATACAGGCCGATGATGCCATCCGGCGTGCCGATTATTGGGCAAACCAAAATCAAAGGCTTGTATCTCAATGCAGGTCATGGCTCATTGGGCTATACATTTGCGCTGGGTAGCGCGCAACGTATTGTCGAGCAAGTTGGCGGCGCAAATTTTGCCGCAAACCCGGGGAAACGAAAGACTAATTATGCGTAGATACATTAGACAGTTATTCGGTGTTTTAATAGTAATGATCGCAACGGGATGCGCGACGACCACAGCGACAAAACCATCCGAAAACGTATTGTCAGTGGCACTGGGAAATCCGGTGTGCGCGACCACGAAAGCTGATATTTATACAGAATATCCGACAGCAAATATATCATCTTGCGAAGCTCTTAGTGACGGCCGCTTTAAAATAATGTTAGAGCCGGAAAATACCCCGATTAATAATAGCCCGTGGTATGGATTTTACATCAAACCTAAACAAGAGGGGCGTGTCAGAGTCACTCTTAAATATCGCGGTGGTACCCACCGTTATCCGGCCAAGCTTAGTTCTGATGGACGGAAGTGGACTGTCATAAACCCACGTGATGTCATTAAGAAAGCGGACGATGAAATTGAACTATCATTGGATTTAAAACAACAAGGTTTGTTTGTTTCGGCGCAAGAAATATTATCAACTGCCGCCCACGAGGCTTGGATAGCCAAGGCTGCGAAACTGCCGTTTTTGTCCATGTCCAGTATTGGGGCATCTTTAGACGGACGCGCAATCCAAAAACTAGATACGAATTCAGGTGACAAGCCTTATGTTATTTTAGTGGGGCGTCAGCATCCACCTGAACTCACGGGCGCGCTGGCAATGATGCCGTTCATGGATACTGTATTTGGAGATACGGCGCTGGCTGGGAATTTCCGTGAGCAGTTTAATGTGATTGCCGTTCCCTTGATGAACCCTGACGGGGTTGATGCAGGCCATTGGCGCAGTAATAAAAATGGGCAAGATTTGAACCGGGATTGGGGTCCGTTTGCGCAGCCAGAAACCAACGCCATAAAATCTATGCTGGATGAACTCGAAGCGCGCGGACAGTCTGTGGCGTTTTTCCTCGACTTTCATTCAACCAGCCGAAATCTTCTATATACCCAAACCGATGATGAACCAACGAGCCCACCTAAGTTTGCACGGGATTGGCTAAAGCTAGTCGATGATAGATTAGATGATACGGTCTATGCATTTACTCGCGAGCCGAGCCCAAATTCAGATCGACCAACGTCTAAAAATTATATGTATGATCGCTATGGTATCTCGGCGATCACATACGAAGTTGGCGATCATACAAATCGTAAGGCTATCTCTGATGCGGCGAAAGTCTTTGCCGAAGAGATGATGCGTTTGCTCATGAAATATCAGGATCAATAAGGTGAAATTACCCCTTAAATCATTGGCGATCTTGCTAGGCTCATTGCCTTTGGTGAGCTGCGCAAAAACTATTGAAGCCGATTATCATATTACAGGCGGCATGGTTTATATCGGTGACCAATCCGGCGCTATCGATGCTGATGTCGCCATTCGCGGTGATCAAATTATCCTAGTTGATACGGCCATTAAAAATATATCCGCAGGCGAAGTTATCGACGCCTCGGGCATGATTGTCGCGCCGGGTTTTATCGATCCTCATACCCATAGTTATGAAAACCTTGTCAGCGAAGATGATGCTAAACGCCGCAATGATAATTACAGATTTCAGGGCGTCACGACAGTTTTTAACGGCAATGACGGTTTTGGAACGCCCGATATTGCTGAGCAAATAGCCTCGCTTGAAGCCGATGGAATTGGAACAAATACGGCTTTATTCATCGGTCACGGCGCGACCCGAAAACAGGTTATGGGCCTAGCAGACAGGCCGCCTAATCCGAACGAACTATCTGCCATGAAGGCGCTTGTGGATACAGCCATGAAAAATGGCGCGCTGGGCCTATCGACAGGCTTGTTCTATGCGCCGGGCAGTTTTTCCAACACCTATGAAGTTATACAGTTGGCCAAATCAGCAGCGGCTCATGGCGGTGTCTATGACAGCCATATCCGGGATGAAAGCACTTATAATATTGGGTTGGAAGCGGCCATTGATGAAGTCATAGAGATTGGTGAGAAAGCGAATATTCCGGTCCATATCGCGCATATCAAAGCGCTAGGCGTTGATGTTTGGGGCAAAAGCAAACCGATCATCGAAAATGTCAATGCAGCCCGCGCTAGAGGCGTCAGGGTGACGGCTGATCAATATCCGTGGCCAGCATCTGGCACGCGGATATCGAACGCGCTTTTACCAAGATGGGTCAAAGCGGGCAGTGAAAAAGAATATATGGCGCGGCTTGAAGATGAAGGCCAACTGCCTAAGATTAAAATTGAAACGGCCGAAAACATCAGACGCCGCGGCGGACCTAAAGCGGTTCTGATTACACAGGACAAATTCGATTGGGTTGGCAAGACGCTCGATATTATTGCGGCGGAAAACAACCTGACACCCGTTGATATGGCTATCGAGATCGCCAAGCTCGGGGATGCCAAAATTGCTTCATTTAATATGAATGAAGACGACATCAAAGCATTCATGGTTCAGGACTGGGTCATGACGAGCTCTGATGGCAGTTCTGGACATCCCAGAAAATATGCCAGCTTTCCGCGCAAATATGAAACCTATGTCAAAGGTCAATCGATTATGCCTGTGGAAGCATTTATATATCGTAGCAGCGGATTAGTGGCAGAGACATTTGGCCTTTGTGATCGAGGCTTTTTAAAGGCGGGCTATAAGGCTGACATCGCCATTATAGACCCGGATAGTTTTACGGCTGAGGCAGACTTTCAATCACCAGAAAAGCTATCAAAAGGGGTTATGTATTTATTCGTCAACGGACAAGCCGTGGTCAAAGAAGGCAAATCATTGGCCAGTTTGCCTGGGCGGGTGTTGAAGCCTTGCCAAGCGGATAAATAAGAGCGGATAAGCCAAAGAGTAAAGGCGAGGGATTATGTTAAACAAGTTAATTACACTAGGACTCATTCTGGGATTGATGGTTGGTCTTGGCGCCTCCATGACAGAAAACTCTGTTCTGCAAGCCATTGCGCATGGATCTGCGCCTCTTGGTAAGATCTTTATCAATGCCATCAAAATGGTGGTTATCCCCTTGGTTGTTGCGGTTATCTTTTCCAGTATTGCTCGCCTCGGGGATCCCGGAAAGCTCGGAAAAATTGGCGGCATGACGCTCGCCTTTTATTGGATCACGCTAATTCCGGCCATTGTTATCGGCATGGGCGTGATGACGATTGGTTTACGGTTTGCACCAGAAATTAAGGCGCCTGAAGACACCTCCGCGAGTATTCCAGAGCTGCAAGGCATTATGGATTTTATCGTCAGCCTTGTTCCGCCCAACCCATTTGCAGCTGCGGCTGATGGCGCACTTTTACCGCTCATCGTATTCACGGCCTTACTAGCCGCCGCCACCGGAACTCTAGCTTTTGAAAAACGCGAACGGCTCATCACGGCTGCCGAAGATCTGGGCGACGCTCTAATTAAACTTGTTTGGTGGATATTATATACGGCGCCGATCGGAATCTTTGGTTTGATTGCGCCGGCAACCGCGCAAATGGGTTGGGGGCTTTTGCAAAGCTTGGCGATCTTTATCATCTGTGTCTTGATTGGCCTTATTATTTTAATGTTGGTTTTATTTTTTCCTGTTTTGTTTTTCGTGGGAAAAATTAATCCCGCCAAATTTATCAAAAGTACACTCGGCGCAATTTCTGTCGCCTTTTCGACGACCAGTACGGCTGCCGCTATTCCCGTTTCCCTCGAAGAAACAACCAATAATCTAGGCGTTTCCAATACGGTTGCGGATCTATTGATACCGCTGGGGGCGTCGCTTTATCGTCCAGGGAGCGCGCTGTTCCAAGGGGCTGCCGTAGTGTTTCTCGCCTATATATTTGATGTAGAGATCGCAATTGGAGCGGCAGGCGCTATTATCTTTGCGACCTTCCTTGTGTCACTGACCGTAGCGCCTGTTCCGTCATCAAGCGTTGTCACCATGGCGCCGGCTCTGCAAGCTATAGGCGTCCCCGTGACTGGCCTGGCCTTTATCTTGGGCATAGACCGCATACCAGATATGATGCGGACCTGCGTTAATGTCATGGGGCAGATCACAACGGCTGTGATCATCGATAAAACGGCCAAACTTCCGGATGATCAACAAACCACTGGCACGGAAAATGAAAATGCGTAGTTCAATTAAAAAAGCTTTCCATTTCATTGGAGTCGCCGCGTTCCTGACAAGCTGCGCCCACGTTCCAAGTGATGGCAATGAAAACCATGTCAATATTTCTGGTATTGCCAGTATTGTTGATAACGTAGATTCGGCTCGAACTTTAGCCATTTCGATCAATGGGGCTTCTGTTGATAGTATTGCCGGACAGGGATTTGCTGTCTCTGTTCCCGAACAGGATGTCTATCAAATCCGAATATCAGGGGATGACGTTTATGACAGTTTCCACACATTTTCACATGCTGAATTAGATGGGTCAAACCAAGCTCTAACTATTCCAGAAATTTCTCTTGTCGAGAAAAAGGCTGGTCGCCGTCTTTTAACTTTTGGCGGAGATGCCATGATGGGGCGGCGCTACCTTGCGCCTTATTGGAATGAGAAAGTCACGATCCACCCTAAAACTCGCCTAAAGGATATGAAGTCAGTTCTGGCCGAGATGAAGCCCTATCTGGAAATCGCGGATTATGCGGCTGTTAATTTGGAAACCATATTATCAAAGTCAGAACCTGACGAATCTGCGCCCAAGTCAGTCGTATTTTATACCCATCCTGATATTCTAAAGGCCCTTGAATGGGCGGGCGTTGATTATGTTTCTTTAGGCAATAACCATACTTATGATTATGTGGATCAGGGCTTAATTTCGACCCTCAAATATCTTGATCAGTCATCACTGGGATATTCCGGTGCAGGCATGAATGAAGATCAGGCGCTAAAAGCTTATGAAGGGAACCTTGACGGTGTGCCTCTAAAAGCTTGGGGCTATGTCGGTTGGGAGGGTCGCGTGAGCCCCAACCAAGTCGCAGAGGTGACCAAAGGCGGCGCGGCCTATGGTTCTGATGATAATATAATTTCTAGTGTTTCTAGCGGCGCAGCAGATAACCAAATTGATATCGTGCAATATCATGGCAGTAAAGAATATAGCGAAGGTCCAACGGAATCCACAGAAGGCAGGCTAAAAGCCGCCATTGATTCAGGTGCTGATTTGGCTATCGCGCATCACCCCCATGTCGCTCAGGGGTTTGAGATTTATCAAGACAAGCTCATTGCCTATTCATTGGGAAATTTTGCGTTTGATCAGTTTTTCTATTCGACCCATTCTGGCCTTGCTGTAAATGTCTGGATGGACGGCGATGCGTTTTACCGGGCCGAAATTATCCCGGTCCATGTTAGAGATTATAAGCCCGTACCGGCCATGAACCGAACCCGGAATTATATTCTAGACCGCGTGTCGCGGCTTTCTGCGGATAGAAATACCCATATAGGGCGCTCTGGCGGGCATGGTGTTATTTCTAGTTCGCAGCAACCTCTCACGCCAACCATTCATAGCGGCTCTCAAGATATTTTATTTGTCGGAGATTTTGAGAGCTTTGACCTATTGGGCGCAAGAGACAGAAGTTGGTTTGCGTCTAATGCATCTTACGATGCCGTCCATCAATCCCGTACGGGCCGTTTTGCCCTTGAGCTTAAACCGATTAAGCCAGATGAAACGGTCACCTTTGGCCTCAAAGCGTTTATGCGAGTGTTCCCCCAAGCGGATATGCGCCTTGAGGCCTTTATAAACGCAGACACAGGGGCCAAAGTTACGGCTTATACGCAATATCGACCACGCGGCGTTAATCGCTATGAGGCGCTTGATAATGAGCCCTATCATAAACTTGGAGAAGTCATTGTTGCCTCGAATGTTTGGCAAGACATTCAGTTTGATTTTAAAGCTCCAAATAAATCCCAATTAGAAGCGCGCGTCATTTTGAAGATTGAAAATGGTGGCTCGTCTTTATTGCTGGATGATTTTCAAATCGTTCCAGCCGCGATAAAATAGCAACAGGAAAAATTATGAATAATATAGAAGCCAGATTGGCCGAACTTGGCGTCGTCTTACCCGTAGCCTCAGCGCCTGCCGCCAATTATGTGTCATATGTTGTCTCAGGCAATATGGTCTTTATTGCCGGGCAGACATCCGTGCGCCCCGACGGAACAATGCTGACGGGCCGATTAGGTGAAGACCTTGACGTGCCAACTGGACAAGAAGCAGCGCGCTATTGCGCCATACGATTGCTATCGCAAATGAAAGCAGCGTGCGACGGTGATCTAAGCCGGATCAAACGGGTTGTGAAGCTTGGTGGATTTGTCTGTAGCCGGCCGCAAAATAGCGGTGCTGATATCCCCAAAATCATCAATGGCTGTTCAGATCTGCTCGTTGACGTTTTAGGTGAGGTTGGCAAACATGCTCGCTTTGCCGTTAGCGTCCCCGCGCTCCCCCGTGACGCAGCGGTAGAAATCGATGCAATTGTCGAGATTGACGGTTAACTTCGACTAGGCCTGAAAAATGGCTTATGAAAAATTCAACTTATTGAAAGTAACAAACAAGGTAATATACTTTTGTACACATATTGTAGAGACGGAAATCAGTCGCAATAACGAGCTTTGAGTCAGTTAGAGCGTCGCGATTGCACCTTTTAATTCAGAAAGGTTTTGTTCGTGAAACTAAATACAGAATCAACGAGTTTATGTGGTGCCGTTCTGCAATAATCAATTAATCTATGCTTAAGTCGCGTATAGTTTCCAAGGGGCGTGGTGGATGTGATTACAGACTAAAAGAGACAATATTAACATTGGATTTGTTCTTCTAGCTGGTGTGGCTTTGTTGCAACGCTTCATACTGCTGTGATTTATGGCTATTGGCTATCTGGAGTATTAGTTCTACAATTCCCCGCAAGCCTTCGTACGATTAAGGAGATAGTCGTTAACTCAGTCATGAAAAATTGGTTCCTAGTGCCTCTTTCTGCCTTGACGCTAGGGGTGATGTGCATTGGCAATTCGTTCGCTAGTGAACTCGACAATCTTACCATATTTGTCCCCGGATCCGAAGGGGGCGGATTTGATAGAACAGGGATAGCCATACGGAATGCATTGATCGAGGAAGGGTTGGTTGACCAAGTAGAAATCATCCGCTCGCCAGGTGCAGGGGGGTTGATTGGGCTAGCCCAATTTGTTGAATCCAAGCGCGGAGATAATACGGCGGTGTTTTTGGGCGGAAGAACCAATATAGGTGCGACTGACTTTAACCGGGCAACTGTGTCATTAAAGGACACTCAGCCGGTGGCGAGGCTCAATAACCCGACCATTGTCATTGCCGTGGCGTCATCGTCATCAATAAAAGATTTAGGCGATCTAATATCCACGTTCCGGACAGACCCGGAAGCTTTGAAATGGGTTGGCGGATCCATGGGAAGTCAAGATGAATTGTTTTTACTCCAGGTCGCGAAAGCCCTGGGAATTGACAGAAAGTTCCTAAATTACCAAGCTATACCGGGGGGGGAAACCTCATAATTGATCGTCTATTGGAAGGACGATCCAATGTACTTCTTGGTAGTCATGAGGAGCTTAAGCAAGCGACTTTGGACGGGCAAATCCGTGTTATCACCACATCAATAACGCATGAACCTATCATCAAAAACATGCAGATGTTTTCAGATTACGGATTGGATGTTTTGGCTTCAGATTGGAAAGGCGTTTTTGCTCCCGCCGAGTTAAAGCGGGATGAGTTCCAAACGCTTTCAGATATATTTTACAAGATGTCGCAATCGGAAACATGGGAAAAAGAGCTTTTTGAACACAATTGGCAGAATTTCTATCTGGCAGGGGCCGATTTTGATCGGTTTGTTCAGCAAGAGTTCGAGGTCATTAAGGAACTACGCCTAAATTACTCGGTATCGCGTGTCCCTGGTGATCGGATTGCTAAAATAGTTGGCCGGCAATATAGATGGGCGATCATTGTCGGCTTTGGATTTCTGATCCTTTTGATTGCCCAACGTTTATACAGTCGATCCCGACATGAACGCTTGCGCGTTTCTTTGACGCAAGCTCAAGAAGAACTCCGGGCTAAATTAGGGGGAGCCTCGGAACACATTGATTCTGAATTTAAGAAATGGAGCCTAACTACTTCAGAAACTGAAATCGGATGGCTTCTTCTCAAGGGCCTTAGTTTTAAAGAGATTGCAAAAGCACGCGGGACAAGCGAGCGTACAGTTCGCCATCAAGCCCAATCCGTATATTCAAAATCTGGACTAAATAGCCGGTCAGATTTAGCGGCATATTTTTTCGAAGATTTTGTCTTTGGTACGGCAAATACTCTGGAAAGCACGTTTTAATCAGCCACGACTGTTGCTGGTTTTTTACTCACACGTAGGCCAGTCTTGCTGCTAAAAATTGACCCTACGATGGATGCAAGGGCTATCAGTAAGAAGACTGCTGCGAGTGGACGTGTCACAAGGATAGAAAAATCACCGCCCGAAATAGATAATGAGCGGCGGAACTCTTGCTCGATCAGTGGGCCAAGCAAAATTCCTAGTAAGACAGGTGCAATAGGAAATTGGAACTTTCGCAAAATGACAGCGAGCAAGCCCAAGACATAGACGATACCGACATCTCCCAGACTTCCCTTTAAGCTATAAGCGCCAAGCGTTGAGAAGACCAATACGGCCGAATAGATAAGAGCTGGTGGCAATTCGAGAAGCTTCGCCCACACACCCACGAGAGGCAAATTCAGTATGACGAGCAGGACATTGGTTATATATAGACTCGCTATCAGTGCCCATACAAGATCACCGCTATTTTCGAACAAAAGTGGACCTGGCTGCAAGCCATACATTTGAAAGGCGACCAGCATCACGGCTGTTGTGGCTGAACCAGGAATTCCCAGTGCTAGCAGGGGAACCATTGAGCCGCCTGCAGCCGCATTATTTGACGCTTCGGGGGCGGCAACGCCCTCAACAATCCCGCTGCCGAATTTTTCAGGGTGTTTTGAGAGCTTTTTCTCAACGCCGTAGGCCATGAAAGACGCTAATGTTCCCCCAGATCCCGGCAATACGCCAACGAAGAACCCAATGACTGTGCCGCGTGTCCACGCCCAGCCTGACCTGACCCATTCAGCATGGTTCATACTCATGCGTTTTCCGGATTCAGTAAAATTTTTATCATCAGAATTTCCACCGCCAGAAGAAATCCAAAAGGCTTCCCCTACGGCAAATAAGCCAATGGCGGCCAAAACAACGTTCACCCCCGAATAGAGCTCTGGCACCCCAAATGAGAAGCGCACAACACCTGTCTGGAGATCTATGCCAATCATGCCAATACCTATACCTAATAGTGTTGCAAACACCGCTTTTGAAAACTTATCGTTCCCAACAGAGGCTACCAAAACAAGGGCGAGTAGCATCAATGCAAAATATTCTGGTGGGCCAAACTTTAAGGCGACTTCAACTAGCGTTGGAGCCATGAGCATCAACATCAAGGTTGCAAATGTTCCTCCAATGAACGATCCGATAATAGCGGTCAGAAGAGCCGTTCCCGCTCGCCCTTTTTTAGCCAGAGGGTGACCGTCAAATGTTGTGACAGCCGCAGATGCGCTGCCAGGGGTGTTGACCAGAATAGCGGTTGTCGCCCCGCCATACATGGCCCCATAATAGATCCCGCCAAACATGATAAATGCAGATGTCGGATCCAGTCCAAAAGTAAGTGGCAATAGTAACGAAATGGCTACTGCAGGGCCGAGGCCTGGTAAAATACCGACAGCGGTTCCTAGAACTACGCCAAAAATCCCAAACATAAGGTTTTCAGGTGTTCCGGCGGTGGCAAAACCTGCAATGATGTTGGACAAAATACTTGAAGGATCACTCATTAGGGCACACTTACCTTTAATAGATATTCAAAAATGACGTAGATAGCGCCCGTTAGACAAAAGGCCACGATAAGGTCTCGGACCCAAGCTTTGGAACCAATGAGACGGCTCATTGCAAAAATAAAAATGGGAGTCGCTATGAGAAAACCAGAAAAATGTAAAACAAAGATATAGATGATAAAGGCAAGCCCTGTTATTGCGAGGCGGGGAAATGTAGGCTCGTTATCAGTCTTGGTTGGATTGTTGAGACGTATGTTGGTTACGCTGCGCGCTTGTATGGCAGGCCATGTAAAGAATGCGGCTGAAATAAGCATTGCAAAGCCAATAATTTTCGAGAAAAAATACGGCCCTATAGAAGCAGATTCTGCACTGTTTTCCAAGCCCATCCCTGCGAGTACCGCGCGGGTTTTTATGCGGTCCGTATCTATAAATTCCGCAAATTCGTCGCCAGCTAAAAAACTATCTTGCCAATTATTCCGGGCTAAGGCTTCTTGCCAGCTTTGAGATGTTGTTGCCTTAGTAACCGTCTCAATCAAGAAGGCTCTCTCTTTGGGTGTTAATCCAGGCGGGGCAACAAGGCCGCGCCAGTTTTGAAATACAATATCAACGCCCGCGTCTTTCAGCGTAGGGAGGTTCTCGTCTAAACGTCTATCTTCGGCAGAGATACCCAATAACCGGATGCGTCCAGATTGTACCAAAGGTTCAAATTCTGAATAACCTGAAATACCAGCTGTGACTTGTTCCCCCATGAGCGCCGCCGCTGCCTCACCCCCGCCTGTAAAAGCGACGTAGTTTACATGTTTAGTAGGGATTCCCATGGCCATCGCGGTCTGTACAATAAAAATTTGATCTGAACCTCCTGCTGAGCCCCCGGCCCAACTGATAGCTGCGGGGTTTTTGGCAAAATCAGTCAATAATTGTTCAAGTGTTTGATATTTGCTATTTGCGGGAACAGCTATAGATTGATACTCGCCTGTTAACCGAGCAATAGGTGTTGCGGATAAGAGTGAATATTCACTTTCCTGCATCAAAGCTGCGCTGGATAAGCCAAATCCACATATCATCAATTTATGGGGATTTCCTTTATATCTTTCAACAAGTTCTGAAAGCGCAATAGTGCCACCAGCGCCGCCGCGATTGATGACTTCAACCGATGTCGGAATTAAGTTTTCAGCTTGGACCGCACGTTGTATGAAACGCGCGGTTTGATCCCAGCCCCCTCCTGGGTTTGATGGCGCAATGATGGTAACAGATTTTTTTGGTATCCAGCCTGTAGAGTCACTGGCTAATGACATCTGTGGAGTTAACAAGAATATCGCGCTAATCAAAACCCACGCATGCTGGATGGCTTTTAATGCTGAAAAAATAGATGTGTGATTTTGCAATTTCATTTTGATCTATCGACATATGCCGACTGTGACCCCTTCATTGGTTTTCTTCAAAGTAACCGAGGAAAATTAGAAGCCTATACGCTAGATGACTTATGGAGCGTCTGCGCTAATGCATTTACATAAGTCATTTGGCATAGAGCCAAAAACACTATTACGTCATGTGACCGATTTCATGAATTTCAGTAGGCCTTAACTTACGGGCAGGTCACAAGGCATTACCAATGGTTGGAACGTCGGCCGCGTTTCCGTAAATAGCGGGGACAGTGTTATAAGCGTAAAGCCAAAGGTGTTACGCGTAATATTAAGGGGAGAAATATCGTGAATACACCTATATCTTTTAAACCGTCGCGTAAGAAACTTACAAGTAGTGCATCTATTGTAGCTATGACCATGGCGAGCTTGTTTATCGGGGGAGCGAGTGATGCTGTGGCACAAGATACCGCATATGAAGACGTAATTGTTGTAACGGGTTCAATCGTTCGAACTAAATCTAAAGACTTTGAAACACCTTCGCCTGTACAAACGTTAGATCAAGAAATGTTCGCCAATACGGGTTCAGCTGTTATTCAAGATGTCTTCAAAGGCATTTCGGCCAATTCAGGGTCGCAAACCTCAAACCGCCAAAGCGCCTTGCAAGGTGTATCCCAATTCTCACTTCGTGGCCTTGGTATCGGTTCAACACTTACATTGATTAATGGTCGTCGTGCTGGCCTGTCCCCAGTGTCTGATTCATCAGGAGCATTTTTCACGGACGCCAATTCTTTCCCCGCCAATATGATTGAGCGCGTTGAAGTCTTAACAGATGGCGCATCTGCAACATATGGCTCTGAAGCCGTTGCTGGCGTGGTCAATATTATTACCCGCAAAAACTTTGAAGGCTTTGAACTGACTGGCGAATATAGAAATTCGCTCGTTGACGGGTATAATTTCGGCGCGGCCGCTGGCCACAGTTTTGATAGAGGGCACTTTTCAGTTTTCGGAACTTATGTCCAGCAAGACGGAGCATTTCGGAGTGATCTCGATTTAATACGAGATGCTGACGCGACAGGTACTGCGCTTGATGATGGCAGGGGTGATCAGGGCAACGCCGATATTGGCGGCGTATTTCTCTCTGGAACAGGCGGCCTTGGCCGCATAGCGCCTGCCGCTTTCGTTAATGGAGCTTGGGATCGTCTTAGCGGTGACATTACCGATCCTGATTGTATTGCGGCTCAAGGTATTGACCGCGGAGATGGAAGATGTCGATATCCTTTTATTGATCAGCGTAAGATTATTGCTGATGAAGACCGTCTACAGTTATTCTCCCAGTTTGACTATGAATTAACGGATCGATTGAGTGTTGATGCTGAACTTGGTTTTTCACGTAACGAAATCACTGATGGCATTGGCGGCGCTGTTTTAAGAGGTTCATCATTCCAGACGGATGGAGGCTTTTTGGTACGCGGAGGTGTCGTCGGTGACGGCACACTTAATCCGTATAATTTCTTCATTAATGACAGAGGAACTTTGCGCGAAGCAACGGCAGCTGAGCGGGCCGATCCCAATACAGTATATTCCGACGTTATTACCCGCCAGCGCCCGTTAGGCCGTGCATTTGATGGCCATTGCGACGGTGATGATGACTTCTTTTGTGCCGGTGACATTGTGACAAGATTCGATAATTTACGTCTGTCCGCCGGGATGGATTATGAACTTTCTGACAATTGGTTTGCCAGCGCTAGTTTCACACATTCGGATAATAGCTACACACGTGCACAGGACCGTGATTATGATGGTAATGCCTTCCAAGCTGCCATTGATAGCGGCCGCTGGAATCCATTTGGATCCTCGATTGCCGATCCAACAGGTTTGGCCCATGATGGGACTGGGCTAGGCAATACAGCTGAAGACTTAGCCTTATTTGCAAAAACAAGCACTGATACAGGCTCAATCACGCAGGACGTTGCTGAGTTGATATTCAGTGGTACCCTAGGGATCGAGCTTGGTGGTGGTGATGTATCCTTTGCGATTGGAGCTCAATATCGAAACATTGGCTTTCAGTTCACACCTGATGCCCGCAAGCAGTTAGGCATTGACGGCCGAGCAACTATTGTGAACCCAATTGATGCCACCCAAGACGCACTAGCCGTCTTTGCCGAAGCGAACTTGCCTGTTTCAGATAGATTTGAAATGCAGTTAGCCGCGCGATATGAAGACCATAGTGATGGAGCCGGGAGTACTTTTGATCCAAAAGTTTCTGCGAAGTTTGATCTGAATGACAATATCGCTTTACGTGGATCATGGGGCACGTCCTTCCAAGCCCCTACCATTCAGCACCGAAATCAAGCTGTTGGTTCGGCAGGCATTCAAGATCCAAATCGCCCCGGCGATGGTCAGTTCAATGTAGATGTCATTGTTGGCGCGCCAATAACACCCTTGAAACCGCAAGAAGCCAGCAACTTTAACATAGGAGCCATTTTTAAGACAGATTCTGGTCTTAAGGCATCGGTCGACTTTTTCACTTACGACTTTTCTAATGTGATTGGCCCGGCCGGCGGTGATCCGCAGGGTATAGTGGATGCGATATACGCGGCGAACGGGAATATGGTTGTTGATGAAGATGGCCTAAATTCACACTCAAGCTTACCAAACTTATCATACTCACTTGATGGTAATCAGCTTGATGCAGTTCGTAGTGTTTTTTCAAACCTCGGAGATTATCAAGCTCAAGGTTTTGATATTAACATTTTCTATAAACCTGAATTCTTACGTGGACTAGCTCTGAATGCTAACACAACATTCTTCACTAAGTATTCGTCGGATACATTTGCGGGTCTTGACGGAAATGGAGACATTAAAGGTAGCCGGAACTTCAATAATTCGCTCGGATCAACCCCTGACTTCAAAGCCAATCTAGGCGCGACTTATGCCTCAGGCATTCACACTGCCAACGTAACAATGCGTCATATCACCAGCTATACGGATGATCAGGCCTTTGAAAAAATTCCGTCTCAGACAACATTTGATGCCCGTTATAGTATAGATTTGGCAGACATTGTGAGTTTCGGAGAAGGTATGGATTTATATGTAGGTGCCGTAAATATTTTTGACGAACAACCACCCGCTCTATCCAACCGGCCGTTAATCGACACGGAAGTACACGATCCCCGCGGGCGACAAATCTATGTAGGCTTCAAGCAAAGTTTCTAGGTAGCTCGACAACTGGCAGAGAAGTTCTTGAGCTTCTCTGCCTTTTTTATGTTTTGGAGATATCCCCGAAACCGGACCTTAGCTCAGTGTCTTACTTGAGGCGATTTTAAACGCTCACTTTTATGCGTCAGCCTATTATAAACTAGGTCCGCGTCTCGTAGGCTCTTGATCGGACGTTCTCTTTCCAAAAGCTATCCGGTACCGGGAAGGCGTTATACCCCGCAGACGTTTAAACACGCGGCGGAAAGTTTCTGGCGTACCGAATCCACTCGCGGCCGTGATGTCTGATAAATTTGCAGATGTTGATTCCAGCAGCTCCGTTGCGTGTTGGATACGTATCGCGGTTAACCAAGCTAAGGGTGTCTCACCTGTTACGTTACGAAAGCGGCGGGCGAGCGTTCGTTCAGACAAACCGGCTTCCTTTGCCATGCGCGCAATGGGCCAGGCCTCATTTAAGTCCATTTTTATACGGTCAAGAAGCGGCGATATTTGTCCGCCTCTTTCTTGCGGGACAGGTGTGGTTACGAACTGCCGTTGGCCGCCCTCCCGCTGCGCAGGTAGAACCAGACGTCGTGCGATCACATTGGCGCAACTTACCCCCCAATCTTGGCGAACAATATGCATACATAGATCAAGCCCAGCTGCCGATCCGGCGGATGTCAAAACATTCCCCTCATCAATGTAGAGTACATCGTCATTGATATTCACGAGCGGGAAACGCTCCCGAAGCTTATCTGCAAGTAGCCAATGGGTCGTGGCCTGTCGTCCGTCCAGAAGGCCAGCCGCGGCAAGTACGAAAGTGCCCGAACAAATCGAGGCGATACGAGTGCCATTTGCATGGGCTTTTTGGATCGCAGCTATCACATCATTCGGGATGGGCTCATCCACATTATTCCAGCCAGGAATAAGAATAAGTGTAGCATCTGCAAGCGCGGACAAATCGTACGGTGCGGTTATTGTCACGCCGCCCCTTGCGCGCAATGGACCTGGCTCGGCGGCCACGGCACGGAACTCATACCAATTGTCAAAGTCTGGAAGGGGGCGGCCAAAAACGTCAACAGCAATACCGAATTCGAAAGTACAGAGGTCATCATAAATGAGGGCGCAAACCAGTTTGCGTTTGACTGTAGTTTTCGGGGATAGGTCAGTATTTACAAGCATAATGGCAGTTTATATCCGTACATTGTCATTTCTGCCACTATGCATACCGCGCCGTTAACTGCAAGCTCCAGTGATATAAAACATCAATGCCCCGGCAACTAACAGAGCATCTTATGAGCGACCTTTTCCCACCCATTGAACCCTATAGAACCGACTTTTTGAAAGTCTCAGACACACATATCATCTTTGTGGAGCAAGCCGGCAATCCAACGGGTAAACCTGTCGTTTATCTGCACGGCGGTCCGGGGGCTGGCAATAGCCCGGCGACGCGCCAATTTTTTGATCCGGAAATTTATCATATCATCCATTTTGATCAACGTGGATGTGGACAGTCTATACATCACGCGTCTCTTGAAGAAAACACAACATGGCACCTTGTCGACGATATGGAAAAAGTTCGGGAGCACTGCGGAGTCGAGCAATGGCAAGTGTGTGGTGGATCTTGGGGCAGCACATTGGCTTTGGCATATGCGCAAAAATTTCCGGACCGTGTAAATGAGCTTATCTTGCGAGGCCTTTTTCTAGGACGCAAAAAGGAGATGGATTGGGCTATGCAGCAGGGGCCATGGGCGGTCTATCCTGACTATTGGGAGAAATTTGCGTCCCTTATCCCAGACAATGAGCGCCATGACATGGTGGGAGCATATTACCGACGCGTTACAAGTGATGATGAGGCTGTGAAACTTGCGGCATGTCGGGCCTGGTGTTCATGGGAGTTTACCATCATGACATTGGTGCCCAACCCAGAATATACAGATAATCTTACGGATGAATTTGCACTCGCGATGGGACGCACATCCTGCCACTATTTCCAGCATGATTGCTTCATGGAGTCTGACGACCAACTCCTAGGCGAAATAGATGTAATAAGACACATACCGACGGTTTTAATCCAAGGACGGCATGATTTGGTGACGCCAATGATGACGGCATGGGATATTCATAAACGTTGGCCGGAAGCTGATTTGCAAATCATTGAAGGTGCAGGTCATTCGGCGGCCGAATTTGGAATCACGAAAGCAATCATAGCAGCGGCTGCAAAATTTGCAGTTTGAGCGGAAGTTACCGTGAGCGGTTTACTTTGGCCGATTTTATATTCAGCTAATAGAGGTTTTGTAAGATGGACATATCAGTCTTTTGGTTATTTTTTGGCGCAACGCTGGCTGTTGTCTGCTCTCCAGGCCCAGCGGCGATCTGTGCCGCCTCTCAGGGCGCGGGTAATGGGCTTTCCAAAGCCTGGAGTGGCATTACAGGTATTGCCTTCGCAAATGTGGTGTATTTTGCTCTGTCGGCTACCGGGATCGCGGCTCTAATCATCGCGTCCCATCAGATTTTCAACCTCATTAAATGGGTTGGTGTGATTTATCTGGTTTATCTTGGTGCAGGGGCTATTCTTGGCACGGCGGGTGGATTGAAAATAGAACGTGGTGCCTCAATGTCGCGTCGAAAGCTTTTTTTACAGGGGTTTATTGTCGAGTTCGCTAATCCGAAAGCCTTGCTGTATTTTGCGGCGATCTTGCCACAATTTATAAACCCAACCGATCCAATTCTGCCCCAGATTTTAATCATGGGCGGTGTAACTGTTGTGATAGATTTGAGTGTTTATACAGGATACGCTTATTTGGCGCACCGGTTTATTAATAGTGGTGTAAAGCAGCGGATGGTTAAAGCTATTAATGTGATTGCAGGTTCAGCGCTTTTATTTGCCGCCTTTAAAATGACCTGGGTAACAAACGCGGCGGTTTAACCTCAACCATGGAACGTGTTTGGTGCTGCTTTACGAGATCAGCGTAGGGCTTCTTCGAGTGTCTTACATTGGGCGTTAAACAGCCTGTCCGAGTGCCCATTGAAAATTTCATAAAAACTAGGTAGACTTTAATTCGCTGTTTTCGCATGGAGAGTATTGACGTGATTGAGAGCAAAGAATTGAATATTCAAAACTTGAACTTGGGCTGGCGTATTTCACTTGGGTTAGGTTTTGTTAGTTTTTTGTCTGGTTTGATTGTTTTGAAACAGTTTACGAGCCCTGACCTCGTGACCATTGTCATTATTTTTGCGATTTCAGCGATTATTTTCAGTTTTGTATTTTTTGTCTGGTGTTTGATTTTTGCGCAGGAGCTCGGAAGCTTCGTTCAAAGCGATGAGACAGAAGTAAAAGGCACTACGGTCAATATGGTCACAACAATATCAGAAAGCGGGGATGCGAATATTGATCGCTGGGTACAGCGTTACGTCTTTACCCGTAATATGTTTGGCCTGTCAGTTATTCCGCTTCTTATTCTGGCGGGCTTGGTTCTTTTTGGGTGATTAGCTTCATAAGCTGAGTTATTGATGTTAACTATAAAATCTCAAGGCAGATTTAGATTTATTCACCGAGCTTTGATGAATATTATGACTGGTGTTTCAACTGGACATATATCGTTTAACGCCTCATTGTGTGGCACTATTGGCGCGCATTCATATTAATCGAAAACGATGCGGGCTGAACCGACAATGCTTATATTTGATTCTTATTTTGGGTTCAACAATCGGGATTTTTATGTTTAAAAAGATTGCTGTATTTCTGCTAACAATGATGTTCATGAATCCTGTTTTGGCCAATGCAAATACATTGGACGAGCGATGGACTTCTGCGCGGGAGATTTCAAACAGATTGGGCGATTTAGCCCTAAAAGGCGACCGCGATGCATTTGCGGATCTCAAGCGCCTGTCTGTGATCCTTCACGACCCTACAGCCGCGCACAATATAGGTTGGCTTTACGAAACTGGTTTTCCAGATCATCCTTCTGACAAAGAGAAAGCCTGTATAATGTATCGTAAAGGATCGATATCTGATTATCCGCCATCTATGCATGCCTATGCACTTTGTCAATTTGCGGCTTCCGGGGGGCCTGGTGCAGATGACGAGTTTGAAGCCAAAGGGATCAATTTAATGTTCGGCGCTGTAAAAGCAGGGTGGACGAATTCGGGAATATTTCTCGGAAATTATATTTTGATCCTTCCGACATTGACTCAAAATGATGCGACTGGAGCCAAAATTGCAATCGAATATGGTCTGAAAAGCAACCCTACCCACGATCAAAAAGTCACGCTTTCATATCTGAAAGGCATGGCGGTTATTTACGGTAAAGATGGGCCAAGTACTTATTACGAAAATGGCCGCGATGCTCCGATGTTTGCTGCTGAAAACGCCCACCCGCATACAGAGAACGCTCTTCCCAAACTTTATACGAGGTGGGTTCATGCGCTTACGATATCCATGGCGGCTTGGTCAGAACCCGAACAGTTAGGAATGGATTGTTATAGGAACAGGCAACTGACATTGAATGATCCAAGAACCCATTCTCTGGAGTGTGGCGATTTAAACAGTCAGGATGAACGTGCACTTAAGCGGTTGCAAGATGCTTCTGATCGCTTGAGGTACTACGAAACGATAAGCCCTCAAGAAGAGGAGACACTTGACCTGGCAATACAAAGCCTGAAGGTGCGTTCTGCCCGTTTCCGGGCGGATGATAAAGAATTGGTCAACATTTTTATACAATCCTTGTCAGACGAATAAATTTCGACACAAATCCTCTACTTATACTGACGGATTTGTTTGTCTTTGCTTGATTCAAATCTAATCAAGTGGAATCGTGATTGGTGGTACTGGGCATGAGCCTTCGGATTTTCCGTCGTCTTCGGTTAATCGGCTAAACAGATTTAAAAGCGTTTCTCCGCCCGGAACTTTATCTTTGATAAAATCCTTAGTGGGTTCAATAAACATTTTTTCCATAAAGGTTTTAGGATCAAGGTTCTTTTCCACGGCTTTTATTTGCTCAGCAAGACGCCGATCCACATCGGGGTCACTGCCGCCCGATCCGATAATTTCGGCTACGGTTCCCATGACCGCAGCTTCGTCTTTTAACGTATCTGACATATGTGTGACATGACCGGCGACAAAGCGGCCCGGTATTTCAAGCACGGCGTTGAGCGGGCCTGGTACACTGGCGGTCAGGCCGCGGACGCCGCCGAGCACTTTATTGGCATCTCCTTCTCTACCGCCATCAATAATGTCCAGCGCGTTATCGGCATAACCCGTCAGCTCTTCAAGTTGGGGCAGAGAGCCGCCAAGATCGGAAATTATTTTATTAGCGTCTTTGGCAAGATCGTTAATCTTGTGGGCATTTTTAACCCAGTCATCTTCTGTGCCGCCTTGAGCTGCGGTAGACTGAATCACGTGTTCGGCGCGGGCGGCAATTTTTTCTGCGAGGGCGCGCTGAACCAAAGGGTCTTTGAATTTATCAGGATCGTTTTGCAAAGCGTCAATAAATTGTTTTATGTCAGGGTCAGAGGCAAAAATTTGGTTGTTACGCACCAGTGAAAGACGGCGTTCCATATCCGCCAGCAGGAATTCTCTCTCGCGATCTTTGCGCCATTTTTCGCGGGCCTTACGGATGTTTTCCAGCGTTTCTTCAGAGAATTGCAAAATCAGGCCATCATCAGGACTTTCATCAGCAGAATCTGAAGGCGAGACTCCGCAATCAGATTCAAACAAAGGATCAAGACTGTCTGCAATCGCGTCTGCCGCCAATTCTCTTTCTTCTTCATCGGCAGGGGAAAGATTTTCTGCGTTACGGCTTCCATCTGGCGTTGCCCAGCGGCTGACATTGACGTCAAGCGGACGAAGGCCTCGGCAGGTACCTATGATACCGCCGCTTCCAAACGAACTGGGTGAATAGGGCAGTATACGTTCACCTGCCTGGCAGGCACTTATGGCGTCCATTTGGCCAAATTCACAGCCCAAGACAGCCAGGCCGAAACAGGACCCACAATTATAGCTGATATTTGTGCACCATGGCCGCGAGGTATATAGCCGTTCAGTATCTTCAGGGATGTTTATGGCCTCGTCAGAGGCGACGATTAGGTTTTGAATTTCGGCAGAGGGTGCTGCGGATAGGGCTTGATACAGCTCATCGCGCGCGAGGGCTAAATCTTGATCCCGATTGAAAATGAGATCTTTATAGACCTGTTCTTTATCTTTTAAGCCTTCCGACAATGTATTGATCTGTTCAGCGAGCGTATTAAAGTCACTTATCTTGGTGTTATAAGGGGCGTTCAGCTTTTTTGCGGCTTCATTATACGCTTCCACATAGGATTTATCTGCAGCTTCAACTAGGTTGGCTTTGGCATTGGAAGCGTCTGCACTAGCATTCACCTTAGGCAATTCGATGTTGTATTTATCAATATGCCGATTGGCTTCATCGATATCGCCGTTCGACCTTGCTTCATCTGCCGCCCGTTTAACGCCGTCGAGGGTTTGTTTGTTTTTCTCATGATTGGATTGCGCAGTTTTAAATTCTGCGAGCAGGCGTTCCTTTTCTTTTTGTAATTGCTGAATATCGGCTTGGTCATCAATGGCCGCAATTTTTATTTCTAGCGTCTCCTTATCAGACTCAAGTTCCAACGACATTGCGTCATATTTGGTTTCCAGTGTTTCGCGCTTTGCAAGTTTTGGATCAGCCCGGTAAGCTTTTTCGGCCGGACCGCTTAATTCATGGCGCCTAGCCGCGCTACGAAGTAAGGCTTGCGCCCGTAATGTCCGGTCGACATCCACCGGGTTAAAGCTCTGCTCATATGCGGCTTCAGACGTGTTTAGGGCCTTATTGAGCCATAATTGTTCGTCCATGTCCGGCAGACGAGACAAAGCCATTTGAGCGTTAAATAGAGCCTCAGTCATAAAGGGCGTAACGCGCTCAATATCGCCGATCTTTACATATAGGCTTTGATTAAGTTTTTCGATTTCCTGATTGATCTCTAAAAGGCGCGCCCCGAGTTTCTTAGCTTTTGGATTACTATCACTTTGGTCTTCCAAATCTTGTAACTGTTTTTGAATATCATCAAACTCCTTCGATAAAACATCGACATCGGATTGAGCTTGGTTTTGGTCTTGTTCGAAAGTCTCGCTGGCACTTGCGGTTTTTTCATATTGAGCATCAATTCGCTCGGCCAAATTATTGGCGACAGCTTCAAGGAGTTCATTTTCGTGCGGCGTAAACTTTAGGATAGATTGCGCTAAAAAGGCTTGGGGCAGTACATCATCCAGGTCGTTTTCGGCAGATCGGTGAAAAAACCATGCTGCGCGTCGAAACGATTGACGCCGAAACGCGATTTGTCCGAGATCAAACCAGGCTTTGGCTTTGTCATCCAGATTTGTGGTTGCGATCCATTGAAATCGGCGGCGTTGATCAATATCGCTGACCGCTTCATAATGGGTTCTCAGCCTGTCCGTCACGGTTGCGTCAGAACTCGGTGCTTTAACCAGTAAGGAAGAAGGCGTGATTTGCATGCCTCGGATGGGAGCTGTGAGTTTCACATTCGCGATTGACTTGTTGCCGAGATAAAGAGTTCCCGTTTTTGCGCTCAGAGTTTGGCGGTCAGGCCAATGAGATGTTTTGGAAAAAAAAGAAACCTGTTCAGTCTCGCCATATTGCACTGTTTCGAGAGGGCGTAATTCCAAATCATCAATTTTAAATGTTAAGGTTTCTGATTCCAGATTTGCCTTTTCGGAAGCAGTTAATTGAACTTCTATTGTAGCCCTAACGCCAGGATTTCCGTTGCTTAACGCTTCCCAATCCACGGTTACCTGTCCAGTTTCCGCTGCTTTTGCAAAACTTGTTACCGCTAAACTTAATCCCAAAATTGTGATGCAAACAATTACGCGCCTAAAAATATTTTCCATGGATACATGGCTATCATAAATTCGCTCACCCAACAACATTTGGCGTAGCAATCAAGGGTTGTCGTTAGCTCATCATAAGAGCGGTCCCTTGTCGAAACGGTAGTCTTGCAGTAACCTGATAGGCCTCAAATAATGAATGAGCCGCATCAAAGACGGCTTAGGGGATGGAAATTATATGCAAAAAATTTTAGGATATGCAATTGGCACGGTTTCAATATTGAGCCTATTGACGGGGTGTGAACCGTCCAAACCCGATATTAATTCCGCGCCTAATGCTAAAGCTTCAGACGTATCATCGTGTTTGATTTGCGATGATTTGGAAAGTTTGAAAACTGCAATATCGAGCCCTGCTGGTGAAAGTGAGCTAAAGGACCATTTGAAAACTTACACCTCAAATCTGGAAACCAATTTTGATTATGCTAAACCCTTAAAGGTTAATTTTAATATCCATGATTTTTGCAATGCGCAAAATGTTCAAGATATTCTCAGCTTGCCCGATATTTACATCCCCAAATATGACGCGGCAGTTGGCAAAATTCAGGCTTGTCCAAGTGATTGCAATATCAAAATTAATGAGGCCGAATATTGCGAGTTTGGAAATATGATGACGTTTCAAACTCAGGCTTTCCCTGTTCTATCCGATGCGTTTCAAAATGCGTCAATCTTATTAGGCACATCGGATCAATCAAATCAGAGCGTAACATACCAGTTAGATATTTTGCTGAGCGGGGCGGTCGGTGATGCTCAATCCAGTTTGAAGGAAAACCTACGAAGTCTCTTGGGCGGTCCAGTGGAGGGTGAAAACCCGGCACTCGCCGTAGCAACCGCAGAACTTCACGATACAGGTCTCGCGTTACAGGCTTTTAGCTGGGCGGGACTAGTTGGAGACAACGGATTGGCACATGGCAATAAAGTGGTGCACTTATCCAAGTCTATCAAGATGATTGATAACGATGTTCACCTAGCCATGACGCGGGCAAAGCTTTTGGAACCCGATGAGCGCGAGACTTTGGCGCAGCGCGTTTTGGATGCTTATGTTGAACTGACATTTATACGTGAATCCATCTCTGTATCAGCAAGCTCTGAAACGCCCTCCAAACCTAAAACGAACGCCAACGCCATTAATTCTAATGCGGAGAACAGCGTCGCGCTGCAAGCCGCCGCAGCGTGCTTTGATCGTTTGGCGCTGGAAACATCGGTTTTACCGACCATGGCCGAAGTGGTGATGGATGAATTTGAGACGTGCAGGACTTTCACTGACTGTAACTTAACTACCTTAGACATGACCAATAGTGATTTAAAAAACGTGATAGATCGTGTTGTGTCAAATGTCGACAAGGATCAAAAATTGATGTTTTTGGTTAGCAATGGAATTTGCCAATAATTATTTGAGGGACTGGGAATGAAAACTGTTTATTTCACTTTGTTATGTGTGGCTTCGATTTTCAGCCTTGCGGGCTGCTCAGATAAAACTCAAACATCCAAACAATCGTCAGAACCTATTACAGGACCATCAGCAGAGCTAAACGCTTTGGCTGGTTTTGCAGGGACTTATATCATTATTGATAGCCGCCGGGCGAGTGATGTTGCTGCGCCCCTCACTGAAATATCAGAAGCAGATAACCCCATTGGAAAGTCCGTAAGATTCACCCGCCATGGTATTGAAATGGAGGGTATATCCTGCACGTCTTGGAAAATTAGACTAAGCGATAACGCGGTCCTGTTTGTGAAAACTGACCCCAATCTTATCGACTTAAATCTTAGGCCTGCGGATAGCCTTAACAGTGTGGGTGATCGGCGCGCACATGCTGGTTATGAAATTACCTGCGAAGGTGAGCATTTTGCCACAATTCACAAAGTGGATGACCGCGTCCTTATTATGCCCTGGGCAAACAGCGCAATTAATTTAATTCTCGAAAAACCGTTATCGAGCCTCCAAATCAAAGCCTATCAAGCACAGTTAAAGTCGATGAATTTTTACGATGGTCCGCTAAGCGGGGAACTGGACGCGGCGACATTACGAGGGTCTCGGCTGTGGTACGAATATAGGGCTAACCCTGATGAGACCGAACCTATACCTGCGAGACCTGCGATTACCGAAAATTTACTCGATGGTTTGAGTATATTGCGCAAGTGATTTTACATTTAACGTCAGTTTATTACGCGGGACGGTTTTCCGTCTCTCAACAAACTTAGCAAATCAGGTTAGAATTCCGCAAGGGCTTATGATTTGGTGCGGCCGAGAAGACTCGAACTTCCACGGGGTTTACCCCCACAGCGACCTCAACGCTGCGCGTCTACCAATTCCGCCACGGCCGCACATTGAGGAAGGCGGCCTTTAGCAAGCATCCAAGCGTTTGTGAAGCGGTTTTTTCGGTATTCGTAATGTTGTTTCGGTCTTGAAACTGGTGAGCGTAGAGCGCACATAACATTTATGAGTGAAAGCCTGATTTATCATGAAGAACCTGTGGAGTGGCGGGTCAGTCGCGGTCTTGTGGCCTATCCTGATGCGGTGGCGCAAATGGAAGCGCGGGCTAAGGCGATTGCCACTGGTGAGGCCGGGGAGATGATTTGGTTGTTAGAGCATCCACCGCTTTATTCTGCCGGGACAAGCGCGCGACTGACGGATCTTGTGGACCCTAATCGTTTTGATGTGTTTGAGAGCGGGCGCGGCGGTCAATATACCTATCATGGCCCTGGGCAACGTGTGGCCTATGTCATGCTGGACCTTCGTAAGCGTAGCCGGGATGTGGGGCTGTTTGTGCGGACATTAGAGCAGTGGATCATAGAGACACTCGCTGAGTTTGATGTTACGGCTGAACGGCGCTGTGGCCGCGTCGGTGTCTGGGTCGAGCACTCAGATGGACGAGAAGAGAAAATTGCGGCCATTGGTATCAGGCTGAAGAAATGGGTTAGTTTCCACGGTATTGCGATCAATGTCTCGCCGGATATTTCGCATTTTGAAGGCATTGTGCCTTGCGGAATTTCAGAGCACGGGGTGACTAGTTTGTCGGCGCTTGGTAAGAATATAGAAATGGCGCAGCTTGATGACAAGCTACGCCAAAATTTTGAAAGACTATTTGGTCCGATTCCGTCGGCGTAATTGATTAGGCGACAGGCCCGTATTGGTTGTCATTTGGATCTTGCTTAATCATTGAGTTGAACAAGAAAGCGATTGCCAAGCTTAGGACAGATGATGCAATTGTCATCGGAATCGCTTTAGCTTTTGTTATCGCTTCTATCTCGGCATTTGCTTCAGCGCCCGTCGCCCCGCCAGCTTCCATCATGTAAGAGAACATATCGCCCATCATGAAAAACATTAAAACGCAAACGGCTACAATATAGATACAAATTGGTAAAAGACACATAGAGCCGGCTTTACCAGCGTCATGATAGCGTTTTATCCAAATGAATATCCAAGGGATAATCAATAAAAAGCTAAGTAATCCGGCAAGTATTGTGATGGCAGGACTCATTCCTAAAAAACTCGGGATCGATAATATGATTGCTAGGGCCACTAAAATAAATGCGGCTTTCATAAAGTCGCTAGAATTTATCCGCCCGCTAGACGACAATAGTAAGTTCATCATAATTTTCCCTCCGCTAATGAAGACTTGATCTTGGCAGATTTGGGAGGTTTTTCAAGAATATTATAAGTTTAGCTCGTCTTTGTTTGCAATAGGCCGTTAACGGCAAAGGCAAAACCGCCGCCAAATAGCAAAAATATAATCGCTGCTGGTATTATGCCAACTTGGCCAAGTGCAGCATAAAATTCGAGCATTTGCTGGAAGTCCTCCGGTGAGGGATTAACGCGGTCTATGCTTTGTAAAGCTTCTACTTTGTCCAAAAATTCTGGATTATTTGCAGATTGAACCCCTAAACGCATGGCCGCAACAAAGAAGCTGACAATTGTAGCTATGGATGCGTAAAGACAAAATATGAGTGCAAACCAAGCTGGATTTTGTCCGGCATCACGTAGTCTTTTCGTAAACAAACAAGCCCAACAATAAATCGAAAATAAGGCGATGGCTAAAGCTAAAAAACCGAGGATCGAATTGACAAACCAACTCGGCCATAGGAAGAAATTTAAGGCTAATAAAATAACCGCGCCCTTGATGAATTCAGCGGAGGATATACGGCCTTCCGGGGAAAATAATAGCTTGTTCATAAAATTTTACTTTTCGTCTGATCGTTTTAACTTGCTAATTATAGTGATTAAATCAAGCGCTTTTCCGGCTTGGTGTCAGGCCAACCCAGAGAGTTAGTATGAGCGGGACGATTAACATGGCGGGCCGAATAATATGCATATTGGCAGCTTGCTGCGCTTGGTAGGTCGAAATAATCGCTTGTTGTCTGACAGGGTCGATATCAGTTTTGCGGTCATATTGCGAAAATTCATGAAAATAATCAGCACCGCCAAACGCGAGCATTAGGACAATGATCACTAATATTTCTAGAACAATTGCGCCTGTAAATGGCCAGCGTGTACGTCCCATATCGGTTAATCTTTTGCCAAATACACAATAAATCATAAAAACAAGAAGTGGTAAGCCGAAAATAACCAGCCAAAAGCCGATCATGTTGTTTTCATCTATCGCGCTGGTACTGAGATATCTCAGAGCCGTATTATAAACCATGACTAAAATGGCAAGGCCAATGAAGCCGATCCAAAAATCGCGACGGCCTATGGCGCCTTTAGTTTTCAGGAAAAGTTTGAACATAGTTTAAGCCAAAATAAAAGCGACCTTGTAAAGATCGCTTTTGATTTTTCAATGCTTTTTCTAACTGTTTTAGGTAGCTTACTCATATTTTGATGAAATCAGATTATGAGTACGCGACTTAGTTAAGCGACTTGTTTTAAAAGCGGTTTGAGCATCTCATGAATGTTCGGACATTCGTCTTTAATAAAGCGGAGCAGGGCCATTTCGTTTTTGCTGATTTGTCCATCTCGGTTCATATGCTCGATAAGCCACTTGGCTTCGGTTATGTCGATGGCTTCAGCGCGTGTTATGTTATCGTGATCTAGAAAAGATGATTGCTTTTCTTCTGATGTCCAAGCTTTAAACGAGTCGACAAGATTCCAGCTTACTGTCTTTGTTGAATGTAAATATTCCTGAGCTTTCCGATAGTCTTCACGGCTAGTAGGTGTCGGCGCGCCAGTTGTCATCAAGTGGTTAGCAATCGCGCCAACAAAAAGTTTTTGCCAGCTTGGGTCGTTGTCTTGATTCTGACTGATTTCATCTAAGTCAAATAGGAAGCGCGCCTCGCTTGGTGATATCCCATAGCCGCCTTGACCACCGCTAGCATAAAGAACTTTGCGAAGCAGAGCGACATCGTCTGATGTGATTGTTAAATGGCCAGTTGTTACCCGCGCAATAATTTTGTCTCGAATTTTACTAAGGGCATATTGCTCTAGGTTTTCCGGCGTGTCTTCCGCGAGGCGTAAAACGTTAAGGAGCAAAACTTCTTCCGTTTCTTCTGACATGTGCTGATCTTGATCGATACGTTCCATTAGCCATGTGGCATGAATCGGATCGACATAACCGGTGGGTAGCGTTTGCCGGATCAAGAAATCTGTTATGACATTGACAAAAAAGTCATTCCAACCGTCAGGTTTCTGCACAACTTCTGTATCGATTTCAAATACCATATCGGCTTCAGTGATACTGACATGGCCATCATTGAAAATTTCTAGCCGGAGGTCGGAAAAGATCTGTTCATTCAGCTCTTTCGTGTTCACGACTCTTCGTAATAACTCATTAAAACTTGCCATTTTTTGGCCCCTCGCATCATTTTAGTTGGCGGGAGGATAGCAAAATAAGGTTACAGAACCGCTAATTGCATTCTGATTTAGGCGGATTTAGTGATGACATCTGCGCCGGCTTCTAACGTGCGATGTACAGGACATTTATTAGCAATCTCAATCATGCGAGCGCGCTGGGCTTCATCTAAATCTCCCTCCATTGATATTACGCGAGTAAATACATCGCGCTTAATCCCGTCGCCGTGGATTTCTTTATTGTGAGATACATCGACTGAAATATTTTCTACAGGCCAACCTTTACGGTCAGCATACATACGCATAGTGATGGATGTACAAGCGCCAAGGCCTGCGCAAAGATATTCATAAGGCGTTGGTCCAAGATCAGCACTGCCAAATTCTGCGGGCTCATCAGCGAGTAAAAGATGGCGTGAGGACCGGACTTCATTGGTGTATTTTCCGCCGGCTCGTTCCGAGACTTTAATGGTTTCAGACATATGTTATTCTAATATTTTACAAAGTGCGATCACTTCGGCTTCGAGGTTAGCAGCCGTCTCAGCGGCTTCTTCATCCTCACCCCAATGTTCGATTTGATAAAGGCTATCGAGCCGAGATAGGGTAAAGGCTTCTTGGCCGGACAAGTGTTTCTCCATCACAGCCATGGCGAGTATGGCCGAGCCAAACACAGCAATCAAATGAACGAAAAGTGTAAGGTCGAGATCATTAAGCTTGACTGCATATCGAGCGACTTGGTCCAAGCTGTCAGGATTTTGCTCGATAGCTATGACGGATTGAGTGGTTTCAAGCGTGATGTCTTTTTCGGCGGCCCAGTCTAAAACGGGATTCCACAATTCATTTTGTCGATTTGTCAAACCGGTTGGATCGGTTGCTCGGTAACATAGAAGGTCCGTTCCCGCATATCTTTTGGCTTCGTCGGCTAGTTTATCCCGATTATCTGGCGTGAGTTCGATGGATACATTGACCAAGCGGGTGACAGGCATGGTTTCAGGACGAATTTTTTCGACTTGAGCGTCCCATTCAGCCGCAATTAGTTTTGCTATATACTTAGATGAGGTGACGAGCGGCAACTTGCCGGGTGTTTTAAGCTTGCGCTCATCTAATAGGACTGCAAATCTATTACCTTCATTTGCCGTCGTAACGGCCTTGTAAAACCGTTTTGCGGTTTTCATTTTATCTCGTCCCAATCGTCGATCGGCGCGTTTTTATCAAAGCCAAGCCGGTCAAACGCTTCTAGCATATGCCGCGGTAGAGGCGCGGTTACAGATATGTCTCCATTTGGTGTTGGTAGAACGAGCGTTCGAGCGTGAAGGTGAAGCTTACTATCCAGGCCGCCTGGCAAAGGGCGGTCCGTCATATACTTAGGGTCGCCCGCGATGGGCGCACCGAGTAGCTGCATATGAACCCGTAATTGGTGGGTACGTCCCGTTAAGGGCTGCATGGCAACCCAGGCGGCCGTTACGCCGGCTGTTTGGACGGTTTGATAAAGCGTTCTGGCATGTTTGGCACCCTCTGTCCCGTGCCTGACAGGGATCATGATTTCCTTGCCCATATGTTTATTGCCAAAGCGGTTGTCGAGCTTGCCTTTGGCCATATAGCCTTTGATTTCGCCGCCTTTAGGGTGCGGTACACCATTTGTAATGCCCCAATAAGTTTTTTCAGCTTGGCGGCTTTGAAAAGCCCGTCCGGCCCAAGCAGCAGCTTTAACATTTTTAGCTATGAGCAATACACCAGATGTGTCGCGATCAAGTCTGTGGACGAGACGGCAACCCCGGCCCAAAGCCGTTAACATGCCGTCAATGTGGCGTACGGTATTTGTGCCGCCCTGAACGGCCAAGCCAAAAGGTTTGTTAAGCGCGATTAGATCGCGATCCTGATAAATGACGAGATCTTGCATGAAGCGCTTGTCAGACTCGCTGATACGTTTCTCTGATTTGGCTTCAGTAGGTTCGGGCAGGGGCGGAACACGGATATCATCGCCCGCTTCGACCCGGTCGCTTCCCTTGGACCTTTTGCCATTAATACGCATTTGTCCGGTTCTGAGAAGTTTCTCGACACGGCCATGGGGAATATGGGGAAAGCGCCTCTTGAACCAACGGTCAAGCCGCTGGCCTGAATCGTCCTCTGCGACGGTAATAATTTGAACGCCTGACATTAAGCAAAGGCCTTTCTGGATATCCATAGGCCCATCATTAGGGCAATAATGGCAATCATGACTGATCCAGTCACATAGATTGCGAAAGCACTGAAGGCTTTCTTTTCGAGTAAAAGAATCGCATCCAAGGAGAATGCGCTGAAGGTCGTGAAACCGCCTAAGAACCCGGTGGCTAAAAAAAGTTTCAAGTTTTGTCCGCCGTTAATTTTAAACGCTAACCAGCCAATGAGTAGTCCCATGAAGAAGCTACCAACTATATTGACGATCATTGTACCATAGGGGAATCCCCCGCCGATCGCGCGGTGTGCCCACTCATTGACGAGGTGTCGGCTTGCTGCGCCAAGACCGCCCCCAAGAGCTACATAAAGGATTCCATTCATGGGCGGCTTCTAAGCGCTGTCATGAGAGCGAGCAAGCGAAATTGGACCCTTTATATGAATAGGATTGAATACTCCCGAGCGATCTTAAGCCTTTAGTAAGAATAGATAATAAATTTTAATTAATGCAAATATGAGATGTTAATCCGTGGTGAATTGGAATTTAGGGTGCTGACGTGCGGGTATATAAGCAAATAAGGCAAAAGTTTAAGAACTTAAGGCAAGATGAGTCGGGTCAATTTGCGGTCTGGGCCGCGATCATGGGGATACCTCTTTTAGTCGGCATTGGCGTTGCGCTGGATATGGAAAATGGCGTTCGGTACAAAAAAAATCTTGAAGCTTCGCTCGATGCAGCGGCTTTAGCCGCCGTTCAGCCTGCGCTTTTAAGTGACGCTGAGCGAAAAGCCTATGCCGAGGACGTATTTTACAATAATTACCCTGAAGCGAAAGATTCGGGGCTGATTTTAAATACTGATGCAAGTCGTGAAGAAGTCGAGATGACTGCGACTATGGACATTCCATCATTCTTGGGCGGAATTATTGGTCAAGACAAACTAGCGATAAGAGAACACGCAAAAGCTGTTCTCACTAAATCGGATACAATTTGTGTGTTAGCCTTGGATGAATTGGGGCAAGGCACTGTAGAGTTTGAGGATGATGCGATTTTTAATGCGCCGACTTGTTCGGTTCAAGTCAATTCTAGCCATCCAAGCGCATTGATTTCCAGTGTTTTAACGCCGCCGATCGCTCGTAATTTTTGCTCGACGGGGGGTGCTGTTGGATCATATTATCCGAGAGTGAAGACGAATTGCTCCCCTGTTGAAGATCCTTATGCGGAATTACCAATACCCGATGCGGCCGCTGCGTGTGATGAGCGTTTTCAAGTTGTCATTAGACGTCGCAATGGGAATGGAGCCGGGCGAGCGTATTTAGAATCTCAGCTTAACGAAACTGCAGATGGATCATCCATCATTCCTGACCACGCAACCTTATCGCCAGGCATATATTGCCGAGGCCTTGAAATCAGTGGCGCAAATGTGAGTTTGGAACCAGGAGTATATCATATTTGGGGTGACTTAAGGTTCACGCAAAATGCCGGAGTTTATGGCGACGGCGTTACGTTTATTCTAAAAGGCGAAAACAATCGCCTATTGGTTGATGAAGGCGCGCAGGTTTGGTTGAAGGCGCCGAGTTCAGGACTGACGGCTGGATTGGTATTTTGGCAAAAATATCTAGTTTTACGAGATTACCTCCGTGGGATCGTCGCGAATGATCCCAAACGACTTATTGCGACAAGTGAAATTAACTCTGGCGGGGGGTTACACATTGTCGGAACGGCTTATCTACCAAATCACAAATTGATCGTGACAAGTGAAAATGCTGTGTCATCGCAATCGCCAGCAACTTCATTTATTGCCTATCAGATAGAATTTTCTGGCAAAACAAACATGCAAGTGGCTGTGGACCATGTAGCAGCTGGCTTGCCGCCTATCGTGCCATATACCGATGACGGTGCGCGCTTAGTTGATTGATTGAACTTAATTAATAACTTTATGAATGCTTGTATGCCCTCTATGAGGTCGTATGAAGTTTTCACCATTCATTCTGATAGTTCCATTTATTATAAACGCCTGCAACTCTCCAACGGGTGAACTTGGCGTTCAAAAAAATGAAATATTGTCTTACAGCTATTTTTGTGAACCGGAAGGAATGGACAGCGAATCACTTAACGCGAGCAAATTAGAAAAATTTGAAAATATCTCCGATGTTGATAGCTTTGCGCTTAGCTTGGTCGATTGCCTCAATGATACGCGGTCTGATATCCGTGATGGTATTGCCTATGAGGCGCTAACCTATTTCCTAAGACAGCAAAAATTATCGCCCGAAGCTCTTTCCTCTCTAAAGGAACGCCTGCTGGCAATTAACACAGGCAATGATGCTGCGAATGTTGGCCGACCGTTTTCGGCATTAGTCTTGTCCGAGGTCGCTCGTGCCGACCGAATAGAGCCTTTAATGTCGAAAGCGGAAAGATCAGAATTTGTTGAAGCCGCGGTTACTTATGTGCAGGGCATTACTGATTACCGCGGATTTACAGATAATGAGGGCTGGCGGCACGGTGTTGCACATGGGGCCGATTGGTTGATGCAATTATCGTTGAATAGGCAGCTTTCGGACTCTGATCTTCTGGCGATATTGAACAGCGTGAAGTCTCAAATACGCGCTGACCGAAAACATGCTTATATTCACGGTGAACCAAACCGGTTGGCAAGGCCGGTTCTTTTTATTGCCCAAAGAGGTGTTTTTTCAGAAAAAGAGTGGACGGATTGGTTAAGCGATTTTGCGAACCCTTCACCAATGGAAAATTGGGGTGAAGCTTTTAAGTCCGAAAGCGGATTGGCCCACCGTCATAATGTGAAATCATTCCTCTATGCGCTTTATGTCAGCGCGAATCATAGCAAAGATGAAAAAATCCGAATTCTATTGCCGGGATTGTCCGAGCAGATTAAACAAGTCCCCTAATTCCCCTATTGGAGCTATTATGTCCCTTCCTGAAACCTATTTGCAAATGTTGTCCACTGTCACCGAAGGTGGCGAGTTACGTATGGAATTAGCTGAAAAGCAAATGCCATCTCCAAAGTCGGATCAGGTCATTGTGCGGATTGAAGCTACGCCGATCAACCCCTCTGATCATGGCGTCATGTTTGGATGGACTGATATGTCGAAGGCGACGTCATCTGGTTCAGGGAAAGATACTGTATTAAGCGCGCCAGTGCCGCCAGCGGGCATGCGCGTGATGAAAGGCCGTATTGGTCAGGCCCTTCCCGTTGGTAACGAAGGCGCTGGTACTGTCGTCGCGGCTGGTGATAGCGAATATGCTCAAAGCCTAATGGGCAAGACTGTGGCGGCCATGGGCGGCGGCATGTATGGTCAGTACCGCGCGGTAAATGCTATGATGTGCCTTCCCTTGCAAGAGGGCCATACGGCCAAAGACGGCGCCTCAAGTTTCGTCAATCCTATGACGGCTCTATCATTTTTAGAAACCATGCGCCTTGAGGGCCATAAAGCAATCGTCCACACGGCGGCGGCTTCAAATCTTGGGCAAATGCTCAACCGTATTTGCCGTGATGATGGTGTTGATTTGGTCAATATTGTACGCCGTCAAGAGCAAGTTGATATCCTCAAAAACATGGGCGCGAAATATATCATCAATAGTAGCGATGACAGCTATATGGCTGACCTTGTTAACGCGATTCATGAAACAGGCGCAACATTAGGCTTCGACGCAACAGGCGGCGGAAAGCTTGCCTCTGACATTTTAACGGCTATGGAGCAGGCGGCTGCGCGCACGCCAGGAGCTTATTCAATTTACGGCTCTATCGCTCATAAGCAGGTTTATCTGTATGGCGGCCTAGATACATCACCAACGCTACTCACCCGCGGATATGGTATGGCCTGGGGCGTCGGTGGATGGCTACTTCCAAACTTCCTAGCCAAAGCCGGCATGGAAGTCGCTATGCGTCTAAGAACCCGCGTTGCCAACGAACTGACCACGACATTTGCCAGCCATTACACGGATGAAATATCTCTGGCTGAAGCTTTAGACGCAAAAGTTGTCGCGCGTTACAATGCTAAAAAAACCGGCGAAAAGTTTCTAATTTGTCCTCAAAAATAACTTATTTGGCTTGAATTGCAGGACTTTAAATTAGACCAATTTCATCGCCCGCTTCATTTTTTCATTTATATTTACTTTAATTGTCGGTTGATTTAGACCGTTTATGTCGCAAAACTATTTTGCGCACTTAATTTTGACAGGGCGTGACAAAATTTTTATTGAAAGCCGTTTAATGTATTGATCACATAAGACGGTTTTTTCGCGAGCGCCCGTTTAAAGGGGGCCGCCAATGGCAAATAATCTTACTGGAAAAATAGAAAAAATAGTTGTTGTTATGTTGGAAAACAGGAGCTTTGATACGGCTCTGGGTTATTTATATAACGAAACTGATTTACCCCTAAACCATATTCCGCCGCTGCCTCGAGTACTTCCGCCGGGTTCTGTTCCGTTTGAGGGATTAGCCTTTGTGGATACCAGCGCTCTTGCCAATACCGCAGTTCACCAAGGTGAAACGATATCGCAAATTCCTGAACCCATTGTCAGATCGACAAATTCAACGGGTTGGGATCCAGGCGAGGAATTTGAGCATGTCAATGCGCAAATATTTGATACTGCCCCAACCAATAACCCGGATGAATCGGCACCGGTTAAAATGACGGGGTTTTTACGGGATTACTCTCTCCAATGTGATGGTGACGCAACCGCCGTAAAACAGATCATGCATATGTTTACGCCAGCAGACCTTCCAGTTCTTAATGGCCTGGCTAAAAATTACGCCGTTTGTGATCGGTGGTTTTCATCAGTTCCGACCCAAACAAATGCTAACCGCGCATTTTCACTCACCGGAACATCGAATGGCCTGGTGGATAATGGTTTCCTGACAACAAATTCGATTAGGGAAAAACTGGCCGATGATCGCTTTGACGTACGAACCATATGGAATGTGCTTCACGATAATGGAAAAAGCAGTGTGTCGGACTGGGGAGTCTATTGGACAGACGATTATCCTCTCCCTTTCTCGGGGCCCTATACGCGAAATATTTTTCCGCAACTGACAGACGAGGTTGCAGATGGTCATTTTCATCCTATGGAAGAGTTCTTCGTCAGCGCGAAAGCCGGAACCCTACCCTCATTTAGTTATATCGAACCGAAGTGGGGCGGGTATGTACTCGGGACATCAGTCTTTGGTACAGATTATCATCCGCCGGGCGATGTAACGCCGGGTGAACACATGCTTGCGCAAATCTATAGCAGCCTCAGCTCCAACCCAGAAAGTTGGGCCAAAACACTTTTGTTGATTGTTTTTGATGAACATGGCGGCACTTATGATCATGTTAAGCCCGAGTCCGCAATAGCGCCGTGGGGAGACAATACAAATCCAATATTACCCAAAGGCAGGCAATATAATTTTAATTTTGATCGTTTTGGGGCCCGCGTTCCGGCCATTCTCGTATCCCCATTGATCGAAGAAAAAACGGTTTTCAGATCCGAAACATCTGTGCCCTTTGATCACACATCCATGATCGCAACAATTCTGGATTGGATGGATATTCCAAGATCAGAATGGGACTTGCAGGACCGGGTCGCGAATGCGCCGACATTTGACAAAGTTGTTACACGCACCGAGCCGCGTACGGATAATTTGTTCGAACCACAGGCCCCCAAAACCGGTCCTATAAATTTTGGTGACCCGGTTACATTGCAACATAGCGGCGCAGGGGAAGTGGTCGTAAGCGCATCTAATGGATACTTTGGTTACTACCCTCAATTGGCCAAAAGCCATCCACAGGATCTCGATTTTAGACTGGGATATGGCGAGGTTCAGAACGGCGATATCATTCAAATTCGGACAAGCGAATATTTAACGCCCATTTCTAAACATAGTCCAGGATACTTCTCAGGAATTCGCAATTTTATGGTGCCCGGCAATCTGATCATCAATGAAGTTTCTTACGCGAGTCCGAATGATGATACCAATGTAATTTCTGGCCGCAATGGACAGGATAATTTAATGAAAACGAAATGGGCGATCAATCGTATTTCCGGCGGGAACGGTCCTATTCAATATGGCGATCAAGTCCAGTTGATTAACCAATACACAAAAATGCCTTTACAGAAAAGCGGGGCCTATTTGAGTGCCGGTACAAGCTCTTCAGACTATTGGACGATCCGGCACAAGGTTTGGTCAACGCCTATTTGGGTAGAACAGACGAAGGGCACAGGCGGGGAAATATTTACTTATTCACTTACCCCGAACGGACAAAGTTCACGCCCTGCTGGTTTTCAAGCTTTTGATAAACACTACCCAACAACGATACCAATCTACGCCTATACTTTAGCCCAAGCAGGCGGTGGTTATATATGGTATTATACCCCTTCACCGGAGACTCCGCCGAGCTTTTCTCCTCAGGGTGTCGCGTTTTATGCTTATGCCGAAGAAAATACCGGTAAAAGCGTGCCCGTTTATATTTATACTTGGCCTGGTGAGCAACAATATTACCAGTATTCCACCAATCCAACGCCGCCAATTGGTTATGGCCCTGGTGAAATTGTGTTTTATGCGCCTAAGCAACCAAATTTACCGCAGACTGTCTGGATGGGAAAAGATGAAGGTACCAATGGCCCCATTTACACTTACTCACTCGTAGAAAAAGATCATCAAATTCCTGCAAGCTTCAAAGCGTATGACAACAATTACCCGACAACCATACCGATTTACGCTTATACTATACCGCAAGCCGGGGGTGGATATATTTGGTTCTACTCGACCTCCTCCTCGGCTCCACCTAACTTTGCATCACAGGGCGTAGTCTTTTACGCTTTCGCAAAAGAAACATGGGGTGCAACCCTCCCTGTTCATCAGTATATCTTGGACAGGGGGCAAAATTATTATTTTTATTCCACCAATCCCTCGCCGCCGAATGGCTTCCAATCGGGGGGCATAGCCTTTCACGCACCCGTTTAATGAAGCACATGCCCGCACATGGGGACGGATTACGCTTAAGACTGGAGGGCGTTCAGTCTTTTTAAACGCCGATGAAATTACCTATGCGAAAGCTGCCGGTAATTATATTGAGGTTTTTACAGATAGCGGTATGCATTTGGTTGGAATGACGATGTCATCTTTGGAACATTTATTGGCAGAAACGGGATTGCATATGCGTGTGCACCGATCCTATTTAGTTCAACAAAACGCGGTTTCAGAAATGAAACCAAACGGCGAAGGTGAAGCTATCATTTTTGTATCCAGCAATGTGCAATCCCTGTTAGCCGAAAATATCGCAAGTCAATTGATGCTCTGTTAAGTGTTTAAGAGCATCTGCATAGTGTTTCATATTTCAATTTGATGCCATTCAT
This sequence comes from Hellea sp., assembly GCA_014238285.1. Classification (GTDB taxonomy): domain Bacteria; phylum Pseudomonadota; class Alphaproteobacteria; order Caulobacterales; family Maricaulaceae; genus JACOMS01. The sequence goes on from JABABK010000004.1 coordinate 48,487, forward strand.
GTTATGGTGTGTTTCCCATATTAAATGTTGAATGGATTGCGGGGTGCAGTTTATGAATACTAAATCGGCCATTGGCGATAAAAACTTAAACCGTTCCTACATCGTTCGGTTCGGGAAACGGATACGCAAACGTATTAACCCCTATATTAAGCGCCATTCAAAAATAGGCGATGATGCCGTAATGGCGAATGAACATTTCCCTTGGCTAGAAACAGTTGAAGATAATTGGGAAACTATTCGGGACGAAGCTGAAGCGCTTATGCCTTATCGGGACGCTATTCCGCCTCTATCCGAAATATCACCGGACCATGCTAAACTCGATAAAGACAAGAAATGGCGCTCATATTTTCTTTGGGGCTATGGATTCAGGTCTAAGGAAAATTGCGCGCGGTGTCCTAAGACAACGGCTTTGATGAAGTCTGTGCCGGGTCTTCGGACAGCTCTATTTTCTATCCACGAACCAGGTATGACGATAGCCCCGCATAAAGGTGTGACATCAGGTATTTGCGTTGTTCATTTGGGGCTCAAAATTCCAAAAAAACACGAGAAGTTGGCGATCCGAGTCGAAAATGATGTTGTCCATTGGCGTAATGGCAAAGCCTTTGTGTTTGATGATACAAGAGAGCATGAAACCTGGAACCATACGGATGAAGACCGCATCATTTTACTTATGCATGTGGATAGACCTGTTCGTTTTCCTGGCAACGTGATTGCAAAGCTATTTATGCTGGGCATTCGCTGGAGCCCTTTTATTGGCGATGCCCGACGGAAAATGAAAGATTGGGATAAATCATTTCGCAAAATGGAGGGGAAGGGCTAGTTTTTTCTTAGCTTAGCCCAGCGTTCCAACCGTTTTTTAATCACGCCTTCACGGCCATCGCCTTTGGGGGCGTAGAACTGCACGCGATCCATATTGTCCGGAAAATAATTCTGTCCTGAAAACCCGTCTTTTGTATCGTGATCATAGGCATAGCCTGAGCCGTAGCCGATATCCTTCATGAGTTTGGTGGGTGCGTTTAATATATGAGCTGGGGGTGTGAGTGAGCCGGTATCTTTGGCGGCGCGCATGGCGGATTTATAGGCTGTGTAGACAGCGTTGGATTTTGGCGCTGTGGCCATGTGAACCACGGCGTGAGCAATAGCGAGCTCTCCTTCGGGAGAACCGAGAAAGCGGTATGTGTTCATAGCTTCATTGGCAATCATAAGAGCGAGCGGGTCTGCTAGGCCGATATCTTCACTTGCTAGCCTGATGAGTCGCCGCGAGATATAAAGCGGGTCTTCACCGCCGTCGAGCATGCGGCAAAACCAGTAGAGCGCCGCATCCGGGTCGGACCCTCGAATGGATTTATGCAGGGCTGAGATCAAATTATAATGAGCGTCTTGGCCCTTATCATAGGCGGGGGCGCGTTTTTGCAAGACGGCTGCCACGTCTTTGGCATCCAGAGGCTCTTTCGGCGCAATGGCGAAAATCTCTTCGGCGAGATTTAAAAGATATCGTCCGTCACCATCGGCGAAACCGATCAGAGCTGTCTTGCCATCATCCGTGACGGGCAGGGAGGTTCCCATTTCTTTTTCAGCGGAGCCGAGCATTTGAACCATGGCTTTATCTGATAGTCGTTTTAAAACGAAGACCTGTGAGCGGGAAAGCAGGGCTCCGTTGAGCTCAAAACTAGGGTTTTCCGTGGTTGCGCCGATTAACGTGACAATGCCTTCTTCTACATAGGGCAGAAACCCATCTTGCTGTGCGCGATTAAAACGATGAATCTCGTCGACGAATAATAATGTGCCGCGTCCTGTGGAGCGTCTTGATTTGGCCGCCGCAAAAGCTTCGCGCAAATCTTTGACGCCGGAGAAGACGGCGGATAGCTGGACAAATTCCATGTCGGCGTGATCCGCGATGAGACGGGCTATGGTGGTTTTGCCCACGCCAGGAGGTCCCCATAAAATCATCGAAGCAAGCCGGCCCGAGCCAAGCATGCGGCCTATAGGTCCTTCGGGGCCAATTAAATGATCTTGGCCTGCAACGTTTTCGAGGCGTTTTGGTCGCAGTCTGTCAGCCAGCGGACGCGGGGCATCATTTTCCATACCGGCAGATTGAAATAGGTCAGACATTATGAAAGCCCATACAAAACTTTACGGTCTTGATAGAGTATCCAGGATGTCAGGATGAATTTGTCATTGGATATGGGGACTTCGCCGCGGTGGGTATGGGTGAAACTGGCAGGGGCGATGACGAGCGTGCCTTGTTTGGGCGCAATGGTTTTGTTCTGATAATAGAAACTGGTGCCACCACCTTCTGGCACATCATTAAGGTAATACATCCATAAAAGCACCCGGTGCAAAGACGCATTACTTTTATCATGAGGGCTTGGAAAAAATTCACTATGCCAGTGATGATAGCCGCCTGAACCTTTATTGTATTTTTGTAAATTAGTCGTGCCAGTGCGAAAAATAGCGTTGATAAATTGATGAAGTATTTTGTCATCCATATCTACAATGTCATCAGCGATGATCGTGCGCGGCTTCGTGTCGCCAGGCGGTGTCCATTGCAATGACAAGGCCCCGATCACAAGGTGCGGATAGCTTCTGGCATATTGTTTTAGGCCATGTATTGTCGCTTGATGAATTTTGCTAAGATCCACGTGCCATTCTGGATATTGGTCCAGCGTAAGGTCGAGACTATCCTTTTGAACTTTGTTGACACCTTGACCTGTTTGGCCCGCATGAGTTCTTTTATCAGACTTAAATTTTGCCATCAAAGATTGGCAGTAATCAGCCTTTAGGGCGTTTGGGTATATGCCTATAAAATTCTGTGATTCATCGCTCATAACTGCGTTAAAGCGAATAATTTCGTGCAGCGCAATCAGATTTAATGTCGAGTTTTAGTTAGCCGGCGGAAGATAGCGCACAGGTACGTCATATATCCGGCCGTTGCGGTCAATGGTAACGGTCCATTTTTCCACATTAGCCTCGCCTGTTAAATGTTTTTCAAGTTGGCGCGTGGTTTTGATTTCTGTGTCGTTGATATCAAGGAGTATATCGCCGGGCCGTAGGCGGTTGTAGCTAGACGCGCTTCCACGGGCGACGGACAATACCATTGTTCCGGTTAAATAAGGGTCGACGCCAATTTCTTCGCCGAGCGCAGGAGACATGTTCACGACGGTTGCGCCGTCAATCGGGTGATAACCATCCAAAAACCGCTCGTCGCGAGCTGGAAGCTCTTGAGGGGTCTCAATGGTTATGTTGACTGATTGTTCGCGGCCGTCGCGCCATATTTTAACCGGCGAACGGCTACCGCGCTCTAATGTGGCGAGTTTAAAGTTCAGACCGGCTTCATCATTAATATCCGCGCCTGCGAGCGAAAGAATGACATCACGTTCCTTTAGGCCTGCATTATTAGCGGGGCTGTCTGGGTAAATATCTGAAATGATTGTGCCGCGGGCGCGGTCAAGACCAAGAGTTGCGGCAAGAGCGCTATCAACGGCGTTACTGCGAGCGCCAAGCCAAGGGCGGATAATCTTGCCATCCGTGAGCGTGCTATCCACGGCCCTAGCCACAAGTTCAGCCGGGATGGCAAAGCCAATACCGTTAGATCCGCCAGATCTTGAGAATATGGCGGTGTTAATGCCGATAAGCTCGCCGTTTAGGTTGACTAAGGCTCCGCCGGAATTACCCGGGTTAACGGCTGCGTCTGTCTGTATATAAGAAGAGTAGTCCGAAACATTGGTGCGGCCTTTAGCGGATATAATACCTGAGGTCACAGTTTGCCCAACGCCAAATGGATTGCCGATGGCTAGGACGATATCGCCAATTTCTAGTTCGCTGCCTTGAATGGTTAGAAATGGTAGACGTTCTGCTCCAGGATCAATTTGTAAAATGGCGAGATCAAGCTCTTCATCCTGAGTTAGAAGTGTTGCTTCAAATTCACGGCGATCATTTAAAACGATCTTAAGCTCATCAGCGCCCTTAACGACGTGGGCATTGGTAACGACAATACCGGAGCCTTTGACAATAACGCCAGAGCCTAGTGAGCTTTGCGTTCGCTCTTGGGGCGCCCTGCGCATGCCAAACATCTCCTCAAAGAAGTCCCGTGATCTACGCGTGCGGACAGTTCTGGATGTAAATACATTGACCACGGCGGGCGCGGTCTCTTTGACCACGGGGGCATAGGAGAGCTGCACCTGGCTATTAGATTGCGGCACCATTCGAACCGCGCCTTCAGGGAATTGCGCGAAAGGGTCTTCAGCCGAGGCGCTTGAAGTTGTTGTGCCTAGGGCCAAAGCGGAACCCAGAAGTGATAAAGCCAGTTTTTTCATAATGCTTTATGTAGGGAGGTCAAGGCCATACGGAAAGCCCCATTAACAGAAAGTGTCGAATAATTCATGTTGAGGGTTTCCAAAACCTTACGAGCATCTGTCCGCTACATTACGAATTATTTATCGTTTTTCGATAAATTTACTATTGCGACAACTGTCGTTCAATGTTATTGATAAACAATAAGAAGAAAACCAACTCATCCTCCCCTTAAGATGAAGTGATAATTTTCCTCCCTTAACCCAGATGGCATTTGCCATCGTAAACTTGAAACAGGAGACAATCATGTTAAACGTAAAAACAATCGCGACAGGCTTTATTGCAACGAGCTTATTTATAGCCGCTATTCCGGCCTCAGCCAGCGTCGGTACAACGGTCGAAACTCGAATCACAGCCGCTCAATTACAAACCCAGCAAGGCATTGTGACGGTGTATGAGCATTTGAAAAATGTCGCAACAGAATCCTGCAAAGCCAATGGTGTTGCCAGCCTAGCCGATAAGCGGACGGCGGCAAACTGCGCCGATAACCTGCTCGAAGAATTTATTGAAAGCGTTGGTGATCAGAATTTGAGCCAGTTCTATATTAGCCGCAAAAACGCCTAAACTTGTGTTGCAGGGCTCATGATTTGAGCCCTGTAGCTTTATCGCTTATTAATTGTTGCGCCCGCTGCAGCATCTAAGCCCTCAAATTGCCAATAAGCGCGAACGATCGATATTAGAAGTTTTTCTTCCATATGTAATTGCCCATCCGCAAGCATAATTTTTTCAAGAGCATTGACTACTGAAACCTTATCCGGCCAATCGGCTAAACTTAGAATAAGGCGGGTCAACTGAATATCACTATTATCCGAAGCCTTGAAAGCCGATAGCTCTTCGGCGTGATCCGAAAACCAGCTTTTGATCGTTTTGTCCCCCAACAGAATACCAAATGTGTCTTTAAGCCCGATTGATTTTGAACATTCAATCAGGGCGTCAACCTCGCTGTCATGGATATGCCCATCAGCAACAATAACCTGAGACAAGAGTTTTAGTAGTTTTTCCGTGTTTTCCGAAATTTCCATTTAATCCCCCTAGATTCTCTATCGTATTGCCCTGTGCGGCATCGTAAATCAATAGATCTGCGCTGAGCGTAAAAAAAATCAAATACAGGGTTGCAATGATTTCTGAAAAGATGCATTTCCCCGCTCGGAGACGTGGCCGAGTGGTCGAAGGCGCTCCCCTGCTAAGGGAGTATACCTCAAAAGGGTATCGAGGGTTCGAATCCCTTCGTCTCCGCCACTTTCCTGTGGCGCAAACCGACCAAGATTTATCACTCAAAAATAGTGCCCTTGTAATGGGGGTTTAGCGAGATATGAACGTTAAAGAGTGCGCTCTATGAGGGACGCGGCAATATCCTTTGGTATTAGATCGGCACCGCTATTTTGGTTGGCTCAAATTCCGTAAATAGACGTAATTGCTGACGAACAAGCATCTATGACGATGTCCTGATCTGCGAAATCGGTTTCATAAAGCATTTCTAGGGTCGAATAAAAAATTTCAATAACGACCCTGATTCGAGCGGATAAAACTTGCTTAGGAACATCAGGCATCGCATCAGATAAAGCACCAGACATTATTTGCGTCATTTGGATATGTGAGCCTAATCGAATTGGTTTTAATTCCGGGTTGGCCCGCATCAACAGCATAAGTTCAAAACCCGCCGTATATTCTCTTGTCGTTTTGATATGGGTCTCGAATAAATTTCTAACAAAATTCGTGACACTGTCAGGGTCTAATCCCATTTGACTAATCTCAACAACAACCAGATTGTTTTGGGCTTCCATTAGATTTTCACATAAGGTAATGAGAAGCGCATATTTGTCTTTGAAATGACGGTAAAATACTGGCGGCGTAAATCCTGCTTTGGACGCGATTGCATTTGTATTGATAGCGTCGGGACCTTGTTCGACGATGATATCTTGGGCCGCTTGCAGCAGTTTTTTATAGGTTTCTTCACCCCGTGCGCCCTTAGGGCGGCCAATGATTTTCTTTTTATTGGTTTGCACAGGCATTAGTTTCTTGACATTTAGTTAGTTTTTACTAACTTATAGTAAAGTTAGGCGGAATTGCAACATGAAAACTATAGTTATTTCAATCGTATTACTAAGTTTAACGGCATGCGGGGCAGGCAATCAAGAAAATATTGCCCTTAAAGTCGATTTAACTCCGAGCGCCGAAGACATAAAGTTTGCGGAAGCAGCTTTACCGAGTAATGAGCGTTTAACAGAAATTTATGAGCGGTCTTGCGCATCTTGTCATGCTTTGTCTGATGCAGAAGCCCCTCTTACCGGACATAAAGTGGCCTGGGATCATCTATTGTCTGAAAAAGGTTTAAACGGACTCGTGACCTCGGCAAAAATGGGTATAAACGCTATGCCAGCTATGGGGTATTGCCTGGATTGTTCTGATGAAGACTTTGCCGCGCTTATCGAGTTTATGGCAAATAGAGAAGGTTCTTAAATGGCAATATCAAGACGAAGGGCGTTACAAATCGCCGCCGGAGCCGGAGTCGTGGCAGCTGTCCCTGCCGTAAATCACATCCGTTGGAATGCAAAGGATTTTACGCGCGAAGATTATTTAACCGAGACCGCCGTAAAGTCTCCAGGTAAGCAATGGCGTAACTGGTCAGGGATAGAGCGCGCAACGCCTCAAGATATTTTGTCACCAGCATCCGAAGATGAATTAGCCAGTTTGGTTGGGTCTACAAAAACCCAAATCAGGCCCGTTGGCAGCGGACATTCTTTCACAGGCTTAGTACCGAGCGACGGTACAATTATTGATATGGGCAGATTATCCGGTCTTTACGCATTTTATAAAGCAAGCCAAACGGCAACATTCGGAGCAGGGACACGCCTGAGACATGCGGCAAAAATACTAAGCGATGTCGGCATGGGGTTTCCTAACCTTCCGGATATTGACGTTCAGACATTGGCTGGATCATTTTCTACCGGAACGCATGGTACCGGAAAAACACTCACGGCTATTCATGACTACGTTTCCGGATTTCGGTTGATAACGGCGAATGGAGAAATTCTAGATGTTACACATGAGAGCCACCCGGAATTGTTTGCAGCCGGGAAGGTCAGCTTGGGCGCCCTTGGCATTGTCACGCAATATAGTTTGAATGTTGTCCCGAAGTTTAATCTAACGCGTAAGCTTCATCTTATCAAAACAAATGAAATCATAGATCAAATTTACGAGCTTGCAGACAGTCACCGAAATTTTGAAATCCTGCCTTTGCCAAATACCGGATATAGTGTTGTCATAACACACGATATTTTCGATGGCGATGTGGAGGGCCGCGAACCTAACCAGGACGACGCGTTCATTCATGACATGGAAGGGCTGCGTAGCAAGCTTGGTTGGTGGCCGTGGCTAAGGCGAAAAGCTTTTAACAGCTATGTTTCTAGTGAACTGCCAAAAGAAGGTCCAGCCGAACAATCAACCGATGAATACTGGAGATTACTGGCCACTAGCCGCCCGACAAAGTTTAACGAGATTGAATATCATATTCCGATGGAGAATGGTCTTGCCGCGATTAAAGCCATCAATGAAATCATGAACAAACGCCCCGACGCGTTTTACCCGATTGAACTTCGCTTTACAGCCCAGGATGATGCATGGCTCAGTCCGTTTAATGATGGCGTACGCTGTTCAATTGCTGTTCACGCCCCGGTCAATGAGCCTTATGAATTTATGTTCAGCGTAATCGAGCCTGTCATGCGCAAATTTGGTGGCCGGCCACATTGGGGGAAACTCCATTCTCTCAAGAAAGATGATCTCTTGGCGCTCTACCCACGCTTTGGCGACTTCCTTGAATTGCGCAAAGATATAGACCCGCAGGGTAAGTTTCTGAATTCATATTTAGGCGGACTATTCGGAGAAAGTTTTGACGCCTAAACCGAAGCATAGAATAAGCCGCAGGCGGCTCATGCTCGGGACGGCAATTATTGGCGGCATGGCCGTTATTGGGCTAAAACCCAAAGATCAAAGCGGAGCACGAAGTTCATATTTCGTCCGCATGCAAACGGCATTAAAAGATGCCGGAATAGCGTCGCCGACACTGATTATAGATTTAGATAGACTGAACGCAAACATCGACACGCTTGTTTCCGATCTTCCGGCCGGTATGGGATATCGAATTGTCACGAAATCTCTCCCATCGCTCAAACTCATTGAGCATATTGCAAAGCGCGCCAAGACTGAGCGTTTGATGACGTTTAATCAGGCCATGCTCTCCGACATTGCTCGGCTAATGCCAAGTCATGATCAATTGCTGGGTAAACCTCTACCCGTACAAGCGGCTAGGGCTTATTATGCAAGTGAAGAGACCTCAGTATCAACTAACATTCAGTGGCTGATCGATACGCCCGCCAGACTTGCACAATATTCTGACCTCGCGAAATCTCTGGGCGTGACGATGAATATAAACCTTGAAATTGACGTTGGGTTTCATCGAGGTGGGTTTTCTCCAAATTCTGAATTGCAAGACGTACTGCAAAGCCTGAAAGCCGATCCGAATCTAATATTTACGGGCTTTATGGGCTACGAACCCCATGTTCCAAAAATACCGGACATAATGGGTTGGCGTGACAGGGTTTTGGCAAATGCATGGGATATTTATCAAAACTGCCTTGACATGGCTGACGTCGTTTTTGATGCCAATGTTATGGATAATATTACTCGTAACGCGGCCGGAAGTCCGACCTATAAATATTACCAAGACACGGCAATTGCCAACGAAATTTCTGCTGGGTCCGTTTTAGTAAAGCCGACTGATTTTGACACAGATTTGCTGCGATCTCATCAGGCAGCGACTTTTATAGCCACGCCTGTTTTAAAAACATTTGATCAAACAAGACTGCCGGCGCTTGAGGGATTAAGCGGAATAAGGCGTGCCTGGAATCCAAACTACGACAATTCAATCTATATCCATGGGGGGCACTGGCTTGCAAAACCTGAAGACCCGCCGGGGCTAACCTCCAATCCGATTATTGGCCATTCATCCAATCAGGAACTGTTTAATGGCGGCCCCGATACGAATATTGCGGTTGATGATTTTGTATTTTTAAGACCAACTCAAAGCGAAGCTGTGTTCATGCAATTCGGCGACCTTGTCATTTATCAAAATGGAAAAATCATTGATTATTGGCCAGTATTTCCGGCTTCGGCTTAGTGGAGACAAAATGACTCGAGAAATTAAAAAAATCCTGGGCTATACAATCGGTATTACGGTTCTGTCAGCGCTCTATTTTGTCTATGTCAAAATGACCTATCCGCGCTTGCCAGAAAATGAAACGATTTTAAGTGAAATCGGGGAAGGCTTTGGGACAGCGGGCTTATGGCTGCTAGGGATCATTTATGGTCGGACATTGCTGAAATTAGTGATGGGGAAGGGTAAGCTCGCAAAGCGCTTATTACCAGATTACACACCGCCCAAGGCAACATCTTATTTAAAGAGATTTTTGCTCTTCTTAAACAAGACGCATATTTATGTTGGGATCGCTGCTGTTGCTATTATTCTCTTGCATATAGCCATGGTCGGTATTCCCATGAACATCTTATTCTTTCCCGCCGTATTAGCGCTCGTATTATGGCAGGGGTTTTTTGGTATGTTTATTTCGTGGAAGTATTCTCCGAAAGAGCTTCGTAAATTTTCCTATCTCGTCCACGCCCAGTTAATGACTGGAATTTTGATAGGTATTTTCGCCTATTTCGGCCATATGGCAATCGATAACTAGGTATGGCAAAGAGTGCTCAAAATAGAGGTGTAACACTCATTACCGGGGCAACTGGTCTTGTCGGCTATAACATCGTTGCAGCGCTACTCAAGCGTAAGCGAAAGGTTAGAGCCTTAGTGCGATCTTTAGAAAAGGGGCGACGTTTATTACCGCCCGAATGTGAACTTGTTCAAGGCGATATAACGGATATAGAGTCGATAAAAACAGCTATGAATGGCTGCAACATTATCTATCACGCTGCAGGGTTCCCGGAACAGTGGATGAAGGACCCTGATATCTTTACTCAGGTCAATGTCATGGGCACACAGAACATGATCGACGTAGCTTTATCTCAAAAGGTAACCAAATTCATTTACACCAGCACAATTGATGTTTTTGATGGCAAGTCTGGTGAAGAATATGATGAAAGCATCATCGATCCTAATCCCAAAGGTACATTTTATGAGCGCTCCAAACAGCTCGCAGACCAACGGGTCGCTGCAGCCCTAGAAGAGGGGCTAAACGCGATCTTTTTACATCCTGCTGGTGTCTATGGCCCAGGCCCGACAGATTCACCGGGTACGAATGACTTTATCATGAAGCTCCACAAAGGGGATATTCCTGTATTATTACCTGGTGGTTTACCCCTTGTTTTTGGGCCTGACGTCGGAGAGGCACACGTCCTAGCAGAAGAAAAAGCAAAAATTGGAAGCCGCTATATTTTGAGCGAGAGTTATCAAGAGTTAAAATCGCTTGCGCAGATTATTCTCGAAGAATTAGGGTCTTCAAGAAAAGTACCGCCAGTGCTCCCGCTCTCAATAGCCCGAGCCATTTCCAGCGCAGGAGAACTATGGGCGGGTATCTCTAACAAGGCACCACTCATTCCAAAAGGTCAATTGCATTTCATGCAGTGGCAAGCCAATCCTCAAAGCGGGAAAGCGCAAAGAGAATTAGGATGGACGTTAACACCGCTTCGGGAAGGATTGGCTGAAACAATTATATTCCTTATAAGTTAATTCTTTGGATTCCGTACGCCCTGACCGCCTTACTTTTTTAAGTTCAATTCGTCCTTAATGCGAAATTCGAATATCACTAATATCGACCGCGATATCTTCAAAAACTGGAGTCAGTCCATTGATTCCCGCATCATAAAACTTGCCAGTTCCAGCGTGGCAGTTTCTGAGCGCGTCATGCATTTCGTTATCATCAGGATCCATGTCATACCCGATAGAATAAAGGTTGATGTTACCGTTCAATTTTATGGCGTTGCACAATACAATGAAGTTATTCATAGCTAATTCAGCAGCTTCAGGATCATCTTTAGTGTAGTCTGCAACGCCGTCTCCATTGGGGTCCATTCGCTTGGCATTTCCATCGGTCAATAAGACTATGAATTTAGTAGAGCTGGAATAAGGCCGTGGAAAAATAGCAGAATTATTGAAAAAGCCGCGCCATTCTGGCGTCAGTAACCGCCAAGCCCATGACAAAGCAATATCTGTACCAGTGCCATAGGTGAAATCCATATTGTTTCCGAGACTTGTTAGTGTCGCTGGATTTGAGTTAAATAGTACAACTTCGGTATCTTGATCGGGACATGTCGGGTATCCTCGGCGACTAGAAAAACTGATTAATTCTTTAAAGACTTCAGCCTGCGCTGTCGCAAGATTATTGGAGTTAATGTTGTCATCACTTTGGGGTTTTATACATCCTGAAAAAGAACGTCCTGCTTCATAACTGGCAGCTTCTGGGGTCCAATCAGCGCTAAGCTGACCAAACCTCACAGATTCTCCATAGGGTATAACAGTCACACTTTTGCGGGTATCAATCACATTGTCCGGGAATAATATAGAGATAAACTCGTTATAGGAATTTGTCATAGCGGTCATTTTGCCGTAAAATTGCATTGATGCGGAAACATCTAAAGCCAATATTACTTCGATCTCCGGGACACCAATACGGGATTCACTTTCCACGGTTAACGGTAATTCAGATTTACCTAAGATTCCCGCAAATGTAGTTTGAATATTACCAGACGAAACAGCCTGAATGACCCATTCGGTCCCTGACTTTTTGATGGAAATTTCTGTGTCCATTTCGGCGCAACATATAGTTTTGTCCGCTTTCACAGAATTAAAATGATTTTCACCACGGGCCTTGGATAAAGTTTTATCAGCTTCGATTACCATGGTTGTAGCTGCGGTTAAAACAGCGTGATCGGTTAAGTTTTGAGCGTATTTTCTAGCAGAAACCAAACGCGAAAAATCGATGGCCACAGCTATAAAAAGCATTAACAAGCAAATAGTCAGCGCAAATGGAGCAGCCAAACTACCATTTTTGTTTCGCAAAAATTCAATAAATTTTCCACTAGGTTTCCAATTCATGGAGACCCCCCGTATAACATCACCACTCTTTATCCCACACACATCTTAAAATTTAATTTATCGGCTTTCTTAGTATAGTGTTATTGCCGAAAAAATGAACTTTGATGAGGCAACCGTAAACGTGACCGCATTGCTAAATGCGGAGCCACAAATATTGTTGGATGCAGTGCCTTTACTATCTGGAACCCATTTTGATCGTGGGCTTTAGATAAAACGTCCGTTATTGGTTTACATTACCATTGTCATATTCACTGGAAGGTTTGATGAAAGATATATCCGGCGTGCCAAAACTGCAAATTGGGCCATAAGGGTAGCCTTCAGTATAATAATAGCCATAATTACCGTAGGCATCTGTCATGCCATTGCATTCATCCAGGTCTCCGCTCCCGGCTTCGTAAATCCAATCTTCAACAAATATACCCCTCGTATGTGTTACAATTGAGGGAGCAGGATCGGCTGACCCTGAAGGAGGTACTCGCTCAGTTGTGATAGTTCTCCAACTTGACCGAACTTTTTTTAGTGAAGCTGTTTGGGCGTCATAAAAATAATGTCCGTATATGGGAAATCCATCCGGCGCAAAACCGATCACGGGTGACCCGCTGGGATCGACCTCAGAGGGCGGGGTGCTGGATACGTCAAAATGCGATAACCCTTTATTGTCGCCATGATAATGATAGCGTCCCTGAAAAGAATGACCTGTAAATTCATCAAGGGTTACATAATCGGGATTCGCGGCTGGAACGGCATACCAGTCGGCGGTTAGTCCGCATTGTTCGCGTGTGCCTAGGCCAATCTGCAAAGGTGTGGTGAATTCGATATTATAACAAAATGCCGAATCCATATCTAAATCGACACCGTTAAGAAGAATCCCGTTTAGCGTGATATTTCCACCGATTTTTTGGACATAAGTGGGTGTAATTTCGTTAGTCGGTAATCGGTCTACAGTCAGGACATAGTCCAGAACATTTGGAGCGACCGGTGATGCAAAATCATTGCGGGTTGATGTATTACCGCCCACATCATGATTTGGAATATTATTGCTGGTAAAGGTACAGCTTGTGTCATCTGCTGTAATTGTGAGGAAGCTAGCGTATTGGATATTCTCCTGCACATCAAAAATATTGGCTTGATATGAGCCGACATAAGCCCCGCAATCGGGGTTTCGATTGTTGAGCGTTTTATATGAAATATCTCCAGTAGGATTGGGGCTGGTATTATTAACGGGTACAGTATTTTGAGCTGTAATCTCAACGACATCAGTGTCAGTCGCAGTGCCGTCTGATGCGGTAACTTCAATAGTATAAATTCCGCCAACATCAGGCGTAAGGCTTGTTGTTACTCCAGTATTGCTAGGCAGATCTATTGTGCTTTCGCTTGGAGATGATGTCATATTCCAACTATAAGTCAGGATATCGCCATCTTGATCCGAACTTTCCTGTGCGCTTAAATTTACGACTTCACCGACGCTGACGGATTGGTCAATTCCGGCATTTGCAACAGGGACGCTGTTTTGGGGTGGAGTGGGTTCTCCTGAGGTTGGAGGGGGTGTTGATCCCCCACCGCTTCCGCAGCCAAGCAAAACCAAAGCAGCCGAGCAAGAGATAGTGTTTAATAGGATGTTTTTCATGCAAATTCTTAATGTTATAATTGACTAACTAACTAACGGCTAACTTCTAAGAATCCGTCGCATAAATATCATATAATTTATTTAAGACGCCTTTTTGTTTTGTTCCTTAAATCTGTTCCAAGTCGAAATTGCGATGAACTTCAATGATGACCGAGGTTGACGGTTTGTCTCCAAAATTTGAGAATAGATGTTATTGAACCTTCGCCGTAAATTTCTCCCAGCTACCAGCGGAGGTCCGGTTAGCATTCACATCTTCATTGGATTCCGCTGCAACATAACGATTGTGAGTGCTTTTAAGCGATATCTGATCATTATTAGCAAGGCATCCCGATCCATCAGTATGATTGGTCAAAGTGAATTTCTCCCAGCTACCAACACTGCTGGCATTGGCATCAAGCTCCCCGCCGGATTCGACGGTTACATTTGACCAACTATCCCATGACCATTCGGTTGTCGTGGTGATGTTAGTGCCTCTGAAATAATTATTAGCATCGGTCAAGAAAGCGACGCTGTCGCCGCTCTGGATACAGTCGTCATTATCAAGGTCAAGCATTGTGAACGTTTCATGATTTCCTATTGACGTACGATCATTTCTGACGTCAGCGCCACCTCCGCTTTCAGCGCGTAGATATCTTCCATGTGCGCCCAGTAGGGACACGTCTTCAACGATTGAAGCGCTTGTATCGACTGTGAATGAACTGCTGGTTCCGGAATAAGCATTGATGGAGCCATCCCAGCCACTTTTCCAATCACCATCATGTTTTAGGCGGTATGTGCCGCTCGCCATGTCATCAGCAATGGTCCAGCTGACCTTGGCATATGAACAGGCCAGACAATCAGCATCTGTATCGCGGATCCACTGGAAGTGGGCTTCTACATCATTTTCGGTCAGAACTGTTTCCCAGTTACCGCCAACGTTCTGTTGGACTTTGAAAAAACTGTCCATGGTTTGGAAGTCATTTTGCGGGTGGCCCGAGCGGAATGTCGCTGTAGCTGTTTGACCCGCAAAGTAAGTGGAGGCGGTATCGCTCGTGGTTTCACCAAACTCTTCCCACAGACGTTTATCATCATAGACGACGCCAATGGCGTTGATGATTTGATCGTCAACCAAATCTTCAGCGGTTGCGCCCTGGGATAATGATGTACCAGCGATAATGGACGTGGCTTGATTGGCGAAGACCTGGCGATGAGCCGCCAATGTTTCAGGCCCCCAAAGTGTGTGACCCCCAGCATAATGCTGAATTTTATACTCTTCAGGTGTCGTAATATAACCGCTATACGCATTCGCTAGTCCAGCTATGATTACGTTTTTCACTTCGCCGTGTGGCTTCATAATGCCCTTGATATCGGCGCGAAGTCGGCGCGCTGACATAGTTGTCATTTCGCCGGGAACACCGATCAGAACCAAACGTCCGATTTGAAAGGATTGAAACGGTAATACGTCGGTATAAAGACTAACCCCATCAACCATTTGAGTGTTCAGGAATGTAGGCTTTGGGTATTGGCAAGCATCATTGGCGCCATTGTCACCGCCAACTGTTAGGTCTGACAACGCATTCATAATGCCGAGCATTGGATAACCCGCGAATACATTCCCGATCAAAGAGCTGTCTTGATTCCATTCTGATCCTTCATTGTCCTGGGTCATACCTTCAAAGATACCATCAATATTTGACGGGCCATCCCAATATTGTCCGGCCGTGAATGACCAGCCGATAGACCCTTCGCAAATTGTTGTGTCGGACCCGTCATAAGTATAGGCGCCGTTAACCTGATAGCCGGGCATATCAACATACTGGATACGAGCGGCTAGCGTACCTGTAACGTTATTGGTTGCGCTATCGTAAAGTGATTTGGCTTTGTCATACTGCTTTTTGGCAACCAGATAGACGCCTTCTTCAGTCGTCGATCCGCAGCTATCTTCGATACCGCAAGTATTGGGCGATACGTCGCCTTCTTCGGAGTTGGCAAAGGCGGCAACAAATCCGGTTGATAGAGGCGCCTGAGTGCCTTTATCGGCTTCAAACATCTGGCTGGCAACGCCTTTATTATCGGCGCTGACGTAACGATAATCCTGCGATGCCGAAACATTATGCATGCCATACCAGTTAATCATGCCCACTTCATCGCCATTATCTTTAACCAATTTAATGAGGGTCATCCATTCATTAGTGTCGGCATTATAATTATCGGCGTCATCATTCTCGGCGTACATTTCCGGCGCGCGGTTGATATTCGTTCCTGTTAACTTACCCTGCTTGAATTTGATTTTACCCTCAGCCTTATTATTAAAGGACTCTTTGATGGACTGATAAATTCCGTCAACAACAGTATTATAATTGTCTCCATCATATCCGAGCGCGCTCATATTCAGCATAGCTGTATGGTCATAGCCGCCAGGTCCAACATGGGTATGGGTCGCCGTCAGCATGACATTAGCTTCGTTTAAATATAGAGACAGTGTGCTGTCTGCGGCAATTTTTTTCATGACGCCTTGGCGAACGCCTTGGGTGATAGACTGTAAATCAGCGCTGACAAAAACAACGTAATCGCTTGTCCCTGTTTTACCCATCGTAAACGCGCGAGACCAAAGTCTTGTGTGAATGCCTTGTGTGGTTTGTCCTGTGTCACCGTAACCGACCATACCGCGATCCGCTGCTGGACCGGTGACGTCGTACATGCCTGCGCCGACCATCCATTCACCTGCCTGGGCGGCGGCAAATGATGAAACACAAACGGATGCTGTCGCGACGGCACGCCATATATTTTGATAAACTTTACGCATGATACTTCCCCTATCAATGAATTTAAGTTAGCTAATACTAACTTATGTGTAATTTGCAAGGAAAAACTTGTTCTTGCCCAATTATCAATATGACGGCGCCATTTACAGTTGACCTCCATATGAAGGTGATTGTTTTTTCGACGTCTGGGGAACAAGCAAGAATTAGAGAATTCGCGATAAATCACAAAAAAACCCGAAGCGGTTAAGCTCCGGGCTAGTAGGGACGTATTGTATTACATTATTTGAATTGTACTGTGAATTTTTCCCAAGATCCGGCTGAGGAACGATTAGCATTGGCGTCACCGTTTGATTCTGCGACAACAAATTTACTATGTACGCTTTTCAATGAAATCACGTCATTATTGGCCAGGCATCCAGAGGAATCGGAATGATTGACTAGAGTGAACGTCTCCCAAGACCCAGCTGCAGTTCTATTGCCATCAAGGTTTCCGTTAGATTGTGCACTCCAATAGTAATTGTTTACACTACGCACATAAACGGAGTCTCCATGAGAAAGGCAATCAATACTGCTATTGACCAAATCAAAAGTTTCCCACGAACCTGCTGATGATCGGTTAGCATTTACGGCACCGCCTCCGCCATTTTCTGACACGAAATATTTATTGTGAGCGCTCTTAAAAGCAACACTTTGAGAGGTTTCGTAAGAGAATGAAGTGTTTTGTCCGTTCACA
Organism: Hellea sp.; assembly: GCA_014238285.1. Taxonomy (GTDB): domain Bacteria; phylum Pseudomonadota; class Alphaproteobacteria; order Caulobacterales; family Maricaulaceae; genus JACOMS01. Next base: position 66,045 of record JABABK010000004.1, read on the forward strand.
TCCCATTGGCCCTCTTCTGCTATGTCATTATGATTGATCCAAATTTTTTCTTGAGAACTCACATTCGTAAGCGCCTTGTTTGTGACTGCATTGGTCGGCATGCTGAATTTATAGGTTCCGCCTAAAGCAGCACAAACTTCATCGCCTTTGCTCCAAGTGTCCTTGGTTGAAGTGACTGCCCAGTTCCCACTATCATCTTCACAGGCATAAGGCAGGTTGGTGTTTTCACATTTGCGGTCATACCAGCGCCCATCAGATTTTATGATCGCGCAATCAGCATCGGGATTGCTCGCGCCGCCGTCGGGCTGACTAACACCCCAACTCCAAATACCGGCTTCCAAGCGTCCATCCGTCGTAACCATGTCATCAAGATTAACGAGGTTTTTGCCAAGTTCAAACAGAGGCAAAACTTCATTGGCTTCAATTAAATCTGTACTACCACCGTTGAAAAAATCAGCAATTGCGGAAAGTGATGTGGCATCTTCCCAAGCGCGGTCAATACCGCCCAGTCCATCATAGGCCATCGCTGCGAATTCGCTATCACTAGAACAACCGTTGTCTTTCCAAATCAGGACATTCTTTCCCGCGCTTAAGACATCAGCCTTGGTTAAATCATTCGGAATACTGCCACAGTTAGATGGTGTATGGCCACTTTCATAAACGTAATTGCCAAGCTTGTTCTTCAGCAAAGCCCGCATGTTATCCTGATAGCTATCGCCGATGTGATCTTCGATATAGAGTATGATTACCTGATCTTTGGCATTGTCGGACTGCAGCCAACTCACGACTTCATCGAGTCCGTCACCGTATTTTTTATCATACATGGAGCAGACGCCATGGCACAGGATCAGCTCATTATCATTGATAACCGTGTAGGGGATGCCATTCCAGTATTCGGTTTCGAATATAGGGCCGACATGGGCATCCATTTCAATAAAGCGAGCGCCCATACGCAGTTGGTCCTTAATGCTGACCTTTTGCTGTGGGTCCACATAGCTGAACAGAGTGCTGTATACTTCTGAGTTATAAGTATTGTGTGAACCAAAAAAGCTATTGTCGCTCATGGGCGCATAAACATCGAGGGCCCTTTGAGCTTCTAGGGTCTGGCCGACCCAAGAATTATTGAAATCATCAATACTATCGGCGAAGGCGAGGCTTCCTGATGTGATAGTTCCTAATATTGCTGCTGCGCAAACCGCTAGTTTTCCAAATTTCATTTTAATTCTCCCAAGTCGTAGTGTGACTACGTAAATCATCATTAAGTTAGCATTTACTAACTTTTAAGAAAGATGCAAGTAAAACCTTTTCGCCTGCAATTATCAGCATGACGTCATGATCAGGCGTAGACCTCTATACGTATGGAAGTGTCCAGCGATTTACATATCCTTCACATGATGTTAGTAATAGCTAACATTGCAATTATATGGGAACAAATCGTGCGAAATACATTGATCTTAATAGCTTTAAACACTGCATTCATCGCTGGATGCGCGAATCAAGTCACCAGTGAAGACGCAAATAAAGAAACATCAACTCAGGAATCAGGATCACATGAGACGTCTGACCATCGCCACAGTGAAACGAGACCCAATCGGCCACGTCAGTCAGCGCCCACTCAAACCGTGGCATCAGAGAATTCTTCTATGGCCGTCATGGGTGAGCGGCGCTGTATGACAACAGATAGCATGCCCAACCATCCCGCTGGTCCATTTCGAAACGGCACTGAGGTGAAACCTAACTGGATTGAGCTTTGTGTTCCGCTAAACCCTGTTAAAAATTCTGTTGCAAGCCCTCTTGGCGGTGCAATGGGTGTAGCCTTAAATGGCATCCAGTTTAAACCTAGAACATCAGGATATTTCGATCCCAGTGCGAAACGAGGGAATAGCACGCAAGGCGATAAAAATTGGAGTTTTGATATCGCCAGCGCTCCCAACCAAAGAGGCCTTGATCTTAACAACGCCCATGTCGGCAAAGTTGATAGCTACCATTATCACAGTATCCCGGTAACGCTGATTGAAAATCTAAAAGGGCAGGGACAGACTAACACATTAATTGGATATGCGGCTGATGGTTTCGAGATGCATTATGTTGGAGATCAAGTGAGCTCTGGATATAAACTTAAATCTGGAACTCGTCCGTCAAATCCTGGTCCAGGCGGGACTTATGATGGAACTTACAACGAAGATTTTGAATTTACTTCAACTGCCACGGCTCTCGATAAATGTAATATGGGGCTTCTAAACGGACGGCAGGTTTATTTTATAACCAATCAATACCCATTTGTCCCGCGCTGCTTGTGGGGGGAGGTGAGCGAAGATTTCATTCGCAGCCCGCGCTATAATTCTAACCGTCGCGGCCAAACAGGGCAGGAAGACCGTAGAAATAGGCGGCCTAAGCAGTAATGCAAACGGTTAGTGCCAGTATTGTGCGGGATAAATAATCTTAGCCTTTGGTAAAGCGATCACCTGTATCTTCATATTGTTGAATGTGAGCGACTGCCTAGATATTGCTCTAATTATCATAATAGGGATTATCGCATAATCGCCAATCGATTGAAAGAATCCTTGAAGTCTGAGGAAATATCTGGGATCGGTGGTATGAAGAGATATATTTGACTTACCCGCATTCAAAACCCGAAACTATTGCTGATGGTCTAGTTCATGCTGCCGGACTTCTGCTTGCCATTCCGGCCTCTATTCTTCTGGTGCGGTACGGCGTACAAGTCGGGGCTGAGTTGGCCTCAATATACCTTTACGTCGGGTGCATGATTTTTTCATTTATTGCTTCTGCAGCTTATAATCTCACACCTCTTGATCACTTGCGTCCGTTTCTTAATAGAGTTGACCATGCTGCGATTTATTTTAAAATTGCAGGGACTTACGGGCCGCTGGTCAGTGTGATTGATTCAAAATATGCCTATGGAGTCCTTGGGCTAGTTTGGATTTTGGCTATTTTTGGCGCCGTTTCAAAACTATGGTTCTGGCGCAAAAAAGGACGAGGATCACTTGCGCTATATCTGCTCATGGGATGGCTGTCAGTCCTGTTAATATGGCCTATGTGGCAACATTTGCCTGCAACTGCATTGGCGCTGATTTTGGCAGGAGGGGTAATCTATTCCGCCGGCGCTGTTGTCTACTCCAAGAAGGATATGAGGTTTCACACGGCGATTTGGCATGCCTTTGTTCTGGTCGCATCAGCATGTTTTTTTGCTGCCATCACGCTTAGTATTTAAACTTGAGTCGCTGAACGGCTGTGCCTTAGTATGAAATATACGGGCGTGGTTTTAGTTAGAGACGTATACATCGCCGGGGTTAACGGCATCACATCTGGCTTCGACTTCATATTCAAAGTCTGGCCCGTGTCCGCCTCCGTCTTCCCAGGCATGTTTAATGATTTGACCGCATTTTAGGGTATCCACAAAGTCTATCGTGGTATTGGGGGCTAGCTGAACACCGTCAAAGAAAAACCGATCCGAATATTCTGTCTGGTTCGTTGAAAAATCTGTTCCGGGGCAACCGGACAGCCAGCAATTTGCAGGAAACCCGAAAGAGTTTGGGTCGATTTTGAATTCAATATAGATATTGCTATAGTCTCTTACGTCAATCCAGCCGTCATCTGTAAGGTCGAATGTGGATCCATATCCATGCGTATAGGTGTAAGCTGCTTCTGCAATTGTGGTAAGGTGGCCGGAACTATTGATGCCTTTAATCGAGGCTACTTTGGAGAACCATCCTGCAGCTCGGTCCAATTTTATGCGCATTGAGGATAATACCATGGGAGCACGAACAGTGGTGCGCACATTGATTTCAGCTTTATCTTGCCCCAATATTTCCCCAAACATTAGTGGGTTTTTGTATTTCAACCGAGCTGAAATTTCACGGACACCGCTTTGATTGCTGGATGAAAAGTCTTTTAGCTTTGAACCTGGCAGGCTGGCTTTTAAATATTTTTTTGCGGCCTTCTTTTGATCGCTAGAAGATTCGCTTTGTATTGCGACCAATAAAGCAGCATCTAGCCGATCCTGCATATCCGCTTTCATACTATAACTTGATGTAGCATCAATCGCTAGGCCCATCAAAACAAGTAAGATAGGCGCCGCTATGGCAGTTATGATGGCAAAGTTACCATCTTTATTTCGAATAAGCTTATACATTCCCGCACACCTACACTCACGACGGCCCCAGCCCGACGAATAGCATAATTTATGAGTGTTAAGACGGGCACAAAGAAAGTGGTGAATAGAGTCTTAATAAGGTTTCTTTGTGTCCGCTTTTAAGGACGATTATAGCTTAGCTGAGAGCCTAAGTCGCCGCATATATTCCAGACTTCGTCTATTCTTGGATCAGCCGCATCAAGATCGGTTACGCGGTTCACATTGATGGACGGAATCGTATTGGTATTGGTGTCGCCTATTATGAAATTGGTTAGAGCTTGAGTGGTTGGTTCTGGATATTCAATGATGTCTTCAAAGCGGATCAGGTGGTAGTTTTCGGCGGTTAAATTGTCAGCAGCATAACGGTGGACTTTTCCGACTTGATAGAGCCATGACAAGGCATTGTGTATGTGCGCAGGATCGCTTTTTATATGGCTCTGATCGCGGCCAAATTCTTTATAGGCAGCGTTTAGGACAGCGCGTCCGATAGGATTTGCAAGTCTCGATGTCATATGTGTGCGCCGTAGGCTCATTGTGACAGGGTGGCGGACTAAATGAACGAGTTTGGCATCTTTAAATTTGTTCATCACATCAGGAACAGCGATCATAGTTTCGGGGAGTTTCCAACCCCAAAGCTCTTCAGGTTTCCAATTGCCATAACCTAAAACATCTTTGGCTTTTTCAAATAGCAAATGATCTTTACGAAACTCAAATGGCTTGTCTTTGGCCTCAGCGCGCGCCCGCGCGATACCTATTTCATATATTAGGTCGGCCCACTCCGTAGAGTCAGCTGAGACATTGAGACGATTGCCGAGAAATACATCCGCATTTTGAGCGATTTCCGATATAAGCCGTGTCCCGCTGCCGCCGCGTCCGGTTAATATGATCGGGGCGGTTAAGACATCTTCAGGGATATGTGAACTGGGTTTATCGAACTTTGCATAATCGCCTTTGCCATACCCAAATTGAGCGGCGAGTTCTCCGGTTGTTTCAATGACTTCGCGCGCTTGTTTGGGGGACAGCCGGTTCTTCCATTGCCGAACAGAAATAGTGTCTATGGGCCGCGCCCTCTCGGTAAAACCGGGGCCCATGCCCCAATATATTGCATCATGCTGGGTGAAGTTGTGGTGATAATCCATATTGAGATGATCAGCCATTTTTCGGCACATTTGCTCTGGACTGGCGATGAAGTCTTCATATTTGAAGACAAAGGGATTGAGACCTTTTTCTTTAAATTGTTCAAATAGGCCTGTTTTAATTTTCCAAATTATGGCGCGGCGAATATGTATGGGCAGGTCGGGATTGTTCAGTTTTTCAAAGTCCTCCGCAACCAGATTTTGGACCTTTGGATTTGCGCTGATCCAATCGATTTGATTGGCCACCATGTTGATCTGTTTCAGCTTGGACATAGAGGCTACCACAGACCTTGGATCGCGTATGGGATACAGGATAGACACATCTTTATCGAGCTGGGCGAGCTTTGTAAAATCATAGGTGAGATTAGGGGCTTTTAGGACAAGGTGCTTGATTTCGGGCTTTAGCTTGCCGTCGCGTTTTCTGAGTCTTTTATGCCGGGGGCGATATTTTTTATCGGCATTTTCTATAAGCTGTTCAAACATTTTGCCGCTCTCGCCGCTCATTTTGCCTTGCTTTTTGAACCAATTATATAGTCCGTCCGGTTCATCGATTAGCATGGCATTGGGGTGCGTGCCGATAATCTGCCCTGTCAGAGTTGTACCGCTTCTCTGGCAGCCGACTATTGCTGTTATTTTTTTAAACTGACTGAGCATTTAGAGCATGGCCAATATGTGATCCGCCATTATTTTAGCGCCGTGATTATTATTAATTTGCGCTATGCCCTTCGCATTGTCGCTTAAGCGGTTTATATCTAGGCCGTTTAGTTTTTCCAAGGGATTGTCTGGATCAACGCAAAAACCAACACCTAATTCCTCCATAAGCAGGCCAAGTATTTCCTGATTTCTATGAGTCGGAAATATAATGACGGGAACACCGCGAGACAGGGCCTGATAGGTGGAGCCGCTGCCGCCTTGGCTGAGTGTGATTTTGGACCTATCCAAAACCTCATCAAGGGGCAGCCAGTCAAACGCTAGATCGATATAGTCTTTACCCCTAAACTCATCCGCCTTTTTACCAGCATAGACGACATTGGCCGCGCCCGAGGCCTGTTTTATGGTTTCTATAAAGTCTCCGTCTATGACGCGTTTGCCCGTAGACCCCATAGAAATGAGCATGAGGCCATTGCGATCTTCAAGCTCCGCCGGAAGCGCGCCAGTCATGGTCCAAGACACAGGGCCGCAAAAGTAGTGATTATCGGGTACGGGGTTTAAAATAGGTTTTAACTGCTCAAAATCGGCCAGTAAAACTTTATCGGCTTGGTAAAGCTCATAAGCTGAAGTCAGTGGTTTCAACCCTTTGGATATTCGAATGTCATTGATCGGCTCGCGCACCGTATTTTCAAACCAATCGTTTTGAAAGGTTGTGCCGTTATAAGCGCCGGTTAGAAAAGCATTGGTGATCATCACGCGCGGACATGTCGGGAATTTTACCGCGGACATCCATCTGACCGGGCAGCCATCATGGACAATGAGATCAAATGTCTTTTGAGTAAATAGAGCTTCTAATCCGTTAGCGAAATCTTCGAAAGGCTGTGTTCTGTTTTCCGGCTGTACGGCAATGCGGTGGATTTTGAAATTAGATTTGATGACCTTGTCAGCTGAGCCGCTAAAGCCGGGGATAATAAATTCGATTTTGATATCACCATGGTTTTTAAGCTGCTTCGCAACTTCATAAAGACGTCCAATATGGCCTAGGGCAGGGCCTGATATGAAGGCGATTGTTTTTATGATAAGCTCCGCTTTATGATTGCGCATATCGACACTATTATTGTCACTGCCCTGACGCAAGGGTCTATAATTCATCTAAGTATTTGGTTTTCAACCTTTATTTGATTGATTGTGAATGTATATTTTGTTATCCTTTTGTTAATACTTAACTTAGGGGACAAATAATGACATTCAAAAAACTATCTATTGCGCTGGGCGCAAGCCTTTTATTCGCGGGAAGCGCAAATGCGGGCGACGTTGAATATATTGGTGAAATTCTTATCGGGGGTTATAATTTCTGTCCGCGCAATTCAATTCCGGCAAATGGGCAGTTATTGTCAATCCCTTCTAATACGGCTTTATTCTCTTTATATGGTTGTACCTATGGCGGAGATTGCCGGTCGACGTTCGGGGTGCCGAACCTGCAAAGCCGAACCCCTATTCATACGGGAACCGGACCTGGCCTGACACCGAGAGCTCTTGGATCAACGGGGGGCTCTGAGAGAAATACCATGACGGTGGGTGAAATGCCGTCTCATACACACAGATCAGCCTTGCAAACCAAAGCCGGGACAGCGGCGAACACAAATTCACCGCGGTTTAAATCTATCGCAGACGCGGATGTTAATGCTTATGTTGACGGCGCGCCGTCCGGTAAGTTTATGCATAGCAATACGGTTGTGGTTGAAAATGCCGGTGCTAGTCAGGCGCAAAATAATATGCAGCCTTTTCTGACGCTTAATTATTGCGTTGTGACCTCGGGCGTTTTCCCGTCCAGAAATTAGGAGGGGAAGATGAAAATTATAAAACAAACAGTTTTGTCGGCGGCAATATTTACCGCGGTTATCGGGTTTTCAGATCCGGTACAGGCAGGGGTTGATCCGTATATTGCGGAAATATTTTTGGTAGGTTTTAATTATTGTCCGCGCGGTAGCGCTGCTCTTAACGGGCAATTATTGTCGATAAATGACAATCAATCTTTATTCTCGCTTGTCGGAACTATTTATGGCGGGGATGGCCGCACCTCATTTGGCTTGCCGGATTTACGTGGCCGAGTGCCTATCCATACGGGAACAGGTCCTGGCCTCAGCCCTCGGCCGCAAGGTAGTCGCGGTGGTAGTGAGAGAAATACAATGACTGTCGGTGAAATGCCGTCTCATACCCACAGGACGGCCTTACAAACCAAAGCCGGAACATCAGCCAATACAACTTCGCCTCGGTTTAATTCTTTTGCAGATGCCGACGTCAATATGTATGTTGATGGAACCATGCCGCAAGGAAAGTTCATTCATTCCGATACGGTTGTGATGGAAAATGCGGGTGCAAGTCAGCAACAAAATAATATGCAGCCTTATCAAACGCTCAATTATTGTATTGCAATGGTGGGGACATTTCCGTCGCGGAATTAGCGGGAAAAACCTATCATCACGCGTAATATATATTACGCGTGATGTGTTCTTATAAATTCTAAGGCAAGACCGGGCAGTTTTTCTGCGCCGTGCCCGAATTCAAAATTTCGAACATTTTCAAGTTTGAACCATGGTGTTAATTTGTCGGCAAGGTAACTCGCCGTAGTTTCTTTTTGCTGTTTTGGGTTTTTATGCAGCAGTAAAAATTTCCCGTTTTCATGGATGAGAGTGGTAATATTTTTTACAAATACGGCATGTCTTTGATCTGGAATGACGTGAAGACATCCTCGGTCTACCAGAAAGTCAAAAGGTCCGATATCAAAGCCTTTTTTACGGCAAATATCCAAACAGAAAAACTCTAGGTCTAGATCCGGTTTACAATAGAGATCCTTGGCACGTTTGATGGCTGATTTGGAAAAATCAATACCCGTCGCTTTCATGCCGATAGAGGCAAGGCCAAACGCAACTTCGCCGCGGCCGCATCCAATATCCAGAACGGTTTTACCGGGGTCAAACCAGTTTTCGTCAATAAACATTTGGATTTCAGCGGGAAGTTTATCATCTAGCCAAAATGCGGCGCATTTTTCATCTGACCAGCGCTTTTCCCAATTTTGCCGTCTTTGCTGGGCAAGGGTTTGTTTTTCTGAAGGATTTGGAGGCTGATCAGGCATGTTCTTGTTTATGTAAAAGCTCGCGCATCATGTGAACGGCTTCTAGCGACTGTGTGGTTTCGCTGTAAAACCGTCCGGAGAAAAGCTCTGCAATCTCGTTCGCATGTGAAAAATGCGCCAGCCGTAAAAAGGCTAGAGGATATTGCCAGAAGGTATCAATAACGAGGCGGATAACGTCGCGGCCCTGGGCGAGATGAGCTTGGTAGCCGGCAAATGAATACTGCCCATCTTGGTTCAAATAGTTTTCAATTTCATCGGCCGCTATCATGCCTTCTTTGAGCGCGACGGTTACGCCAAAGGAAAAGATAGGGTCTAAAAATCCAAAGGAGTCACCGATGGAAATAAATCCGGGGCCTGCGGCTTTTTCATATTCGAAAGAATAATTTGCGTGGGACCGAACGGGAGAGACAATTTCGATATCTTGGGCTCGAGCCTTTAAGTAAGGATTGAGGGCTTCGAGGCCTTGTAAAAAGTAACTTTTTTTATCAAGACCGCTAGCCTTAAACGCGGCATTTGGAATAACGACACCGAGACTAGTGACATCTTTATCTATGGGTATGAGCCAAGACCAGTGGTCGGTCTTGCCGTAAAAAATATGCGTATTCCCATCATCGATGCCGGGATCTCTAATGACGCCTTTAACATGGGCAAAAATGGCGATCTGTTTTTCATACCCCCCATCATCGATTTGGCCCAAAATATCATTACGCCCCAGAAAACAGCCTTGACCAGATGCGTCAGCGACCATTTTTGCGCTAATGTTATGCGGGTTACCATCTATGTCATTTATGCGAACGCCTGAAACAATATCGTCCGTCTTTATGACATCTACCGCGCTAGCGCGAATGACATCTGTGCCGCGTTCAATCGCCGTGTCTAACAGCTTTTTGTCAAAGTCTTTTCGCCTCACTTGCCACGTCGGCCGAGTGTTTATGATTCCGGCGCTATTGCGGTACATCATCGGCACCCAAAATTTTGAATTTTGTGTTTGTCCATGGACCGCGACCCCGTGTTTAACAGGAAAGCCAGCTGTCTCCATATAAGGGCCGAGGCCCATGCCTTTTAGCATTTCAGCGCAAGACGCTGTTAGAGATTCGCCAATGCGAAATCGCGGAAACTCAGCCTTTTCTAATAGAAGGACTTTTCGGTCATATTTGGCGAGGTTAATTGCGAGTGAAGTGCCCGCAGGTCCGCCGCCAGTGATGACAACGTCATAGGCATCTTTAATACGCGCGATATCCGTATTAGCCGGCACTTAAGACGCTTTCGACCATGGCCATGATAGAGGCGGGTGTTCGGAAATTGGTTTCTGTGAGCGCCTCGAGCGGGATCTTAATGTTGTTTTCTTTTTCAAGAAACATAACCAAATCCATGATTTGTAGAGAATCGAGTAAATGCTGCTTGGCAATCTGGGTTGACAGATCGATTGAAACGTTATCGGCACTGCCGACCGTATCGGTAATCCATCCAACAATTTGTGCTTCTAGTTTTTGTGTCATTTTTTGCTCGTTCACGTCTTAAGCGTTATTAGCCATATGAAGCAATTTTTGTCTATCGATTTTTCCATTAGAATTTTGTGGTAACGCATCCAAAACAGTGACTTGGCGCGGCAGGGTGGCGCCGGGAATTCGTTTCTTCATATCACCTAAGAGCCGGTCCTTATCAAACTCTGCTTGATCCCGTGCTACGACATATAAGGTGATCGACGCTTTTAATGTGCCCGCGTCCACAACAATCGCGGCGGCTTGTGTGATGGCGGGGGATGATAGGGCTGTTTTTTCAATATCCTGAAGGTTAAAGCGCAGGCCTCTGATTTTCACCATATCGTCTTGACGCCCGGCGTAATGAAGGACGCCGTCCTCATCAAAATACCCGAAATCACCTGTGCGAAAATGGTCGCCATATTTTGCGATGGGTTTAATCCCGTGATTATGCCAATAGCCCCGCATGACACTAGGTCCTTTGGCGCATATTTCACCTGACATACCAGCGGGTAAAACCTCTCCTTGCGCATTGTAGACTTTCAAATTTGCGTAATCACAAGGTATTCCAATGGGCAGGCTTTCCCAGTTATCGGGAATATCCCTGACCCTATGATATGAGATGACATTGGTTTCCGTTGGGCCATAGAGATTAGCAAACTGGGCGTCTGGTATTTGCGCCATAAGGGATTTTAAGGCCTGCAAAGGGAAAACTTCGCCTGCAAATAAGACGGCTCTTAATGTCATAGGGCTTATGGTTTCAAACACTCTAAAGCGCAGCAGAATTTGCAACATAGAAGGAACGGTATATATCACGGTGATAGCATGTTCCTGTAGGGCTTTAGCGATATTGCCGGGAAAGGACATTTCGGTTTCGCTTAGCAGGTAAACGGACGCGCCCTGTTGCAGGCTGGCATAGACATCCAGCATAGATAGATCAAAATGCAGAGGCGCGATGCTGATGAAACGATCATCTGCGGTAAATTCAAAGGTCTTGATCGTCCAGTTAACAAACGCTGCGATATTTTGATGGGAAAGCGTAATGCCTTTCGGCGTTCCAGTAGAACCAGAGGTCATTAAAATAAGGGCTGGTGAGGTCTCGTCTAATTCTAATGGGCTTACATTGGGCTTAGCAAAATTATCAGATTCAAATGGATCTTGAACGAGTACATCAATTTTTGTAGTTGGGTGATCAGACAGATAGTTTTCCTGAATATCAGCATCGCAAACCAATAGGCGCGGCGATATTTCCGATAATATCATATCGAGCCGACCAGAGGGGGATAGCGGGTCAATGGGGACGACGATTAAGCCTGTCGCAAACCCGGCTAGTAGAAACTCGATAGCCACTGGGCCTTTAGGCAGGGATAAAGCCAATCGATCGCCGGGCTCAAACCCTTTATCGGTAAGCCAAGTTGTTCGGCGTTTGATTTTGTCTTGAAGCTGTGCGTGAGACCACTCTCCGTCCGCCCATGTTAGGGCGGGTAAATCGCCCGATAGGTTTGATCCGCCTAGGTAAGCCTCTATGAAAGTCCGGCTCACAGACGCTCTAATTGGGAACTGATCGCGTTGAGCTGTACATTGCTCGTGCCAGACGCGGAGAGCGTGCCGATAACATCTTGTAGAGCTTCGGTGAGGTCAAATTTGCCCGTCCAAGCCGACCCGGCCATTAATTCGTTTAAGATCATGGTACAATCAACTAGCGTTCGGCTAACGGTTAGTTTGGTCAGGGAGGGATAGAGGATTTGATTAGTGCCCGCTTTTAAATCCCAAGCCCCGCGATACATCAACCATCTGGCAGCCTCGATTTGGCGTCTTACGTCGGCGAGTTTATGGGAAATCCCTTGATGGGAAAGTAATGACCCTGTTCGGCCTTTGCGGCGTCTAAAATAGTCAGTAACTTCAATTAAGTTTTGATCTAGCGCGCCCAGGAAACCCGCTAAAATACAGCTTCTTTCCCATCCTAAAATGGATAAGATCAATCCAAGGCCTGCGCCTTTACCTCCGAGAAAAGCGCTTTGGGGTAAACGGCAATTTTTCAGGGTAAGCCGTGCCATGGGTGAGGCTTTTAAACCGGCGACGGTTTTTAATATTTCAATCTCAAGGCCCTTCGTGTCTCGGGGCAGTATCATGACGGAGCTGCCCATGGCAGAGTTTTCGCTGGCTTCATTTGCCGATAAGATGAAGACGCTGGCAAGATCGCCATTGGTCACAAATGTCTTAGTACCGGAAACGATGATGTGATCATTTTCCAAGGTAAATTCGACGCCGGTAGATTGCGTGTTGGAACCGCCATCAAGACCGGTAAAGGCAAGAGCACCGACCATTTCGCCGCTACATAGCCCCGGAAGCCATTTTGTCTTTTGCTCCTTTGTTCCGTGATTGGAAATGGCCATAGCGCATCCAAATAAATGGGCGCCAATACTGAAGATATGGGACCGAGAGAGACCTGACTTGCCGAGTGTTTCAAACCCTAGAACTGTTGTTAAAGCATCGCGTCCCACGCCTGAGTCATCGGCGGGGATACATTGCCCGAGCCAACCATTTCGCCCCAAATATTGCCATGATTTTTCGGTAAGTGGATCTGTGCCAGAAAACCGCGCTTTAAACTCGGGCGCAAAGTCACGGGCTTGATCAATACATTTGATCTGATCTGCTGTCAGTGCAAAGTCCATGCAGCCATTCCTAGTTAAGCGCCAATGATTAATAGGGGCAGACGATCACATTTCCAAATAGTTTCGAATAATAATAGGCGGGACGTTTGCAGGATCTTCGCGCCAAGCCTGTTTGAGCAGATTGACATAGCGTTGAACCATTTTATCTATTCGGTCATCGCGGTCTTCAAGGGTTTTATTAGGCGCAATACGAGGTTTGAAAGACATATGAATTTTGCCCTCAGCGTTTATGGACATTAAAACCGGGACGCAAATAGCGCCAGTTTGTTCAACCATATAAGCAAAGCCGTTGGGGATATGCCATTTTTTTTGAAAAAATGAATATTCGCGCCCGCTTTTTCCGGAGACGCCTTCGCCTGTCATGTGGAGTATTCTTTTGTCATTGAGGACTGAACACCCGACGCCAATAATCTTGGCGCCGAAATTTCCGGCAATTTGTTCAACCGTAATCTTGTGGTTTTCGATTCCGATAATGGGGTAAAAATTTCGAGAAGAAATCGTCGTTAGAGGGTAACCTAGCCTGGACATAATAATTTGAGCTAAATGTCCGGGACCATAATGACTGTTAAGCAGCAAAATCCCTTTGCCCGATTTTACATGCTTCTCAAGAATGTCTAGTCCTGATATTTTTACATACTTTTTAAATTTTCTGTCTGAACATTTATGGATATATTTCATCAGATAAAATTCAAAAATACGGTCAACATAAATTTGTTTGACCCTTTCATCGACACTGGGTGTTTCGGGCATTAAATGCTCGGGCAGGCCCATGACTTTCTCATTATTAGTCATTAAAAAGGCGTATTTTTCTTTCCCCAAAACTGCATCATAGGCTGCTTGAATGGCTTTGCCATAAGGCAATTTCATGAAGCTTTGAAACTGATCCTCAGTCATGCTATTGGCTTGCAAAATGCGCTGGAACCTTTCAGCCGTGCTGATCGGTTGACCTTTTTGAGGACTGCCCTGAATTGGCATTTTGTTATCTTGGTTTGTCAATTGAATCACCCGCATTTGCCCCTGTCAACTGGATCCCTACGTTTGCATTATTTACATCATGTGAATAATAGCTCAAGGTGTTGTCTCAATTTAATTTCAAGTGGCCGGGGCATTTTGGTTTATGTTTGATCAAATCAAAACAATTATTGTGATTGTTGGATGTCAACGCAGTGGCACGACTCTAACTGGCCAAATTTTAGGTGGCCATGACCAAGCCTTTTTGATTGACGAGACGGATGGTTTATACAAATGGTTTGATAGTGTTGGTGTGAATGACCTCAGGGGTGGCAAGGGGTTAGAAGAACTTTTTATTAAAGCTGATGACAAATATAAACCCAAGCACGCGCGCCTAGTCGATTTAGACGGCCAAAAATCCCTAAGGCCTGGTATTGATCATTTAGTCTTAAAGGCTCCAAATTTAACCTATAGCTATGAAAAACTTGCGGCCCTTAATAAAGATGTCCGGATTGTTTATCCGATCCGGGACCCTAGGGCGGTCGTCGCTTCCATGGATAGACTCAGCCATATTGATATGATCGGGAACCAGGTGAAGTGGATGGAGAAAAACGACGCCATCTGTAAGGACTTTGCTGACGAGTTGAAGTTATTCAAAAACCCGGAAACGCCAGTTCATATTTGGCGGGCCAATGTTTGGAAAATGAAATCGGGTCTATATACTCGATTTGAAAATGCAGGTTTTGATCCTTTTATTTTTACTTATGAAAAACTGATAGAGAATAAAAAAACTACATGCAAATCGATGGTTGAGCATTGCGGATTGCCGTTTGATTCAAAAATGTTGCGACATGAACACATATATTGCGGGGTTGGCCCCGGGTTGACAGACCGTACGCGACCCGTTGATGCTGCGTCTATCCGCAAATGGGAGACTAAATTATCCTCTAAAGAACAGACTGAAATTATGGGTGTTGCGGGAAATTTGGCCCTCCTGTTCGGCTACAGTCAGGATGCAAATAATGGCGGTGATCGCCCCGCCTTAACCCTTTCCAAAAACGATTTTGAATCTCCGATTCTTATGATCGGAAGGGGCAGGGCTGAAACCAAAGAGTTAGCTGTTTCCTTGCAGGGATTAGGCGTTTTTCTGGGCAATCGATTAAACCCGTTTTTGGACTCGATGGAGTGGCTTGATCTTGTTTATGAACTCAGTGTCAAAAAAATGTTGGCAGATTCTAAAGTGAGGCCCTTTGAAGACGACGTTAAAGGACTATTTTGGGATAAGGCTAACGCCATTCTTGGATATGGGAACTGGAAATCAGGGGACCTATGGGGCTGGAATATTCCAGTGACGAGCCTGATCGTCAGGGAGCTCGCGCCAGTTTTCCCTAAGGCTAAAATTATTCACCTAGTCCAGCATCCCGTCACAAGCTGTTTGCAACGAAATCATATGACGGCTCGCCCCGATAATGCCATTGGCCGGGTTACGCTTAAACGCGCTTATGAAAGTATGGGGCTTAGTCAAGATAGAATGAAAAATGATCCTAAATATATCCGCAATGCCGTTACCTGGGTCTACCTTGCTAAATTAGTGCATGAGTTCGCGCAAAGCAGTGTCGCGCCAGATAATTACAAACTGCTTCGGTTCGAAGATTTAGAGGTTGCGCCGAAAAAAATGACAAAATCCATAAGGGAGTTTGTGGGATCAAACGTGCCCAGAGTTAAACCGAGTTCAATAGCCAAAGAGAGCGTTAAGTCCATTTCCTATAATCAATATGCGATTGACCAGGTTTGGAGTATCTGTGAGAGCTTAGCACTCGAATTTGGTTATGCTCCAATAGTACAGGATATTGATGCTAAGGTCGCGCCTTGATGGATATAACGATAGTATTGAAAACTCAATTAAACCTTAAGTGAAAATAATTTTGAAACAACGCCACTGGGTACGTATTTCGGCCTCAGCGAAGTGCCATAAAGTTAGCGTCTGTAACTTATATAAGTTATTGAAAATAACTACAAAAATATACACCTCGAGTTTATACTTAGCAAGTCTTAACGAGACATGATGACTCTAGTAACTGAATAACAATCTTTTTTTTGTAGAAAAACCTCGGACTAGAATAGGCGGGAAAAAGATGGCCAATTGGGACCCGAAAGGGTGGCTGTGGGGAGTGTGGTGTTTTTTGGTGATTATGGGCTTCGCCCCGATCGCTAGCGCTGTGCCTGTGACCGTTGAGGTTAATTGGCCCAATTGGTCGAGTGAAAACCAAGTCGTCATTAGAGATCCATCGGGGACAATACTGCAAACGGTTTGTGATCCAGTCAATTGTGCCAATGGTAATGGCAATTCAAACTATTCAAACAGTTTTAATTATGATTTTCCAGAAGATGTAAATTATATCATTGATATGACCGATAGTTATGGTGACGGTTGGAATGGGGCCGGTGCTTACGTACGCATATATTCAGACGGTAATCTCGCTTTTGATGATGCCGGGCCTGCGACTTTTACCAAGACTGATAATTTCGATGTGGCAAGCAGTGGCGGCGGCGGTGGTGGAGGATTTACAAACACCGCGACAACGCCTGCTTCAGGGACAATTATAAATAGCTATCACAAGGTTAACTCGCTTTCAGGCACTTCAGTTGCAATCGATTCAACGATTGGCATTAGCGGCGGAGATCGCGGTGTCTTGATCCAAATGAAAGGTGCTACCATTAATTTGACTGACACCGCAAGTCACGGCGATATTTCGTCATATGCGTCTGCAGGCCGTTTTGAATATGTCGATGTGGCAAGTGTTAGTGGCTCCACTTTAATTTTGGAAACCGCGCCAACGGTAAGTTTCCAGACGTCCGGTTATGTGCAATTTGTTCGCGTACCTATTTATGATGGGACAACATTATCAGGAACAGTATCCGCATCGCCTTGGGACGGGGATAAAGGCGGCGTTGTTGCGATTGATGATGTGGGGACGTTGACCCTTGCGGGCGATATTGATGTGACAGGCCTTGGTTTCGCTGGCGGGGCTGTCGCAGTGACCACGCCTTATGATGGTTGCGTCTCCGACCAAAATAATTACACGGGAGTCGTTCAGGCTGGTACGGGTAATAAAGGCGAGGGCATCACGGCGCCCAGCGCAGCCAATACATCACGCCGTGGCCACAAAGCCAATGGTGGCGGCGGCGGTAATATCACCGATGCTGGCGGCGGCGGCGGTGCTAATTATGGTTATGGCGGTCTTGGCGGCCGTGAACTTGATCTTTGTGATAATACCGGAAATTTTGGCGGTCTTGGGGGACAGGCGCTCGATTATTCGACCAATAACCGTATCTTTTTTGGCGGCGGAGCTGGATCCGGGTCTGAAATAAGTCAAGCGGCTACGGGTGGTGACAGATCCGGCGGCGGGATTATTCTTATCCGCGCAAAAGCCATTAATAATACGGGTGGTCGATTAATTTCCAATGGCCTGAGCGCGATCCAAGACAATAATAACGGCGCTGATGGCGGCGCAGCGGCCGGGACAATTGCTGTGTCTGTGCATGATAGCGTTACAGGCGCGCCGCTGGCTCAAGGCGATGGCGGTGATGGCGGTGATGAAGCCAATGGATCGTTTGCTCATGGTACGGGCGGCGGCGGTGGCGGTGGGTCACTTTGGCTTAACGGTGCAGTCTGTGCAGATTTTTCATATTCATTTGACGGCGGCACTGCCGGGACAAGTGTTCTTGGCGGTAATGTCAGCGATCCGAATTGGGGCGCGTTCGATGGCGGGCCAGGGGCTTGTTTAGTTAATTTTACGGAACTACCCTTAGTGCCGCTAGCGGCGGATACTTTAGATTATTCCGATGGCCCGTCAACTTATGGCGACGCGACTCATATAGTTGTAGCGGGCATTCAGCTTGGTTCGAATATTGACGCGGATTCTGGATCTCTCGCAAGCTCTGGTGCTGATGGTGATGGTGCCGATGATGATGGTTTAACTATTCCAAGCTTAACCGCAGGGGCTGCCTATACTTTACAAGCAAGCGTTACGGGAAGCGGTACACTTTATGGCTGGATGGACTTTGACGGTAACGGCCTCTTTGACACTGATGAAACGATTACTGGATCTAATGGATTTACGTCGACGGGCGGAACCATAGATATCCCTATTCACATTCCAGAAACCAGTAATGGAACACGGAATATTAGAATACGCTACTCATCTGATAATGCAGCCAGTTCGCCAACAGGGGCAGTAATAGATGGAGAAGTTGAAGATTTTCAGGTTTCGGTTGGCGTAAAAATAACCAACCCGTCTAATCCGGGCACAACTCCGGCATTCGCGCAAAGCTGCGATGCTTATGACTATACAGGTGCAGATCAGTCTATCACCGTGCCAAATGGAGCCATAAATCTTGGTATAAAACTATGGGGCGGCGGCGGCGGTCATGAATTTGTCGGTAACGGCTATTCGGGTGCAGGCGGTTATACAGAAGCCCAATTTGGAAGTTCGGTTATATCGGCTGGCGATACGTTAACATTGGTCGTGGGGGCGGGCGGCAATGTCGATGGTCGTCCAACCGAATTTGTTCCGACCTCTGTCTATGGATTTGGATCCGTTAGCGGACATGATCAAGGGGGCGGTTTAACAGGGTTATTTTCCGGTGCAGGCGTGGTTTCTGACACGGATCAAGGGCGCGCGTTAGCTATCGCTGGCGGCGGCGCTGGGTATGAAAATTCAGGTGACAGTTTAGGTGTGAACGGTGGAAATGGTAACAGTGCAACGTCTGGCGGCCAACCCACTATGCGCGGGTCTACAGACTTTGGTCCATTCCTCGGAGGCTTAACGCCAACGGCGCATAAAGCGGGCGGCGGTGGCGGTTACTATGGCGGCGGTCGATTAGCTGCAAGCGACCCATATTCAAATGTTTTCGTGGGGTTCCAGCATGAGACGGCTGCCGCAGCTGGTGGCTCAGGTTATGTGTCCCCGGCCGCTACAGCCGGACAAATTTTATCATCTTCTGATGGAACGCCGACACCGCCTAATATGGGCGATAGTGACTATGTGTCCGGTACTGGTATTGGGTCAACATCTCCGACACAAACGGCAGGTGGTAATGGCCGCGCGGTCCTGTGTTGGGATATGGGGACGGATTATTCTGATGCGCTTGGCTATGGTGACGCGACCCATATTGTTACGGCAGGGCTGCAGCTAGGTGCAAATATTGATGCAGATAGCGGATCAATGGCAAATGCGGACGCGACGGGTGACGATGCAAACGGTAATGACGATGAGGATGGCGTGTCGATCTTCCCGGCCTTGACCGAAGGTGATAGTGGATATTCAATTCCGTCAGGCAATATTTCCGCAACGGGGACTGGTACGCTTCATGCCTGGATTGATTTTAATAGTGATGGTACATTCGCGGCTTCTGAACATACATCGGTAACAGTTACATCGGGATCCTTGTCTGGTGATCTGACTTGGTCGTCTCTTCCTGCCATGAGCGCTGGAACGACAATATCTCGTTTTAGGTTAACCAGTGATAGCGCTGTAACAAGTTCGACACCAGCTAATGCTGCGTCTGATGGTGAAGTGGAAGACTATCAGCTTACGATCGATTCGGCAGGCCTGTTTTCGACGCCTATGTGTAGCGCTGTGCCGGCTGTGAGCCAGATATCAAACGGATCGTTCACTAATGGTAGTGGCCCGAGCTGGACCAACTGGACAGCCACATCCAATTGGAGCGGTATCGACACCGCACATAACAATACGAATAGCGCAAGCGGTACATTGATCCAAACAGGTTTGAGCGGATTATCCTTGGGGCCTTCGTCTCTGAACGGGACCGAAATTCATTTGTCACTTTGGTGGCGTAACGGAAATCCTGCGGCTTCATCAGGTGTTTCCACACTGATTGTCAGCCTTGATGGAACGGAATATGCACGCGCTACCTCAACAACAGATGGCGGGGCTATTGCAACAGCGAGTTACTCAAACGGCGCTAGCGGTAGTCAGAGTAATTTTGCCGAATTTACCACCACGCCGTGGGAAATTGAACTACCGTCAGGAATCTCTTCGACCGGCGACCTCACTTTCACATTTAATGGCGGCATCAATGCCGGTGATGATTATGAACTTGATGATGTTGCTTTATATACATGTGCCCCTTTGGAAGACTATTCGGATGCGCCTGTAACTTACGGTGATGCTACACATGTGGTAACAGCAGGGATTCAATTGGGAGCCACAATTGACGTTGATACCGGATCGCTAGCGTCCGTTGCAGCTTCGGGTGATGATTCAAATGGCAGCGATGATGAAGACGGGATATCTGAACCATTTCCAAGTTTAGTCGTTGGTGACACAGTTTATGCCGTGCCTGCCGCCAGCATTACCGCAACGGGCACAGGTGTGCTCCATGGCTGGATTGATTTTAACAATAATGGGATTTTTGATAGTTCAGAGCATACGTCTGTGACGATTACAGCGGGAAGCTTGTCTGGCGATATGGTTTGGAGTTCCTTACCTGCTATGACAGCTGGCAATACATTTGCCCGCTTCCGTTTAACGTCTGACACATTGACCAATCTAGACGCGTCGACAGCAGCGTCAGATGGTGAAGTAGAAGATTATCAGGTGGCGATTGAGGCTGCTCCAGCAGGCCCCCTATCTTGTCCCGCTGGTTATACGGCCATAACCGGAGCTGGGAACGCCGATACAGTTACAGTCACCGCACTTAATAGTGCGTTTGCATTAGGTGTGCCTGAAGCTGCCGCGACGCCGGCCAGTAACGCTAATTCGGCAAGACTTACAAGCGCAGAGACGACGCTGATTTTGGATATGAGCGACATAATTCCCGAAAACGCCGTGATCCCTCTGACCATTGCCAAAAATAATAGCACGGCTGATTATTCAATCGCGTTGTCGGTTGATAATTCCGCCTATACGGTGGTTGAGTCCAATTATAACACGGGAACAGAAGATAGCCTGCAGCCCTTTAACGTCAGTGTTCCAGCTGGCGGCGCGCGGTATGTGCGCTTTCAAAGAAATGCCGGGTCGCTCTGGGTTGGCGGTTTGGAATATTCTGACATATGCCAGTTATCTGCCTTATTATCTGGATCCAAGACTGTTTCGGTTTGGGATCCTAATTCTGATGGTCTTTATGCTATTCCGGGTAATGATGTGGTTTATGTGATCACTGGCAGTAATATCGGGGGCGGCGCGACAGATCCAGGTAGCGTCTTGTTGATCGATGTAATGCCAGCCGATGTAGAGTTTTATAATGCGGATATGGATGATGGCGGTCCTGAAACCGATCCTGTGGCATTTTCACAAAGTGTGGGAGCTGGCCTGCTTTTTAACTACGTGAACGATGTTGGGTATTCGAAAAACGCAACTAAGCCTACCATGTTTAGTCAGTGCAATGCCTCCGTTAACTCGGGATATGATGCGGCTGTAACCTATATATGTTTCAATCCAAAAGGCGCATTAACTGCGGGCGATCCTGACCCTGAATTTACGTTTAGCTTTCGGGCTCGAATTAAATAAGAGTTATGCCGGCTACTCGCTTTTCATGATCGAGTAGCCATTGTTTTTTATCGAGCCCGCCAGCATATCCGCCTAAGGCGCCGCCTTTATTAATGACGCGGTGACAAGGGATAATGATAGCAAGGCCGTTACGCGCGTTAGAGCTGGCTACGGCGCGGAAGGCTTTCTCATTGCCTATAGAGACGGCTAGTTGAGCATAGGACCTAGTTTCGCCGTAAGGAATAGCTTGCAGTGCGTCCCAGACATCGCTTTGAAAATCTGTGCCTGTCGTGATTAGCGGGAGGTCAAAGTCCTGTAATTGCCCATCAAAATATTGTTTTATCTGCTTCTGAGCATCTTCAGTGATGGATGTTCGTCCCGGAAGAACGGGACGTTGATAGACTTTGGATAGTTTCTCGAGTTGTCCTCTGAGGTTTTTACGAACCGTAAACTCAGCCAAATAAAGATGAGTCTTATCGCAAATGATCACCATCGGCCCCAAAGGCGTGTCAACCCAGTCTATCAAGAGCGGTTCTTTGTCGGCTGTTTTGGGTGAGCGGCCAAAAGTTTTGGAGAAGGCCTCCCGAAATCCGCTAGGGCTATCGAACCCGGCGCATAGCTGAGCTTCAATAACGCTATCGCCATCGGCGAGACATTGACGGGCGCGCGCTAAATTTCTTTGGCGGACATAGGCCGAAAACGTCATGTCAAAGCGAGCCTTAAATTGACGCCGCGCTGTTGACGGATCGATATTCTTTGCCGCGAGATCTTTTTCGGACCAGCGGCGTTCCGGATCGCTTTCTACCAGATTGATCAATTTTTTGATAAGAACGCTGGCTTCGCCGGGCATATTCATAGGGTGGCAGCGCTTACATGGACGATAGCCCGCTTTGAGCGCGCCTTCAGCTTCATCGTAAAAACAGCAATTTTCCATTTTGGGCGTGCGGGCTGGACAGCCAGGACGGCAGAAAATACCGGTGCTTTTTACCGCCATGTAAAATTGGCCGGAATAGGCTTTGTCTCGAGCCGAGAATATTTCGTATTTATCAGAATCGCTTAAGGTCATAAAATACCTTTAGCATAGCAAAATAGCTTTGCCGCCGAAAATCGGGCATTGTTATTAAGGGGTGAATTGTTTAGGGGGTGCATAAAAGAGAAAAAGACCATGACTATACATTTTCACAAGCATGACATTCCGGCAGATATTGACTTTGGTAAAAGCGTTGCTGTCGATACGGAGACTCAAGGCCTATCTATGGTACGTGACAAACTTTGCCTAGTGCAGTTGTCCGCGGGTGATGGGGACGCGCACATTGTTCAGGTTAATCGTAACACCTATGATTGCCCGAATTTAAAAGCCTTGATGGCAAATACCGATGTCACAAAAATCTTTCACTTCGCGCGCTTTGATGTCGCTGTCATGAAGCGTGATTTAGGTGTTGATACAGCGCCTATTTTCTGCACGAAAATTGGGTCTGGTTTAGTCAGGACATATACAGATCGGCATGGTCTTAAGGATTTGTGCCGTGAGTTATTAGGTGTTGATTTGTCAAAGCAGCAACAAAGCTCTGATTGGGCAAGTGATGAGCTGTCCGAAGCCCAGCTGGCCTATGCAGCCTCCGATGTGCTTTATCTACATCAACTCAAGACTATTATTACGGGCCGTCTATTGCGTGAAGACCGCCTGGACATCGCTCAGGCCTGTTTTGATTTTCTACCAACACGCGCCGAACTCGATTTAAAGGGTTGGGATGATATCGATATCTTTTCTCACTCCATGCGCCGCCCGCACTAATTTCAATTCTTAGGTTAACATCTCTTCATGTCGCGTAATTCTCTATCGCAATTTAGCCCCCGACCTCTTATACAATCCCAATGAACGCTCATGTTTCACATAAGGCCAGCGATGCCCTCGGTCTTTGGGAGCCGAGACGAACTTTAACGCTTGAGGCGGCGCGCCGTCATTCGGCCCGTGTTAATTTGATGCAAAAGGGCCTTATTGCCATTGCTTTGTTTTTGGTCGCGGCTTTAATTTGGGAGTTTTCGAAACGAGGTACTGTAGATTTTCCAGAAGATAACCCGAATGAATCTGTCAAAATGATCAACCCGCGTTATAGCGGACGAACGGCGGATGGATTACCTTATTATTTGACCGCCAAGGAAGCCATCAGATTGACAGCAGATGCCAACGCCGTGGAGCTTACAAATCCAGTGCTAGAATTTTTCAGAGAGGCCGGAGCCGGTAAGTCTTTGGTTATTGCTGAAACAGGAACTTATGATGACGTCAATAAGATCTTAAATCTTAGAACGGACGTTGATCTAAACACAGATGATGGCAATGAATGTCAGACCACTCATGCCCGTATTTATACGCGGACCAAAACCATTGAAGGGGATGAGCCGATTAGCTGTATCGGGACTTTCGGATCGGTCAAAGGCAAAGCCTATGAAATTCTTGATAATTATACGACATTTGTTTTTAAAAACGGTATGAGCGCCGTATTGGAGCAGGGTGATGAATAAATATCTAACAATTTTTGGCCTTGCTTTATTGATAAGCGTTGCAGGACAAGCTGACGCTCAGCTTACCTTTGGGGATAGCGGTGAGCCAATTATAGTGGATGCCGAAAAGGCGACCTATAAGGGCAACCTGACTTTGCTCACCGGAAATGTCGACGTTCGCCAAGGAACAGCACACATTAAATCCGATGAAATGGAAATTTACAGAGAAAAAAACGCCGCCGATGCAGCGGGAAATTTATCTTTAGGTGCCGTAACTCGTATTGTAGCGATCGGGAAATTCAGTTACAGAACCCCAGGAGATGTCGTTACGGGGGATAAAGGGGTTTATGATCGCAAGACTGGTATTATCACAGTGACAGGCAATGTAAGCGTTGGAAAACCGGGAAGTTCACGGTTGAGCGGCGAAAAGTTAGTGTATGACTTAGAGACGAAACGGGCTAAAGTTGGCGCCGGTGAAGGTCGTGTCGGGTTCAGCATTAAGAAACGGAAAAATTAATGGGATATCTTAAACTATCAGGCGGGTTGCCATTATTGGCAGTGCTCGCTCTTTTGGCCTCGGCAAGCCCTGCCCACGCTCAATTCGCACGTAACAGCAATGCTCCGATTAATGGATCTGCTGATAACGTTGATTATAGGCAGGAAGTAACTATTTTGTCAGGGCAGGTTGATGTTCGTCAGGGCGAAGTCAGAATTCTTTCTGATAAAATGTTTATCTATAACGGCGAAGGCGGAAGCGGCGGCGCAGCCTTTGATGATGTTGACCGGATCGAAGCCATTGGCAATTTCTTTTACCTAACGCCGGACCAAGAAGTGCGCGGTAAAAAGGGGGTTTATGAGCAATCGACGGATACCTTTACTGTAACAGGTGATGTGATTTTGCTGCAAGGCCCTGAAAACGTCGTGACCGGCGACAAATTAATTTATAATCTGACGAATAATCAGGCAAGAGTCGTTGGAACCTGCAAAGGCCGCAAATGCGGGCGCGAAGGCCGAGTGAACATCCTCATCAAAAACACTAACAGTGAAAATCAATAGAGCTAAATATGGTGAGTACCGCTAATAAGCCTATTATTGCTGAAGGTCTTGCTGCCAATGGTATTGGTAAGTCTTACCGTGGCCGTCAGGTCGTTCGCGATATAACGTTAAACGTAAACCGCGGCGAAGTTGTTGCGCTTATGGGCCCGAACGGCGCCGGTAAAACCACTAGTTTTTATATGATTATGGGTCTGATCGAAGCGGATCATGGAAGCATTACGTTAGACGGTGAGGATATCACAAGCCTTCCTATGTATCAGCGGGCTAGATTGGGCGTTGGTTATTTACCGCAAGAACAGTCTATTTTTCGCGGTCTGACCGTTGAAGAGAACATAAAAGCGGTTGTTCAGCTAACTGAGAAAGATCGCTCTAAATGGAATGACAACGTTAACGCATTATTGGATGAGCTTAATATTGGCCATATTAGAAATAGCCCTGCATTAGCCTTATCAGGAGGAGAACGTCGCCGCGTCGAGATTGCGCGCGCACTTGCTTCACGGCCAAGTTTTATTTTACTGGATGAGCCCTTTACAGGTATCGATCCAATCGCGATCGCCGATATTTCTGATTTGATTTTATATTTGAAACAGCGCGGTATTGGTATTTTAATCACGGATCACCGCGTGCGTGAAACTTTGGATATTGTCGATCGTGCATCGATCCTGTTTCAAGGTGAGGCTCTATTTGAAGGTACGCCGGAAGAGATCCGGGCCAATAAAGATGTCCGCCGTGTTTATCTGGGTGAAAAATACGCATGAAAAAACCGGCGTTTTTCAAGGCCGGTTTTAATTGTAATAATCTAAATAATTATTTCTTTAAAAGATCGCGGATCTCAGCCAATAATACTTCGTTGACAGGCGGTGCTGCTGGTGCTTCTTCTTCAGCTTTCTTAGCTTTGTTCATACCTTTGATGATCATAAACATAACAAGTGCCACGATTAGAAATGAGAGCACTCCGTTTATGAATTGACCATAGCGAATTGCAGTTTCTGTGCCTTCGATAATTGCTCCACTAGCATCAAATTCAGCAGGTTTCATGACATATTTCATACTGCCCAAATCAATTCCGCCCATAATAGGACTAATTGCTGGCATAAAAATATCGTCGATAAACGATTTAACAACAGCGCCAAAAGCGGCGCCCATGACGAAGCCGACAGCCATGTCGACCAAATTGCCCTTCATGGCAAACTCTTTAAATTCTGATACCATCCCCATGATATTCCCCTTCCTTTGTTAAGATACGATCTTCTCGCATATGCATGGATTTGGATCAATAGGGTTAATCAGTGATTAAAACAGGGGAAGTTAATGCTTTAGCCTTTGCGGCTGGCATCAACTTGAGCTTTTAGCTCTTTGCCAGCGCGGAAGAACGGGACGTGTTTTTCGGGTACCATGACGTCTTCACCTGTGCGCGGATTGCGTCCTTTGCGGGCTTTACGTTGGCGGACTGAAAAGGCTCCAAAGCCTCTAAGCTCGACGCGAGCGCCCTTTTCAAGGGTTTGCATCATGGATTCGAATATGACCGCGACAACGCGTTCAGCTTCTTCTCTGGTGAGATAAGGGTTCTCTTTATGGATGTTATCAATGAGTTGCGAGCGTAGCATGGGTATATAAAGACGATTGACCCTTGGGCCGTCAATTTAATTCTTTCATTCTCATAAAAAAACGGCCCCAAACGGGGCCGTTTTGCAATAATGTAATAGAAAAGAGCGAATTATTCGCCTTTTAGAGCCGCGCCGAGAATATCGCCGAGAGATGCACCAGCATCCGCAGAGCCGTATTGTTGTACAGCTTCTTTCTCTTCGGCGATTTCGAGTGCCTTGATAGAGAGAGAATATTGACGCTTAGATTTGTCGATCTTAGTGATCATCGCGTCAACCTTGTCGCCAACGGCGAAACGCTCAGGGCGTTGATCGGCCCGTTCGCGGGATAGATCAGATTTGCGAATGAACGCTGCGATTTCATTGTCATCACCAAAGGAGACTTCAATGCCGCCAGTATTAACTGCTGTGATCGTACAGGTCACGGTTGCGCCGCGACGTGCACCGGCAGGTGCCGTGTCTTTAAGTAGCTGCTTAACACCAAGGCTGATGCGTTCTTTCTCGATGTCGATATCGAGAATTTTAGCTTCAACTTCGTCGCCCTTTTTATAGTCTTTAAGAGCGTCTTCGCCTGATTTGTCCCAAGCAAGGTCAGAAAGGTGAGCCATGCCGTCAATGTCGCCGTCAAGGCCAACAAATAGACCAAATTCAGTAACAGAGCGAACTTCGCCCTTGATGACTGTTCCAATAGGGAAACGATCAGCAAAGCTATCCCAAGGATTATCTTGAGTTTGCTTGATACCAAGTGAAATGCGGCGCTTTTCTTCTTCAACTTCGAGAACAACACATTCAACTTCTTGAGATGTTGAAACGATTTTACCTGGATGGACGTTTTTCTTAGTCCAGCTCATTTCAGAAACGTGGACAAGACCTTCAACACCTTCTTCAAGTTCAATAAATGCACCGTAATCTGTGATATTGGTGACAAGCCCATTATGGCGTGAACCAACAGTGTATTTCGCTGTTGCGGCTGACCATGGATCTTCCATCAACTGCTTCATGCCAAGGCTGATGCGCTGTGTTTCAGGATTGATCTTGATAATTTTAACTTGGAGCGTATCGCCAACGGCCATGACTTGGGTAGGGTGAGAAATGCGGCGCCAAGACATGTCTGTGACGTGCAATAGGCCATCAATACCGCCAAGGTCGACGAAGGCGCCGTAATCAGTGATATTTTTAACGATACCTTCGCGTGTTTCGCCTTCAGCCAACTGACCGACAAGCTCGGCACGTTGTTCGGCGCGGCTTTCTTCAAGAATAGCACGACGTGAAACAACGATGTTCCCGCGGGCGCGATCCATTTTAAGAATCATGAATGGCTGCTCTTGGTTCATGAGAGGGGCAACGTCGCGGATTGGACGAATATCAACTTGTGAACCGGGTAGGAAGGCGTTCAGACCGCCAAGGTCAACTGTGAAACCACCTTTAACACGGCCAACAATAGCGCCAGTCACAGGCTCTTCGGCTTCATGGACTTTTGCCATTTTAATCCAGGTTTCTTCGCGGCGGGCTTTTTCGCGCGATAGGATAGCGTCGCCAAGGGCGTTTTCGATACGCTCTAGGTAAATATCAATTTCGTCACCAACATTGATTTCATTGTCGCCGCCTGGGACGTAAAATTCTCTCAAAGGCACGCGGCCTTCTGTTTTTAAACCGACGTCAACCAAGACCATGTCTTTTTCTAAGCCTGTGACGATTCCTTTAACAACGGAACCTTCGGTCATTGGGTTAACTTCGAGGGAGGCTTCCAGCATGGAAGCGAAATCATCAGTAGATGGTGTGAGGGATTCTTGAGCTGAGCTCATAAGGGGTTACTCCAAAGTATATGTTTCCGGCCGTCAGGTTGTATCCTGCGGTCTAGCCCGGCCAATCCAGGCTTAATAAGTTCGAATATGTGTTATTACTTACTTTTTGGTAGCTTTTGCCGCCAAAACCGCATCGATAACCTTAACTGACGCGACGAACGCGCGCTCTATAGACAAGTTAGTCGTATCAATCAAGTGTGCATCTTTAGCAGGTTTAAGAGGAGCTATCGCTCGGTTGGCATCTCGAAAGTCACGTTCCTTGAGCTGGGTTAAGACCGTTTCAAAGCTAATATCTTCGCCGTAGCCGATTAATTCCGCGTGCCGGCGCTGGGCCCGTTCTTGCGGCGCCGCGTCTATATAGAGTTTCACATCGGCGTTTGGATAAATCACTGTCCCGATATCGCGCCCGTCTAATACGCCGCCTTTGGCTGCGAAATCGCGTTGATATCGTAATAAAGCTGCTCTAACGGGCGGGTGGACAGCCACTTTAGAAGCGGCCGCGCCGATAGGTCCGCTTTTTAACGCAGGATCCGCAAGCATTTCAGAATTAATTTTCTGAGCCGCTTGTGTGCAGCTTTTCGCATCGTCTGGATCGTCCTTAGCGTCCAGCACTATTTTAGCCACGGCTCTATAGAGTTTACCTGTATCAAGATGAGGGAGGTTGTATTGCTCAGATAATCGCCGCGCTAGCGTTCCTTTTCCGCTGGCAAAAGTTCCGTCTATGGCAATGACCGTCATGCAGCAGGACGTTCTATTTTTGCGCCAATTGTTTCCATAAGTTCAAAAAAGCTTGGGAAACTTGTAGCAATCATTGAGGCATCATCAATCGTAACCGGGTTTTGAGCGGCGAGGCCTAAAATAAGAGCGGACATAGCGATGCGGTGGTCGTGATAGGTTTTGACCTCTGCGCCTCCAACAATATCCGTACCGCCGCGCACTCTCATGCCA
Source organism: Hellea sp. (assembly GCA_014238285.1). GTDB lineage: Bacteria > Pseudomonadota > Alphaproteobacteria > Caulobacterales > Maricaulaceae > JACOMS01. Next base: position 95,657 of record JABABK010000004.1, read on the forward strand.
CCAGCGCTTTCTGTGATATCAACGCCGTTGCGCCGTAGAAGTTCAACCGTGGCCGAAATACGGTCGCTTTCTTTGACACGTAGCTCTTCAATTCCGTCCATAATCGTTGTGCCTCTGGCAAAGGCGGCCGCAACGGCCAGAATAGGGTATTCATCGATCATCGCAGGGGCGCGCTGGGGCGGAACCGTTACGCCGCGCAGCATGGAATGGCGGACATGAAGGTCGGCTATGACCTCTCCGCCGGATTTGCGGAAGTTATCGGCGCGAATATCGCCGCCCATTTCCGCCAAAGTTTCAAACAAACCAGTGCGCGTTGGGTTCATCATGACGTTTTCTATACAGATGTCAGACCCTGGCGTAATTAGGGCTGCTACGATAGCAAAAGCGGCGGAAGAGGGGTCGCCTGGGACGTTAACCCGGGTTCCTGTCAAATTAACTGGGCCGGTTATACTAACGATTTGACCGTCATCTTTGGGACGAGCGTTAACGGTCGCGCCAAAAGCGCGGAGCATGTTTTCGGTATGATCTCGAGATAGGCGAGACTCGCGCACTGTTGTTGTACCCTCTGATTTTAAGCCTGCAAGGAGCACGGCGGACTTAACTTGGGCCGAGGCGTGGGGGGATGTGTAATCAAGAGGCTTTAAGTTTCCGCTTGATTTGATTCTAGCGGGGAGTTTGTCGCCGGTTTGAGAATCAGCCTCTATGCCCATCTTCCGTAGCGGATCTAAAACTCGCCCCATTGGGCGGCTGCGTAGGGAGGCATCACCTGTAAATTCCGTATCGAGTTCATAGGCTGAGGCTGCGCCCATGATCAGGCGAACACCTGTTCCGGCATTGCCGCAGTCTATGGGGTCTGTCGGGCTTATCAGTCCGTCTTTACCCCGGCCTGTAATTGTCCAGCTTTGATCGTCATTTTCTGTGATTTTCGCGCCGAGGGCCCGCATGGCATCAATGGTCGACATAATGTCATCCCCGCGCAAAAGCCCAGTTACTTGGGTCTCGCCCTGAGCGAGCGCGCCGAAGATAATGGCCCTATGTGAAATGGACTTATCGCCGGGCGCAGTGATGACGCCTCTTAATCCGGTACTCGGAATTGCTTTCGCGCCATTATACATAGTTTTCATGACTTACCATTTGTCAGTTGACTCTGAAATACGAAACGCTAAGACGCGAGACGAAGTCGCATCGCTTAACCGGAATGCTAGCGCAAGACAAGACCCGGATGAGGCGAAGTGCACATGAATTTGTAAAATACAGGAAGTTAATATGGCTAAGGTCGATCTCGGTGAAAAAAGAGTATGTCCTGAATGCGAGTCTAAATTTTATGATTTGACCAAAAGACCCGCAATTTGTCCCAAATGCTCGTTCAGTTATAATCCTGATGAGGTGGAAGTGGTTGCTGTGCCGATTGCTCCGCTCGAATCAGAAAACGAATCTGAGGACAAAGAATCAGAAGAAGAAGTTGACGAAGAAGAAGCCGAAGCTAAAGAGCTTGAGCTTGATGGTGATGATGCTGCGCTTATCGGCGGCGCTTCTGATGATGATGACGGTATGGAGCCAGATATCAATACATTTGACCCCGATGAAGACCAAGATGAAGACGCTGCGCTTGTCGATGATGAAGAAGACACGGCTCCGCCGACAGAAAGTGATGACGAAGAGCCCGAAGAAATCGAGCTTTAAATACCAAACCTGTCCGCCGCTAAAAATCTTTCAAAGCGGCGGAATTTGCACTTGATTGCAAGGCGCCGCCGCACTAGGTTCCGCCGACTTTGATGAGCCATAATACCAGGGCTCATTACCTACCAAATGGATAGGGGCCATAGCTCAGCTGGTAGAGCGCTTCGCTGGCAGCGAAGAGGTCAGGGGTTCGACTCCCCTTGGCTCCACCATTTAATCTTATTAAGTTATTGAAATTTACACATTTATTTAGAGGCTTGGAGGTTAATTCATACTTTTGTTCATACCTTTGAATTAAAAGTATTGCTATTTTCCGACAACTGGATGGGGCCAGTCATGATAGGTATAAACAAAATCAGTACCTTCACGATCAATTACTATGCACCACGCTAGAAACATTGTTCCAATGGGGTGGCTTTTGCGCATGTTTCTACTGCACTCAGCATCCATAGATGGTTTAAATTTGCCTTGCCCTTTTATGGGTCGCGCATGAACATTGTGGCTTTTACCTGATTTTGTCATTCGGTAGGTTTCTAGAACGACGGGCATGTAGCGTTGCCCATCTTTATCAGGCGGGCGGGCTTTGTCGCCAATATGGGTTAGTTTATGAATTTCTGTATTAGCCATTTACGAATACCGCTCCAGCTCACTCAGCGTGCCTTTTTATCTTGCGTATGCATCAAAAACTATAAATCCATTTCTATAGTTTTCATAATGCGGTCTGTTTCGCATAGGATTTTTATAATTCTACGATAGTGCATAATATCTTCTAGCGACAACTCTCGGCCTTTGCGGTCCTTAAGCCATTTTTGCGCGGGCTGATAGCCGCCGATATAAAATGCGCGGTCAGAAGCGCATATTGGTCAGGCTTTGGCTGAATGCCCATCAGCAAATCACCAATAGAAATGGTTCGGACAAGTTCACCCTTCACGTAAAATACAAAGTCTAGACCGTTGGTGTAAATCAGATTTGGTAAACCCTTTATGTAACGCGCGAACTGCTCTTTGGAGTAATCCTTTAGGCCTTTTTTAGTGACGTCTTTGTTAATGTCTTTGGCTTCGCAATGGCCTAGCGTTATGAGGCTTTGCCCCACGCTACGTTTGAAGACAAAATCAGGACGACCAACGTCTTGCATCGCCTTGGGTTCATTGATGGAGTTGACGTTAGGGTCTATATTATCAAATAGATATCCAAGAGCCGCGCGAAAGGAATGTTCCGTCGTTTCCCCTGTTTCATAAACGGCCTGCACGCGCCGCATATACTCTTCAATGACTGAATTGTTCATAGGTCCTCCAGCCTCTTTGCTACTTGGGCGAGTGTCGGCTGTCCATCAAAATTAAGTGTAATAGCTACGCGAGCGAGAGGATTGGAATCGAGTTTCAAAACGCTTGGCGGTTAGTGGGCAAATTGAAGTCCTTAGGAACTTACTTCATCCTTTCGCGCGCGTCAATCACCGCTAATACGTCTGCAATCAAAGCAGTGCGGCTATCATGCACGGCTTTAGGCTTATCGTGCATGGCGAGCATCCGCATCCGCTGTCTGTCTAGTGACACGGGGCCATAGTTGTTGACGCTAGTGTCTAACTTTTCATGGCCTAAATTTTGGCTCCAAACTTTAATTTCTTCGCCGCTTAATTCCATTTCATAGGCCAGCGCCATAAGAGTCTTCCGAAAACTATGTGGATTGAAATATGGCAAATCCACCGCGATAAAGGCCTTGCGGAAAATATCGCGCATAGGCTGAGCGTTGGCCCATCGCTCTTTGGATAGCCCTACGATGCAAAATTGATTGTTTTCATCTCGCCCGCGAAGGCGGGATGTGAAAAGGTAATCGCTGGAAGAAAACCCAGGCTGAGCTTTCAAATATGCAAGATAGTCTTCGACCTCTTTGATAAAAAATGGGCCAACGGGAAAAAACCACGTATTGATTTGCTTGCCTGCCTTGGTGTCTACTTCATTTGGGTCTTGATGCACTTGTTTGTTTATGAGGTCTACATGCTTCACCTGCATTGAAATTATCGAGCCGTCCCTTGCGCCGGAAACAAGCGTAAAGGCTACCAGCATGCGATTACGCCGCTCTATGGCGGTGGTCTTTGGCATAGCCTCTACAGCCGTCTTAATCTGTGCGATGGTCGCAATGGGTCTGGGTTTTCTGGCGCGTGATGCTGTGCGGTCTTTCCTTTTAAGGCGAAGCGCATTGATTGGCTTGCGGGCAGCTTTACCCTTTATTCTTTCGTCCATAACCATCCACTGAAAGAAGCTCTTCGCGCTGTTTACTTTGGCGACATTTGTGCGCCTACGCGTTGGACGTTTTCCCACATATTCGATGAATTTGTCCACCGCCTCCACCGTGATCTTGTCAAAGTCGCGATAGTCGGTCGCCTCTTCAAAACAGGCAAGGGCGGCCAGCTTATGATCAATTGTGGACGGTGAATCATCCCGTTCCAGTTCCTCTAACCAGTCCAGCTTCAAGCGTTCATTCTTGTGATTCACTTTGGTCATGTATTCTCTCCTATTCAGAGTGATGGATTAAGAGGGGAGTCAGCGTTGCTATTATGTGCAATTATTGGGGCACAATGCGGCGTAGTGATTGGCGCAAAATTGGCCCTATCTGTCCCTATTTTTGCCTGTGAAGAGGATCGGTTCATAGGCCCGTCACACGTCTCGCACTGCCCATGGAGCATAAACGTGTTCTTATTACTCGCTTCAATCCTAAAGGTGCCTGCTTTTACTTTTCGCGGGCCTTGGCATGAGAAACAGGACATTTCATCTGGCGCGCAAGTCCACTTCCGTGCGGCTTGCCATGCGATCAGCCAGTCCCGAATATCTTTCCAGTGCATTAGCGTGGGGTAGCTGCCCTCTAAGACTGGTAGGCCATGTTTTTTGATCCATTGCCGCACTGTGTTGGGCTGCACGTCATATAGCTCTGCAAGGCGCTGAACGGTATAGCTGCGATTGCGTTTGATCCGTCGCGGATCATAGGTGCGCTTCATTGTCAGCGCCTAAATTGATTTTGGGGTTAGGCTTTCGATATAGGCTTCTATATCATCAACACGGATGAGCGTTCGCGTGCCAGCTTTCAGGCGTTGGAGTTTGCCGTCGTCAAATAGGCGGTAAATAGAAGAGCGTCCAAGGCCGGTCATGGCGCAAGCTTCGGGGATAGTTACAGTTAGTTGTTTGGTCATATGATAAGGCTGGATTATCCAGCGCTGGTCTATACGGCCAGCACGCGGTCAGGGGCGAATCCCATCGCGTCCCCTATAATTCACATAAATCTTGACGTGTCACATAGCATTAAAAAAATCTTTTATTGCTAAGTTAATCATCCCACATACTTTCACGTTCTTTTTCGCCGCGATTGAAAGAAACATAAAGTGAGTTTAGAGATTTACCGCAGATCTTTAACTTGTTTTCGAGATATTCGAAATATTCAGGGTAATTATTCGTAGCTGGGTTTTTACATGCGTAAGTATAAGCTTCCAAAATCTCTTTAAGCTTAAAATTGACATATCGTTTTTCTTGATCGGAAAAGTAGTTGAAAATATATTCGTGAAGAAAATAAAGCCATTCTGCGCGCCGATAGTCTATTGCAGCTCCGCGTTTTCTCCCTCGTTTTTCGCGATTTTCAGTGTTATTGACAATATCAAGAGTATTTGTTTTTTCATTGGCGATTGCCATGCCTATGGATGCCCAGTTTTCTAAAGAACTTCCTTTTTCTGGCAAGTCTAAAAGAGCTAGCAAATATGGCTCTTGGACTTTTCGAACGATATGGTTCACATCATCGAAATGAGGGCCGTTCTTATCCCAAGGATTCCAAAACTCGCCGTCGAGGTCATTATATTGACCTCGGAAGCAATCTTTGATATTTTGTCTAAAGACTTCGGTTTCTTGCTTCAGTTGGGCTTCTTTTTCTGCTCGCAGTTTTTTAGCCTTTTGGACTGCATCTCGGATATTTGGTTTCTCTTTGTGTTTTTGGAGCCAGCTGAACCAGTCTTTTCGTTCCATAACGATTAATTCAATAATCTGTTCGCGTTTTTCTAGAGAATTTAGATGGTCGATATTCATGCCCTATTATTACAGCTCTAAGGGGCATATTCTAACATTTTTCCGCGCTATTTCGACTTCCTTTTCGAGCACCCTGTGATTGAAACGGATTTAGCGAATATTTTCATAGAGATAAGCCCTATTTCGACGCGTGACTTTCATACAGTCTCTTTTAATTGTATTGAAACTTTGACAGTGTCCCTCAAAGACGCCGTAGCCTGCCTCCCCTGAATATCTCAAGCTATTCATCTGTAACATATTTCATATGCAATCAACAATCTTCAAGTACCCCTACCCGACCATAGCGTCACAGCCAGTATTTCATACTGTCTGTTCCTTGGTGCGTATGGCCAATAAAAGCTTGTAGGAAGGAAAGCGGAAAACCACTCACTTAAACATCCATGTGGGGGAATATTACGAGTGAGGGTTTTCCAAGGTCTTCATAAGCATTTGGTATGGGCGACGCAAGCCAGTTAATTCCAATATGAAGAAAATAGAATTAAGTCTTGTAAGATTGGGTTCACTCAAATAGTTAACGCGCATTAATTATTCCATGTGGGAGTTATATGATGCGTTCATATTCTAAATCTGTTTTCGAAAAAATTACCTTGGCTTGGCGTTTTATTGCCTGTCTCATATTGTCAAGTTTGCTGACAGCGCCGACTCTTGCACAAGGCGAAGGGGGTGAAAACCCACCTGCCATCATCCCCGAGACGAATGATTTGGCGCAGCAAGAAGTTGAGCAACGCCTCCGCGCCTTTGGCAACGACATGATGGGCGATCAAATTGATCCATCGACAGGGTCTTTGATTTTTAGCCAAACAGATGTTTCGCTACCGGGTAATAATGGTTTGGAAGTCGCTGTCCGCCGTAAACTGACAGGGATTGATTTACAAGCAGATGCATCGGGCTTCTTCGCCAATTGGACACTGGATGTTCCGAACATTTCCATGAAAGTACCAAGATGGGTCGATGGCTTCGACGGTAATGGAGATAATCTATGGCCTAATCGATGCAGCGCACCAACAGAACCCGGTTATATTTCTCTCGGCTACCAGACATTCTTACCGGATGAGTATTGGGACGGGATGAGTATCAATATTCCAGGTCAAAGTTCTGGCCGTATTTTGGATAACCCAGATCCCAGTTCCCAAATATGGGGTAGTCAAACGCTTCCAACGAAATCAACAACGGGACATCTTCATATCACCTGCACAGGTAGCGGAACTAATGAAGGGTTTATCGTTAAAACGCCAGATGGAACCACATACCGATTTGATGAACTGAAATTTGTTCCAACGAAGTCTGTTAAAAAGAGAGGCGGTAATATTCTCAACGGCGGGATACTGTCAGCCACTTTAGAGGTAAACCTTGGCATAGTTTTCGCGACCAACGTAACAGACAAGCACGGTAATACCGTTGATTATAATTACGATCCATCCGGCAATCTGACTAGTATCGTAAGTAGTGATGGCCGCGTTATTGATCTTGCTTACGGCACTCATGGTATCTCTACGGTTACCGCCAATGGTAGAAGCTGGACCTATCATTACACCCCCAGTGAACACACCAGAGGCAACGCGCTTATCAGCCATACCCTCAAACGGGTTACGCAGCCTGATGGGAAAGAATGGCTATTTGAACTGGATGATTTCCGAACCAATATTCTAGCGACGGGAATAATCAATTGCGACGGTTTTGATGCATCATTTGATTTAGAAATTACGCACCCTTACGGCGTCGTTGGTCAGTTCAAAATCGATAAAATCGTCCACGGCAAAACCGATGTACCTTGGTCGCAGGTGGACAATACTGTAACTCCCCCTGACGGTTGTCACGGAGAAGAAAATAATCTCTACAGTTTCAAGCCTACATTCAACACTTTGTCCGTGATGGAGAAGAAACTCTTAGGGCTAACGGATAACAGCGAAGACCCGAATTATCAGCAAATTTGGACCTATGATTATGTTGTAGGGTTTTTTAATTTTCGTGATCCGGGAAATATTCCGACACCCAGAGGTGAGCAGGATTATAAGTCTACCACGGTTACCCAGCCTGATGGATCAAAGATTAAATATTACCATAATCGCCGCTGGGGCGTAGAGACAGGGCAACTGCACCGCACTGTTAAAATAGATAAACTCGGTAATGTGGTTGAAACAGTTGAAAACGAATATGTCGTTGATAGCGCTTTGTTTACCGAAGACTATTTTCCGTTTATCAAATCTGACCGGAATAACACAGCTACTTCATCTTATCTGACAATGGCAACGACAACACGCGACGGTGATGAATTTGTCACAGAGTCTTCCTATGATGTGAGTCCAAGTTCGGTTAATTATTCTTATGGCCGGCCTTTAACCAATATATCCTCGTCTGACATTCCAAATTCACTAACCCGCACAACTGTTACGGTTTTAAAACATATCAAAGATAATTGGATATTAGGTTTGCCGGAAAATATGAAGGTCAATGATAGGCAGGTGCTGCATTACGACTATGACGACATTGGCCAAAAGACGGCTCAATTCCTATATGAAGAATTAGCGGATGCTTATGCCAGCTTTGATTATCACGATAACGGTACATTAGCTTGGGTCGAAAATGCCCTTGGAGATAGACATTCGGTTGCGGAAGGGGACTGGCATCGCGGCGTTCCGCAAAAAGTCACGCGGCCTGACCTTACCTTTGTTCAACAGATCGCCGATGACAATGGTTGGATCACAAGCACAGTTGACGCGAGGCTCAATACCACGATTTACAATCGTGATCCTGATATGGGGCGGTTAACTGAAATTGATCTGCCTGGTGGTTATGATTCGACGGCTATTGACTATAACTTTGGCGCTGACGAAATCGTTCAAACCATCACTAAAGGTGATGCCATAACGACGATTACTTATGACAAGATGTTTCGCCCTGTTTTAGAAAAAACAAGAGACGATTCTACGGGATGGGAATCCTATGTGAACACAAATTATGATGCATCAGGGCAAATCAGCTTTACGTCATTCCCGTCTACGAATGACAGTTATGAATATGGAACGTATTTTAAATATGATGGCCTTGGCCGCGCTCTTGAAGAGGATGTACGTGCTGAGGGAGAAACCGGAAGCGATGTCGCCATTGAGAAGACTTATGCCTATTTGCCGGACGGTAAATCAACAGTCGAAGACGCTCAGCACAATATCACGACGACTTGGAAAAACGGGTTTGGTGAAGTTATCCAAATCGATCAGCCGGAAAACACGACGACGATTATCAACCGAAATGCTTGGGGCCAAATTGAAACTGCCAAGCAAAAGGACCGTATTAGCGGTCTTAGTCAGACCCAATCTTATGATTACGATGATCAGCAGAACTTATGCTATCATCACACGCCATCGGGCGGGGCAACGCTTTCCTCTTTTAATCTGGCGCGTCAGATGACCTCAAGTACTAATGGACAGTCCCAGAGCAGTTCTTGTCCAACTGACCCGCTCTCGCAGGACAATACGACCCAATATCAATATGACGAAATGGGACGGTTAATTTTTAAGGACCATATCAAAGCGGGCACAGCCGATGAAGCGATGGCCTATGATGCTGACGGGCGGGTACTAAGTGTGTTTCGTCAATCACTTAACTGGGATGAGGAAGAATGGTATACTGATCCTAAACACGTTATTTGGGATTATTCTTATGATGAAATCGGCAATCTTGATCGTGAATATGTCGTTCTAGATGGACGGGCATTTTCCATGGCGCATGATTATTTCTCTGATGGTTCTCTAAATTCCACAGCTCGCAAATATCATTTTTGGTATCTTCCTGGATCGGCAGCGTTTGAACATACGCTTGATTACACCAGAGACGGTCTTGGCCGGGCGACAGATGTGTCATTTAACGGACGCGGCTTGCCATCAGGAACAGATAAAACTTTGGCCAGCGGGGGCGTTTACGGCACATCCGGTGCATTAGAATCCTTGTCCTATGACAATGGGATTAATTTTACGCAGGAACTGAACAAACGCCTTCAACCTTACAAGCTCAAAGCACTAGGCGGCGGCACGACAGCCATGAATTTGGAATATGATTATGATAATCGCGGTCTGGTCGAGGATATGATCGATCATCGGGATACGAGTAATACGCGCAGCTATCAATATGACGCTCAGGGGCGTTTGACCCATGCCACTGGGCCATGGGGGACGAATGGTCTGTTTACCTATGATGCGCTGGGCAATATTCTGTCCAAGCGTCTCGGCAGCCGTAATATCACTCTGAATTATGATAACTCTACCAACCGCTTGGTGGAGTCTGTGGATACAGGCGCAACGGGCACGAGAGATGTGGTCTATGACAGCCGGGGTAATATCAAAGAAATCGGCGGAGTTAAGCTGAGCTTTAACGGCGCTAATCAAGCCACAGGGCTGTCGGGAGATATCAGCGGTGCTTACCGTTATGACGGTAATGGTCGCCGCGTGAAATCTATTACGCAGCATGATGATGGCACGAAGACGACCCGTTATAATGTCTATGATTCCTCTGGAACGCTAATCTATGTGGTGCAAAATGCGCCGGGCAGTGATGATGACCATGTCACTAATTATGTGGGCATGGATGGCCAGACATTGGCCCGCATCAAATCCATCGGAACCCGCGCCAGCTATAATGATGCAGTCACATGGTTACATAGTGACCATCTGGGCTCTGCGGTATCGGGCACGGATGAAAGCGGTGCTATTGCCTTTACAGAAAGATACACGCCCTTTGGCATGACGCTCGACAATGACGCCTCGAACGATAACCAGGCGGGCTTTACCGGTCATATCAAGGATGCGGATACAGGCCTGAACTATATGCAGGCGCGGTATTATGATCCGGTTATAGGGCGGTTTTTATCCCATGATCCTGTTGGGTTTATGGACACGGGAAATCCGGGCATGTTCAATCGTTATGCTTATACGTTTAATAATCCAGTTAATATGATTGATCCCAATGGCGAGACTCCATTGCATGTAGCAGCTGGAGTAGGATATGGCCTTTATAGAGTGGGCAAACTTGCACATGCGGCTTACAAAGTTGTCAAATCTGCCCGTGCTGCAAAGGCTGCAGCGGGAGCAGCAACGGCAACTGCTGCGATAAAAGCTGGTGTAGATACGGTCACAAGTGATAATGCTTCTGGAGACGGAACCAGGGCACTTGGTGACTTGGAACCTATTGAGGGGCCCGGTCATGATGCAGCAAGGCCAGAATTGGAAGAGCTTACCGATGAAGAGTTAATGGGAAGTGTGACAGACCCTAAAAACGGAGATAAAGTAAAAGTTCGTGGAAATAAACTTCGTGATGGGAATGGTCGAATTAAAGAAATGAATGACCGAGGCTTCAGTCCAGATACAGAAATTCCTGTTGATGAATTACCAGATGATTCAGGGGACTTCGGTTTTCCTGAAATTAAAGAACCAGAGTAAATATATGGCAAGATATAAAATAACCAATGAAACTATTCTGCATATGTTGGGAGTAGTTCTCGTCGAAATTAGAGCTGATGATATTCCAAATTATGCCATAAAGATGTCTGACGTTTTTCATAATGTACCAGCAAAGCTAATAAAGAAAATAGCACCAGAAAAAATCTATGAAGACATGAATGAGGTTGCTGAGCGAAATGATGTAGCTGGTTATTTAACTCGATTATTAAAACACTCCTGTGAGGAGAGGATGTCATCTTGTGAAGAAGAGTAAAACCAACCAAGTCCAGTGCATAACGTACCAAGTACGGTGCAAAACGTAGGGTGCATTGAGCTTGTCGAAATGCACTAATTCTATATTAGTATTAAAGAGTTTTGGCGATTGTATGAAAAAGCTATTATCACGTTTAAGTTACGTGTGGTTTTACTTAATTTGGGCGGTGCCCACTGAACAGAGACCTGAACTTCATGTGCAGGCATTAATGGTTTTTATTGAAACCATATTTTTGACGTTATTTATTGTTGTGTTTTTTGGGGAGTTTTGGTTTGAGTTTTGGGTTTTGTTCATTATTAGGCTGTTAGTGTTATCGCCATTCATACTTGCTTTTTCTGACGAACGAAAACCGCATGACGGTTAAAAAACAACCAAGTACGGTGCATAACGTAAGGTGACATTGAGGCTTGCCGAAATGCACCATTGGTTTGTTCTTATCCTTCAATATCATAACCGATGTTTTGTCCTATTTGCCGCTCTCCATTTCATGGTTCGGAATATCTTCACCTCTCGATGGTGCATTTCGGGGCTTTGCCGTCTCTATGCACCCTACGTGGTCGACTCGATCCCGCCATAAAAATGCCCGCCGAGGGGCGGGCAGAGTTGGGGCACTTTATGGTTCGAACCGATCGGGTTGGGGCGATAGGTTCGATATGATTGCGGATCATGGTGGTGATCCGGCCTCAATAGGTGAGGTCGATTTTTGAAAAATTTCCAGACATTCATGGCCAAGCGGTTTAT
>JABABK010000050.1 GCA_014238285.1 Hellea sp.
ACCGGAATAGGGGCGCGCACGGGGGAATGCATAGCGTTCGTGTGTATCAGACCTTTGATCCGAAAATAGCATGAATGCGACAGATCGGTGCCGCAGTGAGGTAATGACGCGGGGTCATGATGGGGCCAGATAAACTTTTAGGGCCCGCTCACACGCCGCATGCAAACAGGTGTTGCCTATTGCCGGGTCAGCGGATAAAGCGCGTCTTCCCTGCAGGGGTGTAGCTCAGCTGGTAGAGCATCTCCTTTACACGGAGAGGGTCAGCGGTTCGAACCCGTTACCACCCACCATCCTTCGCAACGTACCGTTGCTTCGGCTGGCAAGCCATTGCTCACAACATTCGCAAAGTTTGATCACGCTATAGCCTTGGTGTAGGCGGGCTATGTGGTAATCTAATACGCCGAATAAGTCGCGTGATAAATTACCTCAAATTTTTTCAAAAAACAGAGCATTTTCGGATTGACGCTTCCCATACATGTGGGTAGAGAGCGCCTTCACAAACGCAATTGATTTGGGGATGTAGCTCAGTTGGTTAGAGCGCCGGCCTGTCACGCCGGAGGCCGCGGGTTCGAGTCCCGTCACTCGCGCCAGTTCCCTGTGGGAACTGCGTATTGTTTTCATTAGATTATTTAACAACATTTTATTTTTCGTTCCCTCTATGACGGGTCGTTTTCCTATTTTCTTGCGCTAACAGCTGTCGTCCGACCTCACGTTTCTTCGCTAACTTACGAGCTTAAGCCACAGTTAGCGGCGTATAAGTTTGCTCTAAGAACTTATTTCTATTGAGCGCATTGGCTAGTATTTCAGCCCTATCATCTGCATTAGCATCCCCAAGATCAGCTTCTACGTTGCCGGATTGACGTATATCCATGAACCAGCGGTTTTCATCTGGCCCAAATGCCTCTTTTCTAGTTCTCACGAAATCAGAATTAAACCGTGCTTTAGTGTACCTGGATTTATCGCGCCTAGTTCTAAGAATCGGCTGATCTGGTAAAAGGTCAAACCCTAGTGATTGAATATACTCATCTAAGCCATTCCCAAGACTATCCGACAGCGCGGATATAACGTCGGCGCCTGTTTGGATCGCTTGGTGGTTTCGTAATATCCCTCTAGGTTCCTATGTAAGGCCTTTAGAGGCAGGGTTCTAATATTTATGGGTGACTAGTGTTTCCCATGCAATACGCAGAGCGAGAGACATAGGTGTAAAATTAAGGTTATCAGCGACACTTATTAGCTCAAGAACTTCGTGAGTAAACCAAATCTGATTTCTTGGGTCTGGTGCCGTGTTTGGTAAAACCATGCAGGGTGATCGGGTTATTATATGGTGCTTAATAGCCGCGTTAAACAACGCTCTAGCAATTTTAACCGTACGCCACCGGCAATCAAGTCCATGGCGCTTTGACCCTAAGTCTGTTGAAAAACCTAAGAAGCGCTTAGGTCTCTTCTAAACTTATCTTGGAATGGTAATGGTCTTCATTCTGGTATCAGGCATGCTGAGCCATCCCCCACCGTTACATCTGTAAGCACACTTCCATCAACAATCTTAACTCTTACGCCTTCACGACAACTGTACTTGCCACCATCTTTGCACGCATCGCTTCCCCCGCCTTGTATACGATGGAAGGCTATTTGTCCTTGCTCACATCCCGGTATCACCACATCATCGCCATCACAGTAATTCCTATATTGCATTACGCCTGAGGGTGTATCAATTGAGACTATTTGGTACGATATTCTTCCATAATTGTTGTATTCATCACCAATAGTGCAGACATCGTTACGAAGATTGTATGTATGTTGTTTCTGCCCTGTGCAGATGACATTTTCCAGAGGAAGTATCGTGCAATTTGATGTCTCTTCGGGGTTTCCTGTAAATTCAGAACCCGGAGGAACTGATGCTACATCGGGCGGCAGTCGGGAAGGTATGTCTGCCGGCGGATAACAGGAGCGAAGGCCAAATATCATTACTGCTATTAAAATCAATAAGACTGCAACTTTTGCAGTATTCGATAAACGTTCCCAATTTCGTGCAATCCATTGACGCCAAAGTTCGATAAAGTCCATTATTATACCCCATTACATTTAATGCGGATTATGCCACAGAAATGGAAGTTATGCCCGTGATCTACATCACGCCAACCCTCCTTGAAAGCGCGGGTGCCTATGAGCTGGTACTCAATAAAGGACTATAAGTGTAAGCCGGGGAGACCCGACTTACATAACTTATTTAAGCCAGACCTAGAAGTCTAAGTCCCGCACTCTTCTGCTCCAGAATTGTCTTTATGCATTGCGGCAATTATATTTTTTTGTAATTGCTGAGTAAAGTTGTCATGCATCCACGGCAAGTCTGTAGCAAACTCACTATTCGGATTCGGTACTGCGTCCGTTATATCTGAATTTTGATGCGCAAAAACGTGCAACATCTCATGAAAAATCGTGCCAAAGCTACCCGCGGGAATATGGCTCGAAATTGTGACCGTTGCTGGCATACTTCCAGGATCAAATACTCCATTATGACCATCAGCAGCAATATCGCCAGTGCCATAACTCACGCCAGCTGAGGCGTTAATAATATCTTCTAAGTTCACTGTAATGTCACCGCCCGAATTAGTAGGAATCTGAATCGAAATTGGCCCTAACCCGTTACTTTGTGCATTTCGGATAGCGCTAATGAAGTCTATCATTGTTCCGCGCTGTGCCTGATTCATGCTACCTATATTAATAAATCCTCCACCAGGAGTCACAACTATTGCAAAACATGAGGGCGGGTATGGATTGTCGTCGTCGATTGGTGGCTGTGGCGGCACATATTGGTTAACGTATACATTTGGGTCGCCAAACAAATCTATGATAATTTGGTTAATCAAATTCTGGCGCTGCACTCGGGTCTCTGACGTACAGATTTCACCCGGAGCTGGGGGAGGATCAGTACATTCGCCTGCGGAAGCCGAAGTGGATAAATAAATGCATGAGGTTGCCAAAATAGCGGTTGTTGTAATTAATTTTCTTAAAGTCATAAATGTTCTCCTTTTGTTCATGAGGAGAGAAAATTGCTAATGCCGGCAATACTTACAACTGATTTGTTTAATTAAAATATCTTGTAAGTCTTCTTGCCGAAAGTTATTCTAGAGTTCTCACGCACTAAATAGGCCTATATTCAAGAGCTTTAAAGCCATTATGCCGCCCTGAGCCGTAATGGCCAGCATTTATATTCCCATTTCCCCTAAATCCTCTCCTGACACGCTTAAATCAATGGCCTTCTATGTGTAATTGTCAGACTGCTTGTGTCACTCGTGGCTTTCACCACAAAGGCTTTGGCGTCATAGCCTAGCTCTCGCTCGTGCTCGCCTGTCACGCCGGAGGCCGCGGGTTCGAGTCCCGTCACTCGCGCCATTCTTTTGAATGGTCTTAAGAATTTCGAAAAGCCTCAGTTTTTTACTGAGGCTTTTCGCGTTTCTGGCAGAGTAATATTCTGTCATAAGATTATGTGTTTTTCAGTTTCAACAAAATGGTCTTGATTTGTTCTTCAATCTTGATAAAATTAAGGACAACCGTACTAGAAAAGCTTGTGAGGGCAAAATGGATGTTCATTCCCGAAAGATTTTGGCGCTTTTGCAAAAA
Source organism: Hellea sp. (assembly GCA_014238285.1). Lineage (GTDB taxonomy): Bacteria > Pseudomonadota > Alphaproteobacteria > Caulobacterales > Maricaulaceae > JACOMS01. The sequence continues at coordinate 3,622 of JABABK010000050.1, forward strand.
GACGCCTCTTTGAGCGTGGATCAAATTTCTGACGCTATCGGATTGTCTCGTACGCCGTGCTGGAAGCGTATAAAAGAACTTGAGGATGATGGAACGATCAAAGCTAGAGTCGCTTTAGTAGATCCAAAAAAGATCGGCTTGGGTATCGTGGTTTTCGTTTCAATCACGACTGAGTCCCATGATATTGAATGGTTAAACAAATTTACCAAAACAGTTTCAGATATCCCTGAAGTGATCGGGTTTTATAGAATGGCAGGCGAGGTTGACTATTTGCTGAAGTTAGCATTGCGAGATATTGAGGATTACGATCGGATCTACAAAAAGATTATCTCTGTCTCCGGCTGCCGAACTGTGAGCGCCCATTTTGCCATGGAAGAATTAAAGTTCACCACTGAATATCCGATTTAGCGAACATTATCCCCTTTTCGAGATGTAAAGTGGTATATTCATCTCTTATATGAGGCAAATATTTGCGACATGTGAGTTTTGAGAAGCTATTTGGCATTCTCAAAGGACAACCGTCCTCCAATTTCATGAATATATGCGAATAAAAGAATTTCGTTCGCGCCTTGATCTGGCAAACACTTTTCACACACCAAGGAGAATTACGTTGCCTCATCCATTTACAAGTCATCCAGCTTCTGTTGGCGAAACTTATTTTCAGCACATGGCGACGTCTTTTTCTTTTGGAGGTCGAATGATGGTCGCGGGGATAGGGTGCCTGCTGCATGGTTTATTCCCATTTCTTTGCGTTCGCACGGGCAGTAAAACAATTTCGAAACTTCATACCAATATGGTGACACACCGAGATCGTCATAATTGTGATAAAGCGCGCAAAAGCTCCGATGTTCGATCAACCACATAATTCTAACGCTCCAACCGTTTTTTCTGCCGCTATTGGAAAAATTCGGGCTATTGGAGCGTTGATGAGCCATTGCATCGAGAAATTAACACACTTATTTCCCGGATTTGCGTTGTCTGTTTTTCTGGCGGCTATCGCTATTGGGGCAGGAAAGTATATCGGCGGTCCCGTCATGCTTTACGCGCTTATACTGGGCATTGCGGGCAATCGCGTTGGCACGGCCACGCGATACGCACCGGGCATCACATTTTCGGCGAAGAAAATCCTCAGGATCGGCGTGGCGCTTCTGGGTGTTCGCATAACCATAAGTGATGTGAGCTCTCTAGGGCTTCAAACAGCTGCACTTGTCATGGTCGGGGTTGCATCGACTCTAGTGATTGGTTCTTACATTGGACGAGCATTAGGCCTTAAATCGGACCATGCGACCTTATCTGCGGGGGCTGTTGCGATTTGCGGGGCATCTGCTGCGCTCGCGATATCGGCTGTTCTACCTCAATCTAAAACCAATGAGCGCAATACTATTCTGACAGTTATTGGTGTCACGACAGTTAGCACTATTGTTATGGTGCTTTACCCTATTATCGCGAAAGCTCTGAGTTTTACGGATGTGCAAGCGGGCGTTTTCTTTGGGGCCGCTATTCATGATGTGGCCCAAGTTGTAGGGGCGGGCTTTATTGTCTCTGACCAAGCGGCAGAGGTCGCGACCATAACCAAGCTTATGAGGGTTGCCTGCCTCGTGCCGGCCATATGTATAATCTCTATGCTATTTCGCAAGGAATGCGCTGAAACGGCAAAAGGTAAACATCCTCCAATTCTACCAATGTTTTTAGTTGGTTTCATAGCGTTGATGCTGGCGACAAGTGCCGGAGTATTTTCCGAGCCAATGGTTAGCTCGCTCACAATTGCTTCGAAATGGGCTTTGGTCGTGTCTGTGACGGCTTTGGGACTAAAAACCTCACTGACTGATTTGACGACCATGGGCGCAAAGCCCGTCGCGGCCTTATTGTTACAGACCGGTTTTCTATGTGTCTTAGTGTTGGCCGCTCTGATGACCGTGCTTGTTTACTAAACGATAAAGAGAAATATCATGTTCAATCATCTGATTATGCCGCCAGAAGATGCGCTTCACGGCGTTATGGCAAGGTATGCGGCCGACAAGCGCGACACTAAAATCGATCTAGGCGTTGGGGTTTACCGCGATGAAACAGGCGCTGCGCCGATTATGAAAGCTGTTACAATAGCGGAGCAACAGCATATTCAAACTCAAGACAGTAAAGCCTATCTAGCCCTAAAAGGCGTTGAGCAATTTTTACAAGAAATGACCCGCTTTGTCTTTGACGGTCAGGACACTGACCATATGGCGATCATTCAGTCGGTCGGCGGCACAGGCGGAATACGCCTAGCCGTGGAGCTCGCGACAATGAATAGGCCTGGGACCAGAGTATTTATCAGTGATCCGACTTGGCCAAACCATTTTTCAATTTGTCATCGCCTCGGCGTTGAAACCGTGACTTATCCATATTTTGATAAAGCGTCATCTAGCCTATTGTTTGATGAAATGTGCAGCGTGATATCAACCGCCAATCCTGGAGATGTTTTGATATTGCACGGCCCTTGTCACAATCCAACGGGGCAAGATTTATCCAAAGCTCAAATGCAAAAACTACTCGAGATTATTCGGGAGCGCGGAATCATTCCGCTCATTGATGCAGCCTATTATGGCCTTGGCTATGAGCTTGAGGAAGATCTCGAAAAACTACGGTCATTTATGGCGGCATGCCCCAATGCAATGCTCGTTATGTCTTGTTCAAAAGCCTTTGGACTTTACCGGGAAAGAACCGGTATTTTATTCGTTAAAACAGAAAATTCCAAAAATGTTCATTTGATCCAGCGCACTTTGGAAACGATAGGGCGCGGGAATTACTCTATGGCGCCAGCCTTTGGCGCGGCGATTGTTGGGCGCATCTTAGCCGATACAGATCTTAGGCTAATTTGGCGTCACGAGCTTGATGAAATGCAAGCCCGGATTAAATCGGTCAGGCAAAAATTGTTTGCAGCGGGCAGGGGCAACCCGATTTTAAAACGCGTGGTGTCTGAAAGCGGAATATTTTCTTTGCTACCGATTGACGAGCAGCAGGTTGCTCATCTCGCAAGTGAGCACGGGATCTACACACCTCAATCTGGACGGATCAACTTAGCTGGGTTTAAGTCAGGGGATGAAGAGCTATTTTGTCACGCCATTCGAGATTTCTCAGTGAGTGATATTCTAATTGCGTGTTAACCTGCTTAGCTAAAACGGAACGCCGTCATCTTTTTCACCGTCTTGACCTATGGCTAGTCCGGCAAAATCAAACAGCTTGGGATCGTGAAGGTGGCTAGGCCGCGCATTTGTTAAGGCACGGGCCATTACTTGCCGCGTGCCGGGTTTTCGAATTTCCCAATCATCTAACATACGTTTCATGGCCTGGCGCTGTAGCCCGTCTTGAGAGCCGCAGAGATTACAAGGAATAATCGGAAAGTTCATAGCATCGGAAAACTTTTGCAGATCGCTCTCGGCGCATGACATGAGTGGCCGGTAGACAAATATATCGCCTGCATCATTAAGGAGTTTGGGCGGCATAGCGGCTAGGCGGCCACCATGGAGGAAGTTCATCATGAAAGTTTCCAGCGCGTCATCGCGGTGATGGCCTAGGACAATAGCGTCACAATTTTCTTCCCGGGCAATTCGGTATAAGATTCCGCGGCGAAGACGAGAGCATAACGCGCAATAGGTTTTATTCTCGGGAATTTTTTCCATGACGATAGAGTATGTGTCTTGGGTTTCAATTCGGTAGGGCACGCCAGTGCTCTCCAGCCATTCTGGCAAGATATGTTTAGGAAATCCAGGCTGGCCTTGATCTAGATTACAGGCCAGTAAATCCACGGGCAGGGCCCCTTGCCATTGTAGGTCCAGTAATACGGCTAGCAGGGCATAGGAGTCCTTACCGCCTGATAAACAGACCAGCCAGTTAGGGCGCTTGACCTTGCTGGTTATAATGTCGTCTCGATTGATAAGACCGTAAGTGTCAATTGTGTCTTTGGCTTGCCGCACAAGGCGCTTTCTGAGTTTGCGAAAATTTACAGAATCTGGCACATCCAAAAATAATTTAGGCGCTTCAATTTCGACAGTCATGACCATGGCGCCGCTATGGCATGAGCTAAATTTTTGGGCAAGAGATTATGATGTATTGAATCTCGAACAAATCCCATTAGGCTAGAAACATCATAGAAGCGGAGGTTTTATGCCAAGCGAGAAGATTTCATTCAAAGGGGCCTTTGGAGATGTTTTGTCCGCGAAAGTCGACTGGCCTGATGGCGATGTGAAAAGTTGGGTCTTATTTGCTCATGGTTTTTCGATTGGCAAAGATTTAAAACCCATACGAACCATATCAAAAACCTTAGTCGAAGACGGCTATGGTATGCTTCGGTTTGATTTTACGGGGCTAGGGGAGTCTGAAGGAAACTTTTCGGATACAAATTTTACGTCCAACTGTGAAGATATTCGTCAAGCAGCAGCGTATCTAAGACAAAACTTTCACGCGCCGTGTGTTTTAATTGGTCATAGTTTTGGCGGCACGGCGGCCCTGAAAGTCGCAGACGAAATTCCAGAATGTAAAGCGGTCGCAACCATTGGTTCGCCTTGTGACACTAGCCATATTGTTCATCAATTCGCCGATCAAATTGAAGAAATTGAAGATGAGGGTGAGGCCAAGGTTTTACTCGGCGGTCGGCCTTTTGTTATAAAAGAGCAGTTTTTAGATGATATTGCCAATCATGATATTGCGTCTGAAATCAGTGATCTAAATCGGGCTTTGATGATCTTTCATTCACCCCAAGATATTGTCGTTGGGATCGACAACGCGTCTCATATTTATGGGAAGGCGCGGCATCCGAAGAGCTTTGTTTCACTGGATGGAGCCGATCATTTACTGCTTAAAAACCCTATGGATGCGGAATATGTCGCCCATGTGTTAGCTGCATGGGCGCGTCGATATATTTGATTTTAAAAGGTTTTTTGTAATTTGATGCACGTTTAGAGTAGGTTCATTTCACCTGTGGATAGTAAGGTTGACAAAAGATTAACAGTTTGGTTTTCTAAAAATCATCTAGAACCCTGGGGGGAATAAATGAAAAAGTTTATGTTTTTTACGGCTAGTTCACTAGCTCTATTAGCGGCGCCAGCGCTTGCAAATGATCACGATGGTGGTTGGTATCTTCGTGGTAATGCCGGTTACGGCGCTCACCATGATATGGATTTTGATCAAAGTATTATTACAAATGGCGACGTTGAAAGCGAAGGCAATGTAGCGAGTTCGCTTGGTATTGGTTACGAATTTGGCGAAGATAGCATGCTAGATAATTGGCGGCTTGAGCTAGATGCCGATAGCCTATTCACTGATCTTGGTAAAATTACGCAAAACGCTCAATCATATGCAAAGTTGCGGACCAATACATTGATGGTCAACGCAATTTATGACCTTGGGGATGGCCGTTTTGTGCCTTACATCGGAGCGGGTCTTGGTCTCGTACAAGGTAAACTTTCGGCCCAGGCGCACGATACGCCGGGCGCAAATGGTGGCATTGTTGATCATCCTAATTGCTTGGGGGCTTATAATGGTATTTGTACGATCAATGATAAGGCCTCGACCTGGGGGTATCAATTATTAGCTGGCGCAGGTTACGAGATCGCTGACAACCTATTCTGGGATACACACTACACCTATATGAAAGCCGATGCAGGTGGACTTGATTTTGATGGCTCTTTTGCGCCTCAAACGACTGCAGGTGTACCTGCCGCATTCATGCATGAAACAGAATTAAATGACATTGGGGCGCACACACTTGTGACAGGCCTTCGGTATAAATTTGGCCACTCTACACCGACGCCTCCACCGCCTCCGCCTCCGACTCCTGACTACACATGTTGGAATGGTGACGTTGTCTTCAACGTGTCTAATTGTGCAGCGCGGCCGGAGCCAACACCGGAACCGGTTAGTTATTATTCTTGTTGGGATGGTTCATCTGTTACAGATTTAAGCACATGCCCTGCGCGTCCACAGCCGACATATGTAATGTGTGAAGATGGTTCTCAGGTGACGGACGCTGCATTCTGTGTGGCAACACCGGTTGTTGTAGAAACATTGTCTTACAATAATTGTGGCCCGTCTAACGTCGCTATCTTTAATGTTCCGGTTAATACAACTCCGAAGCAGATGAGCCGTCTTGGCACGATGCCGGAATTTGGAGACTCTCATGGTTTGACGCCAAATCAGTTCTTCGAAAAGCTGCAGTCACGCTATAGCTCTGGCGCCACGGATAAAGCTTACTTGAACTACCTCTTTAAGCAGATGGGGTATGCAAATGGTTTTGCGGATGCTCAATCTTATATGTTCTCTGAGGAAGTTCTGCCTGTTGGCACACGCGGTATGCTCGGTTTAGGTGAACAGCATCATTACAGCTATTCGATCTTGCCATCTAATGATCGTGATCGCCAAGCATTTCGCATTCAAAGCGCTAATGGCTCGATCATTCATTTCATGAAGACGTGCGGTAATTATATGTACGCTTGTAACTAATTGATTTTGTTTAATTGATGTTAAGCCGTCCTTCGGGGCGGCTTTTTTTTGCCTATTGCGATATTCATCCAGGGACTTGTAGTGAAATTGTGCAGGCCCTTCGTTAAATCGGCATTTCGCGCAGTTTAACTTCCGTTGCTGCATTAGATGTTAGGCCCAAATTACCTAAGAATGGAAAGTCGAAACTGAAATTATATTCGACACTGAGTTCCGCATAACTCCCGCCAAATTGGGAGATTAGGATGACATCTGGAGTATAGGTTCCAAATGGTGGTTTTTTCATATTTGTATTGAGTAATGACAATAAATCTCCCTTTGTAGGTTCACTGACGACTCTAGCTTGCCGGGCTGTTTGCTCGACAACGCGTTGCGCTTGGTGGGTTCCAAACATATATACGCCAAATCCGAGCACAGCGAAAAGACAGGCAATCAAAATTGGAAATATGATGGCCGCTTCAATAGCGGCGACGCCATCTTTATTGACAAAATAATTTTTCAATTGTCGTGGCATTTTATTATCGCATTCTCGACTTTAAAACTTCATGTACGACTTCGTCATTGGCAAATAAATCTTTGATCAAATGATCAATTTCAATTTTGACGATGACGCGGGCTCTACCTCCTTGTTCCGGGCAATCAAAAGCGCAGATCTCGCCTTTTTTCCATAAGGCCATTTTTGTGCGGGTATAAAACTCTGTCTCTGGGTCGGTAAAATCCAGAGTAGGGTCTTCTTCTGTGCCGCTCCCGCCTGCATTATTGGGGCAAGCGCAGTTTGTGTCGATGAATATTTCATCGAGTTTTAGCTGGCTGCCATACGCTGCTTGGATAACAAGTTTGGCGTTTGCAATTGGTGTATTGTCATCCGTTTGCCCTGTGTCTGCGTCATAGATGGGACGGAAATCGCTTAGATTTTTCTCCATGATGTAGTCCTGAAGATAATTATTTCCTGCGGCAATGGAGGACGCCAGTTTTTGATGTTTGCTAACTTGGTAGCCTAAATTAATGGAGTATAGAGTTGCGATGATTAGCATGGGGGCTATCAAAGCAAATTCGACGGAAATGACGCCGTTTTGGTTCTTTTTAAGGTTATTTATCAGTGTTTTTAACATCAGGGTCACCAAATCACTCAACGAGTGCTACTCCGCTTCCTCCGCCAATTTCACGAATGCCATCAGGGTCACATCCGGTATTGGTAAAGCTTGCATTGCCTGTCAATATCATTGTATTCGCTATGACTGATGTACATTTACTGTTCCCATCCGAGCCACCATTATAGACGAGGTCAACAGTTGGCGCATAAAATACGCCTTCAATGCTGGAATAGTTATTACCGTTAATTTTGACATCGGTGTGCATGGGGGTTGTTAAAGGGTCGTAATAAAAAGCGATACCTGTATAAGGCCCGGATTTAGGAGCCGTGACGTCAATCTCACCGCCATTACCGCTTTTGAATAATCCGCCATTCGTGAAAATAAGCGTGGTTTCACGCCCGCCAAGATAAGCATATTGTGAGCTGATTTCCAAGTCCACACCGTCGAAAATATAGACGCCAGGTTCTGTTAGATAGACAGCGCCGGATGCCCGAACCCGACTACAATAACGGCCAGGTTCTAGATAATAATCCCACTTTGACTTCATGGATTTAAGGTTCTGACAAGGCATGGCTGGAACGTTTTCTGCTATGACAACGTCTGCGTAAGGGTCGGCCACGTTAAGGCTATAAGGCTCTGGGTCGGCACATTCTGTCAAATTTGTTCCCGAACCAGCTACAATTCCGCCAACAGATGTCAGGCAGTCAGCTTTAAAGTTATCTTTACTTCCAACTTGAACGGATTGCGGATCGGATGAATTCGTGTGAACACGGCACCCATTAACATCAATGATCGCTGATCCAGTTACTTCGAATGCTGGAGATGCGGTTTCTGATAAAGCCAATATGCAGGCTGGTATGCCACTGAGCATAAGAGCGGTTGCTCGGGTTTCTTGTGTGAATGATTGTTGACCAAAAAACTTGGTGAAGTAAAGAGGTTGGTCTTGTTGAATGATGACTTCAACACCTTTTTTTCCGGCATATTTACCCGTTACTGGAGGGCTTAAGACAATAACATTTCCGATGCTGTAATTAAATCCGTTCTCAAATGCGTGCCCTCTACCAGCTAATTCAAAGTCAGCTTTGTCGTCTAAAACCATAATTTCGTAAGCAGCCGCTTTTGCGGATACATCTGCGAGGTCTTGAAGCTTTGATTTCTTTTGATTCCAATGTCCAAGCTCGACGGCAAGAGCGATGCCTCCGATCAATAAAGGTATTGTAAGTGCAAATACAAATGCTGTAGCACCTTCGTCATTTTGTAAATATGACTTGAGCATAAATCCCCCTAAGATGATCCAATTTCCACATTGTTTCAGGGGCAAATATAGAAGCGAGTTATGACCAATTCTGCAAAAAAAATAGTTTACTAAAACTTAATTTTCATAGTTAATAAATGTTAAACAGAGGGTTTGTTAGAGAGACTGTAGGCAAGAATAAGCCTGTAATTAATTAACATTACAGGCTTATTTTAGTTGGAGGTTTGATTATGACTTTATTCGGATAACCTCTTTGATAATATCATTGCCAATCATTTCGAATGCGCCCGTTAAAGCTTCCGCATCTTCAGCCAGAATAAAGTTTTGAGGTTTTGAGGCACAGGCGCTCAAAACAGCCGTAGACTTTGATTTGGTTTCAGGCGTGACTTCCCATGTCTGGGTGCTTGAACTGGTTGCCCAATCATTAGTCCCAAATATTCCGGCCTCGAGAGCAAATCCGATGGTGTAGACATTCACGCCTGCCGCTTTCATTTCCTCGCAAGCAGCCATGGTTTCCAAATCCGTACTCAAATAGATGCGGCCTTCTTCCCACCCACTGCCATCAGGTTCATGGGTATGATCGTCATGCACGCCATCCACAGCTTCATTGAAATAATCCCAATAAGGCTTCCAATAACAACGATATCTGCCCCGTCTATTATACCCGCATACGGCTTCATATTCTTTTTTCCTCCACATAAGGGTATCTTCTTCAGGGATCCAAATATCGGTTCCGATTGTATTTTGTCCATCGGTCATAAAGATGACAAATTTATGGGGGTTGGTTTCTCCGCTTTCCTGAAAGTGAAATGTTGGCTCATCTTGCATCCAGTCCCACGCCTCGCTAATTGGTGGACTTGAATTTGTCGCGCCGCCTGGCGTCATTGCATTGATGTCAGAGTGTTGATCAAGAACGTCCCACTGCATAGGGACGACGCCGCTTTGGATGATGTCTTCATTGTAGGGAATCATGCCCGTCCGTAGGAAACGGTCGCCTTCGACGGTTTCATCTAACCCGAGGCCACTTAATATGGTGTTGAAGTGGTTGAGTGAATATTTTAGAGAATCGATGCGTCTAACGGCATCATCAGGCACGCCGCTTTCTGGCCATATTTCATACGGTATATCATCAAACCACATAGAACCTGAGTTATCCAAAACAAATACGATACTGGCAGGGTGGAGATCTTCAAGCTCCGCAAATTTTGCGGTAGAAGTTGATGCAAAGTCTAAGGTGTTATGATTAAAAATCTGCATAAACATCGTATCAACATTACCAGTTGTTATGACGCGTGCTTCTTTGTTGGCGTCATCATAAACAACTTTAAATGACATATCGTCGCTTCCTGGGAAATCATATCCTAGTTCAGCGGCGGTATATTCATGATTGTCAGGGAAGCCGAGAGTGGCATCTGCGGGGGGTTCACCGTAGGTTGAAACATAGACCGCAGCGGCCAAGGCAATTGAATCAGCTATGTTTTGCGCTTTATGACTCGCGCTCATTTGGCGTGATATGTCCATTACTGTCCCGATAAAGAACATCATGACGAGGAAGCATAGTCCCCATATAAGGGCAAAATCGCCATCTTCATTGTTTTTATAAGCACGAGCTTGTTGAAAAAATGTATCTTTAAAAAACATCAGAGTGAGCCCCTAATCCAATGTCGGAGTTTGTCACCAAGAGCGAATTTTCGATCAGCAAAGATGTCGTAGTTGCAAAGGCAATCGTGGTCGTGCCACGTGCGTTGTTTGAGTATATATTGGACATAGTCCCCCCTATTTATCAAAACACCCACATCCGAGGGACACATTAAAGAGGAAGGTATAACCAAATTCACAAAGGAAATAGTTTGCTAAAAATGAATTTTCATATTTAATAAATGTTAAACAGAGGGTTTGTTAGAGAGACTGTAGGCAAGAATAAGCCCGTAATTTATTGAAATTACAGGCTTATTTTAGTTGGAGGTTTGATTATGATTTTATTCGGATAACTTCTTTGATGATATCGTTACCAATCATCTCGAATGCGCCCGTTAAAGCTTCCGCATCTTCAGCTAGAATAAAGTTTTGAGGTTTTGAGGCACAGGCGCTCAAAACAGCCGTGGACTTTTCTTTGGTTTCCGGCGTGACTTCCCAGGTCAAAGAACTTTCATCATATGCCCAATCATTTGTTCCAAAAATGCCGGCTTCTAGGGCAAAGCCAATGGTATAGACATTCACGCCTGCCGCTTTCATTTCCTCGCAAGCAGCCATGGTTTCCAAATCTGTACTCAGATAGATGCGGCCTTCTTCCCAGCCACTGCCATCAGGTTCATGGGTATGATCGTTATGCACGCCCTCGATAGCTTCATTGAAATATTTCCAAAAAGGTTTGTTCCGACAACGATATCTACCCCGTCTATTATACCCGCACACCTCTACATATTCTTTCCTTCTCCACATAAGGGTATCTTCTTCTGGGATCCAAATATCGGTACCGATTGTATTTTGCCCATCGGTCATAAAGATCACAAACTTGTGCGCGTTGGTTTCTCCGCTTTCCTGAAAGTGAAATGTTGGCTCATCTTGCATCCAGCCCCATGCTTCGGCAATTGGTGGACTTGAATTTGTCGCGCCGCCTGGCGTCATTGCATTGATGTCAGAGTGTTGATCCAGAATATCCCACTGCATAGGGACGACGCCGCTTTGGATGATGTCTTCATTATAGGGGATCATACCTGTCCGTAGAAAGCGCTGGCCTAGGACGGCTTCATCTAACCCGAGGCCACTTAATATGGTGTTGAAGTGGTTGAGTGAATATTTTAAAGAGTCAATACGCCTAACCGCTTCTTCAGGTACGCCGCTTATGGGATATGTTTCATACGGTATATCATCAAACCACATGGAACCTGAATTATCTAAAACAAATGTGATACTAGCTGGATGTAGGTCTTCCAATTCGGCATATTTTGTGGTCGATGTAGAGGAGAAATCTAAGGTATTATGATTGAAAATCTGCATAAACATCGTATCAACATTGCCAGTTGTTATGACGCGCGCTTCTTTGTTGGCGTCATCATAAACAACTTTAAATGTCATGTCGTCGCTTCCTGGAAAATCATATCCTAGTTCAGCGGCGGTATATTCATGATTGTGGGGGAAACCGACGGAGGCATCTGCTGGAGCCTCGCCGTAAGTTGAAATATAGACGGCAGCGGATAAGGCAATTGAATCGGCGATGTTTTGCGCTTTATGACTCGCGCTCATTTGGCGTGATATGTCCATTACTGTCCCGATAAAGAACATCATGACGAGGAAGCATAGTCCCCAAATAAGGGCAAAATCGCCATCTTCATTGTTTTTATAGGCACGTGCATGCCTAATTAATATCTGTTTCACACTCATTTGATTGATCCCCCAATCAGTTAATCTAAGTGAGAGATATAGCCTAAACGCCCTAAAATGGATTTGAGATATATGATGAACATACGGTTAAATAACGGTTGAATCTGCAATTATTTAGATGCGATGATATTTTTTGCAACCCTATATAGAGATTTTGAGTAAAGAGGATATTCGAGCTTCAATACTTTTTTTGCTAGGCTTTCGGATGTGTCATTTGGTGCAATAGGGATGGTTTTTTGATCAATTATTTGACCGTCATCAAGGGCTTCATTGACGAAGTGAACTGTACATCCATGTTCTTTGTCTCCAGAATCCAATGCTCGTTGATGGGTGTTAAGCCCTTTATATTTGGGTAATAAGGACGGATGAATGTTTAATATTCGATCTGGCCATTGACTAACAAACCAAGGCGATAGGATACGCATATACCCGGCGCAGCAAATAAGTTCTATATTATTGGCAAGGAGATGCTTCTGCATTTCTTCGTCGAATGTCCGGCGATTATTGAAATGCGTATGATCTAGGGCGGCAACTGGGATGCCCATATCCGCGGCCTTTTGTAGGCCTTCGGCTTCTGGAATGTTAGAGATAACAAGGTTAATTTGGGCCGGAAAGTCTGGTTTTTCAGCTGCTTTAGCTAGAGCGGCCATGTTTGAGCCCCGGCCAGATATCAGGATAGCTGTGCGGACTCTGTCGCTCATACGGCTTTCAGCTTACCAATGACTTGAGCTGTTTCGCCGTGCTCTTTTAACAGTGCAAGCGCTTGATTAACTTTCGCGGGCTCCACCGCCAAGACCATACCAATGCCGCAGTTAAAGGCGCGCTGCATTTCGGGCTCTTCGATTTTTCCAGTTTCTTGAAGCCAATTAAACACCGCCGGGCGATCCCATGAATTCATATCATATTCTGGTGTGAGGTGAGCCGGCAACATGCGCGGTGTGTTTTCTGTCAGTCCGCCGCCTGTGATATGGGCGAGGCCCTTGATAAGGTTGGCATGTATAAGTGGCAGGACAGACTTCACATATATCTTTGTCGGTTCCAGCAGGGCGGCGGCTAAACTTTTGCTGGCATCAAAGGGACATTCATCATGCCATGACAGGCCAGAAACTTCGACAACTTTGCGGATAAGCGAGTATCCATTTGAGTGCGGACCGCTAGAATTCATACCGATTAAGATATCGCCGTCTACCATCAAGTCTTTGCGAGGAAGGAGCCCGTCTCGTTCTGCTGCGCCGACGACAAATCCGGCAAGGTCAAAGTCTTTGCCTTCATACATGCCGGGCATTTCAGCGGTTTCGCCCCCGATGAGGGCGCAATCAGATTGGCGGCAACCTTCTGCAATGCCGGAAATGACAGATATAGCTCGGTCCGTATCTAAATGACCCGTTGCAAAATAATCGAGAAAATATAGCGGCGCCGCGCCTTGGGCTAATACATCATTGACGCACATAGCGACCAAATCGATTCCAACCGTGTCGAGCACATCTGTATCAATAGCGATCCGAAGCTTTGTTCCGACGCCGTCTGTGCCTGATATTAACACCGGGTCTTTGAAACCGGCCGCTTTTAGATCAAAAGCACCACCGAAACCGCCAAGCGTAACATCGGCGCCGGGGCGGCGCGTAGATTTAGCAAGAGGTTTGATTTTGTCGATTAAGGCGTCGCCAGCGTCAATGCTTACGCCCGCATCGGCATAGGTTAGGCCTTTGTTTGAACCCGTATCAGCCATAGTTTCGCTCCGGATGATTCCTGTGTATTGCACCTTTGAGGGGCTTACAGCCTATAAAAGCTACGCTGGCAAGGCCTAATCAAAATATACTGTAAAACCCATGTATATCCCCTTTTAAATAGGGACAAATCTGTTTAATCAAAGGGAATGATGAAACGATTTTTAATTTCCGTTATTTTATTCTCTATGGTTTTTGTAATTGAGGCTTTTCCAGGGGACCCGTTTACGGTCGCAGGCGTCAAGGTTGATGCCATTGGTAACAATGCTATTGAGGCGCAGACCAATGCTATTACCGAAGGGCAGGCAAAAGCGGCTGAGATTTTATTAAAGCGTTTAACACTGCCTCAGCAGCGCGCAGGTAAAGATCTTTCAGCGGTTTCAACAGAATCTATTTCTAGAATGATCAGAGCTCTGAATGTTTCCAATGAGAAGCGGTCCAATCAGCGTTATCTCGGCGATATCACTGTCGCTTTTTCGCCCACAGAGGTCCAGAGCTTTCTAGCTGCGCAAAATCTGACAATGATGTCGAGCCAGGCGGAAAAGCGTTTGCTGGTCCCGGTCATGAGCGGAAATGGACTGTGGACAGCAAATGATTGGCATGGGGCTTGGGCTTCAGGCGCATTTGCGAACTCTCTAACACCCGTTGATACCATTTCAATGGCTGGCGGGAATGACAATTTGATCAGCGCCTCGCAGGCAGCCTCAGGTGATATTACGGCATTGAAACGTCTTGGTCAGTTTTTTGGCGCGCGTCAAATTTTAGTCGCCGTGGCGGAACCAGCTCTTGGTGGCATTCGGGTTAATATATCTGATATAGCGCTGGATACTGGCTACAAAACAAACCTTGGCACTATTTCAAGCGCAAGTTATGATGATGCCGCTTGGCAAGTTATCGAAAAACTTGAAGAGTCTTGGAAGTCAGCTTCTGTCACTTTGGCCGAAAATGCCGTGACCACGCCGGTATCAATTCTTTACCGGAGCCATGATGACTGGATTAATTTACAATCCATCATTAATAGCTCCGCGCAAATTCAAGGCGCTCGGCTTGATGCATTGTCCAAAGATGGCGCCCTTATGAGCGTGACTTACGGCGGAGACTTTAACCGCTTGCAAAATGAGCTGGGTTATAAAGGCGTTGAAGTTAAGCAAGACCAAAAGCTTGGAACGATTATGTATCTTAAAGGCCGATACTAGTACTAGCTAGATCACAAGACTAAGCGCATGACCGATCAAATTCCTTTGGATTTGGCCCCAGAGCCAAATTATACGCTGGACAACTTTTACGTTGGCCGCAGTAACCAGAATGCGCTTGTAGCCCTAAAGGCGTTCCCAAATTGGCCATCACCTATATTTCTACTGACCGGACCTTCTGGAAGCGGGAAATCCCATTTGGGCTCTGCTTGGACGCAAATTACTGACGATGCTGTGTTCTTGGATGATGCGGATCAATTGGATGAGGCTGAATTATTTACCGCGCTTAATAAAGCGCTTAACGGGGAAATAGCGGGTCTTCTTTTGGCCGCCGAAACGCTGCCGCAATATTGGGGTATCACTTTACCAGATTTACGATCTCGGCTGGTCAACGTTCCTGTCCTTCATTTATCAGAACCGGATGAAGACATTCTAGAACCGATCATTCGAAAGCTATTTGAAGATAAAGGCCGGGAGGTCAAAGCGGATTTGGTTGGCTATATCTATACCCATTATGAGCGCTCTGTTCCGCTGGTTTCAAAACTTGTTCACGATATTGATCTTTCGGCCCGCGAGGCCAAACGCGATGTTACGCGGGCGTTTGTAGTAGATTATATAAAGAGTGCGAACTAACTGGTTATTTAAATTGAACCTAAGTTTTTCGTTGATATTGGGTAGGTGTTTGACCAGACCAGCTCTTGAAAGCGCGCGAAAAACTAGCCGTATCGCTATACCCTAGCAGAAACGCGATTTCTGTAATCGGTAACTCATTTTGCTTCAAATAATTCCTAGCAAGTGCAGATCGGATATCGCTGACAAAACCACTAAACGTCCCGCCCATATCGGAGAAGTGCCGTTGTAAGGAGCGTACGCTCATGCCTGCGTCCTGAGCTATTAATTGAATATTGATATCTCCCGACGGGAGTGAAATAACTATGGCTTGGCGCAATTTTTTATCAAGCGGGTCTGTTCCGACCTGTTTTAAATAGGCCTGTACAATGTGATCTCCGTGTTCCGCCAAACTAATATTCGTTGTTGATAGTGGTTCGCGCATAAGCTCAAGCGGCAAGAATATACGGTTCATGTCAGCCCCGTATTTTATGGGACATCCATAGAAGTCGGAGAAAGCGGAATGATTTTTGGGCTTCGGCCGGGCAAATTCTGCTAAAAGGGGCGCATTAAATTTTTCAATAGTGGCGCGTGACGCCCTAATCATATGGGACATGATCGCATCTAGCGATTCCGGTGTTGCCCGATATTTTGGCGCGACCGGCGATAAAACCCACTCCCAATGATCATCCTGAATATTGATAACCACTTTTTCAGAATCGCTAACAACTTCGGAATAACGTTCCATGCGAGACAGCGCTTCGTACCAATTTCGGCTCGCCGCGACAGCTAGGCCGAGAGCATGGAAGGTTGTCGGCTGTACATATTTAGAGACCCATATCCCGATGGCATCGTCACCGGTTTCTTCGACTGCGAGGCGCCAAAATTTTGACGTTCGCTCAAGGCTAAATCGCGCATTTGGATCGGCAAAGTCACTGTCCGAAAAGCCCGCCCGCGCCGCAATTGCAGCGCCGTCATGCCCGCGAGCCGTTAGCGCGTCGAGCAAAACCCGTGTCCAGCTGCTCAGCACTTGCGGTGTTGAACCGAGCGAATTTTCGTTCATTTTGGCACGATCTGTCAAATATTTGTCACCTCTCGCTAAGATATGGGTGTTTCTTGCCGTTAAGCTTACACGCAAATAAGGCCAGATGTCATTAAGCCATCGCGCCGAATAGAGAATATACGTAGGAGCAATCGATGACTGAACTTTTAAATTACAAGCCAGACTGGAAGACAGGCATTACAGCAGGGCGGGCGCTTATGGCTGACCCCAAAGATACACGTCAGGTCTTTCTGGTCATGCAAGCCATGAACCGCGGCGCGAATGCTAAAGGCTATCACAAATTACTGCGGACGGAAAAAGGCGGAGAAATCGCTTTTCAAAAGACGGAACTAGCGGACCGGTTAAGCGATCCAGACTACACGAAAGACTTCGCCGTTGGGACTGTCGGCCATGCTTATCGTAGAATGATCGATGCCACAGGTTATTCCGCAGACGGCCTTGCGCAGATCAGTAACATCAAAGCCTTGGAGGAAAACGTCCAGCATCCTTATGAATGGTACACACGCCGGATACGCGACGTGCATGATATCTGGCATGTTCTTACCGGATACAGCCCTGATGAACCGCTTGACGAGTCCTGTTTAGTTGCCTTCTCTTATGCGCAAACCAAAGGACTTGGATGGGCCATTATCGCCGTTCTATCCATGTTAAGTGGTCTCAAAATGAAAGATGGACGCCATCAAATTGCAGCCATCTGGGAAGCATTCCGTCGAGGCCGGAAAGCCAAGTGGCTGCCAGGTGAAGATTACGATAAATTGCTAGCTGAACCATTGGCAGCAGCGCGAATGCGCCTCAACATTCAACAGCCAAAGCTATTTAAGTCATTTCGCGCATCACATCCTGTTCCCGGTGCCGTGTCTTTGGCATAAACCAAGGTTACTTTAGACATAGGATCTAAAACGGGCAGGGCGAAATTATCTCTGTCCATTCACCGCCGCTCGGATGTCTGAATTTCAATGATTGTGCATGGAGTTGCAATCTAGGCGATGCCTGCAAGGCTTCGTCATGAGCGTAAAAGCTATCCCCCAATATTGGGTGGCCTAGAGCCAAGCAATGAACACGTAATTGATGGGAGCGGCCTGTCTTGGGGTATAGGGTAAGTCGCGTGGTTTTTTCCTCTCGTTTCAAAACCTCCCAATTCGTTTGGGAGGATTTGCCTCGCTCGAAACAAACCATTTGTTTAGGGCGGTTGGGCCAATCGGAAATTAGCGGCAGGTTTATGTGCCCGCTATCGCCTTCAACGTTTCCCCATACTCGCGCGATATAGGTTTTGGATGTTTGCCGCTTTTCAAATTGCTTACCTAGGTGCCGCTGAGCCTGAGCATTACGGGCAAATATCATCACGCCGGATGTCGGGTGGTCTAAGCGGTGGATCAAAAGAATCTCAGGATACTCAGCGCGCAGCCTATGCTCTAAGCAGTCATGGTGCTCTTTTGCCTTACCAGGGACGCTTAAAAGCCCGCTGGGTTTATTCACGAGGATGAGGTCATCGTCCTTGTGCAAAATATCCAGCGGGGTTGATGGCGGCTTATAGATAAACGGTTTTATATGTCCGCTTTCTTGTCTTTTGTTTGGCTCGTTATACGAAGTCTGCGGCCACGCCAAAACCGTCTTCCTAGCCAAAATACGGGCAGGATTACAAAGATCAACCAAGGTAATATGACAGCAAAGAAACGGATCACATTGCTAAGACCGTAAGATATGTCGCCAACAAAGTCCTTTAAGGCGCTAACAATGGGAGAAACCTTTTCTGATGAAACGGCCACTGACTTGCTTTGATAGTTGATATCGACAACAGACATGCTGACCCGTTTCTTGAGAACCAGCAACGTTGAAGTGGCGCTTTCAATCTCGCCCTGAACCCGTGCAAGCTCTCTTTCCATAGCCAAGAGATCACCAAGTTTTGCGTCTCTCGTTTCCAGGTGGTTTTCGAGCCGTTTACGCAGTGTCTTCTTGGCTTTGAGCCGTGCATCGGTATCCAGTATTTGACGGGTCAAATCCTCGGCATTGACGGACGAGTTAGTCAGGTCACCTTTGGCCTCTTTGACCGAAGTTTGGATCTGTGATTTGAAACTCTCAAGCCAAGTAGGTTCGCCTCTGATTTTGAGCTGACTGGTTACATAATCATCACCGCTTGCATTGGTGGATGAGTGCAGGACTTGGCATTTTGAGGCGCCGGCTTTGATACATATATCGGCATGGCTCTCTGCGGTTTTAGCAACGTTCTTGGCCGGGAGGGTAAAGCCGTAATTGTAACGATAGGCCATAAAGCTTTGGCTTGATGGATTATCATTTTGAGTCCTAGGTTGCCGAGGTGAGGTATCAACGGCTCCGCCGGATGCGACTTTTGAAAAGGATTGGTGTTGATCCGCCATTTCCATTTGCGGCGCGGGCATGGATTCATTGGAATAATTTCGATCTGAATTTCGGCACCCAGCAATAGCAAGAACGCTCAAACTTATCAGGATTAATTTATGCATCATTCTGTCTCCAACATAATTGGGTCACCAAAGCCTAATGCCTTGAGTCCTTCGGCCTGTGTCTTCGCATCTCCGACAACCAGATAGGTCATAGCCTCAGGCCGTAGGTTTTCGGTCGTGATCGATTTGAATTTCTCCAATGTCATCGCTTTGATCTTTGCCGAGTTTTGAGCCTTGTAATCGACAGGGTATCCATAGGAACTTATATAACCGAGCATGCCAAGCTTATCATCCAGCGTTTCGTTTTTCAGCGCCTGTCCACGTAAGAGAGCTTCTTTCAACTCTGCTAGGTTTTCTTCCGTGAATTCAGGGCCATAGGAGCTGACAATCTTATTGACGAGTGCCAATGACTCTGTGGTGACATTTGTGCGGACAGATGAGCTTATGGCAAATCGGCCGCGGTCTTGCTCGCCGTTAAAGCCTGATCTAATACCGTAAGTGTAACCCTTTTCCACGCGTAATTGCGTGTTGAGCTTGGAAGTGTAAATGCCGCCGAGCGGAAAGTTTACAGCGCCAAGGAGTGGGTAATCATCTTCAAGAGCTGACATGGCCGGGCGTTCAAGCCGTAATATAGATTGCTTAGCCCCGGGAATATCATAGAAATAAATCTTCGATGTTTCCACAGCGTTGGGGAGAGGCGTATCGATGGCCGCAGGTTCTGCCTTATCCCAGCCAGTTGCGAGGGGTTTAAACGCTGACTTTACATCTGCCAAATCAATATCACCGACTATGCGCAGTAATGTGCCGCTTTGTGTGTAGTTGGCCGCGTAAAAGGCTTTAAGATCGTCCAGCGTAACGCCTTCGAGTTTGTCCTTGGGGCCGTAGCTGCTGGCATAGCGGAGGATGTGGCCCTCAGGATAACGAAGCTTGTCCATTTCCCGCGACGCGATGGAATTCGGGTCGCCAGCGCTTTGATCAATGTCGCTACTTATGCTGCGTTTTAGAAGGTCAAATTCTTCGGCGTCCCAGCGCGGCTCCAATAGCATTTCTTGGGCTAAGGCCATGGTGGCGTCAAAGTTTTTGGCCAGCGTATTGCCGGTCATGAATATGCCACTCGGTGAGGCCGCGATGGATATTTCTGATCCTAGGGATAGGATGGCGTCTTCAAGCTCAGCTGTGGTTTTATTGGCTGTGCCTTTTTCCAGCATAGAGGCGACCATATCCGGGACGGCCGGTTTGGCATAATCACCACGGCGATTGCCAGCATCTACTTTGAGAGAGAAATAGACCAGCGGTGTTTCATCACTGCTCATGCCGTAAATTTCGATACCGTTGGATAATTCCCCTTGCCAGACATCAGGCGCGGGAAGGGTGTAACCGGACCCAAAACCTGGTTCGTTGGTGCGGTCAAAATTTGAAGGTGTCGGGTTGTCGATCACTCGGTCTTTGGGCTCGAAATCTTTTAATCCGCCGTCATCAGGAACAATTTTTTCTTCAACGATTGCCGCCAATACTGCGCCTTCGAGCGTTAACTCAGCTTGGCCTTTTGGGACAATGCTTGTATAAAGATGCGGTTGGCCTTTAATGTACTTGTTATAGACCCGCATGACGTCATCTGTTGTGACGGCTTGCACGCCTGCAATGTCTTTGGAACCAAACCCGGGATCTCCGGTGAAGAGATTATACTCGCCAAGGGATATAGCCTTGCCCAGCGCGCTTTGCATTTCGTCATAAAACTCGACTTCCAGCCCGGCTTTGATCCGGTCAAGATCAGCTTGGGGAATGCCGTTGTCTTCAAACCGGGCAAATCCAGCGTGAAGCGCCGGCATAAGCCCATCAATATCTTCGCCGTCATTAGGACTGATAAAGAGATAGGCCTCGCCCGCGAGTTCCTTGGTATAGTGAAACCCATCGACGCTGCTGGTGAGTTTTTCTTCATCCACCAAGACTTCCGATAGAGGTGCTTTTTTACCGGAGGTGAGATAATCGGTTAGAATGCCAAGCGCGTAGCTATCTTTGTGATATTGCGGCACGGTCGGCCAGATGATGGTGAGCTGCGGCACGGTGGCGAAATTGTCTTCATAATAAAGGCTGATGTTTTCTGATAGGCTGCTTTTGCGAGCCTCATAAGGTGTGATATCGTCGCCGCGTGGAATTTCGCCGAAATATTTTTCGATCATAGTTTTGGCATCAAGCACATCAAAGTCACCTGAAACTGTGACAGTCACATTATTCGGCGCATACCATTTTTTGTAGAAGTCTTTGACATCTTGCAAGGTCGCAGCGTCCAAATCTGCAAGTGATCCAATCACATCCCAATTATAAGGATGATCTTCGGCGTAGAGCGCCTTATTGATCAGATAGAAATTATGGCCATAAGGAGCGTTATCCACCCGTTGACGCTTTTCATTTTTGACAACTTGTTTTTCTTTATCGATGACATTTTGAGAGACTGTTTTGATAAACCAGCCGAGCTTGTCCGCTTCGGCCCAGATGATTTTCTCAAGGGCGTCTTTGGGGACGGCCTGAAAATATTGCGTCATGTCATGAGTGGTAAAGCCGTTCGTGCCTTCGCCGCCAATGCGGGTGTTCATGTCGTCGAGGCCACCATAGCCGAGGTTTTCGCTGTCCAGAAAAAGCAGGTGTTCGAACAGATGGGCAAAGCCCGTTCGCCCGGCCGTTTCCCGCGCAGAGCCCACATGTGCGGCCAAATCTATCGCCACTACAGGGTCAGATCGGTCCACATGCAGCACCACATCAAGACCGTTATCCAGGGTGTATTTCTCAAACGGAACGGATAACACCTGTTCGGTTTTCACCTTGTTTTTAGTGTCGGTGTTAACGCCGTTATCAACGGTCTGTTTACAGGCCGCTAGGGTCAGTAAAGCTAAAGGGGATAGGCTTAGGGTGACTTTAGTCTTACGCATCTCAGGCTCAACACTTCATAGGTTAGAGGCGAATCGTATAGATAA